>DATAON010000059.1:0-17425 GCA_036265715.1 Solirubrobacterales bacterium | reverse complement strand
CGGAAGACGCGGCGCGAGGGCTCGTCGAGGGTGAGGTCGAGGTAGCGCTGGCGGTAGCGGGTCTCGGCGTCGGCGACGCCGTGGCGGACGTCGGGCAGGGCGCGCAGGCTCTTGGCGAGCAGCTCGA
Organism: Solirubrobacterales bacterium; assembly: GCA_036265715.1. Classification (GTDB taxonomy): domain Bacteria; phylum Actinomycetota; class Thermoleophilia; order Solirubrobacterales; family 70-9; genus VAYN01. The sequence continues at coordinate 17,298 of DATAON010000059.1, read as the reverse complement.
ACCTGTCGACGCGGACGGTCAGCTCGCCCTTGTCGGAGGCGATCACGGTTCCCTCGACGCCGACCCAGTCGCCGAGGTCGAGGTCGGAGAACTCGTGCAGCTCGTCGGCGCCGACCGCGTCGCGGGTCGCCATCAGCTGGATCTGGCCGCTCTCGTCCTGGAGGTCGGCGAAGTCGAGGCCGCCGTGACGGCGGGAGCCGAGGATGCGGCCGGCGACGTGGACGACCTTGCCGCTGTCGGCGCCGGCTGCCAGGTCACCGAACTCGGCCCGGATCGCCGCCGCGGTGGTGTCGCGGTCGAAGCGCACCGGGTAGGGCTCGATCCCGCGCTCGCGCAGCTTCTCGAGCTTCTCCAACCGGTGGGCGCGGACCTCCTGCTGGAACTCGGCGCGGCCGGCGCCGTCCTCCTGCGCCTCGACCGGGGGGTTCTCCTCGCTGCTCACCGCGCCGATCCTAGAGGCCGGCTAGGCGGTCGCGGGAATCGGCTCGGCGGGTGTCGGAGCGGGCGCTTGGGCCTGCGAGCGCGAGAGCAGCGCCATCCCGACCAGCGCCGCCGCCAGGGCCAGCACCGTTCCCACGATCCCGGCAGGGGAGGTGTGCAGGGACTCGTTCAGCAGGGTGACGCCGATGATCACGCTGGTCAGCGGATCGAAGGCGAGCGCGGTGGCGACAGCGGGGGCAAGGGCGCCGGTGTTGAGCGCCAGCTGGTTCAGCGTCATCGAGGCGTAGCCGACGACGATCAGCGCGTAGAGGTGCCAGTGGACGAAGACCTCGAAGAGGCCGTCGTCGACCTGGTCGGCGGCGACCTTGGTCAGCGCCGCCGAGAGCGCGAAGAGGACGCCGGTGGCGGTCCCCAGCGCCGCCGCCCGCCGCGGCGCCGGGCCGCGCTGGCCGAGCAGGACCAGCGGCACGCAGACGGCGGCGCAGATGCCGCCGGTGAGGAGCCACTCGCCGAGCGGGGCGTCGTCGCTGCCCCCGGAGGGGTTGGCGATCGTGAGGAAGGCGATCAGCGCGATCACGACCAGGAAGGCGGCGCCGATGTCGATCCGCTTCACCTTCTGGCCGGTGAGCTTCGCTCCCAGCGGCAGCGCGAAGACGACGGTCGAGACCAGCAGCGGCTGCACTACCGCCAAGCGCCCGATCGCCAGCGCCACCGCCTGGCAGACGAACCCGAGCGCGTCGGCCGCGATCCCGGCCAGCCAGACCGGCCGCTTCGCCATCGCCACCAGCAGCCCCGCGCCCTTGCTCTCGGTCGGCTTTTCCAGCCCCGCGCGCTGCTGCAAAACAGTGCCGAAGGCGAAGAACAGCGCCGCGGCAAGGGCGAGAACGATGTCCACGAGGCGACCCTACGGGACCGCGGCGGCCTCGGCGGCGTCCGCCGCGGCGCCGCCTTTGGCGCCGGCGCTGACCCCGGAGTCGCTGGAGAGGCGGTGGGCCAGGTACACGGGGATGATCGAGAGCAGGATCACGAGCAGGGCGACGACGTTGACGATCGGCAGCTGCTGGGGGCGGAAGAGGTTGCGGAAGATCCAGATCGGCAGCGTTTCGTCGCCGGCCCCGAGCGTGAACGTGGTGACGATGATCTCGTCGAAGGAGAGCGCAAAGGCGAGCAGGCCGCCGGCGACCAGGGCCGTTTTCATCGTCGGCAGGGTGACGAAGCGGAAGGTCTGCCAGGAGTCGGCGCCGAGGTCGGCCGAGGCCTCCTCGAAGGAGGCGGAGCTGCGCCGCAGGCGGGCGATCACGTTGTTGTAGACGACGACGATGCAGAAGGTGGCGTGGCCGACGATCACGGTGAAGAGGCTGAGGTCGATCCCCAGCACCTGGGTGAAGGTGTTGGAGAAGGCGACGCCGGTGACGATCCCGGGCAGGGCGATCGGCAGGATCACCAGGAAGGAGATCGTCTCGCGGCCGAAGAAGCGGTGGCGCGCCACCGCGAGCGAAGCGAGCGTGCCCAGCAGCATCGCGATCGCGGTGGCGACCAGCCCCACCTCGACCGAGGTGAGCAGGGCTTCGCGGGCGCTCTCGTCTTCGAGCGCCTTCGGGAACCAGTCGAGGGTCAGCCCCGTGGGGGGCCACTGCTGGGTCGTGCCGCTGGCGTTGAAGGCGTAGATCGCGACCACGATCAGCGGGATGTAGATGAAGGCGAGGCCGACCCCGACCCCCGTCCGCAGCACCCAGGTTGCGCGTCTGGAGAGCCTCATACGTGTTCGAAGGCGCCGAGCTTGCGGGCGACCAGGAGGTAGGCGATCATGACCACGATCGGGACGATCGCGAGGGCGGCGGCGAACGGCTGGTTGTTGGTGATGTTGTTGAAGATGACGTTGCCGATGAACTGGTCGTTGGAGACCAGGCGCGGGGTGATGTAGTCGCCGAGGGTGAGCGAGAAGGTGAAGATCGAGCCGGCGACGACGGCCGGGAAGGAGAGCGGCAGGATCACCCGCCGGAAGGTCGTCAGCGGGTGCGCGCCGAGGTCCTCGGAGGCGCTGATCAGCGACCCCGGGATCCGCTCCAGCCCGGCGTAGATCGGGAGGATCATGTACGGCAGCCAGAGGTAGCTCATGACCAGCCAGACGGCGACGATCCCGTAGCCGGGGCCGTGCAGCCCGAACGGCTCCAGCGCCCAGTTGACGATGCCGTCGTTGGAGAGCATCGTGCGCCAGGCCAGCACCTTGACCAGATAGCTCGACCAGAGCGGCAGCAGGATCGCCACGACCAGGATCGCCTTGCCGCGGTTGCTGGCGATCTTCGCCATGTAGAAGGCGATCGGGAAGGCGAGGATCGCGTCGGTGACGGTGACCGCGGCGGCGACAGCGACGGTGCGGCCGATGATGTCGCGGTAGACCGGTTCGTTCCAGATCGCTTCGAAGTTTTCGAGACTGAAGCCTTCGATGACTTCGCCGCTGAGCGCGTCGACCGACCAGAAGGCGGTGACGAGCAGGACCGCCAGCGAGCCCAGGTAGCCGATGACCAGCCAGCCGACCGGGCCGGCCAGCAGCGATCCCACCTGCAGGCGGGGGCGGCCGTAGAAGAGGCCGGCGAGCTTGCGGCCCGCCGACCTCCTCGGTGAGGCTGCTTCAGCAGCCATGGCTTACGAGCGTCCGCCTCAGCCTTTGATCGCGGTCCAGGCTTTGACCCACTCGTTGTAGTCCTTGCAGTCTTCGGACCCGTCGCCGCAGTCCGCAAGGGGGGTTTCCCAGTAGTAGACGCGCTTCCAGAACGCCGGGTTGTCGGCGTGGTAGTCGGCGCAGAACTCCGGGTTTTCGGTTTCGTCGCAGGCGAGGCTCTGAGCCGGCGCCTCACCGAACCATTCCGCCACTTCGGCGTTCACTTTCGGTTCGATGATCCAGTTCATCCACTCGTACATGCAGTTCGGATGCTTGGCTTCGTTGCTGATCATCCAGGTATCCGACCAACCGGTCGCGCCCTCCTTGGGCAGGAAGCCCTGGCTCGCGGGGCTCGCCGCCACCGGCTCTTTTTCTTCCAGCAGGGCGAAGTACTGGTACTGCCAGGTCGTCCCCACCGTGGCATCGCCGTTGGCGAAGGCGGAGATCTGTTTTTCGGCTTCCGACCAGTATTCGCCGACGTTCGGGGCCTGTTCTTCGAGCAGGCTGACCGCCGCTTCGAACTGCTCGTCGTTGAGCTCGTAGGGGTTCTCGATCCCCAGGTCGGGCTGGTGCGTCTTCAGGTAGACGGCCGCGTCGGCGATGTAGATCGGGTCGTCGTAGACGCTGATCTTGCCGGCGTTCTTGGCCGCCAGTTTGGGATCGAGGATCACGTCCCAGGAGGTCGGCGCCGGCGAGACGTCGTCGCCGTTCCACATCAACAGGTTGGCGCCGCGCCCGTGCGGGATCCCGTAGGGCTGGCCGTCGAACGTGTTGTACGGCTGGTCCTTGAGGTCGGCGAAGACCGTTTTGTAGTTGGGGACGAGGTCGACGTTGACCGGGGCCACGTCGCCGCCCTCGAAGAGACGCGCGGTGGCGTTGCCGGAGGCGGAGACACCGTCGTATTCGCCGGTCCGCATCAGCGCCACCATTTCGTCGGAGGTGCCGGCCACTTTGTTGTTGACCTTGCAGCCGGTTTTCTGTTCGAACGGCTTCGACCAGCCTTCTTCGACGTAGCCGGCCCAGGAGATCAGGTTGACCTGACCCTCGCCCTTGCCGAGCTTCGCCAGCGCTTCGCCGCCGTCGCCGGAGCTGTCTCCGCTGTCGTCGCCGCCTCCGCCACATCCGGCCAGGACGAGCATGAACACGACGAGACCGGCGAGGACCATCCACGCCGTTCGTGCCGGGTGTGATTCCCGTTTCATTGTGCAACCTCCTCTTTCGTTGACTTGCCGCCGATGGTTGCCGCGTGCTGCGGCCGCCATCCGACCAGCACTGTCTTCCCCTGCTCAGGAAGCGCCTCCGGGGAGGCGCTGTCCACGTTCTGCCTGACCAGCTGCAGCGTGCCGCCGGCCTCGAGATCGACCGTGTAGCGGGTGACCATCCCCGCGTAGGCGATCTCGCTGATCCGGCCCGGCTCGCTGTGGAGGCCCTCGGAGGGGGCATCCAGCAGCTCGATCTTCTCGGGCCTGATCGTCAGCGTCTCCCCGGCGCGTTCGATCAGGTTGGAAACGCCGACGAAGCCGGCGACAAACTCGTTGACGGGGTGCTCGTAGAGCTCGATCGGCGGGCTTACTTGCTCGATCTTCCCCTCGCTGAAGACGGCGATCCGGTCGCTCATCGTCAGCGCCTCGTCCTGGTCGTGGGTGACGTAGACGAAGGTGATGCCGACGTCGCCCTGGATTGCCTTCAGCTCGACCTGCATCTGCTCGCGCAGCTTCAGGTCGAGGGCGCCCAGCGGCTCGTCGAGCAGCAGCACTTTGGGCCGGTTGACGATCGCCCGCGCCAGCGCCACCCGCTGGCGCTGGCCGCCGGAGAGCTCGCCCGGCTTGCGCTCCGCGTAGCCCGGCAGTCGCACCATCTCCAGCGCCTCCTCGCCGCGCTTGTGGCGCTCGGCCTTGTCGACCTTCGCCACCTTCAGCCCGTAGGCGACGTTCTCGCCGACGCTCATGTGCGGGAACAGCGCGTAGTCCTGGAAGACGGTGTTGACCGCGCGTTCGTAGGGCGGCACCCCGCTGACCTCCTCGCCGGCCAGCTCGATCGTGCCGCTGGTCGGGTCCTCGAAGCCGGCGATCATTCGCAGCGTCGTCGTCTTGCCCGACCCCGACGGCCCCAGCATGGTGAAGAACTCCCCCGCCTCGATCTCGAGGTCGATGCCGGCAACCGCGACCACCTCGCCGTAAGACTTGGTGAGGGCGCTCAGGCGGATGTCAGGCGAGCCAGCGACGTACCTGAAGTTATCCCAGGCGGCCGAGATTGCAAGAACAACGAGGACGCGGTGTCTTAGACACAGTGGAGTACGGAAATCTGAAGGGGTTGGCTAGAGAGGGTGGGGTGTCCTCCTGCCTTCGCTGGATTTTTCGCCCCCCAACAACTGGGAAGCTCTCTGGCACGGACGAGCGAAAAATTAACGCCGCTCGTACGGAGGACACCCCACCCTCTCCACTCAAGCCGTCCAGTTACGTCCGAAGTGGCTTTGGCTTGAGCGACGACGAAGGGGCCGATGCGGCGGCTAGGAGGGATATGGCGAAAACCTCGTCGGGCGGACGACGGCCAAGTCGAGGGCCAGTAATCGCGTGGTTCCTTTAGGTCCTCTGGGGTTAAAAAGGAACCACGACTTGCTTCGGCCCCTCGGTTCGCAGCCCGACGGGGCTTGCGAAACAGGAGCGGTTGGCGTTTCGCCGGTCCCGCTTAGGCGTGCACTCGCTAGTAGCCGGCCGGGTGACGCGCGATGAAACCGACGTTGTCGCGCAGGTCCTCGTGCCAGCGGGGGCCGGTTTCGCCACCGGAGTCGCCGGAGGTGTCCCAGCGGTAGCCGGCGATCACGGCGTAGGCGTGACCGGGGTTGGCGTAGGTGGTGATCCAGCGACCTTCGCCGGGGAGCCCGAACTTTTCCATCGGGCCGGAGGGAAGCGGGGAAGTGAGGAATTCGCCGCCTTTGAGGGCGAAGCTGACGGCGCCGGAGCAGTCGTAGCCCTTGTCGTACCAGCGGGCGTGGCCACCGCCGTAGATGTAGGGCTTGCTGCGGATCTTGTTGGCCGCGGCGATCACCTTCTTGACCCGGGCCGGAGCGCTGGCCGGCGGGATCAGCATCCCGTTGTCGAGCAGCTTCGCTTTCGCGGTCGGGGTGCAGACGTCGATTTCGGCGGGCGACATGCCACCGGTGGTGCAGGCGGCGGAAGCGCTACCGGGCGCTGCCACGGCGAGCGCCGAGAGAACTGCAATAGCTGCAATTCCAGCCTTGAACTTGAACTTCGTACGCAAACCGATCTCCTTCGTCGGCCTACGGGGTTAGCTGTCGGGCTGGCGCTGAAGGAAGCTCGCGCCCCCACCTAACAAGGTGAGTTAGCCCCGAAAACGTGGTTCCCCCGCTCCCGTCCGCCCTGATGGCATCGGGGATTCGGCGTTCCGGTCTTTCGGACTCGCGGCAGTGTAGACCATCGCCCGGCGCTCTGCTCACAAAACGCAAATATTCGGTTAGCTTTCTTTGTCGCATCCCAGAATCCTGTCGGCAGCACGGCTGGTAGCTTGCTTTTTGGGATGGAACTTTCCGGCCGCAAAGCACTTCTAACCGGCGCCACCGGCGGTCTCGGTCGCGCGATTGCCCTGGCGCTTTCCCAGCGCGGCGCCAACGTCCTGCTCAGCGGGCGCAAGGCGGAGGCCCTGGAGGCGCTGGCGGCCGAGCTGCCGGGCAGCGGCCACGCCGTCCTGCCCGCCGACCTCGCCGAGGAGGGCGCCGCCGAGCGGCTCGCCGTCGAGGCCGGGGCCGTCGACGTGCTCGTGGCCAACGCCGGTCTGCCCGGGGCCGGGCGGATGGAGGGCTTCAGCGCCGATGAGGTCAAGCGCGCCCTACGGGTCAATCTCGAGGCGCCGATGCTGCTGGCGCAGGCGCTCTACCCGGCGATGCTGACCCAGGGCTCCGGTCACCTCGTCTTCGTCGCCTCGCTCTCGGGCAAGGCGCCGAGCCCGCACTCCTCGATCTACAACGCGACCAAGTTCGGACTGCGTGGCTTCGCCCTGGGTCTGCGCGCCGATCTGAATCCGCAGGGGATCGGGGTCTCGATCGTCTCTCCCGGCTTCATCCGGGACGCGGGGATGTTCGCCGAGTCGGGCGCCACCCCCCCGGCAGGGCTCGGCACGGCAACCCCGGAGGCGGTCGCGAGCGGGACGGTGCGGGCGATCGAGTCCAACAAGGTCGAGGTCGTGGTGGCACCGATGCAGCAGCGCTTCCTGGCCCACTTCGGACTGGTCAGCCCGGGGATCGCGGTGCGGACGGCGAGCGGGGCGGCCGGCCAGAAGGCCGCGGCGGAGGTATCCGCAGGGCACTCGAAGGACAAGAGGTAAACCCCCCACTTGGAAGGAAGTCCCCAGATATGAGCAGCGATTCGTTTGGCGCCCGTTCGACCCTCGAGGTGAGCGGGCGCGAGTATGAGGTCTTCCGCCTCGACGCCCTGCAGGAGCGCTTCGACGTCGCCCGTCTGCCGTACTCGATCAAGGTCCTGCTGGAGAACGTGCTGCGACTCGAGGACGGCGTCTCCGTCAGCGCCGCCGACGTCGAGGCGATCGCCGGCTGGGACGCGGCCGCCACTCCCAGTGTCGAGATCCCCTTCGTCCCCGCCCGCGTCCTCATGCAGGACTTCACCGGCGTCCCCGCCGTCGTCGACCTGGCGGCGATGCGCGACGCGATGGAGGAGATCGGCGGCGACCCCGCCGCGATCAACCCGCTGGTCGACGTCGACCTCGTGATCGACCACTCGGTCCAGGTTGACGCCTTCGGCAATGAGCGCGCCTTCGCGGTCAACGCCGCCCGCGACTTCGAGCGCAACCTCGAGCGCTACTCGTTCCTCAAATGGGGCCAGCAGTCCTTCGACAACTTCCGCGTGGTGCCGCCGGCGACCGGGATCTGCCACCAGGTCAACCTCGAGCACCTCGCGCAGGTCGTCTACAGCCGTGAGAACGACGGCGTCCTGCAGGCCTACCCCGACACCCTGGTCGGCACCGACTCGCACACGACGATGGTCAACGGCCTCGGCGTGCTCGGCTGGGGCGTCGGCGGGATCGAGGCCGAGGCGGCGATGCTGGGCCAGGCGATCTCGATGCTGCTGCCGCAGGTGGTCGGGTTCAAGCTGACCGGCGAGATGCCGGAGGGCGCGACCGCCACGGACCTCGTCCTCACCGCGACCGAGATGCTGCGCGAGCGCGGCGTCGTCTCCAAGTTCGTCGAGTTCTACGGGCCCGGGATCGGCACCCTCGGCCTCGCCGACCGCGCCACCCTCGGCAACATGTCGCCGGAGTTCGGCTCGACCTGCGCGATCTTCCCGGTTGACGCCGAGACCCTGCGCTACCTCGACCTGACCGGCCGCCCGACGGCGACGATCGAGCTGGTTGACGCTTACGCGCGCGAGCAGGGCATGTTCCACGACGAGTCGACCCCCGACCCGGTCTTCTCCGACCTGATCGAGCTCGACCTCGGCGACGTCGTCCCCAGTATCGCCGGCCCGAAACGGCCGCAGGACCGGGTCCCGCTGTCGGTCGCCAAGGAGGCCTTCCTCGAGGCGATGGGGGAGTTCGACCCCGAGGCCGCCGAGCAGATGGGCAACGGCGTCGACGAGGCGAATGCCGAGTCCTTCCCCGCCTCCGACCCGCCGGCCGAGGATCACGACGACGAGCGCGGCAAGCCGCGCCCGGCGGTCAGCGGCGGCTCGGTCGCCGCGGCCGAGAAGCGGATGACCGACGACGCGATCGCCGTCCACCTCGCCGACGGCTCCGAGTTCGACCTCGACCACGGCCGCGTCGTGATCGCCGCGATCACCAGCTGCACCAACACCTCGAACCCGAGCGTGATGGTCGGCGCCGGCCTGCTCGCCCGCAACGCGGTCGAAAAGGGCCTCACCCGCAAGCCCTGGGTGAAGACCTCGCTGGCGCCGGGCTCGACCGTCGTCACCGACTACCTCGAGCGCGCCGGCCTCACCGAGTACCTCGACAAGCTCCAGTTCAACCTGGTCGGCTACGGCTGCACCACCTGCATCGGCAACTCCGGCCCGCTCGACGAGGAGATCTCGGCCGCGGTCGCCGAGAAGGACCTGGCCGTCTGCGCCGTCCTCTCCGGCAACCGCAACTTCGAGGGCCGGATCAACCAGGACGTCAAGGCCAACTACCTGGCCAGCCCGCCGCTGGTGGTCGCCTACGCGCTCGCCGGCCGCATGGACATCGACCTCGCCTCCGAGCCGCTCGGCGAGGGCAGCGACGGCCCTGTCTACCTGAAGGACATCTGGCCCTCGGCGGAGGAGATCAAGCAGGTCGTCGGCGCCTCGGTCGCGGCGGAGATGTTCGCCGACAACTACGCCAGCGTCTTCTCCGGCGACGAGGAATGGAACGCGGTCGAGGTCCCGGCCGGCGACCGCTACACCTGGCCCGACTCGACCTACGTGCGCCAGCCCAGCTTCTTCCAGCAGATGCCGGCCGACCCGCCCGGGGTCGAGCCGATCGCCGGCGCCCGCGCGCTGGCCCTGCTGGGGGACTCGATCACCACCGACCACATTTCGCCCGCGGGCGCGATCAAACGCGACGGCCCCGCCGGCCGCTGGCTGGTCGAGCAGGGGGTCGAGCCCGGCGAATTCAATTCCTATGGCGCCCGCCGCGGCAACCACGAGGTGATGATCCGCGGCACCTTCGCCAACATCCGCCTGCGCAACCAGCTGGTCGAGAAAGCCGGCGGCTACACGCGCCACTGGCCCGACGGCGAGGAGACCTCGATCTACGAGGCGGCGATGCAATACGCCTCCGAAGGCGTGCCGCTGGTCGTCCTCGCCGGCAAGGAGTACGGCTCCGGCTCCTCCCGCGACTGGGCGGCGAAGGGAACCAAGCTGCTCGGCGTCCGCGCCGTGATCGCCGAGAGCTTCGAGCGCATTCACCGCTCCAACCTGATCGGGATGGGCGTCCTGCCCCTCCAGTTCGCCGACGGCGAGAGCGCCGCCAGCCTCGGCCTCACCGGCAAGGAGACCTTTGATTTCGGCGACCTCGACGAAGGCCAGGCCAAATCAGTGGCCGTGACCGCCACCACTGACGACGGCGACACGAAGGAGTTCACCGCCACCGTCCGCCTCGACACCCCCAACGAGGTCACCTACTTCCAAAACGGCGGCATCCTCCAAACGGTGCTGAGAAACCTCAAAGGCTGAGGTCTTGAGGTCGCAGTTAACCGCGGTATGCGCGGCTTATTGCGACCTCACGAATCGAGGCTCCAATTCGCGAGTTGCGGTTGTTCTCCCTATGCGTAGCTAACCGGCAGCTCGGCAGCAGGGGGACGCCCGGACCCTGGGCATCTGAAGATGATTCGAGCGGTTTGTTGAGAGGGGTTGGGGTGCCCCTGAAGCGTCTTGCCTTTTTTGCTTCAGCCCCCCAAGGCGTTTAGCCGCATCCGCTCCACAAAAAAGTTAAGCGAAAGGGGCACCCCAACCCCTCACGCCAACCCCCCCCTCGAAGCACGGGTTTTCGCTCAGGGGCACAGTGAAGGTCGCGGGAGGCAGGGGGGTCCGCGCGACCCTCACTGCACCAGCGCGTCGGTAGCCAGGGAGGGATGCCGACGCCTAGCCGTTCCTGCGGGCGGGACTGCCCGCATTGGAACGTCGAGAATTAGCTATACCGCTTGACCTGCGTCCGGTCAAGCGGAATGGAGCGCTTTAGGTACGTTCAGGTGCAGAGTGCGGGCGCTCGACCCCCCGAGCGTCGGGTGCGGCGACGCCCCAGCCCTTGCGCTCGATCAGTTCGATCCCGATCACGCTGCCGACCGGCCCGACCGGGGTGAGGGTCGCTGCCAGCAGGGTGTAGGGCGCCTCGTGGCGCACGCAGGCGACCCAGATCACCACGCAGAGGGCGATGAAGCCGAGCCCGTGCGCCCAGCCGAACAGCATCGTCTCGGTTTCGAACCCCGGCGCCAGCCAGAACACCAGCAGCCCGGCGAAGATCGCCAGCTCGACCCAGGAGAAGCGCTTGACCCAGACGAACAGCTTGCCCGGCACGGGCTTGTCGAACGGGCGGCGCCAGGCCATCGCGCTCAGGCGCCTGGAGTGAGAGCGGTGAGGACGATCCGCTCCTGCTCGCGCGCGTGCGCACCCGAGTAGCCCTCGCCCGGGCTGGCCCGGCCGGGACGGCCGATGTAGGTGAGGTCGACGCCCTCGGGCAGCACCTCCGGCATCCGCCGCGACATCACCTTCCAGGCGCCCATGTTGCGCGGCTCCTCCTGGACCCAGGCGATCTCCTTCAGGTTCGGGTATTCGCCGATGATCCGCGCCAGCTGCTGCTGGGCGAACGGGTAGAGCATCTCGACCCGGGCGATCGCCACGTTCTCGGCCTGGGCGCGCCGCTCGGAGGCGTCGATGTCGTAGTAGACCTTGCCGGTGCAGAGGACCAGCCGCTCGACCTTCTCGCGCCGGCCCTCGGCGGTCGGGTCGTCGAGCGTGTACATGAACTCGCCCCCGGTCAGCTCGTCGAGCTTGGCGGTCGCGCGGTCCAGCCGCAGCAGCCCCTTCGGGGTGAAGACGATCAGCGGCCGCGGCTTGCGGATCAGCGCCTGGCGGCGCAGCAGGTGGAAGTACTGGGCCGCGGTGGTCGGGTTGGCGATGCGGATGTTGCCCTCGGCGCCAAGGGCGAGGAAGCGCTCGATGCGGGCGCTGGAGTGCTCGGGCCCCGAGCCCTCGTAGCCGTGCGGGAGCAGCAGCGTCAGTCGGCTGGTCTGCCCCCACTTCGCCTCGCCGGAGACGATGAAGCTGTCGATGATCACCTGGGCGGCGTTGGAGAAGTCGCCGAACTGCGCCTCCCAGAGGATCAGCGCGCTCGGGTTCGCCGCCGAGTAGCCGTACTCGAAGCCGAGGCAGGCGATCTCCGAGAGCGGGCTGTTGTGCAGCTCGAACGGCGCCCTCGCTCCGGCCAGGTTCTGCATCGGCGTGTACTTGAGGCCGGTGTTCTCGTCGTGGAGGACGAGGTGGCGGTGGGAGAAGGTGCCGCGCTCGGAGTCCTGGCCGGTGAGGCGGATGTGGACGCCGTCGGTCAGCAGCGAGGAGAAGGCGAGCGCCTCGGCCTGGCCGAAGTCGATGCCGCCGCCCTCGATCGCCTCGGTGCGCCGCGAGAGCGGGCGCCGCAGCTTGCGGTGGACGGTGAAGCCCTCCGGGGTCTGCAGCAGCTCCTCGTTCAGCGAGCGCAGCTTGTCGGCCTGCACGGAGGTGTCGACCGGCGGGCTGGCGGTGCGGTCAAGCTCACCGGTGCCGGTGGTCACGGTCGGGTCCTCGTACTCGCCCGACTCCATCCGCTCGCGCAGGCTCTTCAGGGCCGCCGACATCTCCTCGCGGCGGCGCTCGGAGTTCTCGCCGACTTCCGTCGCGGAAGCGACGCCCTCGGCGATCAGCTGCTCGGCGTAGATCTCGGAGACCGGCGGGTGCGCCTTGATCTTCGCCGCCATCACCGGCTGCGTGTAGGCGGGCTCGTCGGTCTCGTTGTGGCCGAAGCGGCGGTAGCCGATCACGTCGATGACGACGTCGCGCGCCCAGCGCTCGCGGTAGGCCATCGCCAGCCGGATCGCCGCCGAGCAGGCCTCGACGTCGTCGGCGTTGACGTGGATGATCGGGACGTTGAACCCCTTCGCCATGTCGGCGGCGTAGGGGGTCGAGCGCGACTCCTCCGGGTCCGTCGTGAAGCCGACCTGGTTGTTCTGGATCAGGTGGATGGTGCCGCCGGTGCTGTAGCCCTTGAGGCTCTGCAGGTTGAGCGTCTCGGCGACCACGCCCTGGGCCGGGAAGGCGGCGTCGCCGTGGAGCAGGACCGGGACCGCGAGTTTCGGGTCCTGCTCGATCTCGGAGCCGTCGATCTTCGACTGCAGGTAGCGGGTGCCGCCGGTGACCACCGGGTCAACGAACTCGAGGTGGCTCGGGTTCGGGTAGAGGCGGACGGCCATGCTCTCGCCGTGGCTTGTCTCGTAGGTGCCGCGGTGGCCGTAGTGGTACTTGACGTCGCCGGTGCCGCCGTGCGGGATCGCGGTCACGGCCTTGACCGCGTCAATCCGCTTGGAGCCCTCGAACTCGGCCAGGATCGACTCGACCGAGCGCCCGAGGTTGTGGGCGAGGACGCTGAGGCGGCCGCGGTGGGCCATCCCGAAGACGACCTCCTCGGCGCCGCCACGGCCGGCGATCGTGACCAGCTCGTCGAGCATCGGCACGATCACGTCGAGCCCCTCGATCGAGAACATCTTCTGGCCCAGGTAGGTCTTCTCGAGGAAGCGCTCGAACTGGAAGACGTCGATCAGGCGGTCGAGCAGGCGGTGCTTCTCGGGGTCGGTCAGCGGCTGGCGATGGGCGCCGGTCTCGATCATCTCCCGCAGCCAGATCCGCTGCTGGTGGGAGGAGAGATGCTCGAACTGGTAGCCGATCGTGCCGCAGTAGGCGGTCCGCATCCGCGGTAGCGCTTCCAGCAGGTTTTCGCCGGGGACGCCGATGCGCAGGATCGAGGCCGGGATCCGTTCCATCAGCTCCGGCGTCAGGTTGACGTTCTCGGGCTCCAGCGCCGGGTCGCCCTTGGGCTCGGAGCCGAGCGGGTCGAGGTGGGCGGCGAGGTGGCCGTGGGTGCGGTAGGCCTTGAGGATCGAGGTCGCCGCCTGGACCGCCTGCAGCAGCTCCTCGTCGACCTCGCCGGGGGCGGTGGTCGGTTCGGCGCTGGGCGCTGCGGCGCTCAGCGGCGGCGCCGAGGCCGAGGCGGGATGGGCGCTGGTGATGCCGGTCGCGTCGATCCCGAGGTCGGCGGCGAGCGCCTCATAGAAGCCGTCCTCGCCCTGCAACAGCTGCTCGAGCCGGCGCAGGAAGGCGCCCGACTCTGCCCCCTGGATCACCCGGTGGTCGTAGGTCGAGGTCAGCGTCATCACCTTCGAGACGCCGATCTGCTTCAGCCGTTCCGGCGAGGCGTGCAGCCACTCCGGCGGGTAGGCGATCGAGCCGGTGGCGATGATCGCGCTCTGGCCGGAGAGCAGGCGCGGGACCGAGGCGACGGTGCCGATCCCGCCCGGGTTGGTGAGCGAGATGTTGGTGCCCTGGAAGTCGTCCGCGGTCAGCTTGTTCTCGCGGGTCTTCTTGATCAGGTCCTCGTAGTAGGAGTGGAAGCCGGCGAAGTCGAGGTCCTGGGAGCCCTTGATCGCGGGGACCATGAGGGCGTGGGAGCCGTCCTTCTTCTCGACGTCAACGGCGATGCCGAGGTTGATCGGGCTGCCCTCGATCGCGAACGGCTTGCCGTCACGCTCCTCGAAGGCGCGGACCATGACCGGGAAGTCTTTGGTCGCCTGCACGATTGCCCAGGCGACGAGGTGAGTGAAGGAGACCTTGAGCCCGCGCTCCTTCAGCACGACGTTGATCGCCTTGCGCTTGGCGTCGAGGGTGTCGACCGCGATCGTGCGGAATGAGGTGGCCGTCGGCACCGCCCGGCTCTCGTCCATCGCCTTGGCCAGCATCGCGGCGGGCCCGCGTAGCTGCTTGGCCTCGCCGGAAGCGGCGGCTTTTGCGGCGGGCGCGGCAGCGCCGTTCCCGCTCCCGTCCTGCGCAGCGAGCACATCCTCCTTGGTGACCTTCGAACCCGGGCCAGTCCCGCTAATCGAAGTCAGATCGACGCCGGTCGCCTGCGCAACTCGCCGCGCCACGGGCGTCGCCTTCACATCGGCCCCGTTCCCGGAACTGGAGCTTTCGACGCTCTCGGATGCCCCATTTGCGGGTGGCGCCGTAGGGGGGCCCACCCCCGAGGAAGCTTTAGCTACCGCAGGGGGTGGGGGGTCCCCTGCGGCGACAGGACCCGTGGATGGGGCATCCGAGCCCTCGCCGGCTTCCATCTCGGCCAGTGGCGAGCCGACCGGCACTTCGTCGTCAACTGCCGCGACCAGTTTCGTGATCACGCCGTCCATCGGCGCCGGCACCTCGGCGTCGACCTTGTCGGTGGAGACCTCGACGATGGTGTCGCCCTCGGAAACGGTGTCGCCCTCGGCGACGTGCCACTCGAGAACGATGCCCTCGGTCACCGACTCGCCCATCTCGGGCATGGCAATTTGCACGGTGGCCGTCTCTGGCATTTCTCGTCTGAGTCTATGAAACCGGGCCTATCGGCACGCTCTCGATATACCCTGGTACCCGATGAGCTATTTCGTCACCGGCGCAACTGGATTCATCGGCCGCCATCTGGTCGAGAAATTGCTGCAGCGCGAGGGCACGATCTACGCCCTGGTCCGCGCCGGCTCGCGTGGCCGCCTCGAGGAGCTGCGGACCAGTTGGGGCGCCGACGGGGCCCGCGTGGTGCCGGTCGCCGGCGACCTCACCCAGGCTGGGCTGGCGGTCTCCGAGGAGGACCTGGTCGCGATGCGCGGCGAGATCGACCACTTCTTCCACCTGGCGGCGATCTACGACATCACCGCCGACGCCGAAGCGCAGGAGATCGCCAACGTCGAGGGGACCCGGCACGCGCTTGAGCTCGCCGGCACGGTTGAGGCGGGCTGCTTCCACCAGGTCAGCTCGATCGCCGCCGCCGGCCTCTACCGCGGCGAATGGCGCGAGGACATGTTCGACGAGGCGCAGCGCCTCGACAACAACCCCTACTTCCGCACCAAGCACGAGTCCGAGCGGCTGGTCCGCGAATACGCGCGGCCGTGGCGGGTCTACCGGCCGGGGATCGTCGTCGGCGACTCGCGCACGGGCGAGATCGACAAGATCGACGGGCCCTACTACTTCTTCAAGGCGCTGCAGCGGGCGCGCCGGGTGCTGCCCTCATGGTTGCCGACGGTCGGGATCGAAGGCGGCGAGATCAACATCGTCCCGGTCGATTACGTGGCCGCGGCGATGGACCACATCGCCCACAAGCCAAAACTCGACGGCCGCGCCTTCCACCTCACCGATCCCAACCCGCGCACCGCGGGCGAGGTGATCAACCTCTTCGCCCGGGCCGCCGACGCGCCGCAGATGACGGTGAAGCTGGACACCGACATCACCGAGCCGGCGACCAGCGCGATCCGCGGCGCCCTCAAGTTCTTCCCGCCGGCGAAGCGGGCGCTGAAGATCGGGATCGGCCAGCTCGGGCTGCCGGCCGACGTCCTCACCTACGTCGACTACCCGACCACCTTCGACTCCAGCGGCGCCCAGGCGGCGCTGAAGGGGTCGGGGATCGAGGTGCCGCCGCTGGAGAGCTACGCCGCCCGCGTCTGGGACTACTGGGAGCGCAATCTCGATCCCGACCTCTTCAAGGATCGCTCGCTGTCCGGTGCCGTGCGCGGGAAAATCATCCTCATCACCGGGGCCTCCTCGGGGATCGGCAGGGCCACTGCGGTCAAGGTCGCCGACGCCGGCGCCACCGTGCTGCTGGTCGCCCGCAACGTCGAGAAGCTGGAGGAGACGAAAGCGGAGATCGCTGCCGCCGGAGGCAGCGCCCACATCCACCGCTGCGACATGGCCGACATCGAGGACATCGAACGGATGGCCGACGAGGTGCTGACCTACCACGGCCACGTCGACATCCTCGTCAACAACGCCGGCCGCTCGATCCGCCGCTCGGTGGCGCTCTCCTATGACCGCTTCCACGACTACGAGCGCACGATCCAGCTCAACTACCTCGGCTCGCTGCGGCTGATCCTGGCCCTGCTGCCGGCGATGCGCGCTCGCAAGTCGGGCCACATCATCAACATCAGCTCGATCGGGGTCCAGACCAACCCGCCGCGCTTCTCCGCCTACGTCGCCTCGAAGGCCGCGCTCGACGCCTTCAGTCGCGTGATCGCCTCGGAGATGGTCGAAGACAAGGTCCACATCACCACGATCAACATGCCGCTGGTGCGGACGCCGATGATCGCGCCGACCCGCATGTACGACATGTTCCCGGCGATCACCCCGGAGGAGGCCGCCGAGATGATCGCCAAGGCGATGGTCAACAAGCCGAAGAAGGTGGCGACCAAACTCGGCAACTTCGGCGAGCTGCTCTACGCGGTGGCGCCGAAGGCCAGCGACTCGATCCTCAACACCGCCTACAAGCTCTTCCCCGATTCCCAGGCGGCGAAAGGGAAAACGGCGGAGGGCCGGGACAAAGCCCCGTCGACCGAGGCGGTCGCGTTTGCGCACCTGATGAAAGGCGTCCACTGGTAGAGAGGCGCTCAGACCGGCGCATTTCGGTGTCCTCGGTCGCTCGGTTCGGGT
>DATAON010000058.1:0-41178 GCA_036265715.1 Solirubrobacterales bacterium | reverse complement strand
GGAGGCACCACCGCGACAGGACCCGCCGGCCGGGGCGCCCGTCCCTCATACTCCTGGCCTTCCATGGACCGCATCCGCAACTTCTCGATCATCGCCCACATCGACCACGGCAAGTCGACCCTGGCCGACCGCATCCTCGAGGTCACCGGCGCCGTCGACCCGACCAAAATGCAGGCGCAGATGCTCGACTCGATGGACCTCGAGCGCGAGCGCGGGATCACGATCAAGGCGCAGGCGGTGCGGGTCGAGTACACGGCCGCCGACGGCCAGCCCTACCACCTGCACCTGATCGACACGCCCGGCCACGTCGACTTCTCCTACGAGGTCTCGCGCAGCCTCGCCGCCTGCGAGGGCGCGCTGCTGGTCGTTGACGCCGCCCAGGGGGTCGAGGCGCAGACCGTCGCCAACACCTACCTGGCGATCGACGCCGGCCTGGAGCTGATCCCGGTCATCAACAAGGTCGACCTGCCCGGGGCCGAACCGGACCGGGTCGCGGCCGAAATCGCCGACCTCACCGGCGGCGACGCCGACGAAGCGCTCTGGATCTCCGCCAAGACGGGGGAGGGGGTGCCGGAGGTGCTGGAGGCGATCGTCGAGCGCATCCCCGGCCCGAAGGGCGAGCCGAGCGCGCCGCCGCGGGCGCTGATCTTCGACTCCGAGTTCGACCAGTACCGCGGCGTGATCGCCTACGTGCGGATGGTCGACGGCGGCTTCCGCAAGCACGAGAAGGTGCTGGCGATGCAGAACAACACCGAGGCCGAAATCGACGACCTCGGCTTCTTCCGCCCGGCGATGACCGCCGTGCAGGGGATGGAAGCCGGCGACGTCGGCTACCTGATCACCGGGATCAAGGACGTCAACAAGCTCAGCGTCGGTGACACCCTCACCGCCCAGGCCAACCCGGCGGCCGAGGCCCTGGAGGGCTACCGCGAGGTCCGGCCGATGGTCTTCTGCGGCGTCTTCCCGATCGACACCGACCGCTACGAAGACCTCCGCGACGCGCTCGAGAAGCTGGCTCTCAACGACGCCGCTCTATCCTGGGAGCCGGAGACCTCGGAGGCGCTTGGGTTCGGCTTCCGAACCGGCTTCCTCGGCCTCCTGCACATGGAGATCGTGCGCGAGCGGCTCGAACGCGAGTACGGGCTGGAGCTGCTCTCGACGACGCCGAACGTGCGCTACGTCGTCCACAAGACCAACGGCGAGACCGTCGAGGTTCGCAGCCCCACCGACCTCCCCGACCCGGGCTTGATCGAGACGATCGAAGAGCCCTACATCCGCGCCACGATCATCGCCCCCTCCGAGCAGGTGGGCGCGGTGATGGAGCTCTGCCAGGGCCGTCGCGGCGAACACGTCGACATGCACTACCTGAGCCCGGTGCGGGTGCAGATCCGCTACGACATGCCGCTCGGCGAGATCGTCCTCGACTTCTTCGACCTGCTCAAGAGCGGCACCCGCGGCTACGCCTCGCTTGACTACGAGCCGATCGGCAACCGCGTCTCCGACCTGGTCAAGGTCGACATCCTGCTGGCCGGCGAGCAGGTCGACGCGCTCTCGATCATCGTCCACCGCGACTTCTCCTACGACCAGGGCAAGCGCCTCGCCGAGCGGCTGAAAAAAACGATCCCGCGCCAGCTCTTCGACGTCCCGGTCCAGGCTGCGATCGGCTCCAACATCCTCGCCCGCGAGACCGTCAAGGCGCTGCGCAAGGACGTCACCGCGAAGCTCTACGGCGGCGACGTCACCCGCAAGCAGAAGCTCCTCAAGAAGCAGAAAAAAGGCAAGAAACGAATGAAGTCGGTGGGCCGGGTCGAAGTGCCGCAGGAGGCGTTCCTGGCGGTCCTCCAGATCGACGAGTGAGCCCGCTGCGCCTCCTGGCTGCCCAGCCAGTTATTGTGCCCGACCATGGCACTCAAGACTGACGCGGTTGGCAAGGAATGGCCCGGCCTCACGTACCAAGTGGGGCGGGAGAAGATCAAGGAGTACGCGAACGCTCTGGGTATCGACAACCCGGTCCACCACGACGTCGAGGCGGCCCGCGCGGCCGGCTTCCGCGACGTCGTCGCGCCGCCGATGTTCGCGGTCGTCTACAGCGGCCCGGCCCTCGGCCCGGTTCTCTTCGACCCCGACGTGGAGATGAACTTCGCCGCCATGGTCCACGGCGGCCAGGTCTTCGAGTGGGGCGAGCCGGTCTGCTCCGGCGACGAGATCACGACGACCTCGAAATGCCTCTCGATCGAGGAGAAAGACGGCAAGGGCTTCTACGTCTTCGAGACCGTCTCCAAGAACCAGGACGGCGCCGAGGTAGTGCGCGGGACCTGGACCAACATCGTCCGAGGAGTCTGAGATGAGCGACCTCAACGTCGGCGACGCGGTGCCCGAGCTGCGGGTCACCCCCGACAAGTACCTGCCGCACCGCTACGCCGGTGCCTCCGGGGACTTCAACCCGATCCACATCGACCCCGAGTTCGCGAAAATGGTCGGGCTGCCGAACAACATCCTCCACGGCCTCTACTCGATGGGCCTGGTCGCCCGCGCCAACGCGGCGCTGGCCGGCGGTGACCCCCGGGCGCTGAAGAAGCTCTCGGTCCAGTTCCGCGGCATGGGCGCGCCGGAGACCGAGATCGTCGTCTCCGGCACCGTCAAGTCCGTTGACGGGGACCGGGTGACGGTCGACACCGTCGCCGCCCAAGGCGAGACCCAGATCATCAAGAACGCCGAGGCAGAGCTCGAGTTCTAGGTCCGCGGGAGGCGGCGCTGCGCCGCTTCCTAAGATGTACGAGTGCTCTCTCCGCGCCAGGAACTGATTCTTCGGCTTGTCGTCGACGCGTACCTCGCGTCGGCCAAGCCCGTGCCCTCGAAGGTGATCGCCGAAGCCACCGAGGTCGAGTGGGGGCCGTCGACCGTGCGGGCGGAGCTGGCGGCTCTGGAGGCGGCCGGGTACCTGACACACCCGCACACCTCCGCCGGCCGCGTCCCCACCGACTCCGGCTACCGCTGCTATGTCGACCTGCTGATGGAATCGGAGGCGCTGACGGCACAGACGCCGGTCGCGCTCGAGCTCTCGCGCCTGCAGCGCGAGGTCGACGCGGCGATGCGGGAGACGACCGCTGCCCTGGCCGAAGTCACCGACCTGGTGGCGATGGCGACCGCGCCCCAGCAGAGCCTGGCGGCGACGATCCACCGGGTCGAGGTGCTGCAGCTGACGCCGACCAAGGTGGTCGTGATCGCGATCGCCTCGACCGGCGACGTCGCCCGGCGCGTCTTCGAGTTCGACCATGCCCTCGACCCGGGGCTGGTCGCCTGGGCTTCCAGCTATCTGAACGAGTCCCTCAGCGGGCTCGGCGTCGGCGCTCGGATGATCGCCACCCGCCTCGCCGACCCGGCGCTCGACCGCGTCGAGGCGGAGTTCGTCGCCACACTCGGCGCCGCCTTCACCGAGCTGGAACCCGGCTCGGCCTCCGACCTCTACCTAGACGGCACCTCGCGCCTGCTCTCCGACGCCCACCTGCCCGACCTGCCCCGCGCCGACCAGCTGATGACTGCGCTGGAGCGCCGCGCCGACGTCCTGCAGATGCTGCGCTCCTCGCTCGCCGAGCGCTCGGTCTTCCTCTGGATCGGGGCCGAGAACCCGCAGCCGGACCTGCGCTCGGTCAGCGTCGTCGGCGCCAACTACGGGCTCGGCCACCGCAACCTCGGCGCCGTCGGCGTCGTCGGTCCGCTGCGAATGGACTACGCGACCGCGATCGCCTCGGTGCGGATCGCCGCCCGTGAGCTCTCCCGTTACTTCGAGACCGTCTACGACGAAAACTGATGCCGCGCGACTACTACGAGGTCCTCGGCGTCGGCCGCGATGCCGGCGAGGCCGAGATCAAGAAGGCGTTCCGCGCGCTGGCGCGGGAACTGCACCCCGACGTCAACGATCACGACCCCGAGGCGGAAGCGAAGTTCAAGGAGGCGGCTGAGGCCTACGAGGTGCTCTCCGACCCGGAGCGACGCCGCACCTACGACTCCTACGGCCACGAGGGCCTGCGCTCGGGCGGCTTTGATCCGCGCGCCAGCTCCTTCGGCTCGATCGACGACCTCTTCCAGGCGTTCTTCGGTGCCGAGGGCGGGTTCGGATTTGGCGGCGGCGGCCGCGGCGGCCCGATGGGCGGCGCTGACATCGGCCTCGCGATCGAGATCGAGCTCGGCGACGTCGCCACCGGGGTCACGCGCAAGGTCACGTACAACGCCGTCGGCGCCTGCGATCACTGCCACGGCAACGGCGCCGAGCCCGGCACCCCGATCAGCGCCTGCGAGCGCTGCGGCGGCGCCGGCCAGCTGCGCCAGGTCTCCCGCACCCCGTTCGGTCAGATGGTCCGCGCGGTCGCCTGCGAGGAGTGCCACGGCGCCGGCAAAGTCGCCGAGACCCCGTGCGAGGAGTGCGACGGCAGCGGCCGCACCCCCGGCGAGCGCACGCGCGAGATTGAAATCCCGGCCGGGATCGAAGCTGGCCAGCGGCTGCGGGTCACCGGCGCCGGTCACGCCGGCGAGCCCGGCGCTCCCGCCGGCGACCTCTACGTCGAGGTCGACGTCGCCGCCGACGAGCGCTTCGAGCGCGACGGCACCGACCTGATCAGCGTCGTCTCGATCCCCGCGACCGAGGCGATGCTGGGCACCACCGTCACCGTCTCCACGCTGGAGGGCGAGCACGAGGTCGAGGTCGCCGCAGGCACCCAGCCCGGTCATGAAGAGATCCTGCGCGGGGGCGGCGTGCCGCGCCTCGGCGCCCGTCGCCGTGGCAACCAGCGGGTTGTCTTCGAGGTGGTCGTCCCGGCCAATCTCAGCGAGGATCAGCGTGAGCTGGCCGAGCGCCTCGACGAGACGCTCGAGCCCGAGAACCTCACTCCCCAGCGCGGCGATGGCCTCTTCGGCCGCGTCCGCCGAGCCTTCGGGTAGAGAGGACCGGCCCTTGATCCGGCTAGCGGTCCGCTGCTCGCCGGAGCTGGCCGACCGGGTCCTCGCCGAGCTGACCGTGCTCGCCCCCAACGGGGTCGAGGAGGAGCGCGGCCCCGGCTACGTCGAGTACGCGATCTACGGCGGCGAGGGGGAGTTGCCGGAGTTGGGCGAGCTCGACGCCACCGTCGGCGAGGGCCGGATCGAGGTCAGCGCGACCGAGATCCCCGACGACTGGGCCGATCGCTGGCGCGACTTCCACAAACCGCTGCTGGTCGGCAACCGCCTCTGGCTGCGGCCCTCCTGGGAGCCGCCGCGCCACGGCGCTGTCGACGTCGTCGTCGACCCGGGCCAGGCCTTTGGCACCGGTGCCCACCCGACCACCCGTCTCTGCCTTGAGCTCCTGCTGGAGCTGGCCGCCGAGGGCGAGGGTGCGTCGGGCCCCCTGACCGACCTCGGGACCGGCTCTGGCGTGCTGGCGATCGCCGCCGCCAAGCTCGGCTGGGACCCGGTCAGCGGCTACGACCACGAGCAGCCGGCGATCGAGGCATCAGCCGCCAACGCCGCGATCAACGGCGTGTCTCTCCACCTGGAGCGCCTGAACCTGCGCGAATCCCTGCCTCCGCTCGCACCCACCGTCGTCGCCAACATGACCTCCCCGATCCTGAAGGCAGTTGCCGAGCAACTGAGCGCCGACGAGGGTCACCCCCTGTCCCTCCGCACCCTCATCTGCTCCGGCATCCTCCCCGCCGAGCTCGACGACGTCTCCGCTGCCTTCACCGCGGTCGGTTTGACGGAGTCCGACCGTCGCATCCAGGGCGACTGGGCCGCCCTCTTGTTTCGTCAGGGCTGAGAGATAGGGTTTTCACCGTGCCCTTCGCGTCGATAGTCAGCGCCGACTACAAGTTCGCCCTCTTCCTGCACGTGGTGGCCGTGGTGCTCGCCTTCGGGCCGACCTTCGGCTACGGCATCGCCTTCTCGGTCCTGCCGCAGTACCCGCGGTCGGCGCCGGCGATCCTGGCCGCGATCCAGAAGACCGATCGCTACCTGGTCAACCCGGGCATGATCGTCATCCTGCTCGCCGGGATCTACCTGATGATCGCCAGCGACGACGTCTGGAAGGGCGACGAGGCCTTCATCATCGTCGGCTTTCTCGCGATCATCGCCCTCTTCGGTCTCCAGCACGGCTACTTCCAGCCCCGGGTTCGCAAAGCGCTGGAGATGGCCGAACGCGACCTCAAAGCCGGGGACACCCTCAGCGACGAGTTCGCGGCGTTCGGGCAGCAGACCGGCCAGGTCGGTGGTCTGGCCGGGTTGATCGTCGTCGTGACGATCTTCTTCATGACGTACAAGCCGTTTTTGTGAGCGACGCATCGCCCCCCGTGGCGATGTTCGACTCCGGCGTCGGCGGGCTCACCGTCCTTCACGAGTGCCTGGTCTCGTTGCCACAGGAGGACTACCTCTACCTCGGCGACACCTCCTGGTTCCCCTACGGGACCCGCGACACCGGGCTGCTGCGCGAGCGGATCAGCCGCATCGCCGAGCTCCTGCTCGACCGCGGCGCGAAGCTGTTGGTGATCGCCTGCAACACGGCGACTTCGGTCGGCGAGGACGTTGCCCGCGAGGTTGCCGCGGCGCGCGGGGTGGAGGTGGTGCCGGTGGTCACGCCGCAGGCCGAGATCGCCGCCGCGATCACCGACAGCGGCCGGGTCGGCGTGCTGGCGACCCCGAACACGGTCGAGAGCGGCGCCTACCGGCGGGCGCTCGAAGCGCAGGGTCGGGCGCTGGAGGTGACCGAGGTCGAGGCGCCGCTGCTGGCCCCGTTCATCCAGGACGGCTCCCTGTTCGACGAGGAGACGATGGCAATGGCGCGCTCCTACTGCGAGCCGCTGAAGCGGGCCGAAGTCGACACCCTGATCCTCGGCTGCACCCACTACCCGCTGGTCTCGCCGATGCTGCAGCGCATCCTCGGCCGCGACGTCCGCCTCGTCGCCGGCGGCCACGCGGTCGCCGCCGCCGTCCAGCGCACACTCGAGCGCGACGGCATCGCCCGTCCGCCGAGCGCGGGGGAGGGCGCCTACGACTTCCTCTGCACCGGCGACACCGCCTCTTTCCAGGAGCACGGCACCCGCTTCCTGCAGATGCCCCTGGGCGCGGTCGAGCGGGTCGAGATCGCCGCCGATCGCTAAATCGGCTCAAGGCGGGCACAGAGTTGGCTCGATTTGCGCGCCACTCGTGCGTTGAGCCTTGCGAGCCTCCCCACATGCCCGTTCTAGCCGACAGCAATACCGTATATACTCGCCCGGTGGCCAAGGTGATGATCTCTATTCCCGACGCACTCCTGGAGCGGGTCGATGCGCGCGCCAGCGCCAGCGGCGAAACCCGCAGTGGCTTTCTGCAGCGCCTCGCCGAGCAGGAGATCGCGAGCGACCGGGAACGGCGCCGCGAGCAGTTCGAAGAGATGCTCGGCGCACCGCTCGACCTTGAGATCGACGCCGCTCAGCTGATTCGCGAAGACCGCGATTCGCACTGACGTGCTGCTGCTCGATGCCAGCGTCTGGATTGGGGCCAAGGTCCGCTCCGACCGATATTTCGATGCGTCGCGAGCGCTTGCCGTGGATCCCTCGTACCTGGTCGGCGGTCTCGATCTCACCCTCTACGAGATTGCCAATAGCTTGGGGGCGCGCCACGGGCGCCGGGCGGAGGCGCTGGATCTGTGCCGCTTGGCAGCAGGTCGTTGTGGTCGCAGCCTGCTGGCGGTCGACGGCGAGCTACTCGATGCCGCGCTCGTGATCGCGGCTGAGCATGGTCTGACCGCCTACGACGCGGCTTACGTGGCGGCCGCCAAGCGCCACGATTGGACATTGGTCAGCGCGGACATCCGCGACCTCGTCTCCAAGGGTTTCGCAGTTGCCCCCGACGCCGCCGTCTAACCTTGAGGCCATGAGCGTTCTGGAGCAGGTTCAAGACGACGTCCGCACGGCGATGAAAGCGCGCGACCGCGAGCGTGCCTCCGCTCTGCGCCTGGTCGTCGACGTGCTCCAGCAGGACGTCAAGTTCGGCAAGGGCGACGAGGTCGCCGTGCTGCAGCGCGAGCGCAAGAAGCGGGTCGAGGCGGCCGAGGCCTACGAGGGCGCCGGGCGCACCGAGCAGGCCGCCGCCGAGCGCTTCGAGGCTGAGCTGATCGAGGGCTACTTGCCCCAGCAGCTCTCCGACGAGGAGTTGGTCGCCCTGGTCGAGGAGGCGGTGGCGGAGACCGGTGCCAGCGAGCAGAAGCAGATGGGCCAGGTGATGGCGGCGCTGATGCCGAAGCTGGGCGGCCGTGCCGACGGCAAGCGGGTCAGCGCCGCGGTGCGCCAGAAGCTGAGTGGCTGACTCTTGGCCCGCCGGCAGCTGACCCTGGACAACACCGTCGCCGCCGAGCTGGCCGGCTCTGAGGACACCGTGCTGCGCTCGCTGCGCGAGCGCCTCGACGCCGACCTGCATCTGCGCGGCAACGTGCTGACGCTGGAGGGCGACGCCGACGACGTCGCCGAGGCGGCGGTCGTGGTCGACGAGATGGTCGAGCTGATCGAGCAGGGCCACGAGGTCGCTCCCGGGACGATCGAAGCGGTCACCGGCGCCCTCGAGGCCGAAGAGAGCCCGGCGGCGATCCTCGACGACGTCGTCTGGAGCCACCGCAACACCAAGGTGGCGCCGAAGACGGTCAACCAGAAACGCTACGTCGACTCGATCCGCCGCAGCACGATCACCTTCGGGATCGGCCCCGCCGGCACCGGCAAGACCTTCCTCGCGGTGGCGATGGCCGCGGCGGCGCTGACCGAACGCAAAGTGCAGCGGATCATCCTCACCCGGCCCGCGGTCGAGGCCGGCGAGCGGCTCGGCTTCCTGCCCGGCGACATCCAGGCCAAGGTCGATCCCTATCTGCGGCCGCTGTTCGACGCCCTCTACGACATGATCGACCCCGATCGCGTCAACGGCTACTTCGAGCGCGACGTGATCGAGGTGGCGCCGCTGGCCTTCATGCGCGGCCGCACCCTCAACGACTCCTTCGTGATTCTCGACGAGGCCCAGAACACCAGCCCCGAGCAGATGAAGATGTTCCTCACCCGGCTCGGCTTCAACTCGCGCATGGTCGTCACCGGCGACGTCACCCAGATCGACCTCCCGACCGACCAGCGCTCCGGCCTGATCGCCGTCCGCGACATCCTCGACCAGGTCCAGGACATCTCCTTCGTCGAGTTCGGCGGCGAAGACGTCGTCCGCCACAAACTGGTGCAGCGCATCGTCGCCGCCTACGACTCGCACGACAGCGGTCGTGACGGCGCCGCCCGCGCCGAACACGGGCCGACGCCGAAACGCCCTTGAGCCTCGACCTCGCCGACGTCCCCGCGGACCTGCGCGACGCGGTCGCGGCGGCGCTGGCCGCAGCCGGCGTCGAGGACGGCCACCTCGCGGTCGAGATCGTCGACGCCGAGCGGATCCAGGCGCTCAACCGCGAGCACCGCGGCAAGGACGAGGCGACCGACGTGCTCTCCTTTCCGATCGACGAACTCGGCCCCGTCGCCGGCCCGCGTGAGCTCGGCGACGTCGCGATCTACCCGCCGCGGTGCGCCGACATCACCGCAGCGGCGGTTCACGGCGTCCTCCACCTCTGCGGCCACGATCACGAGACCGACGAGGGCGAGATGCTCGCGCTCCAGGCCCAGGTGCTGGCGGGTCTGCGATGAGCACCCGCTCCGGCTTCGTCGGCCTCGCCGGCCGTCCCAACGTCGGCAAGTCGACCCTGGTCAACGCCCTGGTCGGCTCCCACGTCGTGATCGTCTCGGTCCGCCCGCAGACGACCCGCCGCGCGATTCGCGGCGTCGCCACCGACCTTGAGGCCGAGCGCCAGCTGGTGCTGGTCGACCTGCCCGGCGTGCAGCGCCCGCGCGACGAGATGACCGAGCGCATGCAGCACCGGGTCGAGCGCGAGCTGGCCGACTCCGACGTCGCCCTGCTGGTCGTCAACGGTGAGGAGGGGGTCGGCGCCGGCGATCGCTTCATCGCCCGCAGCCTGCTCTCGGCCGGTCCCCGGATCCCGATCATCTGCGCCGTCAACAAGGCCGACCGGCTCGGCCCCAACGAGATGGTGCCGGCGCTCGCCGACGCCGCCAACCTGCAGGGGGTGGAGGAGGTCTTCCCGATCAGTGCCCGCAGCGGCGAGGGCCTGCCACCGCTGCTGGCCCGGCTCGGAGAGCTCGTGCCCGAGGGGCCGTACATGTACCCGCCGGAGGACACCAGCGACCAGTCGAGCGAGCTGCTGCTGGCGGAGCTGATTCGCGAGCAGGTGCTGAACCGGACCCGCCAGGAGATCCCGCACTCGGTCGAGGTCTCGGTGCTGGAGGTGGCCCCGCGGGAGGACGGCCTGATCACGGTGCGGGCTGACATCTGGGCCGAGACCGAGTCCCAGAAGGGGATCCTGATCGGCAAGAAGGGCGCCAAGATCAGTGAGATCGGCACCGGCGCCCGGCGCTCGCTGGAGCGCGAGCTGGGCGCCCAGGTCCACCTCGACCTGAAGATCCGCGTGCGCCGCCACTGGCGCCGCGACGAGGACCTGCTGGACCGGCTCGGCATCGAGTAGGCGCTGGCGCCGTCTACGATGGGGCGGATGTTCGCCGAAATCGAATTCGATCAGCGGGGCCTGGCCCCCTGTGTGGTCCAGGACTTTGCCACCGGCGAGGTCCTGATGCTCGCCTACGTCAGCGCCAAATCGCTGGAAATGACGCTCGAGAGCGGCGAACTGCATTTCCACAGCCGCTCCCGCGACTCGATCTGGAAGAAGGGCGAAACGTCCGGCAACTTCCTGCGCCTCCGGCAGCTGCGCTACGACTGCGACGGCGACGCCCTGGTGGCGCTGGTCGACCCCGCCGGGCCGGCCTGCCACACCGGTGAGCGCTCCTGCTTCTACCGCGAGGTCCTCGGCTCGGCCTCGCCGAAAAAGGACGCCCCGCCGGCCCTGGGCGAGCCCGGCCCGGTCACCCACGAAGCGCTCGCCGCGCTGGAGCGGACGCTGCGCAGCCGCGCCGTCGAGCGGCCCGACGGCAGCTACACGGTGAAGCTGCTCGAAGACCCGGCCCTGATCGCCGAGAAGGTCGAGGAGGAGGCCGAGGAGGTCGTGCGCGCGGCGCGCGAAGAGACGGAGGAGCGGGTTGCCGAAGAGGCGGCCGACGTCCTCTACCACCTCAGCGTGCTGCTGGTCTCACGCGGGGTCTCTCAGGCGGCCGTGATGGAAGAGCTGAATGCCCGTAGCGGCTGACTCCGAGCTGAGGCTGGAGCCCAGCCTCGAGGAAGCCCGCGAGCTCGCCCGCGAGGGCAACGTGGTGCCGGTCCGCGCCCGCTTCGTCGACGACTGCGAGACGCCGGTCTCGGCCTTCCTCAAGCTGCGCGCCGGCGAGCCCGAGGGGGCGCCGTGCTTCCTGTTGGAGTCGGCCGAGCAGGGTCAGGTCGGCCGCTACTCGTTCGTCGGCTTGCGCCCGCGCGCGGTCCTGCGCTGGAGCGAGGGAACGCTCTTCGAGTGGAGCGGCGACTCCGACCTCGCCGCCACGACGCCGCCGACCCGGAGCGAGCCCGCGCCCGATCCCTACGCCGCCGCGGCCGCCCGTCTCGCCGCTTACTCGCCGGCCCCGGTCGAGGGGCTGCCACCGTTCGTCGGCGGCGCCGTCGGCTTCTTCGGCTACGACCTCGTGCGGACCGTGGAGCCGCTCGGCGAGCCGAATCCCGACCCGCTCGGGCTGCCGGACATGGCGCTGATGATCACCGACGCGATGCTGGTCTTCGACCACCTGCGCCACGAGCTGACGATCCTCGCTTGCGCCTTCGCCGACGACGAGGGCGGGATCGACGCCGCCTACGCCCGCGCCGCCGAGACAATCGCGGAGATGAAAGAGCGCCTGCGCGGTGCCGTGCCGGCTCCGGCCAGCCCCAGCGTGGTCGAGCCGCCGGAGTTCGTCTCCAACATGGAGCGCGAGGAGTTCGAAGCGGCGGTGGCGCGGATCGTCGAGTACGTGCACGCCGGCGACGCCTTCCAGGTCGTCCCCTCGCAGCGCTTCACGGCGCCGGCTCCGGTCGAGGCCTTCTCTGTCTACCGCGGCCTGCGCGCGGTCAATCCCTCGCCCTACATGTACTTCCTCGAGTTCGGCGACTTCCAGATCGCCGGCGCCTCGCCGGAGCCGCTGGTCAAGGTCCACGGCGACCGCGTCGAGACGCGGCCGATCGCGGGCACCTACCCGCGCGGCAAGAGCGAGGACGAGGACCGGCGCCTGGCCGAGCGGCTCGTCAACGACGCCAAGGAGAAGGCCGAGCACGTGATGCTGGTCGACCTCGGCCGCAACGACCTCGGCCGCGTCTGCGAGTACGGCAGCGTCAAGGTCGACGAGCTGATGGTGGTCGAGACCTACTCGCACGTCCTGCACATCGTCAGCCAGGTCTCCGGGACGCTGCGCGAGGGGGTCAGCTCGATGGACGTGCTGCGCTCGGCGCTGCCGGCGGGGACGCTCTCGGGAGCGCCGAAGGTGCGGGCGATGCAGATCATCGACGAGCTCGAGAAGGTCAAGCGCTGCGGCTACGGCGGCGCGATCGGCTACCTCTCCTGGAACGGCGACCTCGACACCGCGATCCATATCCGCACCGTCGTCGTCAAGGACGGCAAGCTGCACGTCCAGGCCGGCGGTGGCACCGTCGCCGACGCCAAGCCGAGCTACGAGTACGTCGAGTCGGTGAACAAGGCGCGCGCGGTCTTCCGCGCCGTCGAGGTCGCCTGCGAACAGCCGGACTGGGCGTGAGCGCGATGGCCGAGCTGCAGACCAGGGTCCTGGTGATCGACAACTACGACTCCTTCACCTACAACCTCGTCCAGTACCTGGGCGAGCTGGGGGCGGAGATGGAGGTCGTGCGCAACGACAAGGCGAGCGTCGCCGAGCTGCTCGAGCGCGGACCCGACCGCCTGGTCGTCTCGCCCGGGCCCTGCACGCCGGCCGAGGCGGGGATCTCCGGCGCGGCGATCCGCGCTTTCGCCGAGGCGGGCACGCCGGTCCTCGGCGTCTGCCTCGGGCACCAGGCGATGGTCGAGGTATTCGGCGGCAAGGTGGTCCAGGGCGAGCCCGTCCACGGCAAGGACGCCGAGGTCGAGCACGACGGCAGGGCGATCTACGCGGGCTTGCCGACACCGATGGTCGCCGGCCGCTACCACTCGCTGATCGCCGATCCCGATCTCCCCGACGAGCTCGAACTGACCGCCAGCCTCGACGGGATCGTGATGGGCGCCCGCCACCGCGAGCTGCCGGCCGAGGGCGTCCAGTTTCACCCCGAGAGCGTGCTGACGCCGCAGGGCAAAAGCCTGCTGAAGAACTTCCTCGTGGGCTCCGATGCCTAACGACGTCGTCAGCCGTGCTATCGACGCGGTCTGCGCTGGCGACCACCTCACCGCCGACCACGCCGGCGCCGTCCTGGCCGAGATCATGGAGGGGCGGACCGACCCGGTCCAGACCGGCGCCTTCCTGATCGCCCTGCGGGCGAAGGGGGAGACGGTCCCCGAGCTGGTCGGGCTGGCGCGGACGATGCGCTCGCTCGCCGCCCCCGTCTCCAGCAGCCGCCCCGACCTCGTCGACACCGCCGGCACCGGCGGCGGCCCCTCGACTTTCAACGTCTCGACCACGGCGGCGCTGGTCGCCGCCGGCGCTGGCTGCGCGGTCGCCAAGCACGGCAACCGCTCGAACACCAGTAAGAGCGGCTCCGCCGACCTGCTGGAGGCGCTCGGGGTCAAGGTCGACCTCGAGCCCGAGCAGGTCGGCCGTTGTATCGACGAGATCGGCTTCGGCTTCATGTTCGCCCCCAAGCACCACGCGGCGATGGCCCACGTGATTCCGGCCCGCAAAGCGCTCGGGGTGCGGACGATCTTCAACTTCCTCGGCCCGCTGACCAACCCGGCCGGCGCCAACCGACAGCTGCTCGGCGTCGCCGACCGCCACTACCAGGAGACGATCGCCGAGGCGCTGGTCAGCCTCGGCAGCGTGCGGGCCCTGGTCGTTTCCGCCGAGGACGGCCTCGACGAGCTCTCGCTCTCGACCCGCACCCGGGTGATCGAGGTCGCCGACGGCGGCACCGCCGAGTGGTTCGTCGAGCCCGGCCAGTTCGGCCTCGCCCCGGCCGATCTCGACTCGGTGGCCGGCGGCGAGCCGGCCGAGAACGCGGCCGCGACGCGGGCCGTGCTGGCCGGTGATCCCGGGCCCAAGCGCGATCTCGTCGTCCTCAACGCCGCCGCGGCGATCTACGTCGGCGGGCTCGTCCCCGACCTCGAGGCTGGCGTCGCCAAGGCAGCCGAGGCGATCGATTCCGGGGCGGCGGCAAACGTGCTGGAGCGGCTGGTCGCAGCAACCGCCTCCGCGGCCCTCTAGGCTCCCGTAGGCAAGTGGGAATGATCGAGCAGCTGATCGACGGCGCCCGGCGGGGAGTCGAGGCGCGTCGCCATGTGGTCCCGCAGGAGGACCTCGAATCGCACCTGTCCGCACGCGGTGAGGACCGCCCCTTCAGTGAGGCGCTGGTCCGGCCCGGGCTCTCCCTGATCGCCGAGTTCAAGCGGCGCTCGCCGAGCGCGGGGGAGATCTCCGCCACGGCCCGAGTCGAGGACCAGGTGGCCGCCTACGAGCGCGGTGGCGCCGCGGCGCTCTCGGTGCTGACCGACGAGCCCCATTTCGGCGGCTCGCTCGACGACCTGCGCGCGGCCCGCGCGGCCTGCCGCCTGCCGATCATCCGCAAGGACTTCATCGTCGATCCCTACCAGCTCTACGAGGCCGCGGTCCACGGCGCCGACGCGGTCCTGCTGATCGTCCGCGCCCTCGACAAGAACGATCTTCGTCACCTCTATGAGGAAGCCCGCGGGCTCGACCTCGACTGCGTCGTCGAGGTCCACGACGAGGAGGAGCTGGAGCGGGCGCTGGAGGAGATCGACGCCGAGGTGATCGGGATCAACAACCGCAACCTCGATGAGCAGCGGGTCGACATAGCCACCACCTTCGAGTTGATGCCCGACGTCCCCGCCGGCAAGACCGTGGTCGCCGAGAGCGGCATCTCCGGCCGCGAAGAGCTTGAAGAGCTCGACCGCGTCGGCGTCGACGCGGTCCTCATTGGCGGCGCCCTGATGTCCGCCGCCGATCCCGAGGCGAAGACGCGGGAGCTGACGGGGATGGACGAGACGCGCGAACACCACCTGCCGTAGCGGGGCTAGGGGCGGGCTTGCTTCGAGGGGGTTGGTGGCGGGAGGGGTTGGGGTGCCCCTTTCGCTTAACTTTTTTGTTGAGCCGGATGCGGCTAAACGCCTTGGGGGGCTGAAGCAAAAAAGTGCAAGACGCTTCAGGGGCACCCCAACCCCTCCCGGCGAGCCGCTCGAATGATTCCTTGGCTGCTCGGGCCGCTCCGTCTCTCGCAAAGATCCCGTTCCTCGATCGCTTCGCGGAGAGCGTGAGGAGCCTCGATTCGTGAGGTCGCAATAAGCCGCGCATACCGCGGTTAACTGCGACCTCACGGAAAGGGTCCGTCCCTTGGCCTATCTCTTCAGAGACTTCGGGCCTCGTCGTCAGCTTCGAGAGGATCCCGGACCTTTAAGGGAGGGTGGGGGTGTCTCGCGCGCAGCGGCGTTAATTTTTCGCTTGCCCGTATTTGAGAGTTGGCGTTGTTCGGGGCGAAAAATCCAGCGAGCACGAGACACCCCCACCCTCCCTTGCCGGCCCGAGGTCAGCGAGAGATGCCACCCCCGCCCGGCAAGATCGCCCTCTTTAGAAAACATTAATTGAGGATTTAGATTCGAAACAGCGCCAGCGGCCATCCTGGGTTGCATGAATGACACCCCCGAGCCCAATCAGCGCAGTTCCTCTTCCCGCTCCTTCTTCGCCGCCGCCCTGCTGGGCGGCGCTGTTGTTGCCGTCTTTGGCGTGATCGCGATCGCCGCCGGGCTGGTCAAGTCCGACGGCGGCACGACCACCACCGTCTCGGCGCCGATGACCGCGCCCGTCTCCTCCTCCGGGGACGAAGGCGACGCCGCTTCGAACACGGTCAACCAGATCTACCGCCAGGACGGCGAGGGGGTCGCCTTCATCTCCTCCGAGATGCCCGCCGCCGAATCGCAGAGCTTCTCGCCCTTCGGCGAACCCGAATCCGAAGGTGGCGGCACCGCCACCGGCTCCGGCTTCGTGATCGACGACGAAGGCCACGTCCTCACCAACAACCACGTGGTCGAAGGGGCTGACAAGGTCACGGTCAAACTCGGCGACTCCGAGACCTCGCGCCCAGCCGAGGTGATCGGGGCCGACCCCGCCACCGACGTCGCCCTGCTCAAGGTCGACGCGCCGGCCTCCGAACTGCACCCGCTGACGCTCGGCAAGTCCGCGCAGATGGAAGTCGGCGACCCGGTGGTCGCGATCGGTAACCCGTTCGGGCTCGACCGCACCGTCACCAGCGGCATCGTCTCGGCCCTGCAGCGCCAGATCCAGGCCCCCAACGGGTTCTCGATCGACAACGTGATCCAGACCGACGCGGCGATCAACCCCGGCAACTCCGGTGGGCCGCTGATCAACGGCGCCGGTGAAGTGATCGGGATCAACTCGCAGATCCAGACCGGCGGCAGCAGCGGCAACGTCGGCATCGGCTTCGCGATCCCGATCGACACCGTCAAGTCGGAGATCGACCAGCTGATCAAGACCGGCGAAGTCGAACACGCCTTCCTCGGCATCAGCGGCGTCTCGATCACCCCCGAACTGGCGAAAGCAGTCAACCTGCCGGTCGAGGAGGGCGTCCTCGTCCAGGAAGTCGTCAAAGGCGGCCCCTCCGACAAGGCCGGCGTCGAGGGCGGCGACACGACCGCGACGATCGGTGGCGTCGAAATCAACCTCGGCGGCGACATCGTCACCGAAGCCAACGGCGAGAAGGTGACGGACATGGAAGAAATCGTCGAACTCGTCGGCGAATCCGAGCCCGGCGACACGCTTCAGCTCACCCTGCTTCGCGACGGGGCAGAGAAAAAGGCGACGGTCACCCTTGAAGACCGTCCCGACTCCGTCGAAGAAGGCTCCCAGAGCGAATAAACGGGAGTTGGCAGCCAGGCCCGGTCCGGGGGCCTGGCTGCCGTTGTATTGCTGTCGTAACCTGGGGTCCATGCGGGTGAAGATCTGCGGGATCACGAATCTGGACGACGCGGCCGAGGCCGTGCGGCTCGGCGCCTGGGCGATCGGGCTGATCCACTACGACCGCAGCCCGCGCTGCGTCGAGCCCGGCGAGGCGGCGGCGATCGGGGCAGCGTTCCGTCGCAAGGCCGAGATCGTCGGGGTCTTCGTCAACCCGACCCTGGAGGAGGTCGCCAAGGCGGTCGAGAACGCCGGGATGACGATGGTGCAGCTGAACGGCTCCGAGGGGGAGTCCTTCTGCGCCGAGGTGGCGCGGCGCACCGGCGTCAAGGTGATCAAGGCGATCCACGTCGCCAGCGCCGCCGACGTCCACGCGGCCGAGTCCTACCGCACCGACTACCACCTCTTCGACAAGCGCGGCAAGGGCCTCTGGGGCGGCACCGGCGAGTGCTTCGACTGGGAGCTTCTGCGCGGCCACCGCTCCAACGTGCCCGACATTCTCGCCGGTGGCTTGCGGCCCGAGAACGTGGCCGAGGCCATCGCCGTCGCCCAGCCCTATGCGGTCGACGTCGCCAGCGGCGTCGAGGCCGAGCCCGGCCGCAAGGACCACGCGGCGCTGATCGCCTTCTTCGCGGCGGCCGGCGTGATCGCCCCCGAGGACCGGACCCCCGACCACAAAAGCGCCGCCGCGTGAGCGCCGTCGAGGAGCGCTTTGGCCCCTACGGGGGGCGCTACGTGCCGGAGACTTTGATCGGCGCGCTCGACGAGCTGACCGCGGCCTGGGCACAGGCCCGCGAGGACGACAAGTTCCGCGCCCGCCTGGAGTTGCTGCGCCGCGACTTCATCGGCCGCCCGACGCCGCTCTACCTGGCCGAGCGCCTCTCCGAGCGGGTCGGCTCGCGGGTCTATCTGAAGCGCGAGGACCTCGCCCACACCGGCTCGCACAAGATCAACAACGCGATCGGGCAGACGCTGCTGGCCCAGCGGATGGGCAAGCCGCGGGTGATCGCCGAGACCGGCGCCGGCCAGCACGGCGTCGCCACCGCCACCGCCTGCGCCCTGCTCGGGCTCGAGTGCGTCGTCTACATGGGCAGCGAGGACATCCGCCGCCAGGCGCCCAACGTCGAGCGGATGAAGCTGCTGGGGGCCGAGGTGGCGCCGGTGCAGGCCGGCGCCCGCACCCTCAAGGAGGCTGTCTCGGCGGCGATCCGCGACTGGGTCGCCAACGTCGAGAGCACCCACTACGTGATCGGCTCCGCGGTCGGCCCTGCGCCCTACCCGGCGCTGGTCCGCGACCTGCAGCGGGTGATCGGCGAGGAGGCGCGCGAGCAGGCGCTGGCGGCCGAGGGCAGCCTGCCCGCGCGGGTGATCGCCTGCGTCGGCGGCGGCTCCAACGCGATCGGCATCTTCACCCCCTTCGTCGCCGACGCCGAGGTCGGGCTGGTCGGGGTCGAGGCGGCGGGGGAGGGACTGCAGAGCGGCCGCCACGGGGCCTCCCTCAGCGCCGGCGCGACCGGGGTCCTGCACGGCTCGCTCTCCTCGATCCTCGCCGACGAGGAGGGTCAGATCCTCGAGGCGCACTCGATCTCCGCCGGCCTCGACTACCCCGGGGTCGGCCCCGAGCACGCCTACCTGCGCGACACCGGCCGCGCCCGCTACGTCGGCATCCGCGACGACCAGGCGCTGGCGGCGCTGAGCGAGCTGGCGCGGCTGGAGGGAATCATCCCGGCGCTGGAGTCCTCGCACGCGGTCGCCTGGCTGCTGGAGAACCCGGGAGCAGAGGGGTTCGATGTCCTTTGTCTGTCTGGAAGGGGAGACAAGGACATGGCTGAGGTCACCGAGCTGACCGCGGGGGAGGCAGGGGGGTGACTCTGCCGAGCAACAGCGGGGAGGCTCGTCAGAGTCACCCCCCTGCCTCCAGCACGGGGGCGGGGACCGAAGCCGTGTCGGCGCGCGAGACCGGTGAGGAGCGGATCCTTCGTGCGTTTCAGATGGCGAGGGACGAAGAGCGCGCCGCTCTGATGCCGTACATGATGGCCGGCTTCCCCGACCGCGCGACGGCGCTCGCGGTGGCGGCGGCCTACGCCGACTCCGGCGCCGACCTGATCGAGCTTGGGGTGCCTTTCTCGGACCCGCTGGCCGACGGGCCGACGATCCACGCGGCCGCGACGGCGGCGCTGGAGGGTGGGGCGACGCTGGCCGACACGCTGGCGGTCTGCAGCTCTGTCGCCGATCGCGTCCCGGTGGTGCTGATGGTCTACTCGAACATGGTTCTCGCCCACGGCGGCGCCGCCGAGTTCGCGCGCCTGGCTGGCGCCGCGGGCGCCTGCGGCGTGATCGTCCCCGACCTGCCGCTGGGCGAGGCCGAGGACGTGCGCGAGGCGTTCACCGCCGCCCGGCTGGCGATGGTGCCGCTGGTGGCGCCGACGACGCCGCCCGAGCGCCTGGCCCGGATCTGCGCCGTCGCCCGCGGCTTCGTCTACGTCGTCTCCACCGTCGGCACCACCGGCGAGCGGGCCGAGGTGCCGGCGGCGCTGGCGCAGCTGGTCGCCGCGACCAAGGCCGAGGCGAGCACGCCGGTCGCGGTCGGGTTCGGGATCGGGACCGCCGCGCAGGCGGCCGAGGTCGGTCAGATCGCCGACGGGGTGATTGTCGGCAGCCGCCTCGTCCGCGC
This sequence comes from Solirubrobacterales bacterium, assembly GCA_036265715.1. GTDB lineage: Bacteria > Actinomycetota > Thermoleophilia > Solirubrobacterales > 70-9 > VAYN01. The sequence goes on along the minus strand of DATAON010000058.1, from coordinate 21,414 downwards.
CGTCGCCGAGGCCGGATCGGCCCCGGCGGCCGCCGAAGCCGTCGCCGAGTTCCTCAGCGAGGCGCGCGTCGCCCTCGCCGGGTAAAGTGCCGGCCGTATGGGAATGGTCATCACCTTCTTCTTGGCCCTCGCCGGCATGACGATCTCCTACGCCCTCGGTCAGGGCGGCCCGATCGCCGGCATGGTCTTCTTCGTGATCCTGCTTGTCGGCTCGGGAATCCGAGTGTTCGCACCCGCGAAGTCCTAGCCGGTCTCGCTCAAGCCCGGATTGCCACGACCTCGAGGTAGTCGCCCTCGAGGACCATCGCGCGGTCGCCCGCGGTGTTGGCGCTCTCGAGAAAACTGCGGAGGTCATCGGTGAGCGCCTGCTCGCCCTCTGGGCCGACCCGTTCGTAGGCCATCTGGGTCGGGCCAAAGTACTTGCGGAAGAACTCGATGTAGTGGTCGGGGGAGCGAAACGGCTGGCGTGAGACGCGGCGCTCGGCGCGCAGGTCGGTGATCCCGTCGCCGAACAGCTCGCGCACGTGATCCTCGCTGCCCCACTGCAGCGGCGAGGGGACGCCGGGCGGCGGCGGTGCGTGCTTGGAGATCGTCTTGAACATCGTCCCGACGGAGCCGTCGGGGCACCAGTTGCCCATCCCGATCCGCCCGCCCGGCTTGGTCACCCGCAGCAGCTCGTCGGCGGTCTTCTGCTGGTCGGGGGCGAACATCGCCCCATAGATCGAGCAGACGACGTCGAAGCTGGCGTCCTCGAAGGGCAGGTTCTGGGCGTCGGCCTCGACGAACTCGATATCCAGGCGCTCGGCGGCGGCGCGCTCGCGACCGCGCTCCAGCAGCTCGGGCACGTAATCGGAGCTGACCACGTTGCCCCACGAGCGCCGCGCCGCGGCCAGGGCCAGGTTGCCGCTGCCGCTGGCGACGTCGAGAACGCGCTCGTCGGGGACGATGTCCAGGGCCTCCGCCAGCCGCTCGCTGGGGAAGTAGACGAGGTTGGCGACCATCGCGAAGTCGCCTTTGGACCAGATCTGCTGCTGGACCTGGGTCACCATCTCGAGATCGGGTGAATCGTTCATCGCTCTCCTCCTCGGGTTGCTCCGAACTTACACCTCGGGTGGGGTCGCGGCCAGCCCTGGCGATCTGGCTAATCTGAGGCGATGCGGATTGGCGTGCTAACGGGAGGCGGGGACTGCCCCGGCCTCAACGCGGTGATCCGGGCGGTCGTGCGCAAAGGCGCGGGCGTCCACGGGCACGAGTTCATCGGCTACCGCGACGGCTGGCGCGGCCCCCTGGAGGCCGACTCGATGCAGCTGGGCGTGCCCGAGGTGCGCGGGATCCTGCCCCGCGGCGGCACCATCCTCGGCTCCTCGCGGACCAACCCGTTCGCGGTCGACGGCGGGCCCGCGCGGATTGCCGAGAACCTCGCCGCGGCCGGGGTCGACGGGCTGATCGCGATCGGCGGCGAGGACACGCTCGGCGCCGCCTCGAGACTGCACACCGATCACGGCCTCAACGTCGTCGGCGTCCCGAAGACGATCGACAACGACCTCGGCGCCACCGACTACACCTTCGGCTTCGACACCGCGATCAACATCGCGATGGAGGCGATCGACCGCCTGCACACCACCGCCGACAGCCACCACCGGGTGCTGATCGTCGAGGTGATGGGCCGCCACGCCGGCTGGATCGCCTTCCACGCCGGCCTCGCCGGCGGCGCCAACGTGATCCTGATCCCCGAGCGCGAGTTCGACGTCGGCCAGGTCTGCGACCTCGTCGGCCGCCGCTTCGCCAGCCACTTCGCGCCGATCATCGTCGTCGCCGAGGGGGCGCAGCCGCTCGGCGGCGTGCCCGAGCGCGGCGAGGGCGAGCTCGACGCCTTCGGCCACGTCCGTCTCGGCGGCATCGGCCACTGGCTGGAGGGAGAGATCGAGCGGATCACCGGCAAAGAGACGCGCACGACCGTGCTTGGCCACGTCCAGCGGGGCGGCACCCCGACCGCCTTCGACCGGGTGCTGGCGACTCGCTTCGGCCTGCACGCGATCGACGCCGTCGAGGCGGGTCGCTGGGGCACGATGGCGGCCCTGCGCGGGACTGACATCAAGTTGGTCGAGCTGACCGAGGCGACGGCCGAGCTGAAGACCGTCCCCGAGTCCCTCTACGCCGAGGCCGAGGTCTTCTTTGGCTAGTCCTAGAGCGGGGGTGGCGGCGCTGCTGGCGCTGGCGATAGCGGTGGGGGCCGCCGGGTGTGGGGAAGACGAAGGGGTCGCCGACGGCGCCACCGTCACCGTCTACGTCGAAGCGTCGCTGTGCGAGGGGCTGGACGGACGCGTCGTCAAGGCTGAGACGGCCGACGGCTCGGTTCAGATCAGGAGCGTCTGCCTCGCCAAGGCGGGCGGCGAGCGGGGGGTCGAACTGGCGACGGTGGGCGCCAACGCCCGCCGCGCGATCGAGGACTCGACCACGATCGCCTACCTCGGCGAACCTGGCACGGCGGCGCGATTCTCCCGGCCGATCCTCGAAGCCGCCGGCGTCGCCTTCGTCCCCTCCAGTTCCGGAACTCGCGCGATGCGGCAGATCCTCGACGCGGTTTCGGCCGCCGACCCCAACTCCCTGCGCAACGACGTCCGCGAGACCCTCGATCCGCAGTAGAGGGATGGAGAATCCCCTGCCCTGACGGATACTAAAAGCAGCCCGTCAGGGCTGCTTGTCAGGGCAGGGGATTCCCCATCCCTCCCCCGCTAAAGCAGGTCTCGAAGGGCCTCGTCCAAGTCAGGATGCTTGAACTCGTAGCCGAGCTCCTCGGTGCGCTTGGGCAGCACCCGTTGGCCGCCGCGGAGCACGTGGCCGAACTCGGAGCCGAATTTGAGGTCGAGGACGAAGCCGGGGACGGGGACGACCGCGGGCCGGCCAATCGCGCGCCCGAGCGCCTTCGAGAAGTCCTTGTTGGTGGCGGGGTTGGGCGCGCTGGCGTTGACGACGCCGCCCACGCTCTCGTTGTCGAGCGCCCAGACCAGGATCCCGACCTCGTCTTCGATGTGGACCCAGGAGAGGTACTGGGCTCCGCCGGCGAGCGGGCCGCCGACCCCGAGCTTGAACGGCGGCAGCATCTCCCCGAGCATGCCGCCCTTGGCGGCCAGCACCTGGCCGGTGCGGACGATCACGAGGCGAACGCCTGTCGCCTCGACCTCGCGCGCCGCCTGCTCCCACTCGCGGGTGACCTGGGTGTCGAAGCTCTCGCCGCTGGAGCCGCTCTCCTCGTCGACCGGGGTCTCGCCGCGGTCGCCGTAATAGCCGACCCCGGACTGGCTGACCATCACCTTCGGCTTCGCGGTCAGGCCGGAGATCGCGCCGACGAGGTTATGCGTCCCCTTCTTGCGGCTGTCCATGATCTTCATCTTGGCCTCGTCGCTCCAGCGCTGGTCGATCCGCTCGCCGAGCAGGTGGACGACGCCGTCGACGCCCTCGAAGGCCTGCGCGGGCGGTCGTTCCAGGGTCGGCTCCCACTTGAACCAGACGATGCCGGGACGGGCGCTGCGGGCGCGCTCGGGATCGCGGCTGAGCCCGACCACTTCGTCGCCCCGATCCAGCAGGGAGTCACACAGCGCCGAGCCGATCAGCCCGCTGGCTCCGGTGACGAGGACCTTCACGAGGCTAGGTCGCCTCCACCGTCTTGAAGGTTCCGGTCTCGTCGTTGAGGCGGGCGATGCCGTCGCGCTTGGCCTCCTCGACCACGGCGGCGGCCACCTTTGGCGCCACTTCGCGGTTGAAGACGCTGGGGATGATGTAGTCCTCGGCGAGGTCGTCGTCGGAGACGGTTTCGGCGATGCCTTTGGCGGCCGCGAGCTTCATCTCCTCGGTGATGCTGGGGGCGCCGGCGTCGAGGGCGCCGCGGAAGATCCCCGGGAAGGCCAGCACGTTGTTGATCTGGTTCGGGTAGTCGGAGCGGCCGGTGGCCATGATCCGCACGTGGGGGGCGGCGTCCTCGGGCATCACCTCGGGGGTCGGGTTGGCCATCGCGAAGACGATCGCGTCTTCGTTCATCTTCGCGAGGTCGTCACCGGTGATCAGGCCGGGGCCGGAGAGGCCGACAAAGAGATCCATGCCCTCGATTACGTCGGCGGGGGCGCCTTGGATGTGCTCCGGGTTGGAAACCTCGGCGTACCAGCGCTTCATCGAGTTCATCTCGCCGGAGGCGTAGTCGGGGCGCTCGGTCGTCAGCGCGCCCTGGCGGTCGCAGCCGATGATGTGGGTGACGCCGGAGGCAAGCATCATCTTCGTCACCGCTACCCCGGCGGCTCCGAGTCCTACCATCAGCACCCGCAGCTCCTCGATCGGCTTGTCGACGATCTTCAGGGCGTTGAACAGCGCCGCCATCGTCACCACCGCGGTGCCGTGCTGGTCGTCGTGGAAGACGGGGATGTCGAGGGTTTCCTTCAGCCGGTCCTCGATCTCGAAGCAGCGCGGGGCGGAGATGTCCTCGAGGTTGATGCCGCCGAAGGTCGGGGCCATCAGTTCGACCGCCTTGATGATCTCCCCGGCGTCCTGGGTGTCGAGGCAGATCGGGAAGGCGTCGACCTCGGCGAACTCTTTGAAGAGCATGCACTTGCCCTCCATCACCGGCATCGCCGCCTCCGGGCCGATATTGCCGAGCCCCAGCACGGCGCTGCCGTCGGAGACGACCGCGACCGTGTTTTTCTTGATCGTGTACTCGAAGGCCTTGGCGCGGTCGTGGTGGATGTCCATGCAGACGCGGGCGACGCCCGGGGTGTAGGCCATCGAGAGGTCGTCGCGCGTTTTCACCGGGTACTTGTTGTGCATGTCGATCTTGCCGCCGCGGTGCATCTGCATCGTGCGGTCGACGTAGTCGAGGACGCGGGCGCCGCGGGTGGAGCCGATCGCGCGCAGGATCCGCTCCCAGTGGTCGCGGTCGGTGGCGTCAATAGTGAACTCGCGCACGCGCTTGCCCTCGGGGCCGGCGCCGGGGACGAGGTCGACGCTCTGCAGCTGCCCGCCCGCCTCGGCGATCGCCGCCGTCAGCTTGCCCAGCGGCTCCTGCCGGGCATCAAGCTCGACCCGGATCGTGACGCTGTATTGGGCGCTGACTGCCATCGCGCGAGCTATCGAATCAGATTCGGGTCGCCGGGCTTGTATGCAAGCGGGCGGCGGCGCGCCCGCATACGATGCCTGAGTGCTGGGCAAACGGTTAATCGCTGTGGCCGCCCTGGCAGCGGCGCTGCTTGTGGTGGCTGCGGGCCCCGCGCGCGGGGCGGGCGGCGAAGCCGACTTCCTCTACGACCCGGGTACGGTCAACGTGATCGAGCTGACGCTGCCGCAGGCGGGGATCGAAGGGCTCGAAGACGAACCGTTCGAGTATCAGGCCGGTGGGACGGTGGTCGTCACTCCCACCGACGGCACGCCCGGCGGAGAGGGGACGCCGTCGCAGACGTTCCAGAACGTCGAAGTCAAACTCAAGGGCAAGCCGGGCGGCTCGTTCCAGGGGATCGGCGGCAAGGCCGCCTTCAAGCTGAAGTTCAAGAAAGCAGAGCCGTTCTTCGGGCTGCGCAAGCTGACCCTGAACAACATGACGCAGGACCCCTCGCAGATCCACGAGTCGCTCGCCTACACGGCGTTCGCGGCGGCAGGGGTGCCGGCCTCACGCAGCGGCTACGCCTACGTCTGGCTGAACGGGGACAACTACGGGCTGCACCTCAACGTGGAGTCGCTGGACACCGTCTCGCTGCCGCGGATCTTCGGGGCGCCCTTCGAGAAAGCCACCCAGCACCTCTACGAGGCGAACGAATACGGGGCCGACTTCTACCCCGGCGCGGAGTCGCGCTTCGAGGTCGACGAGGGCGAAGACGACACCGCCGATTTGACGGCGCTGATCGCGGCGGTCGACGCGGGCGGCGCCGAGGACCTCGTCACCCGCCTCGCGGCCGAGCTCGACTTCGGGGCGCTGACGCGGATGTGGGGGGTCGAGAAGTACATCGGCCACTGGGACGGCTACGCGGGGCAGGGGATCGCCGCCGAACCGGGCCTCAACCCGCACCGCCCCAACAATTACTACCTCTACAGCGAGCCCTCGGGGCGCTTCCAGATGTTGCCCTGGGGAACCGATCAGACCTGGGGCGAGAACCCCGATGGCGGCCGTCTGGAGTTCGACGAGCAGGACGGCCGCCTCTTCGACCTCTGCCTCGAAGAAGGCACCTGCGCCGGGATGTTCTCGACCGCGGTCGCCAACGCCCTGGCGAAAGTCGGCGGGCTCGATCTCGATGCCCAGGCAGCCGCGACCGCCGCGATGCTGGAGCCCTGGCAGGCAATGGAAGCGGCGCCGCGCCAGCCCCACGACAGCGACGAGATCGCCGCTGCGGTCGCCGCCACGCGCGAGTTCATCGCCGAGCGCCCGGCAGAAGCCGAAGCCTGGCTCGTTGCGCACCCGCCGCCACATCCGCCGCTGATCCCGGTCGCGCCCGACGTCGAGACGCCGAACCCGTTCGAAGTGGTGCCGCGGACGGGCGAACCGACGCTGCCGGTGAGCGTGATTGCGGTCGAGCGGCTGGCGCGGGGCTTCCGCATCCGATTTCACTCCGACGCTGCCGGCGAGGCCGTGCTGCGGGGACGAGCCCGGATCGCCGGTGTCGAGCGCGGCGTCTGCCGCGACGAGAGGTCCGTCAAAGCGGGACGCGAGTTCATCGTCGTCTGTCGTCTCGACCCGAAAGCTGTCGAGCGCCTGCGCCAACGCGCCCTCCGCGTCGGCTTCGTCGCCAAGGTGACTCTCGACGCGGGCGGCGCGCTGACGCTCGATCGCCCGATCACCCTGCCGCGCCTGCGCAAAGCGCCCGCACGCTGAGTCGACGGCCTTCGACGAAGTCCTCGCCGCCCCCGAGGCCACCGCCGCTGACGAGGGATCTTGCCTCGTTGGTCGACGCGGGCGCCGACCACGCCGCATCTCTCCCGCCGAAGCGGGAGGGGACGGAGCCCGTGTCGACTTAGTCAACCTGTGGTTGACAAACTCGACACGGGCCTCGCGCGGAGCTGGATCTCAGGCGCCCAGCATGCCCGCCTCATAAAGTGACCCCGCACATGCCCAAGGACGCACCCCAGCTCTTTCTGATCGACGGCAACTCGCTCGCCTACCGCGCCTTCTTCGCGCTGCCGGAGTCGATCGGGACCTCCGACGGCCGCCCGACCAACGCGATCTACGGGCTCGCCTCGATGCTGGTCAAAATCATCGACGAGCATCACCCGCAGGGCGTCGTCGTCGCCTGGGACGCGGGCATGTCCGGGCGCGAGGTCACTTACGACCTCTACAAGGCCCAGCGCAAATCCCGCCCCGACCTGCTCAAAGAGCAGTGGCCGCACCTGATGCCGCTGGTCGACGCCTTTGGCTACACCAACGTCAAGGTCGAGGGCTTCGAGGCCGACGACGTGATCGCCTCGCTGGTCCGCCAGGCGCGCGAGCAGGGGATCGAGGTGATGGTCGTGACCGGCGACCGCGACGCCTACCAGCTGGTAGGCGAGGGGGTGCGGGTGATGAGTACCTCGCGCGGGATCACCGAGACCAAGATCTACGACCGCGAGGCGGTGATCGAGCGCTACGGGGTGCCGCCGGAGCAGGTGACGGACCTGATGGGGCTGCGCGGCGACACCTCCGACAACATTCCCGGCGTCCCCGGGATCGGCGAGAAGACGGCCTCGCAGCTGCTGCAGAAATTCGGCTCGCTGGAGAAGGTGCTGGAAAGCGTCGACGAGATCTCCGGCGCCAAACGCAAACAGAACCTGGTCGACCATGCCGACGACGCGCGCATGTCGAAGGCGCTGGCGACGCTGCAGTACGACCTCGAGACCGGGGTTGACCTGCAGGCGGCGATGGAAAGCGAGCCCGACCGCGGGGCGCTGCGCGAGTTCATGCGCGAGTTCGAGCTGCGGGCGGTGCTGGAGCGGCTCGAAGAGGCGTTGCCCGAGGGCGACGCGGTGCCCGGCCGCAGGGTCGAGACCGAGATCGCGATCGAGGCGGTCGAGGGCGGCGTGGAGGACATCGGCCCCGGCCCGGTGGCGCTGGCGCTGGCCGAGGGCGCCTGGGCCGCGGCCGACGCCGAGCGCACGATCACCGGCACGGCCACGCAGGACGAGCTCGTGGTCGGGCTCGGGGCGACGCCGATCGCCGGCCACGACCTGAAGTCGCTCGGCGGCGGCCGCCACGGGTTGCTCGCCGCCGCCGCCCGCGAGGGCGTGGAGCTGAAGCTCGACCACGACACGATGGTCGCCGCCTACCTGATCGAGCCCCAGCGCCGCACCTACGACCTGGTCGAGCTCGCCGCCGACGCCGGCATCGGCCTCGCCGAGGGCGCCGCCGCGAAGGCGGGCGACGACGACGGCCAGCTGGCGCTCGGCGAGGAGCTCGAGGCGGGCCTCGACCCGGCCGAGGAAGCCCGCCTGGTCGCTGCCCTCGCGGACGTGCAGCGACCGCGGATCGAGGAGTTTGGCCTGGAGTCGCTGCTGCGCGAGGTCGAGTTGCCGCTGATTCACGTGCTGGCGGCGATGGAGCGCGAGGGGCTGAAGCTCGACGCCGAGCGGTTGGCCGAGGTCGGCGCCGGCTTCGGCGAGCGGATCGACACGCTCGAAAAAGAGATCTACGCGCTGGCCGAGGAGGAGTTCACGATCGGCTCCCCGCAGCAGGTCGGCCGCATCCTCTTCGAGAAGCTGGAGCTGAGCCGCAAACGGCGCGGCAAAACCGGGTTCTCGACCGACGCCCGCGTGCTTGCCCAGATCCGCGACGAGCACCCGATCGTCGAGAAGATCGAGTCCTGGCGCGAGCTGACCAAGCTGAAGAACACCTACCTCGACTCGCTGCCGGACCTGATCGACCCGCAGACGGGCCGCATCCACACCACCTTCAACCAGGCGGCGACGACCACCGGCCGGCTCTCCAGCACCAACCCGAACCTGCAGAACATCCCGATCCGGACCGAGATCGGGCGCCCGGTCCGCGCCTGCTTCGTCGCCGAGGCCGGCAACCAGCTGCTCTCCGCCGACTACAGCCAGGTCGAGCTGCGGGTGCTGGCCCACGTCGCCGACGAGGGCGTCCTCAAAGACGTCTTCCACAAAGGCGAAGACGTCCACGCGGCCACCGCCGCCGAGGTCTTCGAGATCTCCCGCGAGGAGGTCGACGTCGGCCAGCGATCGAAGGCGAAGATGGTCAACTTCGGGATCGTCTACGGCCTCACCGGCTTCGGCCTCTCCGACCGCCTCAACATCCCCCGCAAGGAGGGCGAGGAATTCGTCGCCCGCTACCTGGAGCGCTTCCCCGCTGTGCGCGCCTTCCGCGAGCAGATCGTCGAGAAGGCCCAGGAGGAGGGCTACGTGACGACGCTGATGGGGCGGCGCCGGGCGATCCCGGAGCTGCGCTCCGGCAACCCGAACACGCGCCGGCTGGGTGAGCGACTGGCGGTCAACACCGTGATCCAGGGCACCGCCGCCGACATCATCAAGGTGGCGATGGTGCGCTGCCAGACGGCGCTGCGCGAGGCCGGCGGGGAGACTCGCCTGGTCCTGCAGATCCACGACGAGCTCCTCTTCGAGGGCCCGCCGGCGGAGATGGAGGGCGCGACCGAGCTGGTGCGGCGCGAGATGTGCGCCGCCTACCCGCTCGATCCGCCCCTCGAGGTCGACGTCGGCGTCGGCTCCGACTGGCTCGACGCCAAGTAAGCCCGGCCGACGTTTGGGGCTAGTGCGCCAGCTCGACCTCGTCGAAGCTGGCTTTCCCGTGCTCGATCTCGAGCTCGGCCTCCTCGACCACCGAGCCGACGATCAGGTCGGCGGTGGTGCAGTTGGCGCCGGTCCCGTTGTCGTCGTGGCCGCTTTGGCCCGAATGCTCGGAGCCGGGGCCGGAGTTGTCGTCAGTCGATCCGTCGCCGCCGCCACTGTCGTCGCCGACCTCGTTGCCGTGGCCGCCGTGGTCGTCGCCCGGCTCGGACTCGCCGTGACTGCGGCGGGGGTGGACGCCGCTGCTGTCGTGTGAGTGCTCGTCCTCGCACTTGATCTTGGTCCGGTCGGTGACCAGGCCGGAGATCTCGTCGCCGCCGAAGAGGGCGATCACGAGTTTGCCGGTGGCGGTGTCGAAGGACGCGATCGTGCCGGCGCCCTCGTCGCCGTCCATCGTCCCGTCGTCGTCGCTGTCGCGGTTGCGCGGGTCGTTGCCGGAGCGGAACTCGGCCCGGTTGCGGAGACCGTCGTGGTCCTGGTCGCGGCGCGACTGGTCGACCTGCAGCGAGAGGTCGTGGCGCTTCTCCCACTGGTCGGGGATCTTGTCGCCGTTGCCGTCCTTGGCGACCGCGATGCCGGCCAGAGCCAGCACGGCGACGGCGCCGAGCGCCAGCGCCAGCAGCGCTCGCAGGCGCGTCGGTTTCTTCGTGGTCCGGTTCATCTCGTTCTCCTCATCGTGGGTTGGGGTTGCTTCACCCCTGCAACCCGAGGGCGCGGCGAAGATCACGCGCCGGGGACGAGGTTTCTCAGTCGCCGTCGGAGCCCGAGCTGCTGGAGCTGCCCGAGTCGCCACTGCCGCTGTCGTCCGGCGCTTCCACGATGGGGGGCGGGGGAGGGGGAGCTTCGATCGCGTCCGCGCTGTCGTCGCCTCCCGAGCCGCTGCTGCCGGAGCCGCTGCTTCCCGAGCCGCCGTGGTGAGAGCCATCGTCGCCGCTGGCGTCGTCGAGGCCGGAGTGCTTGGACCCTGGGCCGCCGGAGCCGGAGCTGCCTGATCCGGACTGGCCGGAGCCGGAGCCGCCGGAGCCTGAGCGGGGCCCGTGGCCGGAGTCGTCGTCGCGACCGGAGCCGGGACCGCGCCCGGAGTGGTCGCCGGAGCCCCCGTCGTCGCGGGAGCCGCGGCCGGAGGAGAGGTCGTCGGAGCCACCGCCGCGGCCGGAGCTGTCGTCGCCGCGGTCGTCGGAGCTGCGACCACGATCGCCGCCGCGGTCGTCCCCCGGCTCCGCCTCGCCGCGATCGTCGCCGGGCTCGAGCCCGCCGCCGCCAGAAGTTGATGAACCGCTTGCGCCGCCGTCCTCGCTGCCCGTCTGCGCGCCGCTCGTGGCCGCGGCCTCGGCGGTGTCAGGCCCGCCGCGCCCGCCGCGCTCGTGCTCGATCGCGACCCCGGCGGCGCCGACCGAGCCGGCGATCAGCACCGTCGCCAGCCCCGCCTTGACGGCGCCGCCGGCGCCGATCCCTCCCAGGCCCGCGCCGGCGGCGCCCGCCGCGCTCGTCGCCATGCCGGCGGCCGCGGCGCCTCCGGCGGCTTCCGCGGCGGCGCCGTGGTCGATCAACGCCCGCAGCAACGGCAGCGGCACCAGCAGACCGAGCCCGTTGCGCAGGCTCGCCCGCGCCCGGTAGATCGCCTGGCGCGCGGCACCGCCGCTGACCCCGAGCGAGGCGGCGATCTCCTCGTGGCTCAGCCCTTCCAGCTCGCGCATCACTATCGCCGCCCGCTGCGGCTCGGGCAGCGCCCGCAGCCGCGTCATCAGCTCGGTCATCTCCTCGCGGCGCTCGGCCTCGACCGCGGCGCTCTCGCCGCCGGCCAGCGTCTCCTCCAGCTGCTCGACGGTCGGCGGCCGGTCGCGGATGTCGTTCAGGGCCGTGTTGCGGACGATCCGGTAGAGCCACGGCTTCAGCTCGATCTCGGTGGTCGTCCCGCGCAGCGCCAGCAGCGCCTTCGAGAAGGCGTCCTGGGTGACGTCCTCCGAGCGGGAGCCGACGAAGGAGGCGGCGAAGTGGTCGAGCGGCTTGCGGTAGCGGCGGACGATCTCCTCGAAGGCCGCCTCGTAGCCGTCGCGGACCAGCCGCACGAGGCGGCGGTCGGGCTGCGCGCGCAGGGCCGGCCCGAGGAAGAGGCGACTGGCGAACGGCTCGGCGGGCGGCGGCGGTGGCATGGCTCTAGCTTGACAACACAGCTACCTCGCGAAAATCACGCCAAAACCAGATCGCAGTAGTGATCGGCGATCTCGGTGGCGCCGAGGCGGCCGCCCGGCCGCAGCCACTGTGGCGTGTAGTTGACCATCCCCAGCAGTGCCAGCAGGGTCACTCCGCGGTCGGCGAAGGACATCGTGCCCTCGGCCTCGCCGCGGGCCAGCAGCCCGTCGAGGATCTGCTCGAACTCCTTGCGGCGGCGGCGCAGGTGCGCCCACTGCGGGTCGCGCTCCAGCACGTGGCGCTCCTGGGCGAAGACCAGCATGTGGTCGAGGTGGGCCTCGATGTGCGCGAGCCAGGCGTGCATCAGCTCACGTAGCCGATCCTCGGCCGGCCCGGGCGCGGCGGCGATCTCGCGGGCGCGCGGCAGCAGCGGCTCCAGCAGCTCGTCGCAGATGCTCAGCAGCAGTGTCTCCTTGCTGCCTATGTAGTGGTAGAGGCCGCCGGCGGCGAGCCCGGTCGCCTCGGTCAGGTCGCCCATCGAGGTCTCGCTGTAGCCGCGCTCGGCGAAGAGGCGGGCGGCGGTGGCGACGACCTCCTGTCGGCGACGCTCGTAGCGCGCCCGCAGGGCCGGACGGCTCGGCGGCGAGACGGATGACATCTGCCAAAAATACAGAGATACCGAACACCTGCTCGAAATTAGAACGGTGATTCGGTATAACGACGAGATCGTGGTCGCGGTGACAACTGGAGCAGGCCTGCCGGCCCGGCCGCTGGCCCACGAGGCGGGGCGGCGTTGATGTTCGAGCGTGTGCTGATCGCCAACCGCGGCGAGGTCGCCGTCCGCGTCGCCCGCACCCTGCGGCGGCTCGGGATCGAGTCGGTGGCCGTCTACAGCGACGCCGACGCCGAGGCAGCGCACGTGCGCGTCGCCGACCGCGCCGTTCACATCGGCCCGACCGCGCCGTCTGAGTCCTATCTCGACGCCGCCAAGATCGTCGCCGCCGCATCCGAGTGCGGCGCCGAGGCGATCCACCCCGGCTACGGCTTCCTCTCCGAGCGCGCCGCCTTCGCCACGGCCTGCGCCGAGGCAGGGGTCGTCTTCGTCGGGCCCGGCGCCGAAGCGATCTCGCTGCTCGGCGACAAGGTCGCCGCCAAGGACGCCGCCACCGCGGCCGGGGTCCCGGTCTTGCCGGGGCTGCAGGCGGAGCAGCTGAGCGACGAGGAAATCCTCGCCTGGGCGGGGGAGAACGAGCTGCCGATCATGCTCAAGGCGGCCGCCGGCGGGGGCGGCAAGGGGATGCGGATCGTGCGCGAGCTGGGCGCCTTGCCGGAAGCGATCGCCGCCGCCCGGCGTGAGGCCAAGGGCGCCTTCGGCGACGACCGGCTTCTGGTCGAGCGCTTCGTCGAGCGCTCGCGCCACATCGAGGTGCAGGTGATCGCCGACGCCCACGGCAACGCGATCCACCTCGGCGAGCGCGAGTGCAGCCTCCAGCGCCGCCACCAGAAGGTCGTGGAGGAGGCGCCCTCGCCGGTCGTCACCCCCGAGCTGCGCGAGCGCATGGGCGCCGCCGCGGTCGCCCTCGCCAGCTCCTGCGGCTATGTCAACGCCGGCACCGTCGAGCTGATCGCCGAGCGCGACGACCCCGGCAGCTTCTTCTTCCTCGAGATGAACACCCGCCTTCAGGTCGAGCACCCGGTGACCGAGGCGGTGACCGGCCTCGACCTGGTCGAGCTGCAGCTGCGCGTCGCCGCCGGCGAGCCGCTGCCGCTGAGCCAGGACGAGGTCCGCCTCGACGGCCACGCGGTCGAGGCCCGTGTCTACGCGGAGGAACCCTCGCGGGGCTTCCTGCCCTCGACCGGGCGCGTCGTCGCCTACGAGGAGCCCGACGGCGTCCGCGTCGACAGCGGCGTCGCCGCCGGCACCGAGGTCGGCTCCGACTACGACCCGATGCTGGCCAAGGTGATCGCCCACGGCACCGATCGCCAGCAGGCGCTGGGACGGCTCGACCGTGCCCTCGCCGAGCTGGTCCTGCTCGGCCCCGGCACCAACGTCGCCTACGTCCGCGCCCTGCTCTCCCGCCCCGAGGTCCGCGCCGGGGAGATGGACACCGGCCTGATCGAGCGCCTCGGCGAGGAGATCGCGCCGCCGGCGCCCGGACCCGCCTGGCCGCAGATCGCCCTCGTCGAGCTGCTCGGCGCTCCAGTCTCCGACGACCCCTGGGACGCGCTCGACGCCTGGCGCCCGACCGGCCCCGGCCAGGTCCGCGCCGAGCTCGACGCCAACGGCGAGAGCGTCGCGGTCGAGGTCGCCGTGTCGAGTTGCTCACGCACGTCCGTGAGCAACTCGCCACGCCCGCGGACGCTCCACGATGGCGACGCGGTCTGGCTGTTCGACGGCGCCGCCGAGCCGGTCCGCTACGCGATCCGCGACGAGGACGAGATCGCCGCCGCGGCCGGTGCCGCCTCCGGCTCGGCCGAGGCGCCGATGCCGGGCACCGTGATCGCCGTCCGCTGCGAGCCCGGCGACCGCGTCGAGGAGGGCCAGACGCTGGTCGTGGTCGAGTCGATGAAGATGGAGATGGCGGTCCAGAGCGCTGTCGACGGGGTCGTCGCCGAGGTCCTCGTGGCCGCCGGCGAGCGCGTCGCCCGCGGCCAGCTGCTGGTCGCGATGGAGGAGAAGGAGGAGGCATGACCGTCCTGAAAACCCACGTCAGCCCCGACGGCCCCGAGTTCGAGCGCAACGAGTCCGCCCACCGCGAGCTGCTCGCCGACCTCCACGCCCGCCTCGACCGCGCCGTCGCGGGCGGGGGAGAGCGCTCGCGCGAGCGCCACGTCAGCCGCGGCAAGCTCTTGCCGCGCGAGCGCGTCGACCGCCTCGCCGACCCCGGCAGCCCCTTCCTCGAGCTCTCGCCGCTGGCCGCCGAGGAGCTCTACGGCGGCGGCGCCCCCGCGGCCGGGATCATCACCGGGATCGTCCGCGTCCACGGCCGCGAGGTCGTCGTCGTCGCCAACGACGCCACCGTCAAAGGCGGCACCTACTACCCGATGACCGTGAAGAAGCATTTGCGGGCGCAGGAGGTGGCGCTCCAGAACCGCCTGCCCTGCGTCTACTTGGTCGACTCCGGCGGCGCCTTCCTGCCGATGCAGGACGAGGTCTTCCCCGACCGCGAGCACTTCGGCCGCATCTTCTTCAACCAGGCCAACATGTCGGCCCAGCGGATCCCGCAGATCGCCGCGGTGCTCGGCTCCTGCACGGCCGGCGGCGCCTACGTGCCGGCGATGAGCGACGAGACCGTGATCGTGCGCGAACAGGGGACGATCTTCCTCGGCGGCCCGCCGCTGGTCAAAGCCGCGACCGGGCAGGACGTGACCGCCGAGGAGCTTGGCGGCGGCGAGCTGCATGCCCGCACGTCCGGCGTCGTCGACCACCTCGCCGCCGACGACGCCGACGCCCTGCGCACGGTGCGCTCGATCGTCGCGACGCTGCCGGGAAAGGCGCCGCCGCCCTGGACCAAGGCGCCGGCGGAGGAGCCCGCGGTCGACCCCGCGACCCTCTACGGCGCCGTCCCCACCGACAGCCGCACCCCCTACGACCCGCGCGAGATCCTCGCCCGCCTGCTCGACGGCAGCCGCCTGCACGAGTTCAAGCCCGAGTACGGGACCACCGTCGTCACCGGCTTCGGCCACGTCCACGGCCACCCGGTGGGGGTGGTCGCCAACCACGGCATCCTCTTCAGCGAGAGCGCCCTCAAGGTCGCCCACTTCGTCGAGCTCTGCGACCAGCGCGGCGTGCCGCTGCTGTTCCTGCAGAACATCAGTGGCTTCATGGTCGGCCCCGAGTACGAGGCCGGCGGCATCGCCAAGGACGGCGCCAAGATGGTCGCGGCGGTCGCCACCGCGCGGGTGCCGAAGCTGACCGTCGTCGTCGGCGGCTCCTTCGGCGCCGGCAACTACGGGATGTGCGGGCGCGCCTACTCGCCGCGCTTCCTCTGGATGTGGCCGAACGCGCGGATCTCGGTGATGGGCGGCGAGCAGGCGGCGACGGTGATGAACGAGGTCGGCCAGCCCGAGACCGGGGCCGAACTGAAGGAGCAGTACGAGCGCCAGGGGCAGCCGTATTACTCGACCGCGCGGCTCTGGGACGACGGCGTGATCGACCCGCTGGACACCCGGCGCTACGTCGGGCTGGCGCTCGGCGCCTGCGCCAACTCGCCGCTGGCGCCACCGGCGGCGCCCGTCTTCCGCATGTAGTCGTCGGCGAAGTCCGGCGGGGCGATGTTGAGGTAGTGGCGGAACGACCACTTGACGAAGCGCCTGTTGCCCATCAGCCGGATCGCCGGGCCGAGGATCCGCGGCGGGATCTTCGGGATCAGCTTCTGCACCCGCAGCATCCACCTGAACTTCCACTCGTGCGAGTCGTTGAACTCGGCGTAGGCGGCGGCGGCCTGCTCGCGGCTCTGGCGCCCCTCGACGACACCGCGCAGCTCGCGCCCGAGCGCGATCCCGAAGTAGAGAGCGGTCCTGATCCCCTCGGCGCTGAGCGGCAGGCAGTGCCCGGCCGAGTCGCCGGCGAAGAAGACGCCGCCTTCGGTCCCCTTGCGCAGCTTGTGCGGGATCCAGTTGCCCTGGTACTCGTTCGGCTCCTTGCCGAGGTCCTGGGTCAGCTCGACCGTGGTGTCCTTGACGTGGAAGCGGGGGTCGAAGGAGCCGATCCCGATCCGCAGCTCGTCGTGGGCCGGGAACGACCAGCCGTAGCCGGCCGGCACGTACTTGCGGTCGATCCAGATCTCCAGGTCCTCGCCGACCCCGGCCGGGTGCACCTCGAGCCCGCGGCTGAGCGGCGCGTCGGGTGGCTGGTAGCCGTCGCCGGAGGCGAGCATCCGCCGCCAGCCGAGCGCGTCGACGACCAGCGGCGCGGAGATGACGCCGCGGTCGGTGTCGACGGCGATCTCGCCGCCGCCGTTGCTCGTCGCGGCGCGCCCGTTGACCTTGGCGGTCTCGAAGGTCGCGTCGCAGCCGGCCCACAGCAGCTGGCACATCTCCCGGTAGTCGAAGGTCGAGAAGGTCCAGGGGAGCTTGTAGCGGGCGTCGCCGTGGGGGGTGTGCATGACCAGCTCGTCGAAACGCTGGCGCTCGCAGCCCATCAAGCCGAGCTGCCGCATCCACTCGGTGGGGATCCCGCAGGCCGAGGTTTGGCGCTCGCCGATCTCGTAGCGGTCGATGATCAAAACGTCGGCCCCGGAGCCCGCAAGCTCGCGTGCAATCGCGAGTCCCGCGAAGCTGGCACCGCATATCAGGACATCGTGGCTGGCGTCTAGCGGCGTGCGCTCGTCGCCGCGCTTGGTGGCTCGGACTGGCATCGGCGCCGATTCTGCCATTATTCGCCGCCGTGTCCGCGACCGAGACCCTGACCCCTGCCCCAAGCGCCATCCCCGTAGACGGCTCAAACGGCTTGCTGCTTCAGATTGACGGCAAGATCGTCCCCAACTACGCGGCGACGATGGTGTCCTTCGACGAGGGCGACGTCGTCAACGGCAAGGTCGTTCGCATCGACAAAGACGAGGTTCTCGTCGACATCGGCTACAAGGCCGAGGGCGTCATTCCCTCCAACGAGCTCTCGATTCGCAAGTCGGTCGACCCGGCCGAAGAGGTCGAGCTGGGGGAGGAGGTCGACGCGCTCGTCCTCACCAAGGAGGACGCCGAGGGCCGCCTGATCCTTTCCAAGAAGCGCGCCCGCTTCGAGAAGGCCTGGCGCCGCATCGAGGTTGCCGCCGACTCGGGCGAACCGGTCGAAGGCAGCGTCATCGAGGTCGTCAAGGGCGGCCTCATCCTCGACCTCGGGGTGCGCGGCTTCCTGCCCGCCTCGCTGGTCGACATCCGCCGCGTCCACAATCTCGATGAGTTCATGGGCCAGACGCTCGAGTGCAAAGTGATCGAGCTCAACCGCTCCCGCAACAACGTCGTGCTCTCGCGCCGCGCCGTCCTCGAGGAGGAGCGCAAGGAGGTCCGCGAGCAGATCCTCGGCAAGCTCGAGCCGGGCCTGATCGTGGAAGGCAAGATCTCCAACATCGTCGACTTCGGCGCCTTCGTCGACCTCGACGGGATCGACGGCCTGATCCACATCTCCGAGCTTTCCTGGTCGCACGTCAACCATCCCTCCGAAGTCGTCGCGATCGGCGACACGGTGCGGATCAAAGTGCTTGACATCGATCGCGACCGCCAGCGCATCTCCCTCGGTCTGAAGCAGACCCAGGAGGACCCCTGGCAGCGCGTGATCAGCACCCACCGCCCGGGCGACGTGCTCGAGGGTCAGGTCACCAAGGTCGTCGCCTTCGGCGCCTTCGTCGAAATCCTGCCCGGCGTCGAGGGTCTGGTCCACATCTCCGAGCTTGCCGACCACCACGTCGAGAACCCCTCCGAAGTGGTCGAGCCGGGCACCGCGCTCAACGTCAAGATCCTCGAGATCGACGAAGAGCGGCGCCGACTTTCCCTCTCGATCAAGCGGGTCGAGGGCCAGAACATGCCGATGCAGGACCTGGCCGAGCAGCTTCAGGCCGCCGCCGGCGACGGCTCTGACGTCGCCGTCGAGGGCGAGGCAGCGGTCGCCGAGGCCGGCACCGAGGTCACCGGCGACGAGGTCGTCGCCGAGGAGCCCGCAGCCGAGGCTGAGGTCGCCACCGAGGAGGCACCGGCTGAGGAGCCCGCAGTCGAGGAGACCACCGAGGAGCCCGCCGCCGAGGAGCCCGCGGCCGAGGTCGCCGAGGAGCCCGTCGCCGAGGAGCCGGTCGCCGAGTCGAACGGCGAGGCCAGCGAGGGCGAAGAGCAGGAGCAGGAGGGCGAAACGGTCGCCGATCGGCCGGATTCCCCCGACGACGTCGACGAGGCGTCCGGCGAGGACTCTGAGTCCGAGTCCGAGGCTCCGGCCGACTCTTAGTCGGCACGATGCCGCTGAAGATCGGCCTCACCGGCGGTATCGCGGCCGGTAAGTCCGAGGCCCTGGCCGCCTTCGGCCGTCTCGGCGCGGCCACCCTCTCCAGCGACGCCGTAGTCCACGAACTGCTCGAGAGCGGGCCGCTGCGCGACCGCTTGGTCGAGCGCTGGGGGGCGGAGGTGGCGCCGCCTGAGGGCGTCGACCGCGCCCGCATCGGCGAGATCGTCTTCGCCGACCCGGCCGAGCTGGGCTGGCTCGAGGGCCAGATCCACCCGCTGGTCGCCGAGCGGATGGTCGAGTGGCTGACCGACCTTCCCGCCGACACCGAGCTCGCGGTGGTCGAGGTGCCGCTGCTGTTCGAGGGCGGCCGCGAGGCGGTCTTCGACACGACGATCGCTGTCGTCACCGGCGACGAGATGCGCCGCCAGCGAGCGGAGGCCCGCGGTCACGCGCTCGTCGACGAGCGCGAGGCGCGCCAGCTGACCCAGGCGGAGAAGGCGGAGCGGGCCGACCACGTCATCGCCAACGAGGGCACGGTCGAGGAGCTCGAAAGGGCGCTGTCCGCGCTGATCGACAAGCTGCGCGAATGAAGCGAAAGGCTCGGCGGCGGCGCCGGTTCGCGCTGGTCGGGATCGCCGCCCTGGTCGGCCTCGCGGCCGGCCTGCTGGTCGCCAGCGGGGCCTTCGACAAGGCGATCAAGGAGCTGACCCTGCCGCTGCGCCACGAGGACATCATCCGCCAGCAGTCGCGTGAAAAGGGCGTCGACGCGGCGCTGATCGCCGCCGTCATCTACTCGGAGTCGAAGTTCGTCGACCAGACCTCGGTCGCCGGCGCCCGCGGGCTGATGCAGATCACCCCGGAAGCCGCCGAATTCATCGCCAAGCAGAGCGACGCGACCTCGTTCGAAATGCGGGACCTCGGCGATCCCGAAATCAACATCCGCTACGGCACCTTCCTGCTGGAGGAACTGCTCGACCGCTACGACGGCGACGAGGCGGCGGCGCTGGCGGGCTACAACGCCGGCCCGGGCAACGCCGACGAGTGGGGCGGCGCCGACCTGACCGTGGAGGACATCGACTTCCCGGAAACCCGCGCCTACGTCGAAGAGGTGCTGCACAAGCGCGAGGAGTACCGCCACAAATACGGCAAGGAGCTCGGCTATGGCAACTGAGGCGCCGAGGCCGCGCGTCGCCGCCCTTGCCCTTGCGGTGGGGCTGGTTCTCGCCGACTCCTCGATCGTCGTCCTGGCGCTGCCGGAGATCTACCGCGAACTCGACACCAGCGTCGCCGGCGTCACCTGGGTGCTGATCTCGTTCAACCTGGTGATGGCGCTGGCCGCGGTGCCGGCCGCGCACCTCGCCCGCCGGGTCGGGCCCGGCCGCGCCGCCGCGGTCGGGCTGGCGGTCTTCGCCGGCGCCGGGCTCGCCTGCGGGATCGCCGACAACCTCTCGACCCTGATCGTCGCTCGCTGCGTCCAGGCGCTCGGCGGCGCCCTCGCGGTCACCGCGGCGCTGGAGCTGCTGCCGGCGACGGTCGGCTCCGAGCGCGAGGCGACCCGGGTCTGGGCCAGCGCCGGCGCCACCGGCGCCGCCCTCGGGCCGGCGGTCGGCGGCGTCCTCACCGAGCTTGTCTCCTGGCAGTCGATCTTCCTGATCCAGGTCCCGGTCGCCCTCGCCGCCGCGGTGCCGATCCTCGCCGTCGCCAAGCACGAGATGGCGACCAAGGTGATCGAGCGCGAGGTGCGCGAGACCGGCCGCCCGCACCTGGCCGCGAACATCGCCCTGGCGATGGTCTCGGCGGCGATCGCGGCGGCGCTGTTCCTGCTCGTGTTGCTGCTGATCGAGGGCTGGCGCCTGACCCCGATCGGGGCCGCGATCGTGGTCTCGGTGATGCCGCTGGCGGCGCTGGCCGGCAGCCGCATCGGGCCGCTGGTGCCCTCGGCCAAGGCCCGCGCCGCCGCCGGCGCGATCCTCGTCTCCGGCGGGCTCGCCGGCTTGGCGCTGCTGCCGAAGGCGGAGGTGGCGCTGACCGTGCCGCCGCAGATTCTGATCGGGATCGGGCTCTCGCTGGTGCTCTCGGCGCTGACCGAGACCGCGCTCGGCGGCCGCGCCCCGCAGGCGATCCACGGCGGCTGGACGATCTCCGCCCGCCACGCCGGCGTCGTCGTCGGCCTGCTGGCCTTGACGCCGATCTTCACCGCCGACATCGCCCAGCAGCGCCACGACGCGATCGATGCCGGCACCGCGGTGATCCTCGACTCGCAGGTCAATCCGCTGATCAAGATCGACCTCGCGCAGCGGATCGGCGACCGCCTCGAAGGCGAGAAGGGAAAAGTGCCGACGATCGGGCCGGCCTTCGAACCGCTGCCCGACGACCCCGAGGAACGAGCCGAAGTCGTCGGCCTGCGCGACGAACTGCAGGACCAGCTCGACCGCGGCGCCACCCACGCCTTCAGCCCCTCGTTTGGGATCGCGGCCCTGCTCGGGCTGCTGGCGCTGATCCCGATCGCGCTGGCGAGGAGGGTGGACCTGTGAGCGCGGCGATGGCGAGCACCCGGGCGAAGCTCCTGATCGGCGGCGCGATCCTCG
>DATAON010000057.1:0-21550 GCA_036265715.1 Solirubrobacterales bacterium | reverse complement strand
GGCTCGAGCGCTAGGTGCCGCTCAGAACTTGACTATCGGGATGATCAGAATCGCGACGATGTTCGCCACCTTGATCATCGGGTTGATCGCCGGACCGGCCGTGTCCTTGTAGGGATCGCCGACGGTGTCGCCGGTCACCGAGGCTTCGTGCGCCGGTGAGCCTTTGCCGCCGTGGGCGCCGTCCTCGATCAGCTTCTTCGCGTTGTCCCAGGCGCCGCCGCCGGCGGTCATGCTGATCGCGGCGAAGAGGCCGACGACGATGACGCCGATCAGGAGGCCGCCGAGCGCGTCGACGCTGAGGAGGCCGACGATCACCGGGACGACGATCGGGATCAGCGCCGGCAGGATCATCTCTTTCTGTGCCGCCAGGGTGACGATGCTGACCGTTTCCCCGTACTCGGGCTTTTCGGTCCCGTCCATGATCCCCGGGTGCTCTTTGAACTGTTTGCGCACCTGCTCGACGACCTGCCCGCCGGCGCGGCCGACCGCCTCGATCGCCAGCGCCGAGAACAGGTAGACCATCATGCCGCCGATGATCAGCCCGATCAGCACGTCAGGGCTGGTCAGGTTGAACAGCCCGTTGAGGTCGAAGCCCGCTGGGGCCTCGTCCGCGAGCTCGCTCTTGAAGGCCGCGAACAGCACCAGCGCCGCTAGCGCCGCGGAGCCGATCGCGTAACCCTTGGTGACCGCCTTGGTCGTGTTGCCGACCGCGTCGAGCGGGTCGGTGACGTTGCGGACCGCCTCCGGCAGCTCCGCCATCTCGGCGATGCCACCGGCGTTGTCGGTGATCGGGCCGAAGGCGTCCAGCGCGACGATCAGACCACAGAGCGAGAGCTGGGCCATGACGGCAATGCCGATGCCGTAGATGCCCGCCAGCTCGTTGGCGCCAAGGATCGCCAGAGCGATGACCAGCGCCGGCGCCGCCGTCGACTGGAAGCCCTGGGCGAGGCCCTGGATGATGTTGGTCGCGTGACCGGTCTCCGAAGCCGCGGCGATCGTCTTCACCGGGCGGAAACGGGTCGCGGTATAAAATTCGGTAATCACGAACAGCAGCGCGGTGACCGCGATGCCGATTACCGCGCAGAGCCAGAGGTCGCCGACGCTGACCGCAGCCGCGCCCGCTTCACCGAAGCCGAGACGGAGCGCATCGCTCATCAGCCAGTCGGTGATCGGGTAGAAGGCCGCGATCGAGATGACCCCGGCGAGGATCACGCCGCGGTACAGGGCACCCTCGACTTTGTCCGTTTTCGTGCGGACGACGAGCGCGCCGATGATCGAGGCGATGATCGCGACGCCGCCGATGACCAGCGGGTAGATCGCGACCTCGCGGGCGAAGTCGGGGAAGGTGAGGACGCCGAGCAGCATCACCGCGACCGTCGTGACCGCGTAGGTCTCGAACAGGTCGGCGGCCATACCGGCACAGTCGCCGACGTTGTCGCCGACGTTGTCGGCGATCACTGCCGGGTTGCGAGGGTCGTCCTCGGGGATCCCCGCCTCGACCTTGCCGACCAGGTCGGCACCGACGTCGGCGGCCTTGGTGAAGATGCCGCCGCCCAGCCGGGCGAAGACGGAGATCAGCGAGCCACCGAAGCCGAGACCGATCAGTGCGTCAACGGCCTCCTTGTCGGTTAGGTCGATGAGGACCAGGAAGCCGTAGTAGCCGGCGACCCCGAGCAGCGCCAGGCCGACGACGAGCAAACCGGTGACCGAGCCGCCCTTGAAGGCGGCGTCGAGCGCCGGCGGCACGCCGCCACGGGCGGCCTCGGCGACGCGCGAGTTGGCCCGCACCGAGACGTTCATCCCGATAAAGCCCGTAGCGCCGGACAGGACCGCCCCGATCACGAAGCCGACGGCCGTCTCCCAGTTCTGCAGAAGGAGCAGCAGAACGGCGAGCGGCACCGCGACGGCGGCAATGATCGTGTACTGGCGGTTCAGATATGCCTGTGCACCCTCCTGCACGGCACCTGAAATTTCCTGCATGCGGTCGTTTCCTGGCGACTTCGCGAGCAGTCGCTGGGTGATGATGAGTCCGTATGCCACAGCGGCGGCCGCACAGACAAGTGCGACGACCACCCCGTAGTCGGTCAAAAAGCTAGTCAAGTTCGATTCCTCCGGTGGATTTAGCGGCGCGGGAGTCTATAGACGCGGCCGGCGTTTCCGCCCTGCGCCTGCGCCGGATAGTGGAAACCACAAGCTGGCCGCAGCTCAGCTGGGTCTGGCTGGCTCGCCGACTCCACCGTAGGTTCGCTGCGTCTCGGCGACCGCCTCGCGGTAAATCTCCTCGATCGAGGCGCCCCCGGCGAGCGCCTCCAGCGCCCGCTGGGCACCGTTGCGATCGGGCAGGTTGACCTCGATCCCAAGCTGGGAGCGGGCCGGAGCGGTCCACTCGAGGATCGAGTCGAGCAGCGCCCGGGTCTCGACCTCGACCCCGGCCCGGAAGTCGATCATGCGCCCGCCGGCGCCGTGCCGGATCGCCCGCCAGAGGTTCTCCTCGATCTCGCGGTCGGCCAGCGGTCCCCCCCGCCCCTCGTAGCCGAGCTCGTCGTAGTCGAGCGCGGTCTGGGCGATGCAGGCGGCGATCAAGCCGGCCAGCGCCGTGGACTCCTCGCCCCTGGTCTGGGCGTCGCAGATCCGCACCTCGACGGTGCCGAAGCTGTGATGCGGGCGCACGCTCCACCACAGCTGCGTCGACTCGACCACGCTGCCGGTCCGCTCCAATGTGCCGATGAAGTCCGCGTAGCGCTGCCAGTCCCCAAACGGCGAGGGCACGCCGCAGCGCGGGAAGGTGCGGGTGAAGGTCTCGGTGCGGACCGTGTGCAGGCCGCTGTCGCGGCGGTCGAGGAAGGGGGAGTTGGCGGAGACGGCCAGCAGCAGCGGCAGCAGCTCGCGCAGCCAGTCGCAGACCGCGATCGCGCGGTCGGCGCCGCGCACGCCCATGTGCACGTGCAGGCTCCAGGTGTTGTTGCGCTGGGCGACGTAGCCGAGGTCTTCACGCAGCAGGTTGTAGTGGGGGGTGTCGATGATCCGCTGGTCGAGGTAGTTGGCCCAGGGATGGGTTCCCATCGAGCCCAGCGCCAGGCCCATCTCGGCGACCAGGGCGAAGAGCCGGGTGCGGCGCTCGCCCTGCAGCGCGATCGCCTCGGCCATCGACTCGGCCCGGCCGGAGCGAATCTCGACCTCGGAGGCGATCAGCTCGCCGGCCGCCGCCTCGGCCAGGACCTCGTCCTTCTCACAGGCGGCGTAGACGTCCTCGAAGCGGTGCGCCAGCTCCAGCGTCGCCGGGTCGAGGATCGCGAACTCCTCCTCGAGCCCGATCGTGAAATCGGTCGAGGACTCGAATCTCTCGCGGGCGAGGTCGAGGTCCAGGGACAAGGCGCTAAGCGAGGTAGAAGTAGAGCGCGAACAAGAGGTCGACGGCGGGGCTGGAGGTGTGAACCGTCACCTCCGGCGGCACTTGGAGCAGCTGCTCGGAGTAGTTGAAGATGATTTTGACGCCGGCCTTGACGAGGCGGTCGGCGACCTCCTGGGCGGCCTCGGCCGGGACCGCGAGGACGCCGACGACGATCTCGTCGTCACCGACCACCGCGTCGAGGTCCTCCAGCGCCTTCACCTGCAGCTCGCCGATGTCTGTGCCGACGACGGCCGGGTCGGAGTCGAAGATGGCGACCACCTCGAACCCGTGGTCGGCGAAGATCGGCGAGTTGGCGATCGCCTGGCCGAGGTTGCCGGCGCCAAAGAGGGCGATGTTGTGCTGGCCCGAGGTGCGGAGGATCTTGCGGATCTCCGCCAGCAGCAACTCGATGTTGTAGCCGACGCCGCGCTTGCCGAACTTGCCGAAACCGGAGAGGTCGCGGCGGATCTGCGTCGGGTTGATGTGCGTGTACTCGGAGAGTTCCTGCGAGGAGATCGTCTCGCGGCCCATCTTCCGCGCCTGGGTCAGGACCTGCAGGTAGCGCGAGAGCCGGGCGGCAACGCCAAGCGAGAGCCGCTCGCCACCGATCGGCGAGGACTCGGCGGCATCGAACTCCTCGATCACGTCGACCATGCCCCCACAGTATCGAGCCTGGCCCGCACGGCCGTCTCGTCGAGCACCAGCTCGGAGGCGACGATTCCGTCGACCTCCACCACCGGGATCCGCTCGAGGTGCCGGCGCAACAGGAGATCGTCGCTCTCGATGTCGACCTCGTGCAGCTCGAACCGATAACCCTCTGCGTGCAGGCGCACCAGCGCCCCGATCGCCTCCTCGCAGAGGTGGCAGCCCGGCCGCGAGTAGACGACGACGTCGGTCAAGCCGCTTGCCGCTCGCCGGTGGCGAAGGCGTCGTAGCCGAGGTAGTCGGGATAGGCGATCGGGGTCGCGTATTGGGCGGCGGAGCCGATCATCGCGGCGTTGTCGGTGCAGAGCGCGATCGGGACCAGCTTCAGCCGCACCCCATGCTGCTCGCAGAGCTCGCCGACCGCGGCCCGCAGCGGCCCGTTGGCGGCGACGCCGCCGCCGAGCGCCACCGCCTCCCAGTCGCCCCGCCGCAGCGCCCGCCGCAGCTTCGAGGTGAGCTGGCCGACCACCGCCGCCTGGAAGGAGGCCGCGAGGTCGGCGCGGCGCTCGGCAACGCCCTCGGCGCCGAGTTCCCGGCAGCGGTAGACGAGCGCCGTCTTGAGGCCGCTGAAGCTGAAGTCGAGGCCGGGGTCGCGAGCCATCGCCACCGGCATCTCGAAGGCCTCCGGGTCGCCCCCCTCGGCCTCCTTTTCCAGCGCCGGGCCGCCCGGGTAGCCGAGCCCGAGCAAGCGCGCCGACTTGTCGAAGGCCTCGCCGGCGGCGTCGTCGAGGGTCTGACCCAGCAGCTCGTAGCCGGCGTGGTCGCGGACCGCAGCCAGCAGCGTGTGGCCGCCGCTGGCGACCAGGCAGAGGAAGGGCGGCGCCAACGGCTCCGGCTCGAGGAAGTTGGCGGCGACGTGGCCCTTGAGGTGGTCGACCGGGATCAGCGGCAGCCGCCGCGCCGCCGCGATCGCCTTGGCGGTGCTGACCCCGACCAGGAGGGCGCCGATCAGGCCGGGGCCGGCGGTGACCGCCACCGCCTCGATCTCGTCCAGGCTCACCCCCGCCTCGGCGAGCGCGGCGCTCACCACCGGTGGCGCCAGCTCGAGATGGTGGCGCGAGGCGACCTCGGGGACGACGCCGCCGAAACCGGCGTGGGCTGCGGCCTGCGAGGAGATCACGTTGCTGAGGATGCGCGCGCCGTCGAGGACGGCGGCGCAGGTGTCGTCGCAGGAGGTCTCGATCGCGAGGATCAAGAGTCCAACCACATGATCAGCGCGTCCTCGCCGTTGTCGTGGTAGTAGCGGGGGCGGACGCCGGCGGAGCGGAAGCCGAACCTTTCGTACATCCCGATCGCCCCCTGGTTGGAGACGCGGACCTCGAGCGTGAACGGGAGCACCCCGCGCGCCTCCTCGAAGAGCCGCCGCAGCAGCTGCCCGGCGACGCCGGCGCGGCGATGGTCCGGGGAGACGGCGATGTTCATCAGGTGCCAGACCTGGTCGTAGCGCGAGCAGACCACGTAGCCGAGCAGCTCCTCGCCGGCCTGGGCGGCGAGGCAGATGCCAGAGGGCTTCGAGAGCTCCAGCACGAACATCGCCAGCGACCACGGAGTCGGGAAGGAGCGGCGCTCGATCGCGATCACCGCCGGCAGGTCGCTGTAGGCGAGCCGCCGCACCCGCAGCTCTTGGGTCAGGTCACTCGGCTTTTGGGAAAGGGTCTCGCTCACGCCACCGCTCCGCGTCGGGGGGTCTGAGGTAGATCGGTGCGAGCTGGCCCTCCTCGCCCCCCACCGCCGCCGCAATCGCGCAGACGTGCCGCGCGGCGACCCGGTGAACGGGGTCGGAGTCGTCCGCGATGCGGACGCCGTTCTCGGTCAGCTCTCGACGAAATCGTACCGCCCCCGAGCCGGCCACCGACGGCGCCGTTTTCAACTCGCCAACCAGCTCGGAAAGCCGCTCCGGCTTGTAGACGGCCGGCTCCCAGATCCGCTCGCCGCGCTCGGAGTAGAGCGCCGCGAAGACCTCGCCGCGGAAGCCGTCGAGCACGGCCAGGCGCTGGCCCTCGGCACCCGCCTCGCCGATCCCCCGCCCGAGCGCGTCGAGGGTGCAGACCCCGCGCGCCGGCAGCCCCAGCGCCGCGCGCAGCCCCTGCGCAGTGGCGATGCCGACGCGGACGCCGGTGAACGAGCCGGGGCCGGCCCCGACCGCGATCAGGTCGACCGCCTCCCAGCCGCCGGCGGCATTGGCGGCCGCCTCGACCTCGGCCAGCAGCCCGGTCGCGTGCCTGGGCCTCCCCTCCGCGGAGAGGCCCAGCAGCGACTCGTGGACGACGTCGCCGTCGCGCCAGGCGCAGGCGGCGGTGTCGGCGGTCGCGGTGTCGAAGCCGACTACGACCAGGGTGCCGGCGCCTTAGGTGGTGACGCGGAAGGCGAAGCTGCCGACTTTTTTGCCTTTGACGAACCAGCTGACCGTGTGCACGCCGGGAATCGTCGAGGTGATCTTGTTCACGTAGAGGGTCCCCTGTTTGGCTTCCTGAGCCTGTGCGCAGAGGTTTTTCCCGCTCGGGAACTTGACGCAGACCGTGTACATCACGTCAGCGTTGTTGCTTTTGAAGAAGGCACCCTTTTTGCTGCCAGCGGGGCACGCGTGCGAGGGAGTTGCGTTGCGGGAGATTCCGCAGCCGACATACTTCTTGTACGCCGCCGCATCGGCGGATGCGGGCACGGCACTCGCCAGCAGTCCGGCGACTACGAACATCGCTGCGAGCGCTTTCAGTCCCTTCATTGGGTCCTTCCCTTCGTGGATCGAGTTCGGGCAACGCCGATGCTACAAGTTGCGTTCGCTGTCAGAACACGACGCCGGGCCGGTCGGAGCGCCCCGGGGCAGCGAGATTCACCAATCGATCTCGACCTGGCGGTGGCGCTCGTCCTCGTGGCTGAGCCGGATCTCCAGCGCCGGCCGGCCGAGCCTCCCGGCCCCCGCCGCGGGCCACTCGACGAAAGCGACGCCGTCGCCGCCGAGGTAGTCGTCGATCAGCGCCGGGTCCTCGCCCTCGAGGCTCTCGAGCCGGTAGAGGTCGAGGTGGGAGACGGGCAGGCGACCGCCCTCATAGCGCTGGCCGATCGTGAAGGTCGGCGAGGTGACCGGGCCCTCGATCCCAAGCGCCCGGCAGGCGCCCCGAATCAGCGTCGTCTTGCCGGCGCCGACCTCGCCGGAGATGACGACGACGTCACCGGGGACGAGCCGGTCCGCCACCCGCGCCCCCAGCGCTTCGGTCTCGGCGGCGGAGCCGCTGCGCACGCGCTCCACGCTCAGCCCAGCATGTCGAGCTGGTCGGCGGGCAGCGGCGGGGTCGAGCCGCCCGCTGCCTCGGCTTCGGCCGCGGCAACTTCCTCGGCGCTCGGCTCCGGCGCCGCCGGCGGCCCGGCCAGCAGCGCCGGGATCGTCGCGAAGTCCCCCCGCAGCGCCTCCTTCATCGCCGGCGTGCGCAGCGCCGCCGCCGGGTGCAGCAGCGGCAGCAGGAAGACGGCGCGGCCGCCGAGCCGGTGGACCTGCGGGGTGCCGCGGACCTTGGTGATCCCGACCTGGCTGCCACTGAGCAGCTTGGTGGCGAAGTTGCCGAGCGTGCAGACGACCTTCGGCTCGATCAGCCGCACCTGCTCGAACAGATACGGCTCGCAGGCGGCGATCTCCTCCGGCTGCGGGTCGCGGTTGCCGGGCGGGCGCGACTTGAGGACGTTGGCGATGAAGACGTCCTCCCGCGCCAGCCCGATCTCACCCATCAGCTGATTCAGCAGCTGGCCGGCGCGACCGACGAACGGCAGCCCCTGGCGGTCCTCTTCGGCCCCCGGCGCCTCGCCGACGAACATCAGCTCGGCGTCGGCGTTGCCGGCCCCGAAGACGGTCTTGGTCCGCGTCTCGTGCAGGGCGCACCTGGTGCAGGCGGAGACCTCGCGGTAGAGCGCGACCAGCTGCTCGCGGCGCTGCTCGGCGGTCTCGCTCACTTCGGCGCCTCCCCCAGCCCCCGCTGCTTGCGCGACTCGGTGATCCGGTCCTGGCGCGCGGCTTCGCGCTCGACCCGGCGCGATTCGTCGGAGCGGACGCCGGCGCCGCGCGGCTGGCGCCCCGGCGGCGAGACGTTGGAGAGCAGCCGCCGCGTCCGCTCCGAGCCGCAGGCAGCGCAGCGCACAGCGCTCGCGCCGGCAGCGACCAGCTCCTCGAAGCGAGCCCCGCACTCCTCGCACTCGAACTCGTAGATAGGCACCGTGGGCCTATCTTCGTGCATCGAGGCGATGCCAACGGCTACTCGGCTTTTTTGCGCTCCGGCATCTCGAAGAAGGTGTTGAAGGCGACGATCGGGAAGCCGGTGTCCTCGGTCCCGCCGAGACGCCCGGCAGCAGCCTCTTGGATTTTTAGAGTTCGCTCGAGCATCTCCGCGTGGAGCTCGTTGAGTTCGGTCCAGGCCTCCTCGTCGACCCGCATCGGCACACGGCAGATGTAGTTGTCCGGCCGCTCAACGAACGTCCCGCTCTCCAAAGCGGTCGTCGCATTTGCCGTGACGAGGGAAAAGATGTGCTGCGAGAACGCCTTGCGGTCCTCGGCCGGCGCGTTCTCAAAATCCTCATCCGAGAAGTGCGGCCGCGTTACTGCGCGATAGAAGTGCTCCATAGCGCCGCGCACCGGTTTTTCTTCGACGATCTCGACGATTCCCGCTTTCCACAGCTTCCGCACGTGGTAGCTGACGTTGCCGAGGTTTTCACCCAGCTCGATCGAGAGTTCGGCGGGACTCGCGGTTCGTTCAGCCAGGAAAGTCAGGCACTGACTCCGCAGTGGGTGAGCCACGACCGCCCCAAGCGTCGGATTCTGCGCCTCCTTTTTCTTTGCCGTTGCCATCAGATCCCTCCCCGGTCGAGTTTGGTCCAGATGCGCCCATCGTAGACAGATTCTTGACCGTTAAAGCGACTTTATGGCCCAGATGAGTCAATTGGTGGAATCCATTCCAGCATTCCCGTAGGTCGCCGCAGCGAAGACTCACGCGCAACGGATGGGAGGGGGTGAGCCGCATGCGGATTACCGCCAGGGAAAGCACCGTGCCCGCGATCTCGGTCGCCAAGTCGGCATAGCGCCGGCAGGCGCCGGCCCCTGCTACCCCGGGGGCCGGCGCCACTTTTCACGCTCCCGGCTCAGTTCGCGCGGCTCCTCTCTCAACTACTCTGCCTCGATCAAGCCGCTCCGTCCGTTCCTCGCTATTGTCGCGCTCGGCCTGCTTCTGCTTGCCCTCGCCTCCGCCTCCGCCGCGGGGGCCGGCTTCAAAGTGCATGAGCGCAGCCTGCGGGCGGTACTGCTGACCAAGGCCAGCAACGGCTATGTGGCCTGGATCGAAACCGACGGGCACCGGCAGGTGACGCTGGCGATGAGCAAGGGCAGCGTCGCCGCCACCTACACGACCACCGGCCGGGTCAGCCGCCGGGGAATCGAGGCCGACTTCGGCGCGCTCGGGGAGGTCTCGATGCGCTTCCACGGCAAGCTCCTGCGCCCTCGCCACCTCCAGGCCAAGCACTGCCGCGGTCGTCGGCCACAGATGGCATTCGGCGACTTCCGCGGCACGATCCGGTTCGAGGGCGAGAACGGCTACGGCAGCGTCGACGCGGCCAAGGCGCGCGGCTTCGTGATCCGCAAGTACCGGCGCGTCTGCGGGAGCCTGCGGTCGGCGCATCCGAAGCCGAAACCGCAAAAACACCGCGGCGGCAAAGGCGCCGGCCAGGACCGCGAGGTTGCCGAGGGGCCGAAGACGAACCTGCTCACGGTCGGCGGTGAAGCCGACGGCCGTCAGGTGGTCATGCGGGCGCTGTCGATCGACTCCTCTGACTGGATCTCGAAGCTGATCGGGACCCTTGTGGTCGGCGCGACGCTGGAGCGCCGCGAAGGCATCCGCATCGAACGCGTGACCGTGACCGCGGCGGGCTCCAACGCCCTCACGATCAGCCGCGGCGAGGGCAAGCCGACCCAGGTCAACGTCCTCTTCCCGAAGCCGCTGGAGGGCAGGGCCGAGCTGGTGCAGGAGAAGGGGTCGGCCGCGAGCTGGACGGGCTCGCTGCTGATGCGGTTGCCGGGTGCCGGCGGGGTGCCGCTGACCGGGCCCGGGTTGTCGGCGGTCTACTGCCGGTTGCCGCTCTTCGGCGCCGAAGAGACGCCCTGCACGCGCCGCTCGGAAGCGCTGCTGCCGGCCGAGTTCCTCTCAGGCTCGCCGCGCCTGCAGCAGCTGCTCGCTCTTCAGGAGAGCGGCTCCCACTCCCAGGCCTTGGCCGACGTCAGGCTCTCCTGGTCGAGGTACTGGCGGAACTCGGCCAGCTCCTCGGGCCTGACCGAATAGCCATGCTCGGGGGCCGGGAAGGCCCGCGAGCGCACCTCGTCGCCGTAGCGGCCGACCGCCTCGACCATCTCCTCGTGGATCTCGGCGTAGCGCTTGACGAACTTCGCCATGTGGCCGGTGGTGATCCCCAGCAGGTCGTGGAAGACCAGCACCTGGCCTGAGGTCGCCGCGCCGGCCCCGATCCCGATCGAGGGGATCTCGAGCTTGGCGACGATCGCCTCGGTGATCTCCGCCGGCACCGCCTCGAAGACGATCGCGAAGCAGCCAACCGCCTGCAGCGCCAGGGCGTCCTCGCAGAGTTGAATCGCGTCCTTGGCGGTCTTGCCCTGGGCTTTGTAGCCGCCCAGCGCGGTCGCCGTCTGCGGGGTGAGGCCGATGTGCCCCATCACCGGGATGCCGGCGCGGACGATCGCCCGCGCCCGCTCCACCGAGACCCCCCCGGCCTCGATCTTGACCACCTGGCAGCCGGTCTCCTTGACCAGCCGCTGCGCGTTCTGGATCGCCAGCTCGTTGCTGGACTCGTAGCTGCCCATCGGCATGTCGCCGATCATCAGCGGCGTCTTCAGGCCGCGGCGGACGGCCTTGCCGAGGACGATCATCTCCTCCATCGAGACCAGCTCGGTGCCGGTGTAGCCGAGGACCACGTTGGCGGCGGAGTCGCCGACGAGGACGAGGTCGACGCCGGCCGCCTCGGCGACGGTCGCCGAGGGGTAGTCGTAGGCGGTGACCATCACGATCGGCTCGCCCTTTTCCTTCATCTCGTAGAGGCGCGGCAGGCTCATCGCCACGCGGTCGGCGGCGGGAACGGTGTGGGAGCGGCCCCCGGCGCTCATGAGACCAGCACCTCGGGGCGATCGTCGACGGCAAGGGCGCGGTTGTCCTCGTCGACGTGGACGACCACCGGCGAGTAGCGCTCGAGGTCGGCCTCGTCGTAGGCGCCGAAGGAGGCGACGATGATCTTGTGGCCGGGCTCGGTCAGGTGGGCGGCGGCGCCGTTGACCTGCATCGTCCCCGACCCCGGCTCGCCGTCGATCACGTAGGTGACGAAGCGCTGGCCGTTGTCGACGTCCCAGACGTGAACCTGCTCGTTGGTGATCAGATCGGCCCCGGCCATCAGCTCGGTGTCGATCGTGATGCTGCCGATGTAGTCCACGTCGCAGTCGGTGACCGTGGCGCGGTGGATCTTCGACTTCAGCATCTGTCTCTGCACGTTGCTCCCTTTCTAGCGTGCTTCAGGGCGATATCAAGACGTTGTCGATCAGGCGGGCGGCGCCGACCCTGGCGGCGACGGCGACCAGCACCGGGCTGCCGCCCAGCTCGGCGACCGGCTCCAGGCTCGCGGCGTCGCGGGCCTCCAGGTACTCGGGCTCGATCCCGGCGGCGGCAAGCTCGCGGCGGGCGGCGTCGAGGCCTGCTTGCAGAGAGTCGGCGCGAGCCTCGCGCTCGGCCGCGCCAAGCGCCCGCGAGATCGCCACCGCGCGCTCGCGGTCGGCCGGCTCCAGGTAGGCGTTGCGGGAGCTCATCGCGAGGCCGTCGGGCTCGCGCACGGTCGGCATCACCTCGACCCGTAGCGGGAAGTCGAGGTCGCGCGCCATCTTGCCGATCACCGCCGCCTGCTGGGCGTCCTTCTGGCCGAAGTAGGCGACGTCGGGGCCGACGACGTTGAAGAGCTTGGCGACGATCGTGGTGACGCCGCGGAAGTGGGCGGAGCCGCGGCGCTCGGGGTCGCCGTCGAGGACCTCGGTGAGGTTGCCGCCGACCTCGACCCGGGCGGCAAAGCCGTCGGGGTAGACCTCGGCGACCGAGGGAGCGAAGACGAAGTCGACGCCGGCCGCTTCGGCCAGGAGCAGGTCGCGCTGCTCGTCGCGCGGGTAGCGCTCGAGATCCTCGCCGGGCCCGAACTGGGTCGGGTTGACGAACAGGCTCATCACGACCAGGTCGCACTCGGTGCGGGCCGCCCGCAGCAGCGAGACGTGGCCCTCGTGCAGGTAGCCCATCGTCGGCACCAGCCCGATCGTGGCCCCCTCGCGGCGGGCCGGTGCGAGCGCAGCGCGAAGCGCGGCCTTGGCGCGGATCACGCGCACGGCCGCATCCTGGTGGGGGGTGTCGCCGGTGAGGAGGTTCAAACGCATCTGGTCCATGCCCTTCGGGTCACGGCCGTCTATTCGAATTATAGGCAGCCTCACGGTCCGCATCGGGACGAAGCTAAAAACATCCGGCAAAAGTGATCTACCCAGGGCTCGGGGCCGCAATCGGAAGAAGCACCAACTCCCCCACCCCCACCCAGGAGGCTGCAATACCAATGAGCACCAAGCATCAGCTCGCACAGATCGACAGCGGCGACGTCGTCGCCGAGGCTGCCCACGAAGCGGTAGAGGGGCTCGACGCCGGCGATAGCCGCCGCGGCTTCCTCAAGAAGGCCGGACTGGCAGGCGGATCGATGGTCGCGGGCGGTGCCCTGCTCAGCGCCCTCACCCCCGCCGGAGCGATGGCCGCCGGCAAAGGACGCCCGCCGGCGAGCTTCGGCAAAGGCGACATCGGCATCCTCAACTACGCCCTCACCCTGGAGTACCTGGAGGCTGCCTTCTACAACGAGGCGACCGCCAACAACAACAAGAAGTCGTTCCTCGCGACCGCCCAGGAGAAGGCCTTCCTGAAGCAGACCACGGCCGACGAGAACGCCCACGTCGCCTTCCTCAAGAAGGCGCTCGGCAAGAAAGCGATCGCCGCTCCGAAAGTCGACTTCGGCGCCACCACCTCCGACCACGACTCGTTCATCAAGACCGCGGTCGCGCTGGAGAACACCGGCGTCGGCGCCTACTCGGGCCAGGCGCTCAACATCGCCAACCCCGCCTACATCTCGGCGGCGCTCTCGATCTGGTCGATCGAGGCCCGTCACGCCTCGGTGGCCGGCCTGTTGCTGAAGCCGACCCCCGCCAACATCTCGCCCAACGGCGCCTTCGACAAGCCGAAAACGGCTGCCCAGGTGCTCAAGGCCGTCGAAGCGACCGGCTTCCTCAAGTAAGGTCGCCGAGAGCTTCTAAGAAAGGACACCATGCCCAACATCGGACCACTCGAGATCGGGATCGTCTTGGTTATCGCCCTGATCGTCTTCGGACCGAAAAAGCTGCCCGACCTGGGTCGCTCGCTCGGAGACAGCATCCGAGAGTTCAAAGGCAGCATCGGCGGTGGTGGCGACGACGAGAGGGACGAGAAGCCGGCCGTCACGCCCGTAGCCGTCACGCCTGTCGCTCCCGCAGAGAAAAGCGTCGAGAACAGCGCCTAGCGACTCAGTCGCTGTTCCCCGGCTCGGCGAAGTCGATCTTCCGGATCGGCTTCGCCGGAGCGCCGGCGGCGATCGTCCCCGGCTCGACGTCGGCGGTGATCACCGAGTTGGCGCCGATCACGCAGCGCTCACCGACGGTGATGCCGCTGGTGACCACGCAGTTGACCCCGAACCAGCAGTTGGCGCCGATCGCGACCGGCCCCTTGGAGGTGAAGCCCTGCCAGGTGATCGGCATGGTCGGGTCGTCGTAGCGATGCTCGGCATCGCCGACGAAGCAGCCGTTGGCGAGCATCGTGTGGTCGCCGATCGTGACCCGGCCCTGGGCGGCGATCATCGTGTTGCGGTTGAGGAAGCAGCCGGCGCCGATCACGATCTCCGCCTCCGGTGCCATCGTCAGCCAGCAGCCGGGCTCGAGCAGGGTGCCGGCGCCGATCCGCAGCCGCCCCTCGTCGAGCGCCTCCAGCACCTCGCCCTCGACCGGGTGGCGAATGAAGAAACCGCCGCGGGCCGCGTGGCGGTCGATCCGCCAGCGGCGCAGGCGCCGGTGGTTGCGCTCGTACCAGCGCCGCTTGCGCCACCAAAGCCTCCATCCCATGTCCATGCCCCCAAGTTAACCGGGCCGGAGGCATAGGATGCGGCGGATGAGCGAGCTACGCGGCGGCATCGACCTGGGCGGGACCAAGATTCAGACGGCGATCGTCGACGCCGGCGGCGAGGTGCTGGGCGAGGCGAGGCGGCCGACGCCCACCGACGGCGGCCCGGCCGGCGTCGCCGAGCAGATGGCGGAGGCGCTGCGCGAGGCGGCAACAGCCGCGGGCGTGGCGCCGGCGGCGCTGGAGGGCGTCGGAGTCGGCTCTCCCGGCGACGCCGACGAGAAGACCGGCGTCGTCTCCAGTGCCAAGAACCTGCCCGACTGGGAAGGCAGCTTCCCGCTCGGAGAGACCCTGGCGCAGGCGCTGGGGACCGAGGTCCGGGTCGGCAACGACGTCCAGGTCGCTACCGAGGCCGAGTTCCACCTCGGCGCCGGCCGCGAGTTCCAGAGCCTGATCGGGGTCTTCTGGGGCACCGGCGTCGGCGGCGGCCTCGTGCTTAACGGCAAGCCGTGGCTCGGCCGCGGCGCCGCCGGGGAGATCGGCCACATGGTCGTCAAGCGCGGCGGCGCCAAGTGCCCGTGCGGGCGCAAGGGCTGCATGGAGGCCTACGCGGGCCGCTCGGCGATGGAAGCCGAGGCCCGGCGCCAGCATGAAGAGGGCCACAAGACCGACCTCTTCAAGCTGATGGAGAAGCACGGCAAACCGCGCCTGACCAGTGGCATCTGGGAGCGCGCCATCGACCACAACGACCACCTCGCGGTGAGCCTGATCGACCGCGCGATCGAGGCCCTCGGGACCGGCGTCGCGTCGGCCGTGAACCTGATCGACCCGGAAGCGATCATCATCGGCGGCGGCCTCGGGATCCGCTTCGGCGAGCGCTACATGGAGCCGCTGATGGCGGAGATGGGCAAGCACCTCTTCCTCGACCAGAAGCCCCCCGCCGTGCGCGTCGCCTCGCTCGGCGACCTCGGCGGGGCGGTCGGGGCGTCTTTGCTGTTCGCTCGCTGACGAGACCTGCATTTCCCCCGTACTACGGGGCAAATGCAGGTCTCAGCGTTAAACCCGGCCGGTGCTTTGGCGCTGGTTGCGGGCGACCGCGTCGACCAGGACCGCCAGCAGCAGGACGCCGCCGGTGACCATCAGTTTCACCGCGGAGGAGAGCGAGAGCAGGTCCATCCCGTTGGAGATCGAGCCGATCACCAGGGCGCCGAGCAGCGCGGTCCAGACCGAGCCGCGGCCGCCGAAGAGGCTGGTGCTGGCGGAGTTCTGGTTGACCGCGAACAGCCGCGAGGCGGCCATCACGCCGCCGATCGCCGCCATCGAGCCGGAGATCATGAAGACCGCGATCCGCACCCGGTTGACGCGGATCCCGGCCCGGCGCGCCGCCTCGGCGTTGCCGCCGACCGCGAACACGTGGCGGCCGAAGCCGGTGCGCTTGGCGACGTACTCCATCCCGACCACGAAACCGAGCAGGATCATCACCGCCAGCGGCACGCCGCGGTCGGAGTTGAGGATCGCGACGGCGCCGATGACCAGGACGGAGAGGCCGACGAAGCGGCTGAACAGCGAGCCCTGGAGGAAGCCGATCGCGCACCTGACCGCGACCGCGGCCGCTATCGCCGGTAGGCGTTCCAGCCGTGGTTGACGCTCAGCACCGCCATCACCGCCGCCGAGAGGCCGCTGACCGCGCCGACCGAGAGGTCGATCTCGCCGAGCAGGAGGACGTAGACGATGCCAACCGAGATCAGCCCGATCGTGGTGATCTGCAGCATCAGGTTGGTCAGGTTCTGCGCCGAGAGGAAGCGGTCTTCCTGGACCTGGAAGATGACCGCAATCAGGACCAGGCCGAGGACGACCCGAACCGAGGGTGTGGTTAGGCCGCTGCGGACAGCTGGCGCTTGCCGGCGCCACGCTTGCGCTTCGCCGGCTCGACCAGCTCGGCGAGGAAGGCGCCGGTGTATGAGCCGGCCACCGCGGCGACCTCCTCGGGGGTGCCGGTGGCGACGATCTCGCCGCCCCCTTCGCCGCCCTCGGGGCCGAGGTCGACGAGCCAGTCGGCGGTCTTGATCACGTCGAGGTTGTGCTCGATCACGACCACCGAGTTGCCGGCGTCGACCAGGCGCCCCAGCACCTCGAGCAGGCGGGCGACGTCGGCGAAGTGGAGGCCGGTGGTCGGCTCGTCGAGGATGTAGAGGGTGTCGCCGGTGGCGACTTTGGAGAGCTCGGTGGCGAGCTTGATCCGCTGCGCCTCACCGCCGGAGAGCGTCGTCGCCGGCTGGCCGAGGCGGATGTAGTCGAGGCCGACGTCGTGCAGGGTGCGCAGGCGGCGGTGGATCTTCGGCACGTTCTCGAAGAACTCGACCCCCTCCTCGACCGACATCTCCAGCACGTCGGCGATGTTCTTGCCCTTGAAGCGGACCTCGAGCGTCTCCCGGTTGTAGCGTTTTCCGTGGCACTGCTCGCAGGGCACGTAGACGTCGGGCAGGAAGTGCATCTCGATCTTGATCTGGCCGTCGCCCTTGCAGACCTCGCAGCGCCCGCCTTTGACGTTGAAGCTGAAGCGGCCCGGCTTGTAGCCGCGCGCTCGCGACTCCTGGGTCTGGGTGAAGAGCTGGCGGATGTGGTCGAAGACGCCGGTGTAGGTGGCCGGGTTGGAGCGCGGCGTGCGGCCGATCGGCGACTGGTCGATGTTGATGATCTTGTCGATCTGGCTGAGGCCGTCGACGCCGTCGTGGGCACCCGGCCGGAGCTTCGCCTGGTGCAGCCGGTTGGCGACCGCGTGGTGGAGGGTCTCGTTGATCAGGGTCGACTTGCCCGAGCCCGAGACGCCGGTCACGCAGCAGAAGACGCCGAGCGGAACGGCGACGTCGATCCCCTTGAGGTTGTGTTCGGAGGCGTTGCGGATGAGCAGGGCGCCGGCCGGCTCGCGCCGCTCGGCCGGCACCTCGATGCGGCGCTTGCCCGAGAGGTACTGGCCGGTCAGCGAGGCCGAGTTGCCGGCGACCTCCTTCGGCGTGCCCTCGGCGATCACGTGGCCTCCGTGTTCGCCGGCCCCCGGGCCGAGGTCGACGACGTGGTCAGCGGCGAGCATCGTCCCCTCATCGTGCTCGACGACGATCACCGTGTTGCCGAGGTCGCGCAGTCGCTCCAGCGTCTGGATCAGCTTCTCGTTGTCTCGCTGATGGAGCCCGATCGAGGGCTCGTCCAGGATGTAGAGCACGCCGACCAGGCTCGAGCCGATCTGGGTAGCGAGCCGGATCCGCTGCGCCTCGCCGCCGGAGAGTGAGCGGGCCGAGCGGGCGAGCGAGAGGTAGCCGATCCCGACGTTGTCGAGGAAGGCGAGCCGTTCGGAGATCTCGCGCACGATCAGTCGCGCGATCGCCCGCTCGGTGTCGGTCATCTCGAGCTTGTCGATCCACTCGGCCGCGGCCCGCGCCGAGAGGTCGCTGTACTCGGCGATGCTGATTCCGCCGACCTTGACCGCGAGGCTCTCGGGCCGCAGGCGGGCGCCGCCGCAGTCGGGGCAGGCCTGCTCGGCCATGTAGCTCTCGATCCGCTCGCGGTTGGTCTCGGAGTCGGTCTCTTCGTAGCGGCGCTGCAGCTGATTGAGAATCCCCTCGAAGCGGACCTTGTAAGAGCGGCGGCGGCCAAAGCGGTTCGTGTAGGTGACCTGGTGGCGTTCGCCACCCGTTCCGTTGAGGAAGATCTCGCGCTCCACCTTCTTCAGCTTCTGCCAGGGCTTGTCGATGTCGACGCCGTTCTCCTCGGCGACCGCGGCGATCAGCCGTCGCCAGTAGGCGGTGACGCCGCGATTCCATGGCTGCAGTGCGCCCTCGGCCAGCGACAGGGTCGGGTCGGGGACGATCAACTCCGGGTCGATCACTTTCTGGAAGCCGAGCCCATGGCAGCGGTCGCAGGCGCCATGGGGCGAGTTGAAGGAGAAGATCCGCGGCTCCAGCTCAGGTATCGAGGTGCCGCAGCTGAGGCAGGCGAACTTCTCGGAAAACAACAGCGTCTCACCGTCGACTATCTCGACTTCGACCAGGCCGGCGGCGAGAGCGGCGGCGGCCTCGACGGACTCCGAGAGCCGGCGGCGCAGGTCCTGCTTCATCACCAGGCGATCGACGACAACCGAGATGTCGTGTTTGAACTTCTTGTCGAGGACGATCTCCTCGTCGAGGCGGCGCAGCTCGCCGTCGACCTCGACCCGCGAGTAGCCCTCCAGCCGCAGCTGCTCGAACAGCTTGCCGTACTCCCCTTTGCGGCCCCGCACGACCGGGGCCATGACCATGAATTTCATCCCCTTCTCCAGGGTCATCAGGCGGTCGACGATCTGCTCTTGGGTCTGGCCGGTGATCTCGGCCCCGCACTGGGGGCAGTGAGGAACACCGATGCGCGCCCAGAGCAGGCGCAGGTAGTCGTAGATCTCGGTCACCGTGCCGACCGTCGAGCGCGGGTTGCGCGAGGTCGTCTTCTGGTCGATCGAGATCGCCGGGGAGAGGCCCTCGATCGAGTCGACGTCGGGCTTCTCCATCAGGCCGAGGAACTGGCGCGCGTAGGCCGACAGCGACTCGACATAGCGCCGCTGCCCCTCGGCGTAGATCGTGTCGAAGGCGAGGCTCGACTTGCCGGACCCCGAGAGCCCGGTGATCACGATCAGGGCATCGCGAGGCAGCTCGACGTCGACGCCCTTGAGGTTGTGCTCACGGGCGCCGGAGATGACGATTCGCTCTGAAGCGGCCACTCCGGCTCATTCTAGTGAGGCGAACAGACGTTCCCTTTGACGGAGGCCCCTGGGGAGGCTCGCGCCAACCCATGAAGCTCTATATCTGCTGGATGCCTTGGGATCGCTCCCATTGTCAAGAAACACCCCTGAGAGCCAACGGCGTTGCGGCGGATAGATACCCAGGAAAAGGAGATAACAGCAGTGAAAGCCTGGTAATCAGACCCGTCCCGCAGGACATGACCATCAGGGCCTAGGGGGCTTGAGACTGTGCGATACGGTCTCGCCCGTGAAGCGAAGCCGTGCGCTCAACAGCTTGATCGTGAGCCGGATGAGCTTCGGTATTGCGATTTGGGCATTCCCCGGTCCCGTCGGCAAGGCATTTGGCGTCGATATGACTCGTGACCCACTGGCGTCCTACCTGTCCCGGTTGATGGGCGCGCGGGATGTCGCGCTCGCCTGGGAGCTTCTCGTGACCGAGGGGGATGCCCAGCGAAAGTGGCTGCTTGCCTGCATGGTCTGCGACGCCGCCGACACGCTGGCGGCGATCGCTGCGGGGCGCGGCCTGCCAAAGCGCACGACCGCCATGCTGCTCGCGGCGTCGCTGGGGCCAATTGCCCGAGGCGCGACCGCCTTGCGCGAGCAATAGGGCTACGGCAACCTCGTCCTGACCCGCCGCGCACGCGCCGTCGCAGAGGCGTACCGTGAATGACACGGGAGGCAAGTCGATAAAGGAGGAGATATGTCGAACGTCGATGTTGCCCAATCCGCCTACGAGGCCTTCGGTCGTGGAGACCTGGCGACACTGAAGGAGCTGCTGTCCGAGGACAGCACCTGGCTCACCTCTGACGAGCTGCCCCTGGGCGGTGAAACCCGGGGCCGCGACAGCATCATCGGGAACTTCGCCGAGATCCCGAATTACTGGTCGTCGTTCAGAGTCGAGCCGGAGGAGTTCATCGACGGCGGAGAGTGGGTGATTGTGCGCGGCACCCAGCGCGCCGCCACGGAGGGCGACAGCTTTGAGGCGCCGTTCGCCCACCTGATCAAGTTCGCCGACGGCCAGATCGTGCGCGGAGAGTTCTACGCCGACAGCGCCAAGGCGGCAAAGGTCCTCGCCTAAGAGCAATCGAGCGGGGGCCTCACTGGGCTCCCGCTCGCATTTCATCCAGAGTCCCGGCGCAGCTCCTTGAGCTCGTCGCGGATGCGCGCCGCCTCCTCTAAGCAGGGGTCAGCGGCGGCGGGTGCGTCGGCCGACGGCAGCAGCGCCAGAGCCACCGCCATCGAAGCGAAAGCGGCCGGAAGGCGTCTCCTCATCGCGGTCAAATTACCCGCCATCCGGCTCGTTACTCACCATCCGGCTCGGCCCCGGCTCCAGTCCGCATCCCGTCTAGGTCGCGCCGCAGCTCCTTGAGCTCGTCGCGGATCCGCGCCGCCTCCTCGAAGCGAAGGTCGTCGGCGGCGGCCAGCATCTCCTCCTCCAGAGCGACGATCGTGCGCTCCAGCTCCTCTGGGTCCTCGGGCCCCTTGCCGCTGCGGCGGCGGCGTTTGCTCGGCGCCCGGTCCTCCATCGCCAGGAACTCGCTCATCTCCGAGATTCCCTTGCGCACGGTCTCCGGTGTGATCCCGTGCTCCTCGTTGTAGGCGAGCTGGATCGCCCGGCGGCGGTCGGTCTCGCGGATCGCGGTCCGCATCGAATCGGTCTCGCGATCGGCATACATCAGGACCTTCCCGTTGACGTTGCGCGCCGCGCGGCCGATCGTCTGCACGAGGCTGGTCTCGCCGCGCAGAAAGCCCTCCTTGTCGGCGTCGAGGATCGCGACCAGCGAGACCTCGGGCAGGTCGAGCCCCTCACGCAGCAGGTTGACCCCGACCAGCACGTCGTACTCGCCGAGCCGCAGGTCGCGAACGATCTGGATCCGCTCCAGCGTGTCGACTTCGGAATGCAGGTAGCGAACCTTGATCCCGTACTCGAGCAGGTAGGCGGTCAGGTCCTCGGCCATTTTCTTGGTCAGCGTCGTCACCAGCACGCGGTCGCCGGCCTCGGCGCGAGCCCTGATCTCGTTCATCAGGTCATCGATTTGGTTCTTCGTCTCTCGCACCTCGATCTCGGGATCAACGATCCCGGTCGGGCGGACGATCTGCTCGACGATCCGCGTCGATTCGGCCCGCTCGAAGGGCCCCGGCGTCGCCGAGACCATCACCAGCTGGTCGACCCGGGCGAGGAACTCGTCGAACTTGAGCGGCCGGTTGTCGATTGCCGAGGGAAGGCGGAAGCCGTAGTCGATCAGCGTCTGCTTGCGCGAGCGGTCGCCCTCGTACATCCCGCCCAGCTGCGGGATCGTCTGATGCGACTCGTCGACCATCACGACGAAGTCGTCGGGGAAGTAGTCGATCAGGGTGTGCGGCGGGCTGCCCGGCGGCCTTCCGTCGAGGATGCGCGAGTAGTTCTCGATGCCCGACGTGAAGCCGAGCTCTTTGAGCATCTCGATGTCGTAAGCGGTCCGCTGGCGCAGCCGGTGCGCCTCGAGCTGTTTGCCTTCG
>DATAON010000056.1:0-41864 GCA_036265715.1 Solirubrobacterales bacterium | reverse complement strand
GAGGAGAACGTCAACGTCAACGGCGGCGCGATCGCCTACGGTCACCCGATCGGAGCTTCCGGCGCTCGCATCGTCGGCGCCCTCGTCCACGAGCTCGGCCGCCGCGGCGGTGGCCTCGGGGTCGCGGCGATCTGCTCCGGAGGCGGCCAGGGCGACGCGATCGTGCTCGAGGTGGCCGCGGCGTAAGCGCGGCGCCGGAGCACCGGCGTACATCGAATGAGCAAAGCCGCGGCCTTCTTTGACCTGGACAAGACCCTGATGGCGGGGTCTTCCGGGATGCAGTTCGCGAGGGTCGCGGCGCGCGGTGGGATCGTCAGCCGGCGCCAGCTCGCCGGCTGGGGCGTCGAGCACCTCCGCTACCGGCTGCGCGGCACCACCGACGAGAAGACCAGCGAGGTGCTGAAGGTCGCGCGGGAGCTGATCACCGGCCTCCCCGCGACGACGGTCGCCCGGATGGGACCCGAGGTGATGACGGCGGTCCTGCCGCGGGTCTACCCGCAGATGCTGGAGGAGGTCCACGCCCACCAGGACGCGGGGCGGCCGACCTTCATCGTCAGCGCCGCCGGCAACGACGTGGTCGAGAGCCTCGCCGCCGTGCTCGGCATGGAGGGCGGGATCGGCACCCGCTACGAGATCGACGCCGAGGGCAACTTCACCGGCCGCCTCGACGGGCCCTTCGTCTACGGCCCCGGCAAGGTCGAGGCGATGGAGGCGTTCGCCGCCCAGCACGACATCGACCTCGGCGAGTCCTACGCCTACTCCGACTCGCTCTCGGACCTGCCGATGCTGCGCGCTGTCGGCAACCCCGTCGCCGTCAACCCCGACCCACCGTTAGCGCAGATCGCCAAGCAGGAGAACTGGCAGACCCTCCACTTCGAGCGCCTCGGCCGCCGCCTGATCGCACTCAGCGTCACCCTGCTCGCGACTGCTGCCGGCATCTTCGGTGCCCGCCACCGCCGTCAACGCATCCGCTCGAAAGGACGATCCCGGTAGGGGCGAAGCGTCTTGCACTTTTTTGCTTCCGCGAAACTCGGACGGCTCTTGAACGCTCCACAAAAAAGTTAAGCGAAGCCCCTACCGGGATCGTCCTTTCGAATACGCTTGTCTCGATGGA
Source organism: Solirubrobacterales bacterium (assembly GCA_036265715.1). Classification (GTDB taxonomy): domain Bacteria; phylum Actinomycetota; class Thermoleophilia; order Solirubrobacterales; family 70-9; genus VAYN01. The sequence goes on along the minus strand of DATAON010000056.1, from coordinate 40,750 downwards.
GGCCGCCACCGCAAGGAAGATCCGCGTCGTAGTCGCCAAGCCAGGTCTGGATGGCCACGACCGCGGCGCCAAGATCATTGCTCGGGCATTGCGTGATGCGGGGATGGAGGTGATCTACACGGGTCTGCATCAGACGCCGGAGCAGATCGCCGAGACGGTGATCCAGGAGGACGCCGACGCCGTCGGCCTCTCGATCCTCTCCGGCGCCCACATGACGCTGGTCCCGAAAGTCGTCGCTCTGCTGCGCGAGCAGGGTGTCGACGACGTCCTCGTCACCGTCGGCGGCACGATCCCCGCCGACGACATCCCGGAGTTGAAGGAGCTCGGCGTCTCCGAGGTCTTCACCCCGGGTGCCGGCACCGACGAGATCGTCGAGTTCATCCGCGCCGGCGCCAGCGAGCGCCACCAGCACGCCGAATAGGCTTCGGCCGAGCGGTATGTGCACCGATCGGTGCATAGGTTCCGCCGATCGGGGTATCATCCTGATTGACTCGTCAGTCAACCGCTGGCGGGCAACCGATAACATGCCCGGCCGCTAAGGGCCCGCGAGGCGCAAACCGCAGCCCGCACGACCTGAGAATCGTTCCCCAAGGAGGCTTCAACTTGAAGATCTGCGTCCTCGTCAAGGAGGTCCCGGATGCCGCGGTGCAGAAGCGCATCGACCCCGGCACCATGCGTCTGGACCGTAGCGGCGAGAAAAACCTCAATCCCTTCGATACCCACGCCCTCGAGGCGGCGATGCAGATCCGTGAGGGCGGGGTGATCCCGGTCGAGGAGATCGTCGCTGTGACGATGGGCCCCGAGTCCGCTTACCGCGCGCTGACCAAGGCTGTCTCGCTCGGCGCCGACCGCTCGGTCCACCTCTCCGACGCCGCCCTCTCCGGGTCCGACGTCTGCGCGACCGGCTACTCGCTGGCCAAAGTGCTGGAGTCCGAGAGCCCGGACCTGGTCCTGCTCGGCCAGCAGTCCGATGACGGCGAGTGCTACACGATCGGCGCCGTCGTCGCCGACCACCTGCAGATGCCGTCGCTGACCCAGGTGATCAAGATCGACGTCAGCGAGGGCAAGCTCCGCTGCGAGCGCCAGGCCGAGTACGGCTACGACACGGTCGAGGTCGAGTTGCCCGCCGTGATCAGCGTCGGTGACGCGATCAACGAGCCGCGCTACCCGAGCCTGAAAGCGATCATGGGCGCGAAAAAGAAGCCGAAAGACGAGAAGTCGATCGGCGATGTCGGCATCGACGCCGGCATGGTCGGCTCCGACGGCTCGAAGACCACCGTGATCGCCCTCAACCCGCCTCCCGCCAAGGAAGCCGGCGAGATCATCGAGGACGAGGACACCAACGAGACGGTCGAAAAGATCGTCGCGTGGCTTGACGAGAGGAAATTGATCTAGATGGCAGGCATTCTGGTTTACGCCCTCCACGACGACGAGGGCAACTTCAACAAAAACTCACTCGGGGCGATCTCCGAGGCGGCGAAGCTGGCCGGCGAAGTCGGCGGCGAGGCTGCCGCTCTGGTCGTCGGTGACGTCGCCGACGACGCCGCCGCATCGCTCGGCAACTACGGCGCCGCCAAGGTCTACCGGGCCAAGAGCGTGCCGGAGGGCCTGGCCCAGCCGATCGTCGACGCGATGGCGAAGGTGATCCAGGAGAACGGGATCTCCTACGCGCTGTTCGGCGGCGGCCTGCTCGGCTTCGAGATCGGCGCCGGTCTCACCGCCCGCCTCAACGCCGGCGTGACCATGGAGGTCACCGCGGTCAAAGTCCAGGACGGCAAGCTGGTCGTCGAGCGGCCGATCCTCCAGGACTCCGAGATCGCCGACGTCGGTTACGTCGGTGAGCCCGGGATCATCATCAGCCGCCTCAACGCGTTCGACGCCAAAGAGAGTGGTGGCACGGCTGAGGTCGTCGACATCGACGTCGAGCTCTCGGCCTGGTCGAGCAAGGCGACCTTGGTGCAGCGCGGCGAGCAGCGCGGCGCCGACGTCAACATCGAGGACGCCGACATCCTCGTCGGTGGCGGTCGCGGCCTCGGTGCCGCCGACGGCTTCAAGATGTGCGAGGAACTGGCCGAGTCGATGGGCGGCGCCGTCGCCGCGACCCGCGCGGTCGTCGACGCCGGTTGGTACCCCTACGCGGCCCAGATCGGCCAGACCGGCAAGACGGTCGCGCCGAAGCTCTACCTGGCCGCCGGCGTCTCCGGCGCGATCCAGCACAAGGTCGGGATGCAGAACTCCGAGAACATCCTCGCGATCAACAAGGACCCGAACGCGCCGATCTTCGAGTTCTCCGACCTCGGCGTGGTGGGCGACCTGCACAAGATCGTCCCCAAGCTGACGGAGGCGATCAAGGCGAAGAAGGGCGGCTGAGCGATGCCCGCCGTCGCTCCCAGCGAGTTCCCGCCGCCGTTTGACTCGGCCGATGTGATCGGTCCTCCGACCGATGCCCCGGACGAGCGGATCGAGGTAGGAGTCGCGATCGTCGGCGGCGGGCCCGCGGGTCTCGCCTGCGCCAACAAAGTGCTGCAGCTGCTCGAGAGCGAGCCGGAGCTGACCGAGAAGCTCGGTGAAGTCCCGGTCGCCGTGATCGAGAAGGGCAAAGTCGCCGGAGCGCACCTGCTCTCCGGGGCGAACATGAAGCCCTCGGCGATGGAAGAGCTGTTCCCGGACCTGCCGAAGGAGGAGTGGCCGGTCTACCAGGAGGTCACCAAGGACGCGGTCTACCTGCTGACGTCGAAGGCGGCGCTGCCGCTGAAGCCGATGCCGCCGAACTTCAAGAACCACGGCAACTACGTCACCTCGGTCTCCAAGCTCGGCCGCTTCCTCTCCGACAAAGCCGAAGAAGCCGGCGCCTACATCCTCTCCGAGACCGCCGCGACCAAGCTGCTGGTCGAGGACCGCGTCGTCAAGGGCGTGCGCTCGGGCGACCGTGGCCGCGGCAAGGAGGGCGAGGAGATGGGCAACTTCGAGCCCGGCTCCGACGTCGTCGCGAAGGCGACCGTGCTCGCCGAGGGCACCGTCGGCCACCTCACCTACGCCGCCTACGACTACTTCGACATGCACGGGGCCGACCCGATGCGCTGGGAGCTCGGGGTCAAAGAGGTCTGGGAGGTCAAGGAGCCGCTCGACCGCGTGATCCACACGATGGGCTGGCCGCTGCGCAAATCGCCGAAGTACAACGAGTTCGGCGGCAGCTTCATCTACCCGATGGGCGAGGACAAGATCTGCATCGGCCTGGTCGCCGGGCTCGACTACACCGACGCCACCTTCTCGGTCCACGACGCCCTGCAGCTGCTGAAGACCCACCCCTTCATCAAGAAGTTGATCGACGGCGGCAAGCGAGTCGCCTGGGGCGCGAAGACGATCCCCTCCGGCGGCTACTTCGCGATGCCGAAGCGGCTCGCGGTGCCGGGCATGGTCGTCGCCGGCGACGCCGCCAGCATGGTCAACGTGCCGACCCTGAAGGGCGTCCACTACGCGATGCACGCCGGCATGTTCGCGGCGGAAACGATCGTCGACGCCCTCAAGAAGGACATCGACTCGGTCAACTTCGAGGCCTACGACGAGAAGGTCCACAAGTCGATGATCGAGAAGGACCTCTACGAATCGCGCAACATGCGCCAGCCCTTCTCCAAAGGCTTCTTCCTCGGCGGCGCCTTCGCCTCGGCGATGACCGTCACCAAAGGCAACTTCCCCGGTGGCCACTGGAAGCAGGAGCACGACTCCGAGGTCGAGATGGAACTCGGCAAGGCCGCCGACAAGTACGTCAAGGCCGACAACGAGATCACCTTCAACAAGCTCGACTCCGTCTTCCTCTCGGGCAACGCGACCCGCGACGACGCGCCCAACCACGTGCGGATCCAGACCCGGGTCCCGCGCGAGGTCGCGCAGACGTGGGTCTCGATGTGCCCGGCCCAGGTCTACGAAATCCCCGAGGACCAGCTGGAGAACGGCGCGGCCGAGGTTGACGTCCACGTCACCGCCTCCAACTGCGTCCAGTGCGGCGCCATCACCGCCAAGGGCGGGCGTTTGACGTTGCCCGAGGGCGGCGACGGGCCGCTCTACCAGGAGACCTGAGCTGGGCGGGCGGAAGGGTTCGTTGCCCCTCCGCCTGAAGCCGTCGCGCAGCTGGATCGCCGGCACGCTTCGGAAGGTTGGTCCGTGAGCTTCATTCGGAGGGGCAACGAACCCTTCCGGCGAGCGTGATCAGCTCTCCCGGTAAGGCGGTGTCGCCGTAGCTGAGTCGCTTGAACTGGGGCGTTGAGTTGACTCGAACTGCGCGCCACTCTGGATGTTTGCCGGGCTAGGTTCGGAGCAATGTTCGGTGGCGACTCGATTCTCGATCAGTTCGCCTCGGGAACTGCGTTTTTGGCGACGGCCATCGTTCTCGGCGGCTTCTTCATGCACGCCGGACCAGCGCTCCAAGGTGCGTCTGAGTCCGAGCTCAGAAGGGCGACGGTGAGAGGCGGGTTGGGAGGCCTTGCGGTGGGATCCGCTGTAGTCGTTTTGTCTGCATTGTTCGATATCCTGGCTTCATGAGTGAGCGCACCGCAGTTGGTCTGATCTATGCGGGTGAGGTCTTTCTGACCTGCGTCGCCGTACTCGGTCTCAGTGCGCTGGGCGCCAATCCCCAGACCGTCTTCCTCGGTTTCCTTTGTCCACTCGCGCTCGGCTCGTACGCGATGTCAAGGGTGACGATGCACTACGCGCGATCCGGCCATCGGCGCGACCGGTAAAAGGCCGGACGCGGCGGATGTCCATCATCGTGGCGAGCGCCAGTGCTCAGAAGGTGCGTTGGCGCGACTCGACCCGGCTGGCCTCGAAGCCATGACCGGTTGAGGCATCGGTGCAGACGACGCCACGCGCTTCGTCGGAGGCCGGCACCGAGCAGCTGATCGGGTCGGCGCTGATGGTGGAGCCATAGGGCACCAGTTCCCCCGTGCCGCTCGGCACTGATGAGCCGGCTTCAACCCAGGCGCCGTTCCCCGTTTCGAGCACGAAGCCCTGCCCCGTCGAGCTGACGACGCAGGTGGCGCCGCCAGGAGACACGGTACAGCTGACATTTCCGCTCGGGGTGTGGAAGTAACGTTGCGAAGGCTCCGCCACGTCTTCGGTGGTGGCCGGGGCGGTTGGGGTTGGCTGCTGTGCCTGGACAGTGGCTGCGCTGCCAGCCCGGGAGCGCCGCTCGAGCCGGGCCACGCGCCGCTGGAGCGCCGCCACTCGCTCCCGCCTGTGGGCGGCCACGGCGCCTTCGTGCCTTGCCTGTTCGATCTGTTCCTGAGAGCTGCGGGTATCGCTTGCGCTAGAGCCTCCCCCGCAGCCGGCAAGCAGCAGCAGGGCCATAACCCCGACGCCCGCGCAGAGGAGGGCCGGCCTCCGCATGAACACCTGAAAAGTTCTCATTTAGTACGGGAACGTATCTAATGCCGAGGGGATCTGCGACGCGCCGGGGAACGATTCCCAGCTCCTGGCTATAGCGTGGTCCCGTGCTGGCGCTCGGGATCATCGCCGCCGTAGGGGCCTCGGTTCTCTACAACACCTCGATTGCACTGCAGGCGTTGCAGGTTCGCGATGCGCACCACGAGCACTCGCTGCGGATCTCGCTGATCGGCAAGCTGATCCAGAACAAGCGCTGGCTGGGGGCGACGGCGCTGGGACTGATCGGCTGGCCGCTGGAGATCGTGGCGCTGCTGTTCGCACCGCTGACCGTCGTGCAGCCGTGCCTGGCGAGCGGGCTGATCGTGCTGCTCTGGCTCGGCGTCAAAAAGCTGGGGGAGGTGCCCGGGCGGCGGGAGTTCCTTTCCGTCGGGGCGATCGTCGCCGGCGTCGCCGGAGTCGCCTGGGCGGCTCCCGAGCGCACCACCGAGCACGCCGACACCTGGGCGATCGCCCTGGCGCTCGCCCTGGTCGCGATCCCGATCGCGCTGCCGTACCTGCTGCGGCGCCGGGTCGCGGCGGCGGGCATGATCGCCGTCATCAGCGCCGGTTGCGGCTACGCCTGGACGGCGATCGCCAGCAAGCTGCTGACCGACGAAATCTCCGAGGGCGCGCTGCTGATCGCCGTCGCCTGGCTGGCGACCGCGGTGATCTCCGAGGGGCTCGCCCTGCTGAGTGAGATGAGCGCCCTGCAGAAGCGCCCGGCTACTCACGTGGCGCCGGTCATGTTCGCCTTCCAGGTCCTGGTGCCGGTGATCCTGGCGCCGCTGATCTTCATGGAGAAGTGGTCGGGAACCCCGCTCGACGGCGGCGCCCTCGTCTTCTTCATGCTCGTGGCTCTGGTCGGCGTCGTCCTGTTGGCCGGATCGAAGGCGGTCGGCGCCGTCATCGACAGCGCTCATTCCAACGATTGATCCGTCCAATCTCGGCGCTACGACGCCGCTCTCGCTGGTAGCCTGCCGCCTGCTCAGCCGCTGTGAACCAGATCACCTACCCAGCTGAGCTCACCCCAGTCACCCTCACTAAGGAGTCACCGTAGGCGCCGCAGAGACAACCCGGCCTGACGCGACCAAGTTCGCTATCGGGTTCGACCACCGCGACCGCAGCAGGCTCTTCGAGCTCTGGACCGAGGTGCTCGACTCCGAGCAATGGTCCGAGGGCGCCAAGCTGGCCGCCTTCGAGCAGCGCTGGTCGCAGTGGAACGGGCTACCCAGCCTCGGCCTCTCCAGCTGGGCCGGCGGCGCCCTTGCCGCGCTCGAGTTCGCCGGCGTCAAGGGCGAGACCGTCCTCTGCCCCTCCAACACCTTCATGGCGACCCCGCTGGCGGCGATCGGCGCCGGCGCCGAGGTCGAGTTCGTCGACTGCAACCGCAGCGACCTCTGCATGTCCTTCGAGGACTTCGAGCGCAAGGCCGAGAAGCACAAGCCGCGGGCCGCGATCCTCGTCCACATCGGCGGCCACATCGCCTTCGACGCCGAGCGGATCGCCGAATACTGTGCCGCTGAAGGCATCTTCCTGCTCGAGGACTGCGCCCACGCCCACGGCGCCGACTGGAACGGCAGCCGCCCCGGCGGCTTCGGCGACGCCGGCGTCTACTCGCTCTACGCGACCAAGACCGTCTCCACCGGCGAGGGCGGCGTCCTCGTCTCCGGCAACGAGGAGCTGATCGAGTTCGCCTCCAAGTTCCGCAACTACGGCAAGTTCGAGCACGAGGTCGACGGCCTCAACTTCCGCATGAGCGAGTTCACCGCGGCGCTGGCGCTGGTCCAGGCCGAGCGCATGGAGGAGATCGTCGCCTGGAAGAACGAGTACGCCCGTGAGCACCTCGACCCGGCGCATCCGGCGCGGCTGCATCTGCCCGCGGGGATGACCTCGGGCTTCTACAAGTACATCGTCTTCGAGCAGATCGAGAAGTCCACCGGCCGCGTCTACGACCAGCCCTGCCACCGCATCATGGGTCGGTCCGACGAGCTGCCGAACACCGACTGGGTGGCCGAGAACCACTGGTGCGTGCCGCTCTACTACCGCCCGGAGAGCCGCGAGGCTGCCCTGGCCAAGGAGGCTTCGTAATGAGGGTCCTGGTAACCGGAGGAGGGGGCTTCATCGGCTCCCACGTTGTTGATCGCCTGCTCGACAAGGGGATCACGCCGCGGATCTTCGACCTCAGTGCCTCGCCCTACCACTCACCGCTGGAAGTCGAGACCTTCACCGGCAGCATCACCGACCCGGCCAACCTCGACCTGGCGATGCGCGACTGCGACGCGGTCATCCACCTCGCCGCGGTCGCCGACGTCAGTCACGTCCTCGCCGACCCGGTCTTGGCCGAGGAGGTCAACACCCGCGGCACCCTCAATGTGCTTGAGGCCGCCTGCCGGGCGAAAGTCGGCCGCGTCGTCTACGGCTCGACCACCTGGGTCTACAGCGATTGCCCCGAGCAGGAGGTCGACGAGGAAACGGCGATCCCCGCACCGCGCCACCTCTATACCGCGACCAAGCTCGCCGGCGAGACCTACTGCTCCGGCTACTCCGAGCTCTACGATCTCGAGAGCACGGTGCTGCGGTTCGGCATCCCCTACGGCCCGCGCGCCCGCGCCGCCGGCGTCGTCGCCAAGTTCACCGATCTCTCCTTCGAAGGCAAAGCGCTGACGATCGCCGGCGACGGCAGCACCACCCGCAGCTTCATCTACGTCGAGGACCTCGCCGACGGGATCGTCGCCGCGCTCGCCCCCGCGGCGGCAGGCCGCACCTACAACCTCTCCGGCGACGAGGTCGTGACGATCCTCGAAATCGCCGAGCGGGTGCAGGAAAACGTCGACACCTGCGAGATCACCCACACGCCGCCGCGGCCCGGCGACTTCCCCGGCAAGTCGATCTCCAACGAGCGCGCTCTCGCCGAGCTCGGCTGGAAAGCCGAGACCAGCTTCAAAGAAGGCGTCCGCAAGTACGTCGAGTGGGTGCGGGGAACCACCCGTCCGCCCGATCCGATCCCGGGCAAGAAACCGTCGCTGAACGGCAACGAACACGCCGCCGGCGCGCTGCTGGCTGGCGCCGCTCGCTTCGAGGAGCGCGAGCCGCGGGTGCTGGTCCTGACCGCCGACATCGGCGAGGGCCACGACCTGCCGGCGCGGATCATCAAAGCCGACCTCGAAGAAGAAATGCCCGAGGCCAAGGTCGAGATCGACAACGGCCTCGAGGCGATGGGCAAGCTGCTCTCGATGGTCGTCCGCGGCGGCTCCCGCTTCACCTTCCGCTGGGCGCACTGGATGTTCGACATCCAGTACTGGCTGATCACCAAGTTCGCGCCGACCCGCTGGCTCGCCCATCACCTGATGTACCTGCTCGGCGCCCGCGGCCTGATGCGGATGATCAAGGCGCACGACCCCGACGTCGTCATCTCCACCTACCCGGGCACCACCGCGGTGCTGGGGATGCTGCGCGAGAACCGGCGCCTGGAAGTGCCGGTGCAGTCGGCGATCACCGACCTCGCCGGCCTGCGCTACTGGGTCCATCCCGGCGTCGACATGCACTACGTCACCCACCCGGAGTCGATCGAGGAAGTCGAAAGGCTGGCCGGTCCCGGCAGCGTCGAGTGGATGCGGCCGCCGATCTCCCGCGACTTCCTGATGCCGCGCACCCGCCGCGACGCCCGCGAGGCGCTCGGCCTGCCGGCCCACGACCGCATCGTCCTCGTCTCCGGCGGCGGCTGGGGCATCGGCGACCTCGAGGGCGCGATCGAGTCGGCGCTGAAAGGCGACGACACCTACGTGGTCTGCATCACCGGTCGCAACGAGGGCGCCCGCGAGCGGCTCGAAAAACGCTTCGGCGAGGACGAGCGGGTCCGGATCCTCGGCTTCACCGAGCAGATGAGCGACTGGATGGCGGCCTCCGACGCGATGATCCACGCGACCGCCGGCCTGACCGTGCTGGAGGCCCATATCCGCGGCTGCCCGGTTGTCTCCTACGGCTTCAACGCCGGCCACCTGCGCGCCAACAACGCCGCCTACGACCGCTTCGGCCTGGCCGAAGTCGCCCGCTCCGAGCACGAGCTGGAGTCGATGCTGCGCCACGCCACCCGCGAGCGCCAGTCACCCGACTCCTCCTTCGCCTCGCTGCCCTCGATCGCCTCGCGGGCGCTCAGCGTGCGCCCGCGGGTGCGCCCGCAGCCGGTCTGGCGCTTGCGGACCGAGCGGGTTGCAGCCGCCGTCTGTCTGGCCGTGATCGCTGTCGTTCTGGGGTTGGCGCTGGTCCAGAAAGAGAGCCCCTTGAGCGTCGCCAAGCCGGTCACCAGCCGGGTTCACTTCGGTCAGGAGAACGACCCGAACGCGACCGGCACGCCGGCCGCGCAGCAGACCGGGGCTGAAGCACGGGCCGCCGGCGCCGAAGCGGAGGAAACCGCGGCAACCGCCGCACCTTGATCGGCGCCGCCGCGGCGGGGCTGGGGCTGGGCGCCGCCGCGGTCGCCTACGCCGGCCCGGCCCTGGCGCCGGTGGTCCCCCCGCTCGGCCGCGCGCTCGGGGTGGTGCTGCGAGAAGAGGGGGAGGAGGGCGTCGCGATCACCTTCGACGACGGTCCCCACCCGCAGGGCACTCCCGCGGTGCTGGAGATCCTCCGCGAGGCGGGCGCCGTCGCCACCTTCTTCCTGGCCGGCGAGCAGGTCGTGCAGCGGCCGTCGCTGGCGGCCGAGATCGTCGCCGCCGGCCACCGCGTCGAGTTGCACTGCTTCCGCCACCGCAACCAGCTGCGGCTGAGCGCGCGCTCCCTGCTCGACGATGCCGAGCGGGCGAAGGTGGCGATCGAGGACGCGAGCGGACAGAAGGTGCGCGACTACCGGCCGCCCTACGGAATCTTCAGCGCGGTCGGCCTGCGGGCGGTCCGCAGCCGCGGCTGGAGGCCGGTCCTCTGGTCGCTCTGGGGTCGCGACTGGGACCGCGGCGCCACCCCGGGCTCGATCGCTGCTCGCGCGAGCGCCGGCGCCCGGGCCGGGGACGTGCTGCTGCTACACGATGCCGATTACTACAGCGCGCGCGACTCCTGGGTCCGCACCGCGGCGGCGCTGCCGATGATCCTCGAGGACCTCGGGGAGCTGGGGCTGAGATCGAGGCTGCTCCGGCGCTGAGTCGGCGGTGCGAGCGTCCAGACGTCGCAACCCGCGAATGCTTCGTCGAGTTGTTGCGCCATGGTGCTCTTCGGCCGATCCTGGTCGAAGATTTGCTTGGACATAGCTCTCCGTCCTGGTTGGGGGGTCGAGAAAGATTCCTCCCCCAGTCGGACGAAATATCTGCACTTTGCGAAAAAGCCGGGATTTTGGGGAAATCCGTCGTTTACGGCGTTCCCGCGAACTGCGCGATCTCCTCGGCCAGGCGCTGCGGCTGGTCGAGTGAGACGAAGGTGCTGGAGCCGGCGATCGGGGCGATTCGGGCGTTGCCGGCTTCGCCCGCGAGTCGTTCGGCATAGGAGATCGGGAAGTACTTGTCGCCCGGCGCCCAGGCCAGCAGGATCGGCAGTTGCGAGCCGCGCAGCTTCTCAGCTGCCTCCAGCGTGTAGCGCCGGTGCATCCCGACCGTGACCTTCTTGAGATCGCGTTTGACCGCGGGGTCGGTTCGCGCTGGCCCCATCCAGGAGGAGATCAGCTCGTTCGGGATCGGGGTCTTGGTGAACGGCGCGAAGGCGCGCCGGGCGACCGCGTCGGAGCGGAAAGGGAGCGCGATCAACCCCATGCCGCCGGGCAGGTTCGCCAGCGCCGGCAGGTGTTTGAAGATCCCCGGCGGGAAGTTCTCGTGGGTGTCGCAGTTGGTCAGGACGAGGCGGCCGACTCGCTCCGGGTGGCGGGTGACGAGGATCTGCGACATCGCGCCGCCGGAGTCGTTGCCGACGATCGTCACGTCCTCAAGCTCGAGCGCGTCGAGGAAGCTGGCGATGATCGCGGCGACGCCGTAGGGGGAGAGGTCGGCATCGGGGTTCATCGCCACCTGTTGAGCGCCGATCGGCCAGTCCGGGGCCAGGCAGCGGAAGCGGTCGGCGAGGCGGTCGACGACGCCGTCCCAGAGCCGGCCGTCGACGAGGTAGCCGTGGACGAAGACGAGCGGCGGCCCCGTGCCGGCCTCGCGGTAGCGGATGGTCCCCGCCGGCAACCGAATCTCCTTACGCTGGTCCTGCGCGATGTTGTCCATGACTCCGACGCTAACATACAGACAGTATGAATGTAGAACCCAATCCTCCTGAAAAGCCGCAAAGTGCGAAAAAACAGCGGCGCAGCCAGTCCGAGCGCACCGAGGCGACCCGGGCGGCATTGATGGCTGCCGCCCGGCGGCTGTTCACCGAGCGCGGCTACGACGACGTCGGCACCGAGGAGATCGTGCGCGCCGCCGGCGTCACCCGCGGCGCCCTCTACCACCACTTCGGCGGCAAGGCGGAGCTGCTGGAAGCCGTCTACGAGCGGCTCGAGGCGGAGTCGACGGAGCGGGTCGCCCGGGTCGTGCTCGGCTCCGACCTGCACAGCCCGCTGGAGGCGATGAAAGCCGGGATCGAGGCCTTCCTCGACGAATGCGCGGAGCCCGAGCTGCAGCGGATCGCCCTGCACGACGCGCCGGCGGTGCTGGGCTGGGACCGCTGGCGGGAGATCGCCGCCGCCAACGGGTTGGGCCTGATCGAGGCCAGCCTCGCCGCCGCGATCGAGGCGGGGGAGATCCGCGCCCTGCCGGTGAAGCCGCTGGCGCACCTCCTGCTCGGCGCCCTCGACGAGGCCGCGATGTTGATCGCCCGCGACGACGACCCGGCCGCCCGGGCGGAGGTGACTGCGGTGCTGCTGGCGCTGCTAGAGAGCTTTGCTGTCGTCGACCCGGCGTAGGCGGATCGCCATCGGGGCGTCGACCAGCTTCGCCTCGGTGGCGGCCCGGCGCGACTCCTTCTGCGCGTACATGCGCACGTCGGCGAGCTGCATCGCCTCCATCGCGGCGGTCGCTTCGCGGGGGATCGCGACAGTGCCCCAGGCGGCGCTGACCTCGTAGCCGCTGCCACTCGCGGTCAGCGCCTCGGCGGCGCGCTTGGCAGTCGTGTCGTGGCTGCTCTCCTCGCCGCCGATCAGGACCGCGAACTCGTCGCCGCCGATCCGGTAGGCGAAGCCGCTGCCCCTGACCGCTTCCCGCAGCTGTCGTCCGAGCGTGGTCAGCATCGCGTCGCCGGCGGGGTGGCCGAAGGTGTCGTTGTAGCGCTTGAAGCCGTTGAGGTCGAGCAACAGCAGGGTCAGCGGTTGCTCGGCGGCTCGCGCGCAGCGCTCGGCGAGGTCGACCTGCAGGCGCCCCTGGTTGCCGAGCCCGGTCAGCTGGTCGGTTTGGACCTCTTCGAGCAGGCGCTTGTTTTCGCGCACGCTGATCGCCAGCCGGGCGATTACGGCGAGCATCGTCCCCGCGGTCAGGATCCCGGTCAGCGCGTTGGCGGCGCTGGCGTACTGGATCGCGAACAGGGCCAGGGTCAGCACGGCGAAGAAGCCGGGGATCATCAGCTCGCGCCAGCCGTCGAAGCGGGCCACCGGCTGGATCGTCTCGGCCCGCGGCTGCCAGGCCTCGGTGCCGATGATCACGGCGCCGAGCAGGTAGAGCGGTTCGATCCAGCTCCCTTCCGGCAGGCCGCCGCTGCTCTGCAGCGTGTAGCCGATGTCGGCGACAGCGAGGACCGCGAGCCCGAGCACCAGGAGCGTCCAGGTCCGTCCCGGTCGCCAGCGGGTGAGGGCGACGACGCCGACCAGCAGCGCCAGCGTGAAGATGTCGGCGAGCGGATAGGCGAGCGTCGTCGCCACTTCCAGCGCCGACCCGGTGGTGCGGTCGGAGACGTACTCGAAGACCAGCGAGGCGCCGAGCGCGGCCGTGCCGAGCGCGGCGATCAGCCCGTCCATCCACAGCCGCCAGTCGAGCTCCCGGGCGCGGGCTCTGACCAGCTGGGCGACGCCGAGGATCGCGAGCGGGTAGAAGGCCAGGTAGCCGATGTCGGCGGGCGAGGGGTTCGGCGGCGTCGGGTCGTTCTCGATCGCAGCGGTCCAGTAGATCTCGCCGGCGGCCCAAGAGAAGATCGCCGCCGCGATCGCGTACCAGGCGCCACGCTCGCGGCCGCTCGCACGGCCCTTCAGCACGCAGGCAAGCCCGGCGGCGATGACGACGGCATCGTAGAGCGGCCCGTTGACCGCCGCGTCGAAGCTGGAGCCGCCGAGGCCGAGCCAGTCGTGGGCGACGAGAACAACCGTGCCGCCGAAGAGGACGGCGCCGATGGCGGCCTTCAAGGCGCTCTGCGGGGTCGTTTTACGCCTGATCTTTGAACCGGTCACAGGGACCTATCGGCACCACTTGCACGGTTCTCTAGACTTAGTCGAGATGAAGGCATCAATTCACCCCGATTACACGCTTGCCAACGTGCATTGCTCGTGTGGCAACCAGTTCTACACGCGGTCGACCAAGGACGACCTCCACGTAGAGCTCTGCTCCGAGTGCCACCCCTTTTACACGGGCAAGCAGAAGCTGGTTGACACCGGTGGCCGCGTCGAGCGCTTCCAGCGCCGCGCCGCCAAGCACAGGGCTGGGAAGTAGTCCTTTGAGCCCGCCAGCGGGCTTGACTCGGGCGTCCCATGCTCCCACCGGGGGGCAAAATGGCGCTGCCCAAAATGGCGGTGATGGCGACCGCGACGTGCGGATGCCCGACGGCGCCCTCGTCGCCAAGCGCGACGCGCCGGTCGGCGGCCAGGCGGTCCTCGAGGGCGTGATGATGCGTGGCGTCTCGGTCTGGTCCGTAGCCGTCCGCACGCCCGAGGGTCAGATCGAGATCGAGTCCGACACCCTGGTCCCCTGGGCCAAGCGCCACCGAATCTGGCGCCTGCCGGTGATCCGCGGCGTCGTCGCCCTCGGCGAGTCGATGAAGATCGGCTTCAAGGCGCTGGCGATCTCCGCCAACGCGCAGCTCGAGGAGGACGAGGACGGCGAGAAGGAAGAGATCGGCGGCTTCGTCTGGGGCTTCACGATCTTCCTCTCGCTGCTGCTCGCGGTCGGCCTCTTCTTCGTCGTCCCGGTCGGGCTGACCAGCCTGATCAAGGACCAGCTCGGCTCGCCGCTGCTGTTCTGGCTGGTCGAGGGCGTCGTCCGCACCGCGATCTTCATCGCCTACATCGTCGCGATCAGCAAAATGCCGGATCTGCGGCGGGTCTTCGAGTACCACGGCGCCGAGCACAAGACGATCTCCTGTTACGAGGCCGAAGACGAGTTGACGCCGGCCCGGGCCAAGCTCTACTCGCGCCTGCACCCGCGCTGCGGGACCAGCTTCCTGCTGATCGTGATGGTGCTGGCGATCTTCGTCTTCGCCCCGATCGGGCTGCCCGAGTGGTACTGGTTGCTGCTCTCGCGCATCCTCGGGATCCCGCTGATCGCCGGCCTCTCCTACGAGGTGATCAAGTGGGCCGGGAAAAACCGCCGCAAAGCCTGGGTGCGGGCGGTGATGTGGCCGGGCCTGATGCTCCAGAACCTGACCACCCGTGAACCCGACGAGCAGCAGCTCGAGGTCGCCATCGCTTCCCTCAACGCCGTTCTCGCTCGCGAGAATCCTGAGGAGGCGGCGAAGCAGCAGCACATCGAGATCGTCGCTTAACCGGCGCTCCGCGCCATTAGGGTTGGACCGATGATCGAGCAGCTAGTCGAGCAGATTCAGGCCCGCTTCGCGGAGCTCGAGGGCCAGATGTCCGACCCCGCCGTGATCGGCGACCGCGAACGCTACGCCGAGGTCGGCCGCGAGTACAGGGAATTGCAGCCGGCACGCGAGCTGGCGGGCGAGTACGCGACCCTCAAGGACGACCTCGAGGGCGCCCGCGAAATGCTCGAGGAAGGCGAGGACGAGGAGCTGCGCAAGGTCGTCGACGAGGCGCCGGCGCGGCTGGCCGAGCTTGAAGAGGGGATTCGCCTGTCGATGGTCGAGCGCGACCCCAACGACGACAAGAACGTCCTGGTCGAGATTCGTGCCGGCACCGGCGGCGACGAGGCGGCCCTGTTCGCCGGTGACCTCTACAAGATGCTGACCCGCTACGCGGAAGAGCGCGGCTTCGCGACCGAGGTGATCTCGCAGTCGGTCTCGGAGGCGGGCGGCTTCAAGGATGTGACCCTGGCGGTCAAGGGCGACGGCGCCTACTCGGTCTTCAAGTACGAGGGCGGGACCCACCGCGTGCAGCGGGTGCCGGAGACCGAGTCGCAGGGGCGGATCCACACCTCGACGGCGACGATCGCGGTGTTGCCGGAGGCCGAGGAGGTCGACGTCCAGGTCGACCAGAACGACCTCCAGATCGACGTTTACCGCTCCTCCGGCCCCGGCGGCCAGTCGGTCAACACGACCGACTCGGCGGTGCGGATCACCCACAAGCCGAGCGGCATCGTCGTCTCCATGCAGGACGAGAAGTCTCAGCTCCAGAACAAGGACAAGGCGATGCGGGTGCTGCGGGCGCGCCTGCTCGAGCGCGAGATCGCCGAGCAGCAGGCGAAGATCGCCTCCGAGCGCAAGGCCCAGGTCGGCAGCGGCGAGCGCTCGGAGAAGGTCCGCACCTACAACTTCCCCCAGGGCCGGGTCACCGACCACCGGATCAAGCTCACCTCCCACAACCTCGACGGCGTCCTCGCCGGCGACCTCTCCGAGTTCACCGACGCGCTCAGCGCCGAGGAGAAGCGCCAGCGGCTGGAGGCCGCGGCGACGGTCGGCTGACGTGCATGACCGGCGGATATCGGCGTCCTCGGTCGCTCGCGTGCAGAGCACGCCACGCTCCCTGCGTCCTTGATCTCCTTGGTCATGCCCGCCAGCCCAGCTAGACACGCATTGGATGCCGCCACGGATGGATTGCGGGCGGCCGGAGTCGAAGATCCCCGCCTCGACGCGGAACTGCTGCTTGCGGAGGCGATGGGCGTAGATCGAGCGATGTTGGTGGCGGATTCCGCGTCCGAGGTGCCGGCGCCGGCGGCGCGGGCGTTTGGCGAGATGGTGCGGCGGCGGCTGCGGCGCGAGCCGGTGGCGTACATCTTGGGGCGCAAAGGGTTCCGGCACATCGAGCTGGCGGTGGATCGACGGGTGCTGGTGCCGCGGCCGGAGACCGAGCTGCTGGTCGAAGTGGCGCTGGAGCGGCGGCCGGCGCGGCTGCTCGACGTCGGCACCGGCTCCGGCGCGATCGCCCTGGCGGTCGCCGACGAGCTGCCCGGGTGCGAGGTCGTCGCCACCGACACCTCTCCCGGGGCGCTCGAGGTGGCCCGCGCCAACGCCGCCCGCCTCGGCCTCTCGGAGCGCGTGCGCTTCGTCGCGGGAACGCTCCCCGGGTGTGAGGGTGACGACCGGCCGACCCCGGGTTCCGCGGGCAGCGATTCGGGCCCGGGCTTCGATCTCGTCCTCGCCAACCTCCCCTACGTCCCCGAGCGCGACTGGTCAGGCCTCCAGCCGGAGGTCACCCAGTGGGAGCCCCGCGAGGCCCTGCTCGCCGGCCCCGACGGCCTCGATGCCTACCGCGCTCTGATTCCCGACCTCGACCGAATCCTCGCTTCGCCGGGTGATCGCCATTTCCCACCGATAGGGGGGGAAATGGCGATCACACCGGCGGCGCTGGCGGTCGAGGTGGGGGAGGGGCAGGCGGCGGCGGTCGGGGAGCTGATGACGGCGGCGGGATTCGGGGCGATCGAGGTGCGGTGCGACCTGGCCGGGATCGAGCGCGTGGTGATCGGCGCGCTTGTCCCCTTGGACACGCCAGGGCATGTGCACGCGACCAGAGGCGAGGGGGAGCGGTGACCGAGCTGGTCTCGACCGCCAACGACGGCGGCGCGGCGGCGCGCGGGGCGCTGGAGCGGACGATCGCCGGCGGTGGCGTCGTCGTGTTCCCGGCTGACGGGCTCTACGGGCTCGCCTGCGACCCGCTCGACGCCGGTGCAATCGAGCGCATCCACAGGCTCAAGGGACGCGACGACGGCAAACCCTCGGCGGTCATGTATTTCTCGCCGCTGGCGCTGCGCGAGCTGGTCGCCGGGCTCGGCCCGCGGACGAAAGCCGCGGTGAGCGCCCTCTTGCCTGGCCCGCTGACCCTGGTCGTCGACAACCCCGAGCGGCGCTACCCGCTGGCCTGCCGCGAGGACGCCGGCCGCCTCGGCATCCGCCTGCTCGCCGGGCCGCTGGCCGGGGCGATGTGCCCGATCTTCCAGACCTCCGCCAACGTCAGCGGCGAGCCGGCACCATCGTGCTTCGAGGACGTGCCCGCGGAGGTCGTTGCCGGCGCCGACCTCGCGATCGACGGCGGCGAGCTGACCGGCCTGCCCTCGACGGTCGTCGACATCACCGCGATCGACGCCGACGGCTCCTGGTCGGTCCTGCGCGAAGGCGCCGTCTCCGAAGGGGACCTGGCCAGCGCCCTCGCCGCCTTCGGCGTCGACTAGCCCGAGACGGGATGCGTCAGCAGCTGGTGATGCCGGTGAACGGGAGCAGCACCCGGCGCTGCGAGGAGTTGTCGCCCTCGTTCGACTCGAAGAGGTTTTCCTCCGGGTCGACGGTCATCTCGAACGAGTAGCAGCCGCTGAGGCCGGCGACGTTGATCCACTGCTGGTGGTACGGGGCGGGGTAGATATCCGACCAGCCGACCGAGGTCCCCAGCGTGACCCGACCCCGGTAGGGGTTCTGGTTGCAGCCGGGGTAGTGGCGGGCCGGCGGCGAGACCGCGCTCGGCTGGGTGCGGGTGAGGTCGCGCAGGCAGTAGTTGAGCTTGGGGCTGGTGCGGACGACGGCGCCGAGGCTGCCATCGGGCTCGACCTTGCGCAGGTCGAACTGGGCGAGCTGGTGGACCTTCCAGTAGGCGCCGCCCCAGTAGGCGCCGACGTCGGTGAAGCGCAGGGTCGCATCGCTCTGGACGGTGATGTGCCCGCCGCCGGCTTTGTAGATGCGCTGGTTGGTCCGCATCGTGCGCCATCCGTTGCGCTTGCCGATCAACTCCATCGGGCCGCGGCCGCGGCTGCGCACGTCGCTGGTCGCTCGCAGCAGGACCCGGCCGGGTCCCTGGTCCTCGACGTAGAGCTCGGTCGCCGGCCCCATCCGCAGATTCGGGCAGAGCAGCTGCTTGGCTTCCTTGCCTTCGCAGGGGTTCTCGGTCGGCGCCGCCTGGGCGCCCGAGGGGACGGAGGCAACGAGGAGGAGGGCCGTGGCCAGGACGACGAATCGGGCTCTCACGGCGCCAAGAATATCCCGGCGCGTTGCTATCGTCGGCCGCCCATGAGTCAGATGCCCGAGAACTTCCAGACCGCTCCGCTCGGCGAGGTCGATCCCGAGATCGCCGCCGTGCTCGAGGGCGAGCTGCGGCGCCAGCGCCAGACGCTGGAGATGATCGCCTCCGAGAACTTCGTGCCCCAGGCTGTGCTCGACGCGGTCGGCTCGGTCCTGACCAACAAGTACGCCGAGGGTTACCCCGGTCGCCGCTATTACGGCGGCTGCGAGGAGGTCGACGTCGCCGAGCAGCTCGCGATCGACCGCGCCAAGGAGCTGTTCGGCGCCGAGCACGCCAACGTCCAGGCGCACGCCGGCGCCCAGGCCAACAACGCCGCCTACATGGCGCTGATCGAGCCCGGCGACACGATCCTCGGCCTCGCGCTCGACCACGGCGGCCACCTCAGCCACGGGATGAAAATCAACGTCTCCGGCAAGCTCTACAACCCGGTCCCGTACCACGTCAGCCGCGACGACTTCCTGGTCGACATGGACGAGGTTCGGAGCCTCGCCGAGGAGCATCGTCCGAAGCTGATCGTCGCCGGCTGGTCGGCCTACCCGCGCCAGCTCGACTTCGCCGCCTTCCGTGAGATCGCCGACTCGGTCGGGGCCAAGCTGATGGTCGACATGGCGCACTTCGCCGGCCTCGTCGCCGCCGACGAGCACCCGAACCCGGTCGAGCACGCCGACGTCGTCACGACGACGATCCACAAGACCCTCTGCGGCCCGCGCAGCGGCATGATCCTCTGCCGCGAGGAACACGCGAAAGCAATCGACAAAGCGATCTTCCCGGGCCAGCAGGGCGGGCCGCTGATGCACACGATCGCCGCCAAGGCGGTCGCCCTTCACATCGCCTCCAGCGCCCAGTTCAAGCGCCGCCAGCGGCAGACGATCTCCAACGCGCGGGAGCTCGCCGCCGGGCTCGAAGCGGGCGGCGTCCCCGTCCTCACCGGCGGCACCGACGTCCACCTCGTGCTGGTCGACCTGACCCCGACCGGGCTCGACGGCCAGACCGCCGAGGACCGGCTCGATGAAGTCGGGATCACGGTCAACCGCAACGCGATCCCCTTCGACCCGCGGCCGCCGCTGAACCCGTCCGGCCTGCGAATCGGGACCCCGGCCCTGACCACGCGCGGCATGGGGGAGGCCGAGATGGCCGAAATCGCCGCGGTCATCGCCACCACGCTGACGGGAGACTTCGTCTTCGAGAAGGACGGCCTCAGCGCCCGCACCGAAGCGCTGATGAATCGCCATCCGCTCTACCCCGAGCTGGCGACCGCCTGACCCTTTGAAGATCTGGGTCGACATGAGCGCTCCGGCGCACGTGCTTGTGCTGCGCCCGATCATCGAACGGCTGCGGGCCGAAGGCCACGAGGTCGAGGTGACCTCGCGCGACTACGCGCAGACCCAGCAGCTGCTCGAGCTGCACCAGATGCCGCACACCCCGATCGGCCAGCACGGCGGCGCCTCGCGGGTCGGCAAGGCATACCGGCTCGGCGAGCGCACCGCGCGGATGCTCGCCTACGGCCGCGGCCGCTCATTCGACCTCGCGCTCGCCCACGGCTCCAACGACCTTGCGCTCGCCGCCCGCGCGCTCGGCGTCCCCGAGGCCAACATGCACGACTACGAGTACGCGGTCACCCAGCACCACATCGGCTGCCGTCTGGCTCGCCGGGTGATGTTCCCGGACACGGTGCCGGCCTCGCGCCTGCGCCGCTTCGGGGTCGGGCCCGAGAAGCTCTTCCCCTACCCGGGCCTGAAGGAGGAGTACTACCTCTACGACTTCGAGCCCGACCCGGAGGCGCTGACTCGGCTCGGGGTCGAGACCGAGCGCGTCGTCGTCATCGTCCGCCCGCCGCCCGACGTCTCGCTCTACCACCGCAAGTCGAACCCGCTGTTCCCGAAGGTCCTGGAGCGGATCGGCCGCGACGAGAACGTCCACGCCGTCGTCCTGCCCCGCACCGAGGCCCAGCGCACCTTCATCAACGGCCTCGCCTTGCCCTCGCTGATCGTCCCCGGCCAGGCGGTCGAGGCGCAGAGCCTGGTCGCCCTCGCCGACCTGGTGATCTCGGCCGGCGGCACGATGAACCGCGAGGCGGCGGCGCTCGGCACGCCCGTCTACACCACCTACGGCGGTCGCCTCGGCGGCGTCGACGAAGCGCTGATCCGCAGCGGGCGCCTGCGCCCGCTGACCGATCAGCGCGCGGTCGTGCTGGAGAAGCGAGATGCCGGTGCGAGCGCGACGAAACGCGACCCCGCCCCCCTGGTCGAGACGATTCTCGGTACCGTCGGAGCCCTACCATTGCGCGGCGAAGCTCCCCAAGTAACTCCTTCTTAAGCGACTCCGGGCTCAGTGAGGAGACCCTGGAAGAGCTGGTCTCGCACGCCGCGGGGGGTGAATCGCGGCCCGTCGACTTCCTCCTGCGCGGCCTCGACGTCCTCATCTCCGCCTCGGCGCTGCTGGTCCTCTCGCCGCTGCTGGCACTGACGGCGCTGGCGATCTTCGTCACCTCCGGCCGTCCGGTCTTCTACCGCGGCGCCCGCGTCGGCCGCGCCGGTCACCTCTTCTGGATGTACAAGTTCCGCACCCTCAAGCCCGACGCCGAGGACCGCCTCGGCCCCTATTACGGCGCCGAGCTGACCCGGCGCACCGAGGAAGAGCGGACCCTGATCGGCGGCGTTCTGCGCTCGACCCACCTCGACGAGGTGCCGCAGCTGTGGAACGTCCTGCGCGGCGACATGGCGATCGTCGGACCGCGCCCGATCCGCCCCGCCTTCTTCGCCGAGCTCTGCCGCGAGATCCCCCAGTACTGGCAGCGCCTGGTCGTCCGCCCCGGCGTCACCGGCTTCGCCCAGACCCGGGTCACCCGCGAGGAGTCCTGGGCCAACAAGCTCGCCCACGACATGGAGTACATCGCCGACCGCTCCGTCGGCCTCTACTTCAACGTCCTCTTCGCAACCGTCGGCAAGGTCCTGGGCAAAGGGCCGGCGGCGCCGGGCAACGCTGAGGGCTGACGCTCTTCGCGAGGTCGTCCTTATGCACGGTATGCGTGCATAACTGCGACCTCGCGGTTTCGGACGAGCAAATCCGCGCCTACTGCGAGACTGCCGCCCATGTGCGGGATCTGCGGAATCGTGCGTAGCGACGGGGTGCCCGACCTCGACGCCGTCGCGCGGATGAACGCGACGATGGTCCATCGCGGGCCCGACGACGAGGGGCTGTTCCACGGCGGGCAGGTGGCGCTGGCGGCGCGGCGGCTCTCGATCATCGACCTCGCCCACGGCCACCAGCCGATCTCCAATGAGGACGGCTCGGTCACGGTCGTCCAGAACGGCGAGATCTACAACTACCGCGAGCTCAAGCGCGAGCTGGAGAGCGCCGGTCATCGCTTTGCGACCGACTGCGACACCGAGGTCCTCGTCCACCTCTACGAGGAGCATGGCGACGGCTTCGTCGAGCGGCTGCGGGGGATGTTCGCGATCGCGCTCTGGGACGAGCGCCGCCGCCGACTGCTGCTGGCCCGCGACCGCTTCGGGATCAAGCCGCTCTTCTACCGCCACGTCGGCGGCGAGCTCTCCTTCGCATCGGAGCTGAAGGCGATGCTCGAGCAGCCCGGCTTCTCGCGGGCGATCGACCCCGAGGCGCTCGCCGCCTACCTCGCCTTCAACTCGATCCCGGCGCCGCTGACGATCTTCGCCGAGGCCCGCAAGCTGCCCCAGGGCCACCTGCTGAGCTGGCAGGGGGGTGAGATCAAGATCGTCCGCTACGCCCGGCCCGGCCCGCCCGCCGCCGACCAGTTGCGCGAAGGGTCGGCCGACGAGCTCGCCGAGCAGCTGCGCGAGGTGCTGGGCGACTCGATTCGCGCTCACCTCGTCGCCGACGTCCCGGTCGGCGTCCTGCTCTCCGGCGGCGTCGACTCCGGCGGCATCACGGCGCTGGCCGCGGCGCAGTCGCGCGAGCCGCTGAAGACCTTCTCGATCGGCTTCGAGGAGGCCGGGTTCGACGAGCTCGACCGCGCCCGCCTGGTCGCCGAGCGCTACGGCACCGACCACCACGAGCTGATCCTGCGCCCCGACGCGATCGAGCTGTTCCCGCGCCTGGTCGAGTCCTTCGACGAGCCCTTCGGCGACTCCTCGGCGCTGCCCACCTTCCTCGTCTCCGAGCTGGCGGCGGGCGAGGTCAAGGTGGCGCTCTCCGGCGAGGGCGGCGACGAGCTCTTCGGCGGCTACTACACCTACGTCGCCGACCTGCTCGCCGCCCGCGTCGGCCGCCTCGCGGCGCTGGCGCGGCCGCTGGCGGAGGCGCTGCCGAGCGGAGACCGCCGGGTCGGCTTCGACTACAAAGCCAAGCGCTTCGCCCGCGGCGCCAACCTGCCGCCGCTGGAGCGCCACCACGCCTGGAAGGAGATCTTCTCCCCGGCGACCCGCGCCGCCCTGCTCGGCGCCCGTAATCCCGCCTGGGACCCGGTCGACCTCTACCGCGCACGCTACGCCGAGACTGCCGGCGCCGAGCAGCTCGCCCGCATGCAGGACGTCGACCTCGGCATCTACATGGCCGACGACCTGCTGGTCAAGACCGACCGCCTCAGCATGGCCAACTCGCTGGAGCTGCGGGTCCCCTTCCTCGACCAGCAGGTCGCCGAGTTCGCCTTCTCGCTGCCGCGGTCGCTGCGGGTCCGCGGCTTCGCCAAGAAGCGGCTGCTGCGCCAGGCGCTGGCGCCGCTGCTGCCGAAGGAGGTGGTGGGAGGGCGCAAGCAGGGGTTCTCGATCCCGGTCGCCGCCTGGCTGCGGGGGCCGATGCAGCCGTTCGCCCGCGAGATCCTCTCGCCCGCCAACCTCGAGCGCCAGGGCTGCCTCGACCCGGCCACGGTCGGGGGCCTGCTCGACGACCACACCTCCGGTCGCGAGGACCTCAGCCGCCAGCTCTGGGGCCTGATCGCCTTCAGCCTCTGGTTCGATCGTTATGCCGCCTGAGGCTGGGCCTAGACTCACCGGCGCCCGGCTGGAGCGCCCATGACCCATACGCCTGAGACGCTGGACGCGCTGTACGCCTTCCTGGTTGCGGGCGTCCTGACGATGCTCCTGGTGCCGCCGACGATGCGGCTGGCGCGCCGGGTCGGCGCCATCGACTTCCCCAACGAGCGCTCCCTGCACGACCTGCCGACGCCGAAGCTCGGCGGCCTCGCGATCCTCGTCGGCGTCCTCGTCGCCGGCCTGATCTGGCTGCCCGACGACACCCAGAGCCATGCGATCCTGATCGGCGCCGTCTTCGTCACCCTCTTCGGCGTCGTCGACGACGTCTTCGAGCTCGGCCCGATCCCGAAGCTGACCGGGCAGGCGGTCTCGGTCATCATTCCCGTCTCGGTCGGGGTCACGGTCGACAACTTCACCTTCCCCTTCTTCGGCCGCCTCACGCCCGGGACCGTCGACCTGCTGACCCTGCCCGGGGGAGGGGTGATCGACCTCGGCCAGGTGCTGACCGTGCTTGGCGTCGTCGCGATGATCAACGTGATCAACCTGATCGACGGCGTCGACGGGCTCGCCGCCGGCGTCTGCGTGATCTCCGCCCTGACCCTGGCGGTGATCGCGCTCTCGCTCGACCGCACCGCCGCCGGCGTCCTCGCCGCGCTCGTCGCCGGCGCCTCGCTCGGCTTCCTCCGCTACGGCTTCCCGCCGGCCAGCACCTTCCTCGGCGACACCGGCTCCAACCTGCTCGGCTACCTGCTGGGGATGATCGCGATCCAGGGGGCCCTGAAGACCAACGCCGTCGTCGCCCTCTTCCTGCCCCTGATCGTGCTTGCGGTTCCGATCCTCGACACCGGCTTCGTCGTCGCCAAGCGGCTCAAATACCGGCGCCCGATCTACCGCGCCGACCGCTGGCACTTCCACCACCGGATGGCCGACATCGGCTTCTCCCAGCGCCGCACCCTGCTCTACCTCTACGGCTGGACCCTGGTGATGGCGGCCCTGGCCCTGGCCCTGCGCTTCGTTCCCTACAGCGACGACCACGGCCACTTCGACGTCCTCTGGACGATCGTGATTGGCGCCTGCGGCCTGCTCGCGATCGCCGCCAGCTTCTACCTCGTGACCGTGCTGGAGATCTTCAAGCTGCGCCAGGTGCGGCTGCGCCAGATCGTCAGCCTCAGGCGCGAGGCCGGCGCCCCCGAGCCGCTCCCCCAGGACGTCGATCGCGCCGTCGAGCGGGAGCTCGAGACCGGCAGCTTCCCTGCAGTTGACCCGGAAACCGGCGAGTTCGGTGCCGTCGAGGAGCCCGGTCCGAGGTAGTGGCAAGGGGCACTAACCCGCATCAGAAAGCCATTCTCGGGACCCTTCGGATATAGTCGCCGCTGCGTCCGCTCGACCCCGAGACGGACGTAACTATGTCTCCTCTTAAGTACCTCGATCCTCTGCTGCTGGCCGCCGCTCTCGCTGTTTTCGTGGTCGGAGGACTCCCCATGCTTGGATTCGCCGTCGGCGCCGGCACCTGGATCATCCAGCGGCTCGTTCAGGTCTACGCGACCAAGCGCGCCAACGCCGAGCTCGCCGCCGGCAACCGCCAGAAGGCAATGGGGATCATCGCCGCGACCACGCTCGGCCGCGTCTGGCTGATGGCTACCGCGGTCCTGCTCGTCGGCCTGCTGGCCGAGCGTGAGGCCGGTCTCGCCGCCGCAGTCCTCGTCCTCGCCCTCTTCACGATCACCTTCGCCGCCCAGGGCCTCGCGCACCTGTTCAACGGCGAGCCCGAGGGGCAGGGAGTCGCGTGAGCGCCGAGCAGGCAGTGACGAAGGCGCCCGACGGCGCCGCGAAGTCCGGCGGGCTCAGCACCAAGGCGAAAGTCTTCATCGGCCTTGGCGCCTACTTCGCGATCGCGATCCTGATGTTCCTGATCTTCGGCGACGCCGGCAAAAACGAACACTTCCAGCCCCAGAACGAGTTCAAGCTCGAACCGTGGATCACGATCGAACTCGGCGGCATCGACTTCAGCATCAACAAGGCAGTCGTCTACCTGCTGCTGGCCAGCGGCCTGACGATCGGGACGATGCTGTGGATCGCGAAGCGGATGCAGCAGAAGCCGAACCGCGTCCAGGTCGCGATCGAGGTCGCCTACGACATGACCAAAAACACGATCGCCGGCGGCAGCCTCGACAAGAAGATGGCCCGCAAATGGTTCCCCTTCCTGGCCGCGCTCTTCTTCTGGATCTGGTTCTCGAACATGATCGGCTTCATCCCGCTGCCGACCAACACCGAGCACACGGTCGACATCTTCGGCGTCGCCGTCCCCTCCTTCGCGATCTACGCCGCCACCGCCAACCTCTCGATACCGCTGGTCCTGACCCTGGTCGTCTGGGTCAGCTACCACGTCGAAGGGGTGCGGGCCAAGGGCCTGTTCAAGTACCTGGCGAGCTGGCTGCCGCCCGGCCTTGAGGACATGAACCCGGCCGCCAAGGCCTTCATTTTCGTGATCGAGGCGATCTCCCACGTCGCCCGGCTGATCTCGCTCTCCGTCCGACTTTTCGCCAACATCCTCGCCGGCCACCTGCTCCTGCTGTTCATGGGCGGCGGCCTGGCGGTGCTGCTCGGGATCGCCGCGCTCGGCGCCCTCACCTTCCCCCTCGCCTTCTTCTTCTTCATCCTGGAGGTCGGCCTTATCGCCACCCTGCAGGCGTTCATCTTCGCCACTCTCACTGCCATCTACCTCGGCGGAGCTACCTCCGCCAGTCACTAGAAAAGGAGCACTTTTTCCATGGACCTGTCCCCTGTCGTCGCCGCCGTCTCTGACGAAGGTGTAGAAGCAGCCGGCAAGGCGATCGCCCTCGGTGTCGGCGCCGGCCTCGGCTCGATCGGCGCCGGTATCGGCATCGGCTTCATCTTCGGTAAGGAGATCGAGTCGGTCGCCCGCCAGCCCGAGATGAAAGACGAGCTGCAGAGCATCCGCTGGCTCGGCTTCGCGCTGACCGAGGCCGTGGCCTTCTACACGTTCATCTTCGGCCTCATCGCCTTCTTCCTCTAGGTCGATGGAGCTGCTCGGCAACATAGTTCCGCTGGCCGCTGAGGCGGCGGGCGAGGAAGGCGGTGGCAGCTTCCTCGTCTCGCCCGGCCTTGGGCTGATGATCTGGACCCTCGTGCTGTTCCTGTTCACGATGTGGGTCCTCAGCAAGTTCGCGTTCCCGAAAATCCAGGAGGCACTGGATCGGCGGGCGGCGACGATCGCCGAGTCGCTCGACGCGGCTGAGCGTCAGCGCAAAGAATCGGACGAGCTGCTGGCCGAGTACCGCGGCCGTCTCGCCGAGGCGCGTGAGCAGGCCGACGACATCATGGCCCGCGCCCGCAAAGCGGCCGAGACCGCCGAGGCCGAGGCGACCGTCGCCGGCCGCGAGAAACGCGAGGAGCTGGTCTCGCAGGCCAAGCGCGACATCGAAGCCGAGACGCGCCGCTCGCTGGAGCAGATCCGCACCGAGGTCGCTGACCTGACCGTGCTGGCGACCGAGAAAGTCACCCGCAAAAGCCTCACCGCCGACGACCAGAAGCGGCTCGTCGAGGAGGCCCTGGCCGAGGTCGACTTCTCCTCGCTCTCGGGGGCGGAGAAGAACTAGATGCCCGAGGCGGCACACGTATACGCCGAGGCCCTCTTCGAGGCCGGCAAGGACAAGGGCAAGCTCGACTCTCTGCAGTCGCAGCTCAGCCAGTTCACCGATGCCGTCGACCGCAACCAGGAACTGCAGGTGTTCCTGTTCAGCCCCTACCTCTCCTCCGCCGACAAGCAGGAGGGGCTGGGACGGGCTATCTCTGGCGCCGAGCCGGAGCTGACGAATTTCCTCGAGCTGCTGATCGAGAAGCACCGGATGCCGGAAATCTTCCGCATCCGGCGCGAGTTCGACGTGCTCTGGAAGAAGGAGAACCGCCGCCTCGACGTCACCGTCGTCAGCGCCGTCGAGCTCGACGAAGCGGTAGTCAAGAAGATTGGCGAAGAGGTCGAACGCCAGACCGGAGAGGCGGTCGAGTTGTCGAGCCGCGTCGACGACGAGATCCTCGGCGGCATCGTCCTGCAGGTCGGAAACATGGTCCTCGACGCGAGCATCCGCAGTCGCCTGGAGAAACTTAGAAAGACCGTCGCCACCGCGGCGTAAGGAGGAGCTGAGCACCCGATGGAGATCAAGCCGGACGAGATCGCAAGCATTCTGCGTGAGCGAATCGAGGGGTTGGAGACCGACTCCGCCGACCTCACCGAGGTGGGCACCGTCCTCTCGGTGGCGGACGGCATCGCCCGCATCCACGGCCTCGACAACGTGATGGCGTTGGAGATGCTCGACCTGCCGCACGGGGTGACCGGGCTCGCGCTCAACCTCGAGAGCGACAACGTCGGCGCCGTGCTGTTCGGCGAGTGGGACAAAATCGTCGAGGGCGACACGGTCAAACGGACCGGCCACCTGCTCGAGATCCCCGTCGGCGACGCCCTGCTCGGCCGCATGGTCGACCCGCTCGGGCGCCCGCTCGACAACCGCGGCGAGGTCATCACCACCGAGACCCGCCCGGCCGAGTTCAAAGCTCCCGGCGTCGTTGAGCGCCAGCCGGTCGAGGAACCCGTCCAGACCGGCCTGATGTCGATCGACGGGATGATCCCGATCGGCCGTGGCCAGCGAGAGCTGATCATCGGCGATCGCCAGACCGGCAAGACCGCGATCGCGATCGACACGATCATCAACAACAAGGACAAGGACCTGATCTGCATCTACGTCGCGATCGGGCAGCGGATGTCCACCGTCGTCCAGCTGAAGGAGACGCTGGAGGAGAACGGGGCGATGGAGAACACGATCATCGTCGCCGCCCCCGCCGACGAGGCGGCGCCGATCAAGTACATCGCACCGTACGCGGGCTGCGCGATGGGGGAGCACTTCCTCTACAACGGGAAAGCCGCCCTCTGCGTCTACGACGACCTCACCAAACACGCTGCCGCCTACCGGCAGATGTCGCTGCTGCTGCGGCGCCCGCCGGGTCGCGAGGCCTACCCGGGCGACGTCTTCTACCTGCACTCGCGGCTGCTCGAGCGCGCGGTCAAGCTCAACGACGACCTCGGCGGCGGCTCGCTGACGGCACTGCCGATCATCGAGACCCAGGCCTCCGACGTCTCCGCCTACATCCCGACCAACGTGATCTCGATCACCGACGGTCAGATCTTCCTCGAGTCCGACCTCTTCTTCTCCGGCGTGCGCCCGGCGATCAACGTCGGCATCTCGGTCTCCCGGGTCGGCGGCAACGCGCAGACCAAGGCGATGAAGAAGGTCGCCGGGAAACTGCGCCTCGACCTCTCCCAGTACCGCGACCTCGAGGCCTTTGCCCAGTTCGGCTCCGAGCTCGACGCGGAGACGCAGAAAGCGCTGACCCGCGGTGAACGGCTGGTCGAGTTGCTGAAACAGAAAGAGCGCGAGCCGCTCAGCGTCGGCGACCAGGTCGCTTCGATCTACTCGGGCACCGGTGGCTACCTCGACCGGATCAAAGTCGAGCGCGTCGGCGAGTTCCTGGCCGACCTGCGGACCCGACTGCACACCGAGAACGCGGAGCTGTTGAAGCGGATCGAAGACACCGGCAAGCTCGAGGAGGACGACGAAAAGGCGCTCGGCAAGGCGATCGCCGACTTCGTCGACGACTTCGGCGCCGACTTCGACGAGCATGGCGACCCGATCGAGGCCGGCGAGTCCGACCGGATCAAGTCCGTCGAGGAGCGCGAGGCCCCGGCCCGCATCACCGGCGAGGGCTCCGAGGACGCGAAAGAGACCGCGACGGCGTAAACGCCCGTCAGGACTGACTCATGGCCACCCAGAAGGAAGTCAAAAATCGCATCGCGTCGATCAAGAACATCAACAAGATCACGCGCGCGATGGAGATGGTCGCCGCGGCGCGGTTGCGCCGCGCCGAACAGCGGATCGATGACCTCCGGCCCTACGCCGAGGGCATCCGCAAACTGACCCGCCAGGCGTCGGCCCACGCCGGCGCGATCCCGCGCGTGCCGGTGATGGCCGAGCGCGAGAACGTCGAGCGGGTCGGCATCCTCCTGGTCACCGGCGACCGTGGCCTGGCCGGCGCCTTCAACTCCAACATCATTCGCGAGGGCATGCGGATGGCCGCCGACGTCCGCTCCGAGGGGGCCACGCCTTCGTTCGCGGCGGTCGGCAAGCGCGGCGTCTCGGCGCTCAACTTCCGCAAGCAGGAGGTGACCGGCTCCTACGTCGGCTTCACCGACCGGCCCGCCTTCGCCAACGCCCGGGAAATCGGCGAGGCGCTGACCGCCCGCTACGTCGACGAGGAGCTCGACCGGGTCGAACTCGTCTACAACAAGTTCGTCTCACCGCTGACCCAGCACGTCTGGCGCCAGACCTTGCTGCCCTTGCAGCAGGCCGAGGTGACCGGCGAGGGCGCCGGCGAGGA
Source organism: Solirubrobacterales bacterium (assembly GCA_036265715.1). GTDB lineage: Bacteria > Actinomycetota > Thermoleophilia > Solirubrobacterales > 70-9 > VAYN01. The sequence continues at coordinate 10,648 of DATAON010000056.1, read as the reverse complement.
GCAGGACGCCGGCGAGGAGACCGAGGCCGAAAAGAAACAGGCGAAATCGGAGTGGAGCTACGAGCCCGAGCCCGAGGAGCTGCTGGCCCGGCTGATTCCCGAGTACGTGACGATCTCCGTGTACCGGGCGCTGCTGGAGTCCGCCGCCTCCGAGTTGGGGGCGCGGATGACGGCGATGCGCAACGCCGCTGAGAACGCGGAAACGATCATGGACGACCTGACCCTGGAAATGAACCGGGTCCGCCAGTCGGAGATCACGCAGCAGATCTTGGAGGTCGTTTCCGGCGCCGAGGCGCTCGGTTAGCGGCGACGTAAACCTTTGGAAATGAGAAAAGGAAGTCATGGCTGAGAACGGATCAAGCGGTACCAACGTAGGGCGCGTCGAGCAGGTCACCGGCGTGGTGATCGACGCTGTCTTCCCCGACAAGCTGCCGGAGATCTACTCGGCGGTGACGATCGAGACGACCGGCGACGGCGACGGCGAACCGACGCAGCTCGTCTGCGAGGTCCAGCAGCACCTCGGCGACGACCGCGTCCGCGCGGTTGCGATGGACGCCACCGACGGCATCCAGCGCGGCGCCAAGGTGACCGACACCGGCGGCCCGATCACGGTCCCGGTCGGCGACGTCACCCTCGGCCGCATCTTCAACCTGCTCGGTGAGCCGATCGACAACGGCGAGGAGGTCGGCGACGTCGAGCGTTGGCCGATCCACCGCCCGGCCCCCAAGGCCTCCGACCTGACCCCGACCCAGGAGGTTCTAGAGACCGGGATCAAGGTCATCGACCTGCTCGCTCCTTACGCCAAAGGCGGCAAGGTCGGGCTGTTCGGTGGTGCCGGCGTCGGCAAGACCGTGCTGATCCAGGAGCTGATCCGCAACATCGCCGAGGAGCACTCCGGCCTCTCCGCCTTCGTCGGCGTCGGCGAGCGCTCCCGCGAGGGGAACGACCTCTGGCTGGAGATGAAAGAGTCGGGCGTGATCGACAAGACCATGCTCGTCTTCGGCCAGATGAACGAGCCCCCGGGAGCGCGTCTGCGAGTTGCCCTCTCCGGCCTGACGATGGCCGAGTACTACCGCGAGCAGGGTGGCCAGGACGTGCTCCTGTTCATCGACAACATCTTCCGCTTCGTCCAGGCGGGCTCTGAGGTCTCGGCGCTGCTCGGGCGCATGCCTTCGGCGGTCGGCTACCAGCCGACGCTGGAGACGGAGATGGGTGAATTGCAGGAGCGGATCACCTCCACCGACCGCGGCTCGGTCACCTCGATCCAGGCCGTCTACGTGCCGGCGGACGACTACACCGACCCGGCCCCGGCCTCGGTGTTCGCCCACCTCAACGCGACCACGGCGCTCTCGCGGTCGATCTCCGAGAAAGGCATCTACCCGGCGGTCGACCCGCTCGACTCGACCTCGACGATCCTCAAGCCGGACGTCGTCGGCGACGAGCACTACCGCACCGCGACCGACGTCCAGGAGGTGCTGCAGCGCTACAAGGAGCTCCAGGACATCATCGCCATCCTCGGCATCGACGAGCTCTCCGACGAGGACCGCCAGACGGTCTCCCGTGCCCGCAAGATCGAGCGCTTCCTCTCGCAGCCGTTCTTCGTCGCCGAACAGTTCACCGGCCGCACCGGCGAGTACGTGCCGGTCGCCGAGACCGTCCGCGGCTTCCGCGAGATCCTCGACGGTGAGCACGACGACCTCTCCGAGGGGGCGTTCTACATGCAGGGCTCGATCGACCAGGTCACCGAGAACGCCAAGGCCGCAGCGGCCGCTTAAGGAGCCTGATGGCCGCGGAGCACATGATCGACGTCGAGATTCTCACCCCCGAGGGTGAGGTCTTCGACGGCGAAGCCAAGCAGGTCTCGACCCGCACCGAGGTCGGCGAGATCGGCATCCTCGCCAACCACACGCCGCTGTTGGCGGCGCTGCAGCCAACCGAATTGCGCTTGATCTCCGACGGCGAGACCAAGCGCTACGCGCAGGCACACGGCTGGCTGCAGGTCTTCGGCAACCGCGCCCGTCTGCTGGTCGAGGAGGCGATCGCGCCCGAGGACCTCGACGCCGGGGTGCTGAAAGAGCAGCTCGCCGACGCCGAGCAGCGCCTCGCCGACAGCGACGAGGACAGCGCCGAGCACGCCCGCGCGAAGAAAGACCGCGACCGGGCAGAAGCGTTTCTCGCGATCGCGGGTTGAGCGCGGGGACCCGCTCGTCCCGCGCGGGAGCCGAGTCGCCCGCCCGCGAGCGCAACTACCGAAGTTGTGGTTCCTTTTTCCCCTATGGGGTCAATAAGGAACCACGCGATGGCGGGAGCGACGGATGAGTGACGAGCTCGTCGCGCTTGCGCAGCGGTTGATCTCCTACGAGACCTCGGAGCCGGAGGCGATCTCCGAGGCCGCTGGCTTCGTCAAGGGATGGTTGGAGGCGCGTGGGATCGAGGCGCGGCGTGACGAGGTGGCGGGGCTGCCGGTCCTGAAGGCCGAGGTCGGCCCGGCCGACGCGGTGGCGACGGTGGTGCTCGAGGGGCACCTCGACGTGGTTCCGGCCCACGCCGACCAGTTCTCGCCGCGAATCGACGGCGACCGGCTCTACGGGCGCGGTGCCTACGACATGAAGGGCGCGCTGGCGGCGATGATGGTCGTCACCGCCGCGATGCGCGACCAGGGCGGGGTGCGGGTGCGGCTGGGGATAGTCGGCGACGAGGAGTCCGAGGAGGAGTCCGAGCGCGGCTGCGACCACCTCGTCGACAGCGGCTTCGTCGGCGACTTCGCGATCACCGGCGAGCCCACCGATCTGCACATCGGGATCGAGGCCAAGGGCGTCTTGGCGCTGCGGCTGGAGGTGGGAGGGACCGCCGCCCACGGCGCCACTCCCTGGCTCGGGGACAACGCCGTTCTCAACGCGATCGACGTTTTCCGCAGTATCGAGTCGCTACCGTTTGCCCGACACAGTTCTGAGTTGTTCGACCGCCCTTCGATAAACCTGGGACGGATCTGGGGGGGAGACGCTCTGAACAAGGTGCCTGACCGATGCGTGATCGACGTCGACATTCGCTACCTGCCCGAACAGGACCCAGCCGCGATCCTCGAGGAAGTGCGGGCAATCTCCGGCTGCGAGGCGCGGCCGCTGCTGACCCGGCCACCGGCCACGGTCGATCGCGAGTCACCCTTCGTGCTGGCGCTGCGCGCCTCGGCGACCGAGCACCATCACGGCGAGCCGATGAGCGTCGGCCGCGACGGCGCCTCCGACGCGGTCTCCTTCCTGCGGGTGGGGGTGCCGGCGGTCGAGTTCGGCCCGGTCGGCGCCGGCCATCACGGGCCGGAGGAGTGGGTCTCGGTCTCGTCTCTCGCCAGCTATCAGCAGGCGCTGGAATCATTCCTGCTGGCGATCCCGGGTCGCCTCGCCGATGACTGAGCCGCTGGGCCCGGGCTGGGCCCCAAAGAAGCCGCCGCCGAGCGGCGACCCCGAGAAGCCGCCGAAGCCGAAGCGCTACTGGCTCCGCTTCACGCTGGCCTCGGTGATCATCGTCGTCGTCTCCGCAGCCGCCACCGCGACCGGCGTCCTCGTCTACATCGACAGCGTCGCCAAGGCGCTCTCGCACAACAACGCCTTCGGCAACAAGGTCGAGAAATTCCTCGACACGGTGAAGGGGGGCGAGGCTCAGAACATCCTCATCCTCGGCTCCGACAAGCGCGCCGGCGCCGAATTCGAAGAAGAAGCCGGGCGCTCGGACACGACGATCCTGCTTCGCCTCGACCCCGACAAGGGCAAGATCGCGGTGCTGTCGATCCCGCGCGACCTCAAGGTCGAAATCCCCGACGTCGGGACCGACAAGTTCAACGCCGCCTACGCCTACGGCGGTCCGAAGCTGACCCTGCGAGTGGTCAAGGAACTGACCGGGCTGCCGATCAACCACGTTGTCAACGTCGACTTCCTCGGCTTCGTCCGCGCCGTCTACGCGATCGGCTGCGTCTACACGGATGTCGACCGCCGCTACTACCACTCCAACGAAGGCGTCGACGCCTCCGAACAGTACGCCGAAATCAACATCCAGCCCGGGTACCAGCTGCTCTGCGGCAAGCCGGCGCTGGAGTATGTGCGCTACCGCCACACCGACACCGACATCGTCCGCTCCTCGCGCCAGCAGTCGTTCATTAGCGACGCCCGTCAGCGGATCTCGGTCGACGACCTGGTCGAAGACGTCTTCCTCGGCGGCGGCAAGCAGGACCTGATCCAGATCTTCACCGAATACACGACCTCCGACATCGACGACAAAGAGACGATGCTGGAAGTGCTGAAACTCTTCCTCGCCGTGCGCAGCGCCGAAATCGAGGAGGTCCACTTCCCGGCTGAACTCGGCCCTAGCTACGTGACCGCCTCGCCAGAAGCGATCAACGAAGCCGTCAACCAGTTCCTCGGCGTCGAAGCCAGTGAAGGCCCCCAGGCCAACCAGCAAGGCGCCGAAGAAAACGAACAGGACGAAGCCGGCGAGAAGAAGGGGAAGAAGAAGCGCGGCAAGGGCAAGAAGGACAAGAAGAAGAAGGACAAGCCGCTGGTCGAGACGCCGGATCTCGGCTCCGACGAACTCGTGCCAGCCCGCGAAGCAGGCGAAATGGAGGCGGAGATCGCGGCCCGCCGCGTCCACGGCCAGTTCCCGATCTTCTTCCCGACCCGTCTGCCCTCCGGCGCCTACTACGTCGAAAGCAACCCCTACGAGAAGATCGTCGACCCGCGCATCTACTCGATCAAGGAGGATCTCGACAAAGACTCCCCGCGGCACGAGGCCTACCGGATGGTCCTGGTCACGGAAATGTCGGACGGCACCCATTATTTCGGCGTGCAAGGGATCCGCGGCTGGCCGGACCCGCCGATCCTCGACAGCCCCAGCGAAACGAAGACGATCAACGGCCGTGATTACGACATCTACGTCGACAGCGGCAGGATCAAGTTGATCGCCTGGCACCGCGGCGACAACAGCTACTGGGTGTCAAATGACTTGTTGCAGAGCTTGAGCAACGACCAGATGGTCGGGATGGCGCGATCCGCCGACGTGATCGTGCCCAAAAAGAAATCGAAGAAAGGCGGAAGCAAAGGATGAGCGGGCAGCGCGAGCCGGTGGGCGTGATCGGAGTGGGCTGGGTTGGTCTGGTGACCGCCGTCTGCTTCGCCGAGCTCGGACACGAGGTGGTCGCCCGCGACATCCTCGCCGAGAAGGTCGAGTCGCTCTCCCGCGGGGAGACGACGATCCACGAGCCCGGCCTGGAGGAGATGCTGCGCCGCAACGCCGAGCGGATCACCTTCACCACCGAGATGGACGTGCTGCTGGAGCGGGCGCGGCTGCTGTTCGTCTGCGTCGACACGCCGCCGACCTACTCCGGCGACGCCGACCTCTCGCGGGTCCGCGCCGTGGTCGAGGGCCTGCCCGCCGACGGCGAGCACGTGCTGGTGATGAAGAGCACGGTCCCGGCCGGGACCGGCCAGGCGATCCGCCGCGACATGCCGGGCCTCGCCTACGTCTCCTGCCCCGAGTTCCTCAAGGAGGGCTCGGCGGTCGCCGACTTCATGCACCCCGACCGGGTCGTGATCGGCGCCGACGCCGGCGACGAGGAGGCGGCCGCTGCCGTCGCCGACCTCTATGCCCCACTCGGTGGCGAGATCCTGCGCACCGACGTCGCCAGCGCCGAGATGATCAAGCTCGCCTCCAATGCCTTCTTGGCGACCAAGATCTCCTTCATCAACGAGATCGCCAACGTCTGCGAGGAGGTCGGCGCCGACGTCGGCGAGGTCGCCGCCGGGATGGGCCTCGACACCAGGATCGGCTCCTCGTTCCTGCGGGCCGGGATCGGCTACGGCGGCAGTTGCTTCCCCAAGGACGTGAAGGCGCTGAAGATGCTCGCCGGCAACACCGGCTACCACTTCCAGCTGCTCAACGCCGTGATCGAGGTCAACGAGCTGCAGAAGCGGCGCGTCGTCAGCAAGCTCGAAAAGCACCTCGGGCCGCTGCTGGGCAAGCGCGTCGCCCTGCTCGGCCTCGCCTTCAAGCCCGACACCGACGACATGCGCGAGGCCTCGAGCCTGGTCCTCGCCGCGCGCCTGCACGGTGAGGGAGCCGAGGTGGTCGCCTACGACCCGGTCGCCGCCGAGCGCGCCGCCGAGCTGCTCGGCACGGTCGAGATGGCGGGCTCGGCGCTGGCGGCGCTGGAGGGCGCCGACGCCGCCGTCCTCGTCACCGAGTGGCCCGAGTTCAGTGAGCTCGACTGGGCGGACGCGGCCGCGCGGATGGCGCGGCCACTGGTCGTCGACGGCCGCAACTTCCTCGACGCCGAGGCGCTGGTCGCCGCTGGCTTCGAGTACGAGGGCATCGGCACCGCCCAGGTCGCGCCCGCCCCCGCCGCCACCGAGTAGATGCAGGCGGTTGTCCTCGTCGGCGGCGAAGGGACGCGCCTGCGCCCGCTCACCGACGACGTCCCGAAGCCGGCGCTGACCCTGGTCGACCGTCCCTTCCTCGCCTACATGCTCGAGTGGCTCGCCTCCCATGGGGTCACCGAGGCGGTGCTCGCCTGCGGCTTCCTGCCCGACGTCCTGCGCGAGGCGCTGGGCGAGGGTGAGCACGCCGGCGTCCGCCTCAGCTACGTGGTCGAGCCCGAGCGCCGCGGCACCGCCGGCGCGATCCGTTTCGCCGCCGACTCGCTCGGCGATCGGCTCGACGATCGCTTCCTCGCCCTCAACGGGGACATCCTCACCGACCTCGACCTCGGCGCCCTCCTGTGTGCCCACGAGCAGCGCGCCGCCCGCGCCTCGATCGCCCTCCACCCGGTCGAGGACTCGGCCGCCTACGGCCTCGTCAGCGGCGGCGAGGACGGCGCCGTGGTCGAGTTCCTGGAGAAGAGCGGGGAGGCGGTGCCGGGGGAGATCAACGCCGGCGCCTACGTGCTCGAGCGCTCGGTCCTCGACCTGATCCCGCCCGGCCGTGAGGTCTCGATCGAGCGCGAGGTCTTCCCGCGGCTGGTCGGCGAGGGGCTGCACGGGCTTCGCCTCGAGGGGTACTGGACCGACATCGGCACCCCACAGCGCTATCTGGCCGCGACCTGGGACATCCTCGAGGGCCGGGTCGCGACCCGGGTCCGGCCGACCGCGCCGGGGCTCTACGTCGGCGCCGGGGCCGAGGTCGCCGCCGACGCCACGGTCGGCCCGCGGGCGGTGATCGCGCCCGGGGGGCGGGTCGAGGCCGGCGCCACGGTGCGTGAGTCGGTGCTGCTCGACGGCTGCACGATCGCTGCAGGCGCCAGCGTCAGCGGCTCGATCCTGGCCGGCGGCGTTAACGTTGAGGCCGGGGCCACGCTGGTTGACGCTGTCGTCGGCCGAGGTGGCAGAGTCCCGGCCCAGATTTCATGATCGACGACGTCCTCGGAATCCCAGACCAGCTCCGCGACGCCCTCTGGCGGGTCGAATCGGCGCGCCTGCCGGCGGCCGAGTCGGCTGGGCTGATGGTCTGCGGGATGGGCGGCTCGGCGATCGGCGCCGATCTTGCCGCCGCCGCGCTCGGCGACCGGCTGACCAGGCCGATGACGACGATCCGCGGCTACGCGCTGCCGAGCTGGGCGACCCCGGAGTGGACCGTGCTCTGCTCCAGTTACTCGGGCTCGACCGAGGAGACGCTTGCCTGCTTCGACGCCGCCGGGGTCTTGGGCGCTCGCCGCATCGTCGCCAGCACCGGCGGCCCCTTGGTCGACGGCGCCCGCGAGGCGGACCTGCCGGTGGTCGGCCTGCCGGGGATCTTCCAGCCCCGCGCCGCCGTCGCCTACATGGTCGTGATCGCCGCCGAGGTGGCGGCGCTGGCCGGTGTCGCCCCCCGCATCCACACCGAGATCGACGCGGCGGCGGCTTTCCTGGCCGAGCAGGTGGAGACGCTGAAGTTCCAGGCGGGCGAGATCGCCGGCCTGCTGGACGGCGCCGCGCCGGTGATCTACGGCGCCGACCTGACCGCGCCGGTCGCGCGCCGCTGGAAGACGCAGGCGAACGAGAACGCGAAGCTTCCTGCCTTCTACGGCGAGCTGCCGGAGTCCGACCACAACGAGCTCTGCGGCTGGAACGCCGCTGCCGGTGAGCATCGCCTCGCCGCCGTCTTCCTCGAGGACCGCGACCAGCACCCCCGCGTCGCCCGCCGCTTCGAGCTGACCGCCGAGTCGGTCAGCGCCGCCGGCGCCAAGGCGGTGCGGATCGAGACCGCGGGGGAGACCCGGATCGCGCGCTTGCTCTGGGCGACGATGCTGGGCGACCTGGTCTCGCTGCAGCTCGCCGACCAGCGCGGGGTCGACCCGCTGCCGGTCGCCGCGATCGAGGACTTCAAGGCGGCGATGGGCCGGTGAGGGCGATGATCCTCGCGGCCGGCCTCGGCACCCGCCTGCGGCCGCTCACCTACGCGATTCCGAAGCCGATGGTCCCGGTCGCCAACCGGCCGGTGATGGAGCACATCCTGCGCCTCCTGGCCCGGCACGGCTTCACCGAGACGATCGCCAACCTGCACTGGTTCCCGGAGCTGATCCAGGATTACTTCGGCGACGGCTCGGACTGCGGCGTCGGGCTCTCCTACAGCTATGAGGAGCAGCTGCTGGGCACCTCGGGCGGGGTCCGCAACGCCGCCGACTTCCTCGGCGACTCCTTCCTCGTGATCTCCGGCGACGCGCTCACCGACATCGACCTCAGCGCGATGCGCGAGTTCCACGAGTCCCACGACGGGATCGCCACCCTGGCGACCAAGCGGGTCGACGACACCAGCCAGTTCGGCGTCGCGATCACCGGCAGCGACGGTCGCATCCAGGGCTTCCAGGAGAAGCCCGACCCCGCCGAAGCGCTCTCGGACCTCGCCAACTGCGGCATCTACATGTTCCGCAAGGAGATCTTCGACTTCTTCCCCGCGCCTGGCACCAGTAAGGCGGCCGGCCCGGGCGATCCCGACGGGTTCGCCGACTGGGCGATGGACGTCTTCCCGGGTTTGCTCGACGGCGACGTGCCGTTCTACTCGCACGAGGTCAGCGCCTACTGGAACGACATCGGCAACCTCGAGGAGCTGCGCGAAAGCACCCACGACGCCCTCACCGGCGCGGTCGAGGTCGAGCTCGCGGGCGAGCTTCGCGACGGCTTCCGCAGCGGCGCTCCCGCCGACGACGAGGGCAAGCTGCTGGGGCCGGTCCTGCTCGGCCCCGGCTGCGAGATCGGCGACGACGTCCGCATCGACGGCCCCGCAGTGATCGGCGACGGCGTCCAGGTCGGCGCCGGCTCGCGCCTGCGCGAAGTGATCGCCCTGCCCGGCGCCGAGATCGCCGCCGGCTCGGTCCTGGTCGGCGCCATCGTCGCCCATCGCGCCTAGCCTGCAAATCGCGTGGTTCTTTATTCGCCTGTGGGGTTAAAAAGGAACCACGGGATTGCGGTGTGCGGCTTTCGTGACTGAGTCGTAGCTCTTTTCTTGCGGTCTGCGCGCAATGCGTGCGCCCTTGCCGCGCAGGATCGGGGCGTGCCCCTGTTCGACGCGCTCACCGCCGCCCTCGCGCCGCCCCTGTGTGCCGCCTGTGGCCGCTCCTGCCGCCCCGAGGCGGTCGTCTGCACCCGCTGCGCCCGGCGCCTGGCAGCGGCCGAGCCGTTACTCGGGAAGGGCCCGCCGGGGCTCGACCGCGCCTGGTCCTCGGCCGCCTACGAGGGCGTCGCCCGCGACCTCGTCGCCGCGCTCAAGTTCCGTCGCCTGCTCCCGGTCGCCGGTCTGATCGCCGATCGCATCGAGTGGATGGCGCCGGCCCACATGCTGAGCGGCACGATCGTCCCGGTGCCGCCGGCCGCTATGCGGCTGCGGCGCCGCGGCTTCGACCCGACCGGCGAGATCGCCGCCGCCCTCGCCGCCCGCCTCGACGCCCCGCTCGAGCCCTGCCTGGTCCGCCGCGGCGGGGGCAGGCAGGTAGGTCGGCGCCGGGCCGAGCGGATCGGCAACCCGCCGCGGATCCAAACCCGCTGCCCCGCCCCCCGCAACGTCCTCCTGGTCGACGACGTGCTGACCACGGGCGCCACCCTCAGCTCCTGTGCCCGGGCGCTGCGGGCGGCGGGCGCCATCCGCGTGGTTGCGGTGACCTTTGCCCGGCGGCTCTGAAGGGCGGGCTTGCTTCGAGGGGGGTGGCGGGAGGGGTTGGGGTGCCCCTTTCGCTTAACTTTTTTGTGGGATGGGTGCGGCTTTACGCCTCGATGCGCTGAAGCAAAAAAGTGCAAGACGCTTCAGGGGCACCCCAACCCCTCCCGATAGACCTCTCGAATAATTCCTTGGCTGCTCGGGCCGCTCCGTCTCTCGCAAAGATCCCGTTCCTCGATCGCTTCGCGGAGAGCGTGAGGAGCCTTGCTTCGTGAGGTCGCAATAAGCCGCGCATACCGCGGTTAGCTGCGACCTCACGGAAAGGGTCCGTCCCTTGGTCCTATCTCTTAGAAGAGATTTCGGGCCTTGGTCGTCAGCTTCGAGACGATCCCGGGCCTTTGAGGGAGGGTGGGGGTGTCTCGCGCGCAGCGGCGTTAGCTATTCGCACCGGAGCCCTTTGTAGGACTGCCGATGTTCTCCCCAGGCGAATAGCCCAGCGAGCACGAGACACCCCCACCCTCCCTTGCCGGCCCGAGGT
>DATAON010000055.1:0-24697 GCA_036265715.1 Solirubrobacterales bacterium | reverse complement strand
TGGAGCTCGTGACGCAGGCTGTTGATCACGGCGCCCGCGAGCAGGGCGAGGCTGAGGGCGTAGAACCAGAGCAGGGCAATGAGGATGAAGCCGAGCGTCGAGCCGAGGTGCGAGAGGCTGGAGACGTTGGAGAGGTAGATCGGGAAGAGCCAGTTGGCGAGGGTCGCGGTCACGGTGACGAGGAGGGCACCCGGCCAGACGTCGCGCCACGGCATGTGGCCTTTCGGCACCGCCCAGAAGATCACGCAGCAGATCACGAACGTGATCAGGACCGCGGCGCCGAGCAGCAGCGCCGTGTCGATCGCCTTGATGTGGGAGAGGCCGAAGGGGAGCTTGTCGGTGCTGGAGACGAGCGCGCTCTCCATCGTCGGCACGAAGATGCTGGCGGCGATGAAGAGGAGGACGACGCCGAGCATCGCGAACGAGAAGCGCTTCTGCTCGACCCAGCCCCGGCACTCGACGTGGTAGATGCGGCAGAAGGCGGTGTCCATCGCCCCCCAGAAGGAGGCGCCGATCCAGAGCGAGCCGACGAAGGCGGCGATCCCGATCGTCGTCGAGTTGTTCTCGATGCGGCCGAGGACGTCGCTGAGGGTGTTCTGCTCGACCGAGGGGAAGAGTCGTTCGAGGTCGCTGAGGACGCTGGTCTCGACTCCCTCGATCTTCAGCACCTGGCCGAACACGAAGAGGACCAGGAGGGCGAAGGGAAAGACCGCCAGCATCAGGTTGTAGGCGACCATCGCCGACAATCCGGTGACGTTCTCGGTGTACGCCCGCTGCCAAAAGGCCTTGAGCCAGGGGCGTGGATGGCGGCTAGGGCTGGGCATTGACTTTACAAACTGAAGCGACTACTATGCGAACAGGCGTTTGAGCAGTTTGACGCCCTGCCCCCTCGGGCAAACTGAATGGCAAGCCTTCATTTCGCGGACTGCTTCTCTGGTCCGCTTTTTCATCGTCCGGCGCGACTTTCGACTCGCGACGGCATTTCATCACCCAGGACTAAACACCACGCGCTAGGGAAACGAGTAGACACGGATGCTGGTAGCAGAGCTTCAGGAGTTAGAGGAGGTTAAAAACCTCATGAATCGTGGTCAGCAGCTTGGCGTGCTGACCTTTGGCGACGTCGCCTCGGCAGTCTCGGAGGTCGATCTTGACGAGTCTGACGTCGAGGACCTCTACGGGCACCTCGAGAAGTCGGGGATCGAGCTCGTCGAGGACATGGATCCCGCCCAGAAAGCGGCGGCTGACGCAATGCCAGCCGACACCGGGAAAAAAGGACGCCGGCGCCCGAAACAGGCGCTTGACCTGAAACCCGACATGACCACCGATTCCTTGCAGCTGTTCCTCAAGGACATCGGAAAAGTCCGCCTGCTGACCGCGGCGGAGGAGGTCGAACTCGCGAAGCGGATCGAGCGCGGCGACCTCGACGCCAAGCAGAAAATGGTCGAGTCGAACCTGCGTCTGGTCGTCTCGATCGCGAAAAATTATCGGAACCAGGGTCTTCCCTTCCTCGATCTGATCCAGGAGGGAACGCTGGGCCTGGTTCGCGCGGCGGAGAAGTTCGACTACCGCAAGGGGTTCAAGTTCTCCACCTACGCCACCTGGTGGATTCGCCAGGCGATCGCCCGTGCGCTCGCTGACAAGGCGCGGACGATCCGGATCCCGGTCCACGTGGTCGAGAAGCTGAACAAGATCGGCCGCGCCGAGCGCAAGCTGGTCACCGAGCTCGGCCGTGAGCCGACTCCGGAGGAGATCGCTGAGGTGACGGGGATCGATCCCGAGGAGGTCGACTCGATCAAGCGCTCCGCCCAGGCCCCGGTCTCGCTGGAGAAGCCGGTCGGCGACGAGGAGGAGTCCGAGTTCGGTCAGTTCATCGCCGACGAGAAGGCCGAGTCCCCGTTTGACCGGGCGGCGGACCTGCTGACCAAAGAGGCGTTGAAGGAGGCGCTGGAGAACCTCTCCTACCGCGAGCGTCGCGTGCTTGAGCTTCGTTACGGGCTCGGCGGCGAGCACCCGCGGACCCTGGACGAGGTCGGGCGCACGTTCAACGTGACCCGCGAGCGGATTCGCCAGATCGAGAATCAGAGCCTCAAAAAGCTCCAGTCGCTCGGCGAGGCCCAGAAACTCCGCGAGGTTGCGTAGCACCAGCGTTTAAGGCGTTGAACATCCCGGCCGATAAAGGTCGGGATGTTCGACATCGACTCAGCACTTCGCACGCTTGTAGAGCGGCAGGGCTCCGACCTTCACATCAAGGTCGACTCGCCGCCGATCGCCCGCATGCACGGCGATCTGATCCCGCTCGAGGGGTTCGGGGAGCTGACTGAGCAGGACACCGAGAAAGCCCTGCACGACATCGCCGAGGTGCGGTCGCTGACCGAGTTCGAGGAGGCCGGCGAGGCCGACTTCTCCTACGAGCTCCCGGGGGTCTCCCGCTTCCGCGTCAACAGCTTCAAGCAGCGCGGGTCGATCTCGATCGTCTGCCGCGCGATCCCCTTCGAGATCCGCTCGATCGAGCAGCTCGGGCTGCCAGAGGTGGTCCGCACGATGGCCGAGGAGGCGCGCGGGATCATCCTCGTCACCGGCACCACCGGCTCGGGCAAGAGCACGACGCTGGCGGCGATGATCGACCACATCAACCAGACGCGCTCGCGTCACATCGTCACCCTCGAGGACCCGATCGAGTACCTGCACGCCGACAAACGCTCGATCGTCAACCAGCGCGAAGTCGGCTCCGACACCAAGAGCTTCGGCCAGGCGATGAGGCGGGTCCTGCGCCAGGACCCCGACGTGATCCTGATCGGCGAGATGCGCGACGAGGAGACGGTGCGGACCGCGCTCTCGGCGGCCGAGACCGGCCACCTCGTGCTCTCCACCGTCCACACCCTGGACGCCACCGAGACGATCAACCGGATCATCGACTTCTTCCCGCCCCACCTGCAGCAGCAGGCGCGGGTGATGCTCTCCTCGACCCTGAAGGGCGCGATCGCCCAGCGACTGGTCCCCGACATTACCGGGGAGGGCCGGGTTCCGGCCTCCGAGATCCTCGTCGTCACCGGCCGCGTCCAGGACCTAATCCTCAATCCCGAGGAGACCGGCAAGATCACCGAGGTCATCTCCGAAGGCGAGTACTACGGGATGCGGACCTTCGACCAGGCGCTGCTGACCTACACGATGGAGGGCCGGATCAGCGAGGAGACGGCGATGGACTACGCCTCCAGCCCGCATGACTTCAAGCTGATGCTCTCGGCCAAAGGCCAGCGCGCCAGCGGCATCGAGCAGCTTGAGCCGGAGCCGGCCGCATGAGGGAGAAGCTCAACAGCAATCCTGTCGCACAGATCGGCCTTGTCGTCGTCCTCGTCATTGCTGCCTTCGTGATGCTGACGAAAGGGGGCGGCGGCGAAGAAGAAGAAGCTGCGGCGCCGACCGAAGCGACGGTCTCCGTCGCCGGCACCGAAGTGAGTGGCACCGCGGTTGGCGCGACTCCGGGCGAAGCTGTCGAAAGCGCGGTCGCGAGCGCCGAAGCGTCCCTCGGAGAAGCTGGAGTGGCGATTCCAAGCGCGGCGATCCAGCCGCCGCCGCTGCCTGCGGACGTGGACTCCGCCTACCGCTCGGACCAGACCGTCGTCCTCCTGGTCGTTCACGACGGCGGTGTCGACGATCGCCTCGTCGCCGAATCGACCGAGCGGCTGAGCGCTTTCCCCGACACCGCGATCTTCGTCGTCCCCGCCAAGCAGGTCTACCGCTACGCGGCGATCACGCTGGGGCTCGACGTCAACCGGGTCCCGGCCCTGGTCGTGATGCGCCCGCGCAGCCTCAGCCACGGCACCCCGCAGGCCTCGGTCACCTACGGCTTCCAGACCTCCGAAGGCATCGAGCAGGCGATGCGCGACGCCACCTACGACGGCCCCGAACGCACCTACCACCCTGACTGATCCCAGATGACCGTCGACCAGCGCCCCAGCCATCTTCGCCCGGTCCCCGACTCGGGCGGCTCGGCTGCGCCGGCGATCGTGGTCGAGGAGACCGGCACGCCGGGGCTGACGCCCCCGCTGCAGCGGGGGCACTCGCGCGGGTTCACCACCGATGTCCTGGTCGAGCTCGGCTATCTCTCCCGCGAGCAGCTCGACGCGGCGCTGGAAGCGGCCCGCACCGCGGGTCGCACTCCTGAGTCGCTGTTGCTGGCCGAGGGCACGATCAGCGGCGATCAGCTCTCGCGCGCGACCGCTGAGCGCTACGGGCTCGACCACGTCGATCTCTCCACCTTCCAGGTCGACTTCGGCGCCTCGGCGCTGTTCCCGGTGGCGATGGCGCGTCGCTACAAAGCGGTGCCCGTCGGCTATGCCGACCCGGGCACGCTGATCGTCGCCGCCACCGACCCCGCCAACGTGCTGGCGATCGACGACATTCAGATCGCCACCGGCCTCGACTGCCGGATCGCTGTCGCCTCCGAGGACGACGTCGAAGCGCTGCTGACCCGGCTCGGCACGCTGCAGAACGCCGCCGCCGAGGCGATCATCGAGGACCAGGACCAGGGCGAGGTCGACGAGCTGGAAACGGTGGGCGCGGTCAGCAGCATGGAGGTCAACGCCGACGACGCGCCGGTGATCAAACTCGTCTACAGCATCCTCGCCCAGGCGGTGGGGGAGGGGGCATCCGACGTCCACCTCGAGCCAGAAGAGGGTGAGATGCGGATCCGCTTCCGCATCGATGGTGTGCTGAAGGAGACCGCGCACGTGCCGAAACGGATGATCAGCGCGATGATCTCGCGGCTGAAGATCATGAGCGAGCTCGACATCGCCGAGAAGCGCGTGCCCCAAGACGGCCGCGTCGGCGTCAGCGTCGAGGGCCGCCGGGTCGACCTGCGCGTGACCACCCTGCCGACCCAGCGCGGCGAGGGGGCGACGATCCGGATCCTCGACGAGGGCAACGCCCAGCGCAGCCTCGACGACCTCGGGATGGGCGGCTCCGCCCGGGCCCGCTTCGAGCACTCCTTCCGGCGCGCCTACGGGGCGGTGCTGGTCACCGGCCCGACCGGCTCAGGCAAGTCGACGACCCTCTACGCGGCCCTGCAAGCCTTGAACCAGATCGAGAAAAAGATCATCACGATCGAGGATCCGGTCGAGTACAGGATCGGTGGAATCAACCAGCTCAACGTCAACCGCAAGGCCGGGCTCGACTTCGCGACGGGGCTGCGCTCGATCCTGCGCGCCGACCCCGACATCGTCATGGTCGGCGAGATCCGCGACGCCGAGACCGCGCGGATCGCGATCGAGGCAGCGCTGACCGGGCACATGATGTTGAGCACGTTGCACACCAACGACGCCCCCGGCGCGATCGCCCGCCTCGCCGAGATGGGCATCGAGACCTTCCTCACCGCTTCCTCGGTCGACTGCGTGGTCGCCCAGCGGCTCGCCCGCAAGCTCTGCCCGGACTGCAAGCGCCCGACGCAGATTCCGGTCAGGGCTCTGGACGAAGCCGGTATCCCCAACTCCGGGGACATCGAGGCCTTCGAACCGGTCGGCTGCGGTCGTTGCAACCAGAGCGGCTACCGGGGCCGGGTCGGGATCTACTCGGTGATGGGCATGAGCGAGAACCTGAAAGCGATGACGATCGCCCACGCCCCCGAGCCGGAGATCGCCGCGGTCGCCCACGACGAGGGGATGCTGACCCTGCGCGAGGACGGGGTGGCGAAGGTCCGCGGCGGCCTCACCAGCCTCGAGGAGGTGCTTCGTGTCACGACCTGATTTCGACTTCTCCGAGGTGCTGAGGCTGATGGTCGACGCTAGCGCGTCCGACGTCCACATCACCACCGGCTTCCCGCCGGCGGTGCGCGACAAGGGCCACATCAAGCCGATGGAGGGCTTCCCCAAGCTGAACTCCCAGCAGACGCGGGAGATCGTCTACAGCATCCTCAACGACGACCAGCGAAAACGCTTTGAGACCAACCAGCAGCTCGATTTCGCCTACGCGATTCCGGGCGTCGCCCGCTTCCGCGTCAACTGCTATTTCCAGCGCGGCTCGGTCAGCGCCGCCTTCCGCCTGGTCCCGCAGGAGATCCCCAGCCTGGAGTCGCTCGGGGTGCCGGCGGTGCTGCGCGACCTGACCCGCAAGCCGCGTGGCGTCGTCCTCGTCACCGGCCCGACCGGCTCGGGCAAGAGCACGACCCTGGCGGCGATGATCGACTCGATCAACGCCGAGCGCGACGACCACATCCTCACGATCGAGGACCCGATCGAGTTCCTGCACAAGCACAACCGCTCGATCGTCAACCAGCGCGAGGTCGGCGCCGACGCGCCGGACTTCGCCCTTGGTCTCCGCGCCGCCCTGCGCCAGGACCCCGACGTGATCCTGGTCGGCGAGATGCGCGACCTGGAGACGATCTCCACCGCCCTAACCGCGGCCGAGACCGGCCACCTCGTCTTCGCCACCCTGCACACCCAGTCGACCGCCCAGACGGTAGATCGGATCATCGACGTCTTCCCACCTCAGCAGCAGGGGCAGGTGCGGACCCAGCTCTCGATCGCTTTGCAGGGGATCGTCACCCAACAGCTGCTGCCGACCGCCGACGGCAAAGGCCGCGTCGTCGCCTGCGAGGTGCTGGTCCCGACTCCGGCCGTGCGCAACCTGATCCGCGAGGGCAAGACGCACCAGATCTATGCCGCCCTGCAGACCTCGGGCGCGGTGGGGATGCAGACGATGGACGCCGACCTTGCGCGCCTGGTCCGCGGCGGCAAGATCAGCCGCCAGCTGGCCGAACAGCGGGCCTCGGTGCCCGAGGAGCTGAAACGGCTGCTGGCCGGCGCCGGCGTGCCGATGCCCGGCAACGGGTTGGCCGGCCAGGAGCCGGCGGCGCCGGCGGCACCCGTCTACACGACGGAGGGCTAGGCGAGCATGGCCAGCGCCACCGCAACCACCTTCGCCTTCAAAGCGATGGACATCTCCGGGGCCCCGTCTACCGGGGAACTGGAGGCGGAGTCCAAGGCCCAGGTCTCCGAGCAGCTGCGCCAGCGCGGCCTGATCGTGCTTGACGTCACCGAGAAATCGCAGGCGATCAACGTCGAGGACCTGTTCGCGCGCTGGCAGGGGGTCGACCTGCGCTCGCTGGCGGTCTACTCGCGGCAGTTCGCGACCCTGGTTGCCTCGGGGATGCCGATGCTGCGCACGCTGTTCACGCTCGAGGAGCAGACCCAGGAAGACAAGATCAAGAAAGCGACCGCCTCGTTGCGGTCCGACGTCGAGGCCGGCAGCACGCTCGAGCAGGGGATGGAGCGCCACCCGAAGGTCTTCGACCGCCTGTTCCGGGCGATGGTCCGCTCCGGGGAGCAGTCGGGCCGGCTCGAGGACGCGCTCGACCGGATCGCCTTCCAGCTGGAGAAATCCGACGCCCTGCGTCGCCAGGTCAAATCGGCGCTGATGTACCCGGCGCTGATCTTCGGCTTCGCCACGATCGTCCTGGTCGCGATCGTCGCCTTCGTGATCCCGGTCTTCGTCAAGATCTTCGAACAGATCGCCGAAGAAAACCCCGGCGAAGAAGGCGCGGCGCTGCCGATCCCGACCCAGATCTGCGTCGGCGCCTCCGACGCGCTCACCGGCTACTGGTTCATCATCCTGCCGGCGCTGGTCATATCGATCTTCGGCTTCATCAAGTGGAAGAAGACCGACCGCGGACACGCGCTCTGGGACCAGGCGAAGCTGAAGATCCCGTTCAAGATCGGCGACGTGATCCAGAAGGTCGCGCTGGCCCGCTGGTCGCGCACCTTCGCCGGCTCGGTCTCGGCCGGCGTGCCGATGCTGCAGGCGATCAAACTGACCGGCGAGACCTCCGGCAACGTGGTCGTCGAACGGGCCATGGACGACGTCTACGCCTCGGTCAAGCGCGGCGGCTCGATCGCCGCCCCGATCGAGGCCAACCCGATCTTCCCGGCGATGGTCGGCCACATGATCTCCGTCGGCGAGGAGACCGGCCAGCTGGAGAGCATGCTGAGCAAAGTCGCCGACTTCTACGAGGCCGAGGTCGACGCCAACGTGAAGGCGCTGACGGCGCTGATCGAGCCGGTGATGATCGTCTTCGTCGGCGGCATCGTCGGCTTCATCGTGATCTCGATGTACCTGCCGATGTTCAGCATCTACGACAAGATTCGCTGACCATACGCGACTAGACGTTCGTACGGTTTTCGTCCACGAGTATTGCGGTGGACGGCGTTGGGGTGGAGACTTTTCCCCTGCTGACTCCCCAATTTTCGGCAGAGGTGAATGGAAAAGTTGGTCTTCGCGCATTCCGCCGTGCAGAGCCTAAAGGTGTGCTGAGAACGGTCGATGAGGTGGGTGCAAATGACTGCCAGTGCCTCGGTGCCGTTTGGCAAATCCCGGGCTCTGGCGCAAACGATAGGTCCACTAGGAGGTACCTATGTTGCTCCAGAATATCCGGGCGAAGATTGGAGCCCGGCTCAACGGCGACAAAGAGGCAGGCTTCACCCTGATCGAGCTTCTCGTCGTCATGCTCATCCTCGGAATCCTCGCTGCGATCGCGCTGCCCGCGTTCTTCAACCAGAAGGACAAGGCCGGCGACGCCAAGGCGAAGGAGAACCTGCACTCCGCGCAGGTGGCGATGGAGACGTGTGCCACCGACAACGGCGGCTCGTACAGCGCCACGGCGTGCACCCAGGAAGCGCTGAACAAAATCGAGCCCACGATCCCGGCAACGGGCGGTGGCTTCACGCTCATCAAAGGCGAAGGCACGGGCTACACCCTCACCTCGACCGGCGCGACCGGGCAGAGCTTCACCCTTAAAAACACCGCTGGCGCTATGACCTACACCTGCACGGTGAAAGGCAAGGGCGGCTGCCCGAGCTCCGGTAATTGGAACGAATAGTCAGAACGAATGCGGGGCATGAATAAGCCACGCGAAAGCGCGAACGAAGGGCGGGCCATTGCGGCCCGCCCTTCGGCGCGTCTGCTGCTCCTCTTGGCAACGGCGCTGATCGCAGCGGCTGCAACCGCACCGGCCGCTAGCGCGGCGCTGACCCCGAGCCTCAGCAGCTCCAACCCCGCCTCTCCCGGTGCCTCGACGACGCCGCGGATTCGTGGCGACGCCGACGGGATCATCACCTCCGGCGTCGGCACCAGCGCCTTCGGGCCGATCGCGATGGCGATCGAACCCGACAACCTCATCACCCTCTACACGGACAACAAATGCACCGGTCCGGTCGCGGCCGAAGGCACCGCCGCCGAGCTCGAGGGTGTTGGAATCCTCGTCACCGTTCCTCCCGACTCCGAAACCACCTTCCACGCCACTCAGACCGATGAAGGCGGCGGCGTCTCCACCTGTTCGAGTGGGTTCACCTATCAACAGGTGAGCACGCCACCGGACCCGCCGGTGTTCTCTGCGACCGACCCCGCCTCTCCGGCGAACCAGAACCTCCCGCGCCTGATCGGCACGGTGGCCGCCAAATCAATCGTCACCATCTTCGACACCCCAGGCTGCAGCGGCAACCAGGTCGCCTCGGGGACCGCGGTCGACTTCAGCGGTGGCGGCATCCAGGTTCAGGTGGCCGACAACTCGACCACGACCTTCTACGGGGTGGCGACCCTGGCCGGGATCTCCTCGGCCTGCTCGAGCTCGTCGATCTCCTACCAGGAGGTGACGCCGGCCGAGCCGCCCCCGGGAGGTGGCGGCAATCCGGGCGGCGGAACCACCAACCCGCCGCCCTCGAACGGCAAGGCAAAGCCGGCGCCGCCGCGATTGCGGACCGTGCCGGGGGGCGTCGGCCGTGATCTCACTCCCACCCTCACCGGCGTCGCGCCGGGCGCCGTCTCGGTGCGGATCTTCGACAACCCGACGTGTCAGGGCCCGGCGCTCGCCAAGGGCTCGGTGGCTCAGTTCAGCGCGGCCGGCTTCGAGCTGGAGATCGTCCCGAACACGACTGTTGCCTTCTGGGGGGCTTCAGTCGACTCCGACGGCGACCAATCCCTTTGCTCCGATCCCGTCGTCTACACCCACGACTCGATCGCGCCGAAGACCAGGATCACTGTCGGGCCCGCCTTCAAGACGGTGAAGAAGACTGTCGTCTTCCGCTTCGCCGACCTCACCGGCGGCCTCGACACCAAGTTCCTCTGCAAAGTCGACAAGAAGAAGTGGAAAGCCTGCAAGGCGCCGTTGAAGCTCAAGCACCTCGGCCACCGCCGGCACACGCTCAGGGTCAAGGCCTACGACGGCGCCGGCAACCGCGAGACGAAGGGCGCCAAGCGCAAGTTCCAGGTCGTCAAGGCCTTCTGAGTCGGTCTCCCACGCAGGGACCGGCCGGGCGCTCGGGTAGAACTCGGCCCCGATGCTCGCTGTGATCCTGCTCACGTTCGTGGTCGGCCTCGTGGTCGGCTCCTTCGTCACCGTCGTCGCCCACCGCGTTCCGCGCGGGGAATCGGTCGTCGGGCCGCGGTCGCGCTGCCCCGCCTGCGGGGCTCAGATTGCCGCCTACGACAACGTCCCGGTGCTCTCCTGGGTGATCCTCCGCGGCCGGGCCCGCTGCTGCGGCGCGCCGGTGTCGCCCCGCTATCCCTTGACCGAGCTCGCTGTCGGGCTGCTGTTCGCTGCCACCGCGGCCGTCTACTGGGACGACCCGGCGGAGGCCGTGATCGGGATGGTCTTCGTCGCGATGCTGGCGGCGATCACGATCACCGACCTCGAGCGGCGGATCATCCCCAACAAGATCCTGCTCGCGGGCGCGATCCTCTGCCTGGCGATCGCCGTGCCGACCGATCCCGGTGGTCTGCCCGAGCGGGCGATCGCCGCGGCCGCGGCCGGTGGGCTGCTGTTCGCCACGGCCCTCGCCTACCCGGCGGGGATGGGCCTGGGTGACGTCAAGCTGGCCGCGGTGATGGGCTTGTTCCTCGGCCGGGCCGTTGCGCCGGCAATCCTCGTCGCGCTGCTGGCCGGCAGCGTCGTCGGCCTGGCCCTGATCGCCCGCCACGGCGCCAAGGCGCGCAAGATGGCGATCCCCTTCGGCCCCTTCCTCGCCTTCGGCAGTGTGGTCGCGTTGCTGGCCGGCGACGAGATGATCGACCTTTACTTGGGCTGAAGGAGGGGACCGCTCAGGGCTCGAGGCGGCGTCGGGTGGCCTCGAGGATCCGTAGGACGTGGGCGGGCTTGTGCTTGACCTGGTGATGCGTGAAGCGCAGGGGAGTGAGGCCGGCGGCGGTGTGAGCCTGGTCGCGCTCGATGTCCCGGGCCTGAGCTAGCGGGGTGCGGTGGTAGCGACGGCCGTCGGTCTCGACCAGGAGGCCGAGGTCGGGCCAGAAGAAGTCGACCTCGTAGCCGTTGACGATCTCTTTGGTCATCGGGAGGGGGAGGCCGGCCGAGCGCGCGAGCGGGCGAAAGAGGCGTTCGAGCTCCTCGTCGGAGAGGACGAAGGTCTCACGGTCGAGCAGGGCGCGGAGAGGGCGCACGCCCTGCTTCCCCGCGCGCTCGTCCAACGCGTCCCGCAGCGCCTCGAAGTCGATCACCTCGCGCTTGTCGGCCTCGTTGACCGCGCGCTCGAGCCGGGGCCGCGGCAGCTCCGTCGCCAAATCGATCATGGTGCGCACGGGAGAAGTGACCGGGACGCCGCCCAGGGTGCCGACGTCCCGGCTGGGTAGGGAAGGGCGGGTTCTGACCCTCAAGCCGTCTCGCCGCGGTTCGGAGGTCCCCCGCACGCTGATTTCAATCACCTGATTTCGCTCCTCGCAGATGCCATAGAGGGCGCCGGCGCTTCGGTGCGAGAGGCAGGCGCCCTCGCCGCAGGCCAGGATCGCAGCCATCCACCTTCCCTTGGGAGGAAGATCCCGGCGCCCGACGGCGTAGACGCCACGGGTTACGAGATGCAGGCGGCCTGATCTGACCCGATGCCTGACCGCTTTTGGGCTGAAGCCCAGCGCCAGCAGCTGCCGCCGCGCCAGCACCCCGTGCTGCGCTCGCGTCAGCCTCCAGGCCAGGGCGCTTCGCACCTCGGACTTTGGTGTCCCCATGGGGACACCAAAGTCGGGAGGGCGGTTCGGGTCTCCCCCCTTAGGGGGTGGAGGGGGCTAGCCGGCGTGCTGCTTCGGCTTCTGGCCGAGCGGGGCCTTCTCGAATTTGTCGGATTCGATCAGGTCGATCTTGAGGATCTCGATGCGGAAGACTCGTTCGTTGCCGCCGTAGACGATCGTCTGCGGTTGCCCGACCTTGAGCGCGAGCATCTGGCAGGTCTCGCCGCCACTGACGCAGACGCCTTCGCCGAAGCTGCCGCGGACGTTCGGGTTGACCAGCATCAGCGCCTTCTCGCCGTCGCCGCTGGTCTGTACGAAGGTGAGGGCCGGGGTCTTGCGTCCCGGCAGGGTGGAGAGCACGGGCAGCTGGTGGCGGACCGTGGGCTCGGTCTCGCTCGGGACCCCGTTGCTGGAGACCGGCGTGACCCGGGCGTCGATAACCCAGGAGAAGTAGATGATGCGGCGGGTCGTGGATCCGGTCGTGGTGCCACCGCTTCCTTCGCCGCCGCTTTCCGAGCCGCCTTCTTCCCCGGAGCCGGTGCTGTTGGAGCTGGCGCTGCCCGCTTCGGAGCTCTTGACCTCATAGCGCGGCTTGAAGGGGTCGCTGGGCGTGCGGTGGTCGAGTCGGTCTTCGTAGTCGCGCAGGCCCGGGGCGCTGCGGGAGACGACGATGGTCGCGGCTCGCGAGGAGGATTTGGAGGCGCCCGCGGCTCCGGCGTTCGCGCTCACCGGCGGTTCCACTTCGCTCTCGTTGGATTCGCTGAGCAGGATCGGGACGGCGACGATCGCGACCAGCAGCAGCGCCACCAACGGCAGCAGGCGCCGGTCGCGCAGGTCGCGGTAGACGTCGGAGACGGCGGTCGGCACCTTCAGGTTGGAGACCGCGCCGGGTGCCTTCGGCTTCGAGGCGCCGCTGCGTCGCTTCAGCTTCGGCAGCTTGAACTTGATCTCGGGCCCCTTCTTCAGCGGGTTCATCTCAGTTCCGAGCTGTTCGAGGTGGGCGTTGCTTCAGATTCGGCCGGCGCCGTCGGCGTCGCACCGGCGGTGATGCCCTGCTCGGGCGGAACCAGGAAGGTGGTCACCGAGAAGTCCGCCTGGAGGTCCTTATAGGTCCCCTCGGCCTCGGGGGCGATCGTGAACCCGTCGAAGGTGACGAGGCGACCGTCGACCGCGAGCGCGTTGCCGCGGGTGTGGACCAGCGAGTCGATGCCGTCGATGAAGTCGGCGATGTCGAAGAAGCTGCCGCGGAAGGAGAGGTCGTAGGGCAGCACGTTGAGCCCGGCCGGACCGACGAGCGCGCCAATCGGCAGCACCGAGGCGGCGGCCTCGGTCGGGATCGCGGTGGCGGCGGGGACGCCGGCGCTGGCTTCGGTTTCGGCTCCCGATTCGGGTGCGGTTTCGGCGCCGGCTTCAGGCGCTTCTTCGACCGGCGGTTCTTCCGCCGCGGCTTCGCCGCCTTCGCCGTCGGCGGTGCCGACCTTGAGGCCGTGGAAGCTGACCCCGGAGTCCGCGGAGATGTGGTTCAGCTCGATCAGGAGCGAGGCGCTTTCGTCGCTGGCGGGCACGGCCTTGCCGAGCACGACCAGCTGCTGGTAGTTGCGGGGGAATTCGCGCCGGGCAGCCTCTCCCGCGGCGATCGTGCCCTGCGATTCCGCGAGCTGCGCCTGCAGGCTTTCGACCTGGGCGCCGAGTTCGTCGGATTCCTTGCGCTTGGGGCTGAGCAGCACCATCCAGAAGACGATCGCGAGCCCGAGCAGCACGAGGACAGCGAGGAGAATGCGGGTGGAAGCTCCGAGTTTCATCGCTCAGCTCCCCGCCACGCTGACCGGCGCAACGTCGAACGCGGCGACGATTTCGAATCTGGCGATGTAGCGCGAGGGCGGGCATTCGGTGCCGCTACCGCCACCGCTTGGGGCTTCGCCGTTGGCCGATTCGTCCTGGCTGTCGTTTAGTTCGGACAGCTGCACCGCCACCCGGGTGACACCGTCGATGTCCCGCAGGTCGGCGATGAAGCTGGCCACGGCGTCCTGGCCCTTGGCGCAGCCGACGAACTCCAGTGCCGGGCCGGGCACCGAGTCGCGCAGGGCGATGCTCGCGGCCCCTTCGACCGAGACAGTCGGAGAGGCGGTCCCGGTCAGGTTGGTCAGCCAGACGTCGCTGGGGAGGATCAGCGAGAGCTCCCGGATCACCCGTTCCCAGTCGAAGCGACTGTCGGCGAGGCTGGTCACGGTGGCGACCCGCTGGTCGTGGATTTCACGCAGCTGGGTGTAGGAGGCGAGTCGCGATGCTTTCGCCTGGGCGCTCGCGTTTTCGGCTTCGAGCTGGCTGATTTCCTGTTTGCCGCCGGAGATCTCGTTGTTGGTGATGACGAGCAGGGTGACGCCGGCGAGCAGGGCGACCAGCGTGCCGATCACGATGTAGGCGAACGGGCCGCTGCGCAGTGAAGCGCTGGCGCCGCGTCGCTCCTCGGGTGGAATCAGGTTGACCGGGCGCATCAGCTGTCCAGTGCGAGGCCGTAGGAAAGGGTCAGTCGGGCCGCGGAGGCAGGGTCGAGGCTCGCCAGGGCCGCCGGTCGGCTGACTTCGAAGGGGAGGGAGGAGAAGCCCGCTTCGATCGCCTCGGCGAAGCCGGGGATGGCGCTGGCGGGGCCGCTGAGGACGACGTGGTCGATCGGGGCCGAGCCCTCGCCGGCGGCGTAGAAGTCAAGCGAGAGCCGCAGCTCGCTCTGCAGGTCGGCGACGCCGGTTTCGAGCGCTGAGCGGGTGGCGAGGATGGTCGGGGGGTCGCCGTCGATCTGCTCCGGCAGCTGCGAGAGCCCGACGTGGTGGAGCCAGGGCGCCGCGTGCTCGGGCGCCATGCCGGTGGCCGCGACGAGGTTGCCCTCGATCGCTCCCAGGCCGGCGGGCGCGACGCGGGTGAAAAGGCAGGAGCGGCGCTTGGCGACCGCCAGGTTGGTGGTCTCGCCGATGTTGCAGTAGAGGATCGCGCTGGCGTCGACGCTCGACTCCTCGCCCTCGTCCTCGCCCGCGGGTAGAGCCGAGCTGCCGAGAGCGCGAATCAGGCCGAAGGCGGAGAGGTCGATGCCGGCCGGCTGGAGCCCGGCCTTGCGCAGCAGTTGCATCGAGGCGTCGATCATGTCGCGGCGGGCGGCGACGAGGATCACGTCGATCATCGGACCGGAGTCCTCGGTCGCGGGGATGCCGCCGACGACCCGATGGTCGAGGACCGCCTGGTCGAGCGGCATCGGGATCTGCTCCTGGGCCTGGAAGCGCACCGCGACGTCAAGCTCCTTGGGGTCGTCGATCGCGGGCAGCCGCATCGTGCGGACGACGACGCTCTGGTTGGCGATGCCGAGGCGGACCTGCTTGGAGAGCTTGTTCTCGGCGAAGACGTCGCGCAGCACCGAGGCCACAGCGTCCGGGTCGACGATCTCGCCGTCGTGGACGGCGCCGCTGGGAAGGGGGGCGATGGCAGACTTCGAGAGCTGGCCCGAGCCGCCCGAGCGGATCTCGGCCGCGGCGACGCTGCCGGCCTCGATCTCGAGCCCGACGAGAGACTTCGCGCGCCTGCTGGTGAGCGTGATCTGCTTCATCTCAAAGGGCATCGGCGTGATCTGCCGACGGCTTGAGTCCTGGGCGAGTCAGCCTTCGGTGAGGCGACCGATGACCCAGCTGGCGCCGGTCGGTTCGATGAAGCTGGGTGGCTCCAGGTAGCGCAGGCGGTCGTCGTAGACGTAGTTCTTGACGTAGCCGCTGCTGGACCCGCCGGAGCCTCCGGTGCCGACCGGCCCGCGGAACTTCTGGGCGATCGCGCCTTCGACGTTGAGCGTCCCCATCGCGTTGCCGCAGCTGTAGTTGTCGACGATGAAGGAGTGTTTGATCGCCAGGATCGCCGCGTCGATGTTGGGACTGCTGAGCCAGCCCGATTGGTTGGTGTCGTTGCTGCAGGGGTGGTAGATGCGGACGAAGTTGTTGGCGATCAGCCCCAGCAGCGCTTCGCCGGTGGCGGTGCCGCAGGAGGTGCGACAGAGGTTGCCGTTGATGATCACGTCGTTCTCGGCCGCGATCGTGAGCTGGCCGGTATAGGTGCCGGAGACGTAGGCGTTGCCGCACCCGGAGGTCGATTCGTAGACGGTGTTGAAGGGTGAGTAGACGCTCGAGCAGACGCCGTTCTTGACGTAGACGACGCCATTGGAGGGGATCGAGCCCGAGTAGACGCCCGTGCAGCTGCTGCCGTTGCCGACGGTCATGTTGGTGCCGCTGAGGCAGATCCGCACCTGTCCGGTGTAGCGGAACTGGGGGAGGGCGATGCTTTCCAGTTTGGAGTTCGATTCCGGCGGGATCAGCGCCGGCGAGGAGGTGACTTTGGTGCCGGTGAAGTTGGGGCTGCTGCCACCGCAGCCGCTCGAGTACCAGCCCGGCGTTTTGGCGCTGATCTCGATCATGTCGGTGGCGGTGCGGCCGAAGCGCGGGCTGCCGCAGATCGCCAACGTGTCGTTGGTGTGCAGCGGCCCTTCGATCTCGTCGCCGGTGATGAATGAGATCGTCGTGCAGTAGTCGTCGCCGCCGGTTCCAGGAATCGCAGAATTGGTCCGGCCCTGTTCATAGGTGAGTTCGCACTGCGAGTAGGCGCCGGTCAGGGCCGTGGACGGGTTGGTGTAGCCGTAGGCGATCGGGTCCAGCGTCTCCAGCTGGGTGAAGTAGACGTAGTCGAGGAAGCTGGGGCGCTTGAAGGTGGAGATCAGGGGAACGTCGGCGCCGCCCACATAGCCAGTTGACCTGATCCGGAACGAGCCCGCAGCGGAGCCGCTGGTCTCGAGCATGCTGGGGCCGGGGCTGGTGGTGCTGCACTGCGAGTAGGCGGTCTGCCCGGTGGCGGGCAGCAGTTCGATCGCGTAGGTGGCCTGCGGGTCTCCGGGGACGGCGCGGCGCTTGGTCGTCGAGCCTTTCTGGTTGACCGCGTTGGGGGTTGCGACGTTCGTGCATTTGGTCCAGTAGAGGCTGTCCGCGTAGAGATGGGACGCGTAGTCTTCGACCCCGGCCCGGGCTGCCTCGTAGGCACGCTTGCTGTCGAGGTCGTGGCCGGTGAGGTGGATGTCGCCGCGGACCGCGGTCACCGTCGCCAGCGCCAGCGCCATGATCATGCCGACGCCGAGGATCGTCGCCACCATCGTGAACCCCGCCTCCGAGTTGTCGCCCTGCCTCACTCGCATGGCAGGTTCGCGGCGCTGGTCACGGCGGCGGGCGGGCTGAAGCGCAGGTAGGCACTGTCCTGGACGATCGCGGGACCCTTCACGTCGGTGACCGGGCGTTTGTCGGGGCTCACTTTGAGCGCGATGTTGACCTGCGTGGTGAAGGCCGCGTTGGTGGCGCTGAGCGGCACGGAGAGTGGGGTGGAGGAGATCTGGCCGTTTGAGAACGAGTAGTAGCGGAACAGCGGCTGGCTTTCGGAGACGGCGCTGACGTTGGTCAGCAGCGTCCTCGTCGAGCTCGGCGTCGAGGAGAAGGTCCACTGCGGGGTCGAGCCGCTGGTTGCCGCGTAGGTGGTCTGCGAGAGGGTGGTGCCGCTGAGGCTGATTTTGCGCAGCACCGGCGTCAGCGCCGCCCCCGACCCGGTCTGGTAGACGAAGGTCATCGAGCTGGCGGTGCTGTTGGCCTGGATCGGCGCCACCTCGGCGGCAACGCAGGCGGAGTGCAGTTCGGTGACGATCCGGTGCAGGACGGTGCGGGCCTCGGAGGTCGCATGGACGCGGTCGGTGATCCTGGTCATCTGATGCATCGAGGCAATCACGACCATCGTCAGCCCGAGGAACACCACAGCTCCCGCGCCGGTCGCGACGACCAGCTCGATCAGGGTGATCCCGCGCTGATCGGACAATTTCGGCAGGCGCCGGCGCATCAGCAGGTCCCCTGGGGATCGCTGGTGGTCACGTCAACTTCGAGGCTGTTGCCGCTGGTGTTCTTGACCCCGAAATCGGCGATCTCCTCCCTGTAGGTCCGCGTGTTGCCGCTGGTGGTGATCGGTGCCGAGATGCAGATGTCGTAGACGCCGTAGGGGAGCCCGGGTTCGGTGAGGCGGCCGTTTGCGCCGTTGACGCTGGCAGTGGTGAAGGTCCGCTCGATCGGCGAGCCACCGGAGTTGCATTCGCTGTCGGAGACGGTGACGGTGGCGCCGTTGTAGGCGGAGCCGGAGCGTTTGACGTTCAACAGCAGCGAGGGCAACCGGATCGTCTGCGACGCTGCCGTTCCGTTGGCGGGGACGTTGACGCTCGCCAGCGCCAGGCCCGATTCGGGGTTGTTCGTGGTGCAGGCGCCGGCGTAGAAGACGGTCGGCGAGCTGAAGGGGAACAGCGGCGTCGCCGTTTTCGAGCTGAAGGTGGTGCCGCCGACGGTCCCAAACAGTTTCGCCGTGGTCATCCCCGTGTTGTAGGCGATGAAGGTGTTGGTTTTGGCGCTTACCGTTTCGCTTTTGTAATTGCGGGTCTGGAAGACGATCGGCACCGACCCCGGTTTGTCGTACAGGAGCGGGATCGTGTTCGTGACTTCCGGGTTGACTTTGATTTTTTTCGGGGCGGGGGCGAGGCCGTCCTGGTCGACCAAGCCGGTGCCGACGCCGCTGACGGTCAGCGTGTATTCGCCCGCCGCCTGTTCGAGGAAGATCACGCAGCCGGCCGCGGTGGTCGAGCCGCTGAAGGTGCCGGCGCCGGTCCCCGCGACACCGATGCCCGCGGTCGGCGTGCCGGCGCCGTTGGCGGCCATGAAGACGAGCGTCCCCGCGCTCGGGTTGAGGGACCCGTTCGGCGGCGCGATCAGGCTCTGGATCGTCGTCGCAGGGGTTGCTCGCATGTTGGGCCAGGTGACTTTGGAGCTGATCTTCACGTAGTCGACGCTGGTGCCGTTGCTGGCGCAGGTGAGGTCGTCGCCGCTGGCGTCGTTGATGTACTTGCCGGTGGAGACCACCGTGTAGTTGACGCCGTCGACGGTGACCGTGCGGGTGCTCGTGTATTTGTGCAGCGTCTGGATCCGCATTGCCCGCATCCGCGCCTGGTCTTCCTGGGCGACCGCGTAGGCCTGCGTGCGGTGGCGCTGGTCGGCGACCGAGCGGGCCGAGGCGCCGAACAGGGTCATCACCGCCGCCGCCGCGAGGATCGCGATCACGCCGCTGATCAGGACCTCGATCAGGGCGAAGCCGGCCTCGTCGGGCGGCGAACCTGGGGCGCGGGCATGGGGCATCGCTTAGGCATCGGTTGCGCGCACCCGCCGCTTTAGCGCTGGCTGAGCGCAATCCCCGATCGCAGCTAGCTTCCGCCAATGCTTCAGTTAGTGAAGCCATGTGGCTACACTTGTTGAAGCAGGGTCATCCCCAGATTGCCTGCGATTCGAAAATGAGTGCCGCCACCAACTCCACCTGCCCCGTCTGCCGCACCGCGGAGATCGTCTGCGGCAAGTGGACGCTGTTGCTGATTCGCGACCTCGCCGCCGGCAACAGCCGTTTTTGCGAGCTGGAGCGCTCTCTGGAGGGGATTAGCCCTCGCACGCTCTCGCTGCGCCTGCGGGCACTGGAGGAGGAGGGCATCGTCGAGCGCCACACCTATCCCGAGGTTCCGCCCCGGGTCGAGTACGCCCTGACCGTGAAGGGCGAGGCGCTGGTGCCGCTGGTCGAAGACATGCGCCAGTACGGGACCCGCTGGCTTCTGGGCAGCGAAGCGGCCGAACCGGCCGCCGCCGCCGTCTAGTACAGACGTCCAGATCCGGGCGCTGCAAGCGTCCGTGCAGACGCAGGAGCGGAGGCTGCGGGGCGGAAGCCTGAGCCGTGCGTGATTTCCTGCTCAACGAAGTCCTGAAACGCCTCGCCACCGAGGCTGCGACCCGATTCAGTTCGCTGGTTGCCGGTGGCGAGGAGATTCCGTTTGACGTCGGCGCCTCCGACGGGGAGGAGTCGGCCTTCTACAGCTACGTGCCGATGACCGGCCGCTACGTCGAGGAGCACGCCGACGAGCTGCGGGCGCTGCCCAGCTTCGCCCCGGCCCGCGAGGCCGCGGTCGAGGCCGCCGTCGCCGCCCCCTACCTGGAGGCGCGCGGCGAGCAGGTCGCCGCCGACCCCGGCGAGCGCGCCGAGCGCATGCTCACCGTCTTCTTCGTCGATCTCTGGGAGGGATCGACGGGGTTCGCGCTGGACCGCCAGCGGCTCGAGGAGGCACTCGCCTCGCTCGACGCCGAGGCCCGTGAGGCCGACGACGCGGACGTGCTGATCGTCCCGATCGTCGGCCTGCGGATGTCGGTGGCCCGGTTGCAGCTACCCCACGGCGTGCGCGTTGTCCGCGCCGACTCGATTGACGCCCCCGTCGACGCGATGCGCAGCGAGGGCATGGGACGGGCGGCCTGGGAGCCGCAGTTCCTCGCCGTCGCCGAGCAGGATCCCGACGGCGGCACCGACGAAGCCCTCAACCAGCTGCGCGAGCTGATCAGCGTGATGCGGATGTTCAAGGGCGGCGGCGTCGGCCTCGGCCCCTACGCCTTCGCGCCGACCGGCGCCGACAACTGGCGCCGCGTCGCCACCGGCGCCCCCGCCACCCGCCCTGGCGGCTATCGCCTCAGCGAGAGCGAGGCGGAGGAGCTAACAGGATTCGCCCGCGACCTCGAGGCGCGACCGGACCCCGATGGCGCCCTCACCTGGGCGGTCGGCCGCTTCGAGATGGGCTGCGAGCGCGAGAGCGCGCTCGAGGGGCTCAGCGACCACCTGCTGGCGCTGCGCGCCGTGCTCGAGGGCCACGGGCCCGTTGGCGCCTCGCTGCCGATGCGCGCCGCGGCGCTGATCGCCGACGAGTCGATGGACCGGATCGAGGCCCGCGAGAAGGTCGAGGAGGTGCTCCTCCTGGAGCGCGAGATGATGAACGGCCGGATGCTGGTCGGCGCCTCCGAGATCGCCGGCTGGACTGAGGACAGCGCCCGCAGGATGCTGCGCATGGCCGCCCTCGGCGAGCTCGGCAACGACCTGATCGGCACCGCCGACGAGAGCCTGATCGTCAGCGGACTGGCCGAGGGCGACGCCGAGATCACCGTCGCCGAGACCACCGACTTCCCCGACCCCGAGCCGATCGAAGTCCCCGAGCCCAAGGACGAGCAGCCACGCATCTTCATCCCCGGGCCGACCGAGATCCAGATCGAGCACACGCCACCCGAGTTCGCGGAGATCGACTCAACCGAGGAGGAAGACATGCAGGAAACCCGCATCATGGAGCCGATTCCCGCTGAAGACGAGATCCGGATCACGGCTACGCCGTGGCTCGACGAGGTCTCCGAAGGCCGCCCCGGCGACTCGCTCGAGTGGCCCGCCCCGAGCGTCGAGATCGAGCGCGACCTCCAGCACCGCGAGAAGATCGACACCCCGCGCGTCCGCCACCTCTTCCCGGTCCCGGACGCCGACTGGGACCTCTCGCACCCCGAGTTCGAGTACAACCGCCGCCGCTAGCTTCGACGGCCTTCGCCCAGATCGGCAGCTATCTCGGCTGGGTAGTTTTCGAGCTGGGCTCCGGTGTAGCGGCGCACCGTGTAGCCCGCACGCCTGAGATCCAGTTCGCGTTGGTGGTCGTCCTCGAAAGGGACGGAGCCGCGGTGGTAGTCGAAGAAGTCGGTTTCCACGGCGACCTTCTTGGAGCGCCAGAGGAAGTCGACCTCCCATTTTCCGACCTTGACGTTGACCTCCGGAGGCGGGAGGCGGTGGCGGGAGCAAAAGCGCAGGAACTCGAGCTCGAGGTCCGAGCGGGTGCGCTTGGTCTGCGCCTTGGTCGCTTGGCTGAGGCGGTGTCTGGCGTGCTCGGCCTGGCGGATCGCCCGGCGTACGAGGTAGGGCTCGACGAAGCCTTCGAGGTCGTCGATCGTGCGCTGGGGGGAGGTGACGGGGATGCGGAGGTGCCCCGCGGTGAGGGACGGATCTGCGGCGAGCGAGCGACTGCGGTGCAGGATGATGCCGGAGCGTCGGGAGCGGCCGTTGAGGCTGGGTGAGGTGACGTGGATCGGGCCGGCGAAGGGTCTCAGGAAGCCCCATAGAGCCGCGGCGTCGGTGTGGCTGAGCAGGGCGCCTTCGCCGCAGGCGAGAACCGCGGCCATCCAGTGCGAGTGCCGGCTGAGGGCGCGGTGGCCGACCGCGTAGACGCCCCGGTGGATGCGGTGCATGCGGCCCGCGTTCACGCGCTTTCGCACCGCCTCGCGACTCAGTCCCGCCGCCCCGAGTTGGCGCGAGGTCACGACGCCGTGCTGTGCGGAGGCAATCCGCGAGATTCGAGAGTCGGCCGTGTCGAGTTTGTCAACCACAGGTGGACTAAGTCGACAGGCCCCTGTTCTCTCCCCCGGTTGGGGTGACGTGGTCGCTTAAGCGAGGCCCGCGGCCATCGCGACCCGCTCCTCGCCGGTCGCGAACAGGTAGCGGTTGATCTCCGCCAGGCCGGCGAGGTCGTGCACGTCCTCGTCGAGGTAGGGGACGCGGATCACGCCTTTGGTCCGCAGCTCGCTGGCCAGGTGCTCGATGTTGCGGGCGTCGCGCTCGGCCAGCGCCTGGTAGTCGGAGAAGTTGGCGGCGACGCGGCGGGCGAGGTCCTCGTCGCCGAGCTTCTCGGCCAGGTCCTCGACCTCACCGCGCAGCTGCTCGGCCGGGTAATGGACCTTGTTGACGATGACGCCGCCGAAGGGCAGCTTCGCCTCGACCAGTTTGCGGTGGAAGTAGACGGCCTCGTCGATCGGCTCGCCCTGGGGGCCGCAGACGACGAGGAAGCAGGTGCTGGGGTCGGCGAGCAGCTTGTTGACCCGTTTGGCCCGGGCCTGGAAGCCGTCGACCATGCCGCTGAAGGCGTTGAAGAACTCGGCCAGGTCGGCCAGCAGGTCGAAGCCGACGATCCGCTTGAGGACGCCGAGCACGACCGAGGTGCCGCGGCCGGCGACCTTCGCCGCCAGCCCGGTTGGCTTCATGAACATCCGCAGCGATTTGCCTTCGATGAACTGGGTCAGCCGTTTCGGCGCGTCGAGGAAGTCGAGCGCATTGCGGGTCGGCGGCGTGTCGAGGACGAGCAGGTCGAAGTCGCCTTCGGTGTGCAGCTCGAACAGCTTCTCCATCGCCATGTACTCCTGCGAGCCGGCGAGGGCGCTGGAGATCTGCTGGTAGATCCGGTTTTCGAGGACGCGGTCGCGCGACTCCTCGTCGGGCGCCTGGCGCGCGATCAGCTCGTCGAAGGTCTGCTTTGGGTCGAGCATCATCGCCCACAGCTCGCCCTCCATCTCGACGCCCTGCTTGGCGAACAGCTTCGGGTCGACCCGCCGCGCCTCGTTGCCGAGCTCCTTCAGCCCGAGCGAGTCGGCCAGCCGCTTCGCCGGGTCGATCGTCAACACGCAGACCTTCAGCCCCTGGGCCGCCATCCCGGTCGCGATCGCGGCCGAGGTGGTGGTCTTGCCGACGCCGCCGGAGCCGGCGCAGATGCAGACCCCTTTGCCCTCGAGGACCTCGCCCAGGGTCGGCATCAGCTCAGCCTCTTCGAGAGCCGGCGCGCCGCCTCGACCCCGAGGTCGGGCTCGAACAGGAAGGGGAGCGTTTTCACCGGCGCCTCGACCCGGCGCCGCAGCCGCGAGAGCTGGGCCCGCTGCGAGCGGGCGCGGCCGTGCTCGGAGAGCGCCGCCCTGGCGGCGGCGCGGGTGGCGCCGTTCTCCTCCGCGGCCAGCGCCGTCAGCTTCTCGGCCTCGGCTTTGGAGAAGCGCTCCGGGTAGAGCCCGTTGAGGTAGACGCGGTCGACCGCCACCCCGACCTCGTCGCGCAGGTCCTTCTCCAGCGCCGCCGACTCGTTGACCGGCATCTCCTCCGGCAGGGCGACGATCGCGGTGCCGGTGTGCTCGTGGTCGGTGATGAAGCGGTCGAGCGTCTGCGCCTGCGAGTGGATCGGGCCGACGCGGGCGATCGAGGCGAAGGTGCGGGGCGTCTGCAGGAAGCCGACCCCGTGTCCGGTGGCGGGGGCGTCGACGATCACGAGGTCGTACTTGCGGCCCTTCTTGACCTTGCGGTCGAGCTGCGCCAGCTCCCAGATTTTGCCGATCGTGACCAGCTCCTTGAGTCCGGGCGTGGCGGCGGCGAGGTAGTTGAAGATGCGGCTGCGGAAGAGCATGTCGCGCATCGCCCGCACCTTCAGCTGCAGCAGCACGTACTCGCGCATCGACTCGTCGGGGTCGATCGAGATCGACCAGAGGTTCTCCTCCATCTCGACCTCGTGGAAGCCGACCTGAGCGTGCGCGAACATCCGCGAGGCGTTCTCCTGCGAGGAGACCTCGCAGACGATCGTCCGCTTGCCTTCGCTCGCCGCGCGCAGCCCGAGGGCCACCGCGACCGTCGTCTTGCCGACGCCACCCTTGCCGGTGACGATTACGAGCCGCTTGTCGAGGAGGTCGGGGATTGGCTGATTCCTAGCAATTTCGGGGGCGGGCAGGAAAAGCGAGGTCCCATACGAATATCCGCGCAATGGGATTTCTAAGCCGCAAGAAGCCGAAGCCTGCTCCCGTCGAGGTTCATGAGGAGCGCCCGATTGTCGATGAGCTGCAAGAGATGGAAGCGGCCGTGCCTGAGCCCCCCGTCGAGGAGCCGCGCGTCGAGATCGAGGAGCCGAAGGAGCCGGTGGTCGAGGAGCCGGTCGCCGAAGAGGAGCCCGAGGAGCCCGCTCTGAATG
>DATAON010000054.1:0-9265 GCA_036265715.1 Solirubrobacterales bacterium | reverse complement strand
CGGCGTAGCGGAGCTTGTAAGTCACCTGCGCCTCGGTCTCGCTGCCGAGGCCGGCCCCCGCCGCGGCGACCATCGCCGCCACCTCCGCCGCGACGCGCTCGGCGCTCAGCTCGTCGCCGGCCAGCATCACCGTGTGCGCGGTGTCGCGGCGGCGCTCGGAGGCGCAGAGGCCGAAGGCGGAGAGGACGCCGCCGGCGCGCGGGCAGAGGATCGTCTCGATCCCCAGCTCGGCGGCGATCGCGGCCGCGTGCATCGGGCCGGCGCCGCCGAAGGGGAGCAGGGCGAAGCCGCGCGGGTCGACGCCGCGCTCGACCGTGACCACCCGCAGCGCCCTCACCATCTCCTGGTTGGCGACGCGCAGGATCCCCTCCGCGGTCTGCAGGCGGTCGAGGCCGAGCTCGGCGCCGAGCTGGTCGACCGCGGCCTCGGCCGCCTCGGCGTCGAGGGCGACGCCGCCGGCCAGTTGCGAGTCGGCGGCGAGGTGGCCAAGCACGAGGTTGGCGTCGGTCACGGTCGGCTCGCTGCCGCCGCGCCCGTAACAGGCGGGGCCTGGCTCGGCGCCGGCCGAGCGCGGACCGACCCGCAGGGCGCCGCCGGCGTCGCGCCACCCGATCGAGCCGCCGCCGGCGCCGACCGTGTGCACGTCGACCATCGGCAGCTGGATCGGGCGGCCGTCGATCTCGCGGCCCTCGGTGCGGCGCACGGCGCCGTCCTCGACCACGCAGACGTCGCAGGAGGTGCCGCCCATGTCGAAGCCGAGCGCGTTCCCGTCGCCGCTGACGCGAGCCAGGAGGCCGGCGCCGACGGCGCCGCCCGCTGGTCCGGAGAGGACGCTCCAGGCTCCGGCCCGCGCTGCCTCTTCGGCCGGGGCGACGCCGCCGGAGGACTGCATCACCAGCGGCTGCGGCAGCCCCGCCGCCGCGCTCGCCTCGCCGAGGGCGCCGAGGTAGCGGCGCAACAACGGGCTGAGGTAGGCGTCGATAGCGGTCGTCGAGCAGCGCTCGTGCTCGCGGAATCGCGGCAGCACCTCGTGCGAAGTGGAGACGTGGAGGTCAGGGAGACGCTCCCGCAGGTGCTTAGCCAGGCGCCGCTCGTGGCTCGGGTCGAGGTAGGAGAAGAGCAGGCAGATCGCCACCGACTCGGCGCCGCTCTTCTCAAGGAGCAGCGCCAGGCGCTCGGGCTCGTCCTCGCCCAGCGGCGTGACCACGCCCTCCGGCCCGATCCGCTCCTCGGCCTCGAAGCGCAGCTCCGGCCTGACCAGCGGCGGCGGCTTCGGCGCGCAGAGGCGGTAGAGGTGGGGGCGGTTCTGGCGGCCGATCTCCAGCAGGTCGCCGAAGCCGGCGGTCGCGATCAGCGCCGTGCGGGCGCCGCGTTCCTCCAGCAGCGCGTTGGTCGCGACCGTCATCCCGTGGGCGAAGGTCTCGACCGCGCCGGCCTCGGCGCCGGCCCGCTCCAGGACGGCGTCGATCGCCGCCATCACTCCGGCCGACTCGTCGCCGGGAGTGGTCGGGACCTTGGCGCTGTGGACGGCGCCGCCGTCGAGCAGGACGGCGTCGGTGAAGGTCCCGCCGACGTCGACTCCGAGCAGCATGGGCGGAAGCTACTCCCAGCGCTCCTCGCGGACGCCGCCGTCGGCGCTGAGTACGAGGTGGAGGCCGTCGAGGGCGGGGTCGGGCTCGGGGCAGTCGCTGCGCAGGTGGCCGCCGCGTGACTCGCGGCGGGCCAGCGCCGCGGACGCCAGCGCCTTCGCCAGCGGATATGGGTTGGAGATCAGCCGCGCCAGGTCGTCGGGGTTGCGGGTCGGGCCGGCGTAGCGCCAGACCGCGTCGCGGGTCTCCTGGGTCGGCGGCTCGAAGCGCCAGTCCGGGTGCGCGGGGCGGCTGTCGGCGTGGGTCTCCTGCACCGCGGCGGCGGCGGCGCGACCGCCGAAGACGAAGCACTCGCTGAGCGAGTTGGAGGCGAGCCGGTTGGCGCCGTGCAGGCCCGTGCAGGAGGACTCGCCGACGGCGTAGAGGCCCGGCAGCGACGAGCGGCCGTCGAGGTCGACCGCGATCCCACCCATCGTGTAGTGGGCGGCGGGGGCGACCGGGACCGGTTCGGCGCGGGGGTCGAGGCCGGCCTCGGCGAGCGAGGCGAAGACGTTGGGAAAGCGGGCGGGGTCGATCCCGCGCAGGTCGAGGCGGACGTCGGCGACAGCGTCGGCGCGCATCTTCTCGAGGATCGCCGCCGTGACCGCGTCGCGCGGGGCGAGCTCGTCGGTGAAGCGCTCGCCGGCGGCGTCGAGCAGCTTCGCGCCCTCGCCGCGGATCGCCTCGGTGATGAGGACGCCGTCGAACTTCGTCCCCGGCAGCGAGATCGCGGTCGGGTGGAACTGGCAGAACTCGAGGTCGGCGAGGTCGGCTCCGGCTGCGGCGGCGAAGACGGGGCCGGCGCCGATCGCCCCGCGCGGGTTGGTGGTGCGGCGCCAGAGCGCGGCGGCGCCGCCGGTTGCCAGCACCGTCGCCGCGGCGACGATCGGGCCGGAGTCGGCGATCACCCCGTGACAGCGCTCGCCGTCGCTCCACAGCGAGAGCGCCGATGTCTGCTCCAAGACGTCGATCCGCGGCTCGATCGCGACCATCGCCGCCAGCTTCGAGGTCAGCTCGTGGCCGGTCTGGCTGCCGCCGGAGTGGACGATGCGCCGCGCCGTGTGGCCCCCCTCCAGGCCCAGCGCCAGCCGCCCTTCGTGGTCGAGGTCGAAGACGACGCCGCGGCTCTGCAGGTCGCGGACCGCGGCCGGCGCCTCCTCGGTCAGCGCCCGCACCGCCTCGGGCCGGCAGAGGCCGCGACCGGCGGCGATCGTGTCGGCGGCGTGGTCGGCCGGGCTGTCTCCCGGTTCCAGTGCCGCTGCCAAGCCGCCCTGGGCCCAGAAGCTGGCGCTCTGGGAGAGCGGGGTGCGGGAGACGAGGCAGACCTCTCCGCCGAGCTCGGCGGCCCGCAACGCCGTCCACAGCCCAGCGGCGCCGCCGCCGACCACGGCGACGTCGTACACCGCCTCAGCTGCTATTTCCGCTCAGCCTCTCGGCGCAGCGAGTCGAGTTGTTCGCGCAGCCAGGCGGCGGCGCCATCGCGGGCGCGGGCGCGCTCGTCGGCGACCGCGGCCTCGGCTGCGGTGGCGCGCTGCTCGGCGGCCGCGAGTCGCTCTTCGGCGGCGTCGGTCTGCGCCTCGATCTCGTTCAGCCGCTCCTCGGCCGCGGCGATCGCCTCCTCCTTGGCCTGACGCTCGCGCTGCAGCTCTTCCTCGTGGGCGAGCAGCAACCGCTCGCGCTCGCGAGCGGCCTCGGCGCGAGCCCGCTCGAGGTCGGCTTCGAGCGCCTCGATCTCCGCCCGGGCGCGCTCCTCGGCCCGGCTCGCCACCTCCGCCGCGGCAACCAGCTTGCGCTCCGCATCTTCGATCCGCGGGGTCAGTCCCTCGCCCCCCGGCCCACCGGTTTCAGTGCTCATCCCAGCTCAATCTATTACCGGGCTGCCGGCCACGTCGCGATAAGCCTCGATCAGGCGCTCGGCCATGCGTCCGGCGGAGAGGGTTGTGGCGCGCGCCGCGCCGGCCACACGGGGGTCGGCGGCCTCCAGATGCGGGCGCGCGGCCGCGGCCCAGATTTCGACGTCGAAGGGCGCGCAGAGGCAGCCGTCGATCCCCGCCAACGCGTA
Organism: Solirubrobacterales bacterium; assembly: GCA_036265715.1. Classification (GTDB taxonomy): domain Bacteria; phylum Actinomycetota; class Thermoleophilia; order Solirubrobacterales; family 70-9; genus VAYN01. Next base: position 5,575 of record DATAON010000054.1, on the reverse strand, counting down.
AGGCGAGATTCCCACCGGGGTCGAGAGGGTCGGCACGTCGCAGGCCAGTGCCTCGACCGCGGCCATCCCGAAGCCCTCGTAGTTGGAGGTGACGAGGACGGCGTTGGCGGCGTTGAGCCAGACCGGCATCCGCTCCGGCTCGATCGAGCCGCCGCTGAGCAGCTCGGCGCCGCAGGCGGCGGCCAGCTCGGCGGCGCGGTCGTGGCGCTTCTCGGGCCGGTTCGGGTTGGCGGGGAAGAAGAGGTAGCGGCCGTCGGCCTCGAGCCCGAGCGAGCGCCGCGCCTGCGAGCGCGGGATCGGCCCGAACCGTTCGAGGTCGGGACCGCAGGGCAGGACCGCGGAGCCGGGCACGGGGGGGAGGCCGGGCCGCTCGTTCTCCTCCGCGAAGAGCGCCCGGGAGACGGCGCCGACCAGCTCGACCCGCCAGGCCAGCCGCCGCGACATCGCGCCGACCACCTCGTGGCGGACGTCGGTGCCGTGGAAGGTGACGATCAGCGGCCGCGCCCCGGCCAGCTTCGCGCACCAGCCGGCGAGCCCGTAGTGGGCGTGGACGAGGTCGAAGCGCTCGCGCTTGAGCAGCGCCCGCAGCCGCCGGGTCGCCGGCGCGTACTCGCCTTTGCCGCGCGGGAAGCTGAAGACGTCAACGTCGATCCCGCGCTTGCGCACCTCGTCGACCTGGTCGCGGACCCAGCGCCCGCGCTGTGGCGCCGAGGCGTCGGGCTCGAAGTTGGTCACGACCAGGACGCGCACCGGGGCAGGGTACTTGGCGGCGTGCGATGGCCATTTCGCAAGGCGCTCGATGACGCCGCCGGGCGCGCTTAGAATCGCGCCGCAATGGAGCGGATCGAGCACTGGGTGGTCCTGATGTTCGAGAACCGCTCGTTCGACTCGCTGCTCGGCCACCTGCCGCACATCGACGCCGCCGACGGCCTGCGTGATCGCGAGATCACCCTGCCCTATCCGGGCGGAGAGGTGCGGGTGACGCCGAACGCCGTGCCCCACGACCCGCTGCCCGACCCCGGAGAGGGCTTCGGCAACATCAATGCCCAGCTGTTCGGCGCCTACGAGCCGGAGTCGAACCTCGGCCGCGCTGCCTATCCGCTTTTCCCCGACTTCATGGAGGACCCATACAACGCGCCGGCGGCGCCGCGGGTGCCGACGATGGACGGTTTCGCGCTCGACTTCTACGGCAACTTCATCTGGGAGAAGGAGCGCGAGCCGACGCCGGAGGAGATGGCGACGATCGGCCGCGTCTTCACTCCCGAGACGGCGCCGGTGATCAACACCCTCGCGCAGGAGTACGCGGTCTTCACCCGCTGGTTCTGCGAGGCGCCAACCTGCACCTTTCCCAACCGCTCCTTCTTCCACGGCGCGACCAGCCTCGGCAAGCTCGACAACGAGGCGATCCTCAACTACGCCTGGGACCAGGAGATGCCCAACCTTTTCGGGCTCTGCGAGGACAAGGGGGTCAGCTGGAACGTCTACTTCGACCCCAGTCAGGTGGTTCCGGACTGCGCGATCAACGTCGCCGGCCTGCGCCACCTGCGGATGTGGAAGGAGCGGACGCTGGAGCGCGAGCGCTTCTTCGCCGACGCTGCCGCGGGAACCCTTCCCGCCTACTCGTGGCTGGAGCCGAAGCTGATGTTCGGTGAGCTCGACGATTACCACCCGCCGACCGACATTCGTGCCGCCGAGCGCTTCCTCTCGCAGGTCTACGAGGCGGTCCGCAGCTCGCCCGCCTGGGAGAAGACGGCCCTGCTGATCCTCTTCGACGAGCACGGCGGCTGTTTTGACCACGTGCCGCCCCCGGCCGCGCCGATCCCCGACGACTCGCCGGGCGAGCAGGGCTTCGCCTTCGACCGCTTCGGCGTCCGCGTGCCGGCGATCGTCGTCTCTCCTTATACGGAGCGTGGCACCGTCGTCAGCGACGATTTCCACACCACCGCGGTGCTGCGCACCATGCGCGAGCGCTTCGATCTCGGTGCCGCGCTGACCGCGCGCGACGCCGCAGCGCCCTCGCTGGAGGTCGTCTTCAACCGCTCCGAGCCCCGCGCCGACCGCCCGACCGTGACCCCGCCGCCCTACGTCGAGCCGCCGCCGCTGACCCCCGAGCAGAAGAAGGAAGCCTTCGGCGACGCACCCGATGCCGGCCTGCTGCTGGCGAAGCGCAAGGAGGCCGCGGCCGAGCACGTATCCCAGATCGGCGAAGCTACCCTGCGCAACGCCGCCCGCCTGGTCGAACACGACCTCGACGGCTTGCCGAGAACCGCCAGTGCCGCCCGTGAGTGGCTCGGCCAGCACGCCGGGACGGTTTTCAAAGACAAGAGGAGGTAGCAGTGACCACCAGCACCGACTTCGCCCCCGACGAGTGGGAGACCGTGCGCGAGGCGCCGACCAGCGCCGGAATGATCGTCTCCAGCGCCGAACGCGGCGGCAGCTTCCGCGAGGTCTTCGCGATGGCCAAGGCCTACACCGAGGCTCGCCAGCAGCAGGGCGACTCCGAGTTGCTCGACGCGATCGTCTCCCAGAAGCCCGACGTCGACCGCACCAAGTCGCACTCGCCCGAGGAGCTGAAAGCCCACGGCTTGCAGCACATTCGCGATGCGGTGGCGCTGGTCGAGCAGAAGGCGAGCGCCGCCGAGCTTGGCGACTACCGCCTCTTCGTGATCTCGCTCAGTGAGCGCGTGGCGGAGGCCAAGGGAGACGTTGGCGAGGCCGAGAGGGCCGCGATCGAGGAGATCAAGCTGGCGTTGGGCGCCTAGCGCGAGTTCCGCGCGTTTGGCTGGCGTGAATCGGCACGCGGGCGTCTTGTTCGGTTCGCGGCCCCGTCCGAGCATCCCTCCCTCAATCGAGAGAGGGAGGGGAGATGCTCTACACGCTTTTCGGGTACCTGCACGCCGCCGTCGTCCGCCGGGTTCGTCGCATCCATCGGCTGGCTGGCGGCGAGTCCGGGCAGGGGACGGTCGAGTACGTCGGCCTGATCCTGCTGGTCTCGCTGCTGATGGTCGGGATGGTGGCGGCGATGAAAGGCTTCAACGGCAAACAGGGGACGGAGCTGGCCGACGTGATCGTCAACAAGATCAAGGAGGCCGTCGACAAGGTCGCCTTCAAATAGGCGGGGGGACTCGCGATTGGCGATTTCCTCTCGAATAGCGAGAGGAAATCGCCACGTCTCCTCGTCCTCTCCCTCGCCGTGAAAGACTCGCCGCCATGCCCGCTTCCCGCAGTTACGCCCGCGCGCCCGCCGACATCCGCCCGGTGACGATCGACCCCGGCTTCGTCGAAAGCGCCGACGGCTCGTGTCTGATCTCGATCGGCAAAACCCGCGTCATCTGCACCGCCTCGGTCAACGAAACGGTGCCGCGCTGGATGCAGGGCCGCGGCAAGGGGTGGGTCACCGCCGAGTACGCGATGCTGCCGGCCTCGACCGGGGACCGCAAGCAGCGCGACATCTCCAAGGGCAAGCAGGACGGGCGCGGGGTCGAGATCCAGCGCCTGATCGGACGCTCGCTGCGGGTGGTGGTCGATTTCAAGGCGCTGGGCGAACGCAGCGTCTACGTCGATTGCGACGTCCTCGAAGCCGACGGCGGCACCCGCTGCGCCTCGATCACCGGCGGCTACATCGCCCTGCGCCAGGCTTTTCAGAAGCTGCTCGACGCGAAGGCGATCGAGACGATGCCGCTGACCGGGTCGATCGCCGCGATCAGCGTCGGCATGGTCGACGGCCGCGCGCTCTGCGACCTCGACTATTCCGAGGACTCGACCGCCGAGGTCGACGCCAACGTGGTCATGACCGGCGAGGGCGGCCTGGTCGAGGTGCAGGCGACGGCGGAGCGGACGCCGCTCTCGCGCGCCTCGCTGGACGAGCTCCTCGCGCTCGCGGAGGGCGGCATCGCCCGCCTGCGGGAGGTGCAGGAGCAGTTCGCTTGAGCCTGGTCCTCGCCACCGGCAACCGCCACAAGCTGGCGGAGATGCTCGAACTGCTGCCGGACCTCGACCTGCAGCCGCTTCCCGCCGGCTTCGAGATGCCGCCCGAGGACGGCGACAGCTTCGAGGCCAACGCCCTGATCAAGGCGCGAGCCGTGCACGCGGTGACCGGCGGAGCCGTGCTCGCCGACGACTCCGGGATCGAGGCGGAGGACCTCGGCGGCGCCCCCGGCATCTACTCAGCCCGCTACGCCGGCATCGACGCCGGCGACGAGGTCAACCTCTCGAAGCTGCTACGCGAAGTCGACGCCGCCGGCGGCAACCGCCGCGTCGCCTACGTCTGCGCCCTGGCGCTGATCGACCCCGACGGCAGTGAGCACGTCTTCGAAGGCCGCTGCGAGGGGCGGCTGCTGCGCGAGCGCCGCGGCGAGGGAGGCTTCGGCTACGACCCCGCCGTCGTCCCCGACGACACCGGCCCCGAGGACGAGCGCACCTACGCCGAGCTGAGCCCGGCCGAGAAGAACGCGTTCAGCCACCGCGGCCGCGCCGCCCGGCTGTTGGCGGACCACCTCGCCGCCAGCGGGTAGGGGGCGGTGGTGATCCGAACCAAAAGCGGCGCCGCCGGCCTCTCGATCGCCTCCAACGCGCTTCTGATTGCGCTGAAGCTGGCCGCCGGCGCGATCACCGGCTCGATCGCGATCCTGACCGAGGCGATCCACTCGTTGATCGACCTGGTCGCCTCGGTGATCGCCTTCGTCTCGGTCCGCAAGGCCGACGAGCCGGCCGACGCCGAGCATCCCTACGGCCACGAGAAGGTCGAGAACCTGGCGGCGACGATCGAGGGGATGCTGATCCTGGTCGGCGCCGGGATCATCGTCTACGAGGCGACCCACCGGCTGGTCGTCGGCTCGACCGTCGACTCGCTCGGGATCGGCATCGCGGTGATGGGCTTCTCAGTGCTCGCCAACCTCGGCGTCTCGACCATTCTCTACCGCCAGGCGAAGGCGCACGACTCCGCCGCGCTGGAGGGCGACGCCGCCCACCTGCGCACCGACGCAATGACCTCGGCGGGCGTCCTCGTCGGCCTCGGCCTGGTCGAGATCACCGGCAACGCCTCCTTCGACTCGATCACCGCCCTGGTCGTCGCCGGCGCGATCGTTGGCGCCGGGATCCGGATCATCCGCCGCTCCTCCGGCGTCCTCGTCGACGAAGCGCTGCCGCCGGCGGAGATGGATCGGATCGAGCGGGCTATCGCCCGTGCCCGCACCGAGGAGGTCGCCGGGTACCACAAGCTGCGCGCCCGCCGGGCGGGCAGCCGCCGCTACATCGACCTCCATGTCCAGTACGTCGGCGGCACCTCGCTCGAGCGAGCCCACGACCTCGCCCACGCGATGCGAGCCTCGATCGAGGCCGAGATCAGCGGCGCCGAGGTGCTGATCCACGCCGAGCCCGAGACCTCGTTCCGGGAGCCCGACGACAGCGACTCCGGTCCCTACCGCTCTGGCTAGGCGCTCCTCCCCGACCTCGGGCCGGCAAGGGAGGGTGGGGGTGTCTCGTGCTCGCTGGATTTTTCGCCCGGAACAACGCCAACTCTCAAATACGGGCAAGCGAAAAATTAACGCCGCTGCGCGCGAGACACCCCCACCCT
>DATAON010000053.1:0-34835 GCA_036265715.1 Solirubrobacterales bacterium | reverse complement strand
GACGGTGAGCGGCCGGTCCTGCAGCGCCTGGCGCAGGAAGGTCGGGATCGCGCGGCCGTCGTGCGGCCGCATGCGGGGCCCGTAGGTGTTGAAGATGCGGACGATCGCGGTGTCGACGCCCTGCTGGCGGTGGTAGGCCATCGTCAGCGCCTCGGCGTAGCGCTTCGCCTCGTCGTAGACGCCGCGCGGGCCGATCGGGTTGACGTGCCCCCAGTAGTCCTCTTTCTGCGGGTGGACCTGCGGGTCGCCGTAGACCTCGCTGGTCGAGGCGATCAGGAAGCGGGCGCGCTTCCACTTCGCAACCCCGAGCATGTGGTGGGTGCCGTGGGAGCCGACTTTGAGCGTGTGCAGCGGCAGGCGCAGGTAGTCGATCGGGCTCGCCGGCGAGGCCAGGTGGTAGACGAAGTCGACGTCCTCGGGGACGTCGACGTAGCTGGTGATGTCGAGGTTGCGGAACTCGAAGGCGTCATCGCGGATGTGCGCGATGTTCTCCAGTGAGCCGGTCTCGAGGTTGTCGATGCAGATCACCCGATGGCCCTTGCCGAGCAGGTGTTCGCAGAGGTGCGATCCGAGGAAACCGGCGCCGCCGGTGACTACACAAGTGGTCATAGGCCGATGCTATCGGGGAAGGGGACGGGCGCGCGGCGGCGCAGTTCCGTGCAATTTCCGTGAATCTCGACCCAGTTCACGCCTGTAAAGGGGGAGAGAAGACCCACAAAGCGGACTTTCCGTGGCATGTTTTGGTGCAGCAATGTGAAGCGGCCAGGGGGAGCCGAGCAGTGAGCGAGAGTTGTCGGGAGGGGACCGGCGTCGCCGTGGCGCCGACCGACGAGGCAGCGCGCAAGCGGGCAGCGGTCGAGACCTACGCGCGCCACGAGAAGACGCTGCGCCGCACCGCGCGGCGCTACTCGCTCTGCGCCGACGACGCCGACGAAGCCCTGCAGCGAGCGCTGGAGATCCTCCTCCGCAAAGCGCCGACCACCGACCCCAGGGAACTGATCCGCTGGACCCAGACCGTGGTCAAGCACGAGGCGCTGGCGCTGCGCCGCGACCGCGAGCGCATCCTCAGCGGCCCCGCCGCCCTGCCGACCGAAGAGGGAGACGTCGACTGGGTGGCGCTGATCCCGGCCAAGAGCGCCGGCCCGGCCGAGCAGGCCGAGCGCAGCGAGGCGATCGCCCGCAGCCGCGAGGCGCTGCAGACCCTGAAGCCGCAGGAGTTGCGTGCCCTCAGCCTGCTCGCCGAGGGCTATTCCTACCGCGAGATCGGTGAGATCACCGGCTACTCGCAAACGAAAATCAACCGTTGCTTAGCGGAGGGACGGGAGCGCTTCCGCAGCCTGCTGGCGCGCAGCGAGGACGGGCGCCGCTGCGCCGAGATGGGGCCGCGGCTCTCGGCCTTCTGCGACGGCGAGGCCAGCGCCGCCGAGGAAGCGGAGCTGCGCGAGCACCTGCGCGCCTGTCCGCACTGCCGCGCGACCCTGCGCTCCTACCGGGCCGTCCCGGCCGCGGCGGCCGCTCTGGCGCCAGCGCTGCCCCTGCACCGCTCCCTGTTTGAGCGCGCTCACGACGCCGTTGCCGCCGTCGCCACCCGTTTCGGCGGCGGTGGCGGCGACACCGCGATCTCCCAGGTCGCCGCCGCTGGTGGCTCGCGCGGGGCCGGCATGGCGGCGCTGGCGAAAGTGCTTGCCGTCTGCGCGGGCACGGTCGGAGGCGCCGCCGCCTGCGCCGCCACGGGCGTGATCCCGGCACCGCTGGCACTTGATTCCGGTCGCTCCGAGCCGGCGCTCGAGCGTCAGGTGGATCGTGAAGCCGCAACGCCCGCGACGACGTCAACGCCGGACTACGAGCCGGAAGTCGCGCCCGAGCCCACGCCCTCGGCGGAAGCGCCGACCAAGAAGCACGAGCCCAAGCAGGACCCCCAGCCCGAGCCCGAGGAGCCGACCGCGGTGCCCGCCGCCTCCAGCGGCGCCGTCGAATACACGCCACCACCCCCACCACCGGTCACGGAAACGTCGGCGAGCCCCATCTCCTCCTCCTCCGGGTCCGACGGCGGCGGAGCCGCCGGGGAGTTCGGTCCGTGAGCCGCGCCCTCAACGCCCTGGCGGCGGCCCTCGCAACGCTCGCGGCTCTGCTCGCGAGCGGCACCGGGCTGGGCGCCAGCGCCGCTGCCGAGCCGGGCGCCGCAACCCTGCTCGACACCGTCGCCGCACCGCGCCTGACCGGCCTCAAGCTGGGCACCTCCGAAACGGCCTGGCAGCCCGAAAACCGCTTCGACGTCTACTGGAACTTCGATCTTCCGCCCAATACCTCCAAGAATGCGATCCAGGTCGTCCGCTCCCAGATTCTCGACGCGAGCCGAAAGGTCTTCCATACCCCCACCCCCTTGCTCGGCCCGGCCGAAGGCATTCCCAACCTGAAAGTCACTTCGGTGCAGCGATCGGAGCGGCCGAGCCCCGGCGAATACGTCCTGCAGGTCTGGGCCACCGGCACCAGCGACGGGCCGACCGAGGAGATCGTGTTGCGCTTCGACGACCGCCGCCCCGCAACCGCGACGCCGCACCTGCCGTCGGGCTGGATCCGTGGCGACGTCGAGCCGGTGCTTGAGATCACGCCGCCGGCGGGCCCGCAACCGGTCTCCGGCATCCGCGGCTACGCGATCTCGATCCGCCCCGGGGGCGCCGCGCCCCCCTGCGCCGGCCCGGACCTGTGCAGCCTCGCGGAGACCGACCTGCGCGGAGGCCTCGCCGGCGACTCGCTCGGTCTCGGCCTGCTCGCCGAGGGGGTCCACGTGGTCAGTGTCGTCGCCGTCTCGAACTCGGGGCTGCGATCGCCGCAGGCCCACAGCACCGAGGTCTGGATCGACGCGACCCGACCCGACATCGCCCTGCAGGCAGACGGCGCGGGCTGGTCGCGGGAACCGGTCAGGGTCCTCGCCAAGGCCACCGACGCGCTGTCGGGGATGGTCGCTTCGGGACCGGCCGGGCCGACTACCTCGATCGCGGTCGACGGTGGCCCCAGAGCCGTCGCCAAGGGAGACGAGGTCGCGGCGATGGTCACCGGCAGCGGCGTCCACACCGTCGCCGCCAGTGCCCGCGACGCGGCGGGCAACGTGCGCGGAGAGGACCTTGCCTCGCCGCCGCAGACGACGGTGGTCCGGATCGACGAAAAGCTGCCCGCGGTCGCGTTCAGCGCCAGTGAGGACCCGGCCGAGCCCGAGTTGGTCGAAGCGACGGTGCGCGACACGCTCTCGGGCCCCGACCTCGGCCGCGGCTCGATCGCCGTGCGCCCACTCGGCTCCGGCAGGCCATTCGAGCCGCTGGCGACGACCGCCTCGCAAGGACGGCTGACGGCGCGCTGGGACTCCGACTCCTACCCGGACGGCCGCTACGAGTTCCGGGTGACCGGATTCGACCTCGCCGGCAACGCCGCGAGCTCCACCTTGCGCGCAAACGGCGTCGACATGGTCCTCTCAAACCCAGTCAAGGTGCCGACCGCCATCCGCTTCGGCTTCGGTGGCAAGACCCTGGTCTGGCAGCGCTGCGTCCGCTCGGGCGAGGGCAGGCGCTGCCACCGCGAGGTGGTCGAGGGCTTTGCCAAGCGGCCCGCGGCCCGGGTAGTCCCCTACGGTCAGGGGCTCCAGGTCGGCGGTCGCCTCGTCTCCGCCGCGGGGGCGCCGCTCGCCGGCCACCCGGTCGAGCTGATCGAGACCTTCGACGCCGGCGCGACCACCGCCCCGCGAAGGGCCAAAGTCGAAACCGATGCCGACGGCTATTTCACCGCCCGGCTCGAGCCCGGGCCGAGCCGCCACGTCGAGGCCCACTTCAGCGGCAACCACATCCTCACCCGCGGCGCCAGCCGCGGGCTGCGCCTCGCCGTGCAGACCTCGGTGCGCCTGCGCGCGTCGAGCGCCAGCGCCGCGATCGGCGGCGACCCGGTCGTCTTCAGCGGCCGGGTCGGCCACCTCGGCACCGCGATCCCCTCCTACGGGCGCCCGGTCCAGTTCCAGTTCCGCCTTCCCGGCACCTCCTGGACCGAGTTCCGCACGGTCCAGACCGACGCTAGCGGCCGCTTCCATTTCCCCTACGCCTTCAGCGACGACGACAGCCGCGGCGTCCGCTTCCTCTTCCGCGCCTACGCCCCACCCCAGCCCGGCTGGCCGTATGAGCCGGCGGTCTCGAGGCCGGTCGCAGTTACCGGCCGCTGAACGAGAGAGCGCTCAGAACCAAGCGGGGCGACAACGAAAAAGAGCCCGCATGCTGGTTGCATGCGGGCTCTTTTGAGGTGGCGCATCCGCGCCGGTGCTGTGCGCTCTCTCTAGCGGAGGGCGGCCAGCTGGTCCGTTACCGTCCCCACCAAGTCCTGAGCGCGGGAGGTCTGCTCGTCGATCGCCTTGCGGACGCGCGACTCGACCTCGTTGCGGTTGCGCTTCAGGGTCGTCTCGACCGTGCGCTGGTGCTTGCGGGCTTCGCGCTCGACCCGGTTGCGGGTCTTGCGGGCCTCGGTGGCGGCTTTGCGGCGGGCGCTGGTGCCGCGACGCTCGGTCCGTTTCACCGATTTGCGCAGCGAGGTCTGGTACGACTTGATCTGCTTCTCGGCCTTGCTGCGGCCGGTCCACGGTTCAACCAGGTCGGAGACACGGTCGCTGACGCTGAGGACGACGCCGACGGGCAGGTCGACGGCCGACTCGGCGACGGTGAGGATCTGGTTTTTCTCGGCGACGGCGGTCTTCGTCGCGGCGCGTTTGGTGGCTTTGGCGCTGGCGCTCGCCGATTTTTTCGCTTCGGTAGTGGCGCGTTTGGCCTGCGTTTTAGCTGCTTTGGTGCTTTTGGTCGTTGCCATGAAGTGTTGAAATCCCTTCGAGTTCTGTTTGGCTGCCTCGGGCGTTCCCGAGTCTAGCGAACATATGTTTCCACGAACACACGTTCTTAAACGCTTTCGCCCGACCGGTTACACCCCGGTCGCAAAGCGCGTGGAAATCAAGGGGGATCAGGCAGCCTGGGCGGCGCGGACGATCGCCAGGCCGGCCTCGCTGCTGGCGGCGGTGATCGGGTAGCGCGCCTCGAGGTCGAGGACGGCTTCCTGCAGAGAGAGATCGCCGAAGGCGACGGCGCCCCCCGCCTCGCGCACGAAGAGCTGCGCCGCGGCGGCGTCGACGGAGCGGCAGCTGCGCAGGCTGAGCATCGCGTCGAAGCGGCCGCTGCCAACGTAGGCGGCGGTGATCGCGATCGAGCCGACCACCCGCAGGCGGTAGACCTTGCCCTCCAGCGCCCGCAGCGGCGCCTGCGACCACTGCGGGTCGGCCGACTCCAGCCCGACCACTTCCAGTTTCTCGCCCGCAGGCGCCACCCGGGCCGGCGCCTCGCCCAGCCTGGCGCCCTCGCCGCGGCGGGCCGAGAACTCCTCGTCGGCGCCGAAGTCGTGGACGAAGCCGAACTCGACGTCGGCCATCGAGGGCCCAGAGGCGACGGCGATGCTGAGGCTGTGGGAGGGAATCGTGCGACGGGCGTTGAGCGAGCCGTCGATCGGGTCGATCACGACCCTTGCCTCGCCGCCGGCGCCGAAGCTGACCTCGCCGCGCTCCTCGGAGACGGCGACGAAGGAGGCCCCGTCCGCCGCCAGCTGCTCGAGCTCGGCGAAGACCGCGTCCTCGCATTCGCGGTCGATCACCAGGGTGTGGTCGCCGCCCTCGCCGACCCCCTCGTAGACAGTGCGTGCCTCGCTGCCGGGAGTCGCCGCGTAGACGGCCCGCTGGGCAGCGACGATGCGGCGGCAGATTCCCAGCCAGTCTGCGGAGAAAACATCCATCGGCCGGACTCTACGTGCCGCTAGCGTTGGGGGATGCGCGAGGTGGCCTCAACGGCGGAGAAGACGGCGCTGGAACGAATCGCCGACCACGGCGACGGCCCGCTGCTGATCGTCGGCGGCGCCGGCACCGGCAAGACCGAGCTTTTGGCGCGGCGGCTGGCCAACCTCGCCGCCGCCGAGGGGCCGGAGCGGGTGCTGACGATCGGCTCGACCAGGGCGACGGCGCGGCGGCTGCGCGAACGCTCGGAGGCGCTTCTGCGCGGCCCCTTCGAGGAGCTCTGGATCGGCAGCTGGGACAGCATCGGCGAGCGGCTGCTGCGCGAGCACTCCGAGGCGGCCGGGCTCGAACCGTTCTTCGACGTGCTGGGCCCGGCGGAGCGGCTGGCGATGCTGCTCGACCGGCTCGAAGCGCTGCCGCTGCGCCGGCACGAGATCCGCGGCAACCCGGCCGGGCTGCTGGCCCGGCTTCTGGCCCGGATCGACGCCTTCAAGGCCGACGCGGTCGGGGCGACCTCACTGGAGCGCCGCGCCCGCGAGGCGGAGGCGGCGGCGAGCGGCGAGGCTGAGCGCGAGGCGGCCCGGCGCGAGCTCGAGTTCGCCGAGCTCTTCAGCACCCACGACCGCATCCTCGCCGAGGCCGGCAGCCTCGACCGCGGCGACGTCTTCCTCGCGCTCGAGTGCCTGCTGGTCGAGCGGCCCGACGTCCGCGCCCAGCTCGCCGAGCGCTTCCGCCACCTGATGGTCGACGAGCTGGAGGAGGCGACGGTGGCGCAGCGGACGCTGCTGCGCTCGCTCGCCGCCGACAACCCGAACCAGGTCTTCGCGCTGGAGGACGACGGCGAAGCCGAGCTCTGGTTCCGCCAGCTCCACCCCGAGGGCGAGGTCGTGGTTTTGGAGCATCGCTTCCGCGATCCCGAGCTTGGCTTCTGGAGTTGCGACAACGAGCGCGCCCAGGCGCAGGCGGTGGCGCGGGCGACCGAGCACCTGGTCGCCGGCGGCACCGCGCCGGAGCAGATCTGCGTCCTCTTCGCCGACCCCTCGACCCAGGGCGGCGCGGTCGCAGCGGCGATGGAGGAGCGCGGCATCCCCTTCCACCTGGTCGGCGCCAAGGCGCTGTTCCAGCGGCCGGAGGTGCGCGACGCGATCGCCTGGCTGCGGGTGCTGGCCGACCCCGACGACTCCGCCGCGGCGGCGCGGGCGCTGACCCGGCCGCCGATCGAACTGCGCTCGGGCGACCTGGCGCGGCTGACGACGATCGCCCGCCGTCGCAAGACCGACATGGTCGCCGGCTGCGAGGCGGCGCTCGACAGCCCCCAGTTCCAGCCCGAGGCGCGCGAGCGCGTGCAAGCCTTCCTCAAGCTCTACAACACCGCCTCGGCAGTGTTGGAGGAGCGCCGCGCCGACGTCTTCGTGCGGCGCTTGATCGAGGCGGTCGGGCTGCGGCGCCAGCGCCTGTTCGCGGCCCAGCCAGAGGTCGCCGAGCGCCTGCTCGGGCTCTCGCAGCTGGCCGAGCTGGCGACCGCCTGGGCGCGGCGCGAGCCGCACGGCTCGACCCGCGGCTTCGTCGCCTACCTCAGCGCCGTCGCCGAGGCCGGCGTCGATCCCGGCGACGGCGAGGAGCCGCGCTCGCCGGGCTCGATCCAGGGCATGGCGGTCGAGGCGGTGAAGGGGATCGGCTTCGACCACGTCTTCGTGCTGGGGCTGGAGAGCGAGGGCGATTGGTCGCGGATCGGCTGGCCGGCCCGCGACGGGCTGGTGCTTTCGCGGCTGCGGCGCGGCGAGGAGGGCGAGGCACGGCCGTCGCGCTTCTACGAGCGGGCGCTGGCGAGCGCCGAGGCCGAGGAGGAGCTGCACGAGGAGGAGCTGTTCGGGCCGGCCGAAGGGCTGCACGCGACCTATCGCAAGCTGCGCGAGCAGGTGCTGGAAGCGTCCTGGCGGGCGGGGCGCGAGCTCTCCGAGCCGCGCCTGGACACGGCGATCGACGTCAACCGCGCGATCGCCCGCTACCTGGAGCTGCTGAAGCTGGCGGCGCTGGCGCAGCGGCCGGGCGAGGAGCAGACGGCGGAGGCGATCGAGGCGGTCAACGGGCTGCTGCGACAGGTGGCGACGCCCGAGCAGCAGGCCGAGCTCGACGCTTCCTCGCTCGACTCCTACCTGCTCGGCTCCGAGCATGAGCGCGACCGCCGCCTGGAGCTGATCGCCGCCCGCGACGAGCCCTCGCTGGCGGCCTTCCTGCCGCGCCGCGGCGACGGCATGCTCAGCCTCTCGGCCTCCGACCTCAGCCTCTACCTGACCTGCCCGCTGAAGTACAAGTTCGCGCGCGTGTTCGGGATCCCGCAGGAACCGACGATCAACCAGCGCTTTGGGATCCTCGTCCACAACGTGCTCGAGCGCTTCCACAAGGAACCGCCGGGGCCGGGCGAGGACGGCCTGCGTCAGCTGACCGGGCTGTTCGAGAACGGCTGGCGGCGGACCGGGTTCGGCTCGACCGACGATGAGCTGCAGTTCCGCGATCGCGCCCGCGAGGCGCTGCGCCGCTACTGGGAGAACGAGCGCGACTCCGAGGGCGAGCCGATCTGGCTCGAGCGCAAGTTCGACTTCAAGGTCGGCGAGCACCACGTGCGCGGCCGCGTCGACCGCGTCGACCGCCTGCCCGACGGCGACTACGAGCTGATCGACTACAAGACCGGCGAACGGCGCACCGCGGCCCAGCTCGAGAACGACCTGCAGCTGGCGCTCTACCGGCTCGCCGCCCGCGAGGCCTGGGACGTCGAGGCCAGCACCGGCAGCTACTACTACGTCCTTGACGCCGACAAAGTGCCGGCGCCGACCAAGCCCGACGACGCCGAGCGGGTCGAGCGCACGGTGCTGCAAGTGGGCGAGGGAATCCTCGGCCAGGACTTCGAGCCGCGCCCGTCGCCGACGGTTTGCTCTTGGTGCGATTACCGGTTGATTTGTCCGGCGGCTGAGACGTAGGGCGGGCTTGCTTCGAGGGGGGTGGTGGCGGGTGGGGTTGGGGTGCCCCTTTCGCTTAACTTTTTTGTGGGTCGGATGCGGCTAAACGCCTTGGGGGGCTGAAGCAAAAAAGTGCAAGACGCTTCAGGGGCACCCCAACCCCTCCCGTCGAGCCTCTCGAATAATTCCCTAGCTGCAGGGGCACCCCATCTCTCGGAGAGATCCCGATCCTCGGTCGCTTTGCGGGAAGCGTGAGGTCGCGATTTGCCGCGTATAGCGCGGTCAACTGCGACCTCACGGAAAGCTCCGTCCCTCAGTCCTATCTCTTGGGAAAGCTCCGGTCCCTCGGCCATATCTATTGAGAGATTCCGGATCCTGAGCCGTCAGCTTCGACACGATCCCGGACCTATAAGGGAGGGTGGGGGTGTCTCGCGCGCAGCGGCGTTAGCGATCCGCCCCGGCGCTCGATCTCCTTTGGCCGACCAACGGCCCCAGGCGGGAGCCCAGCGAGCACGAGACACCCCCACCCTCCCTCAGCGGCCCGAGGTCAGCGAGAAATGCAGCGGCCCGAGCTCGGAGCTAGTTCTCTTTGCCGCGCTGGCGCAGGAAGCGCTGGAACTCGCGGGCGATGGTGTCGGCTGAGGGGAGGTCCTCGCCCTCGGCGGTGAGGAGGTCGACCTGTTCGGCCTCGATCCGCGAGACCAGCTCCTCGATCTCGGGGTTGGCGGCGACGGCGCGGCCGATCTGCTCTTCGTAGTCGAGCGTTTCCTCCTCCAGATCGGAGGCCTCGATGGCGATCCCGGTCAGGCCCTCGAGCCGGCGCAGCAGGGCCAGCGCCGCCTTCGGATTGGGGACCGCGGCGACGTAGTGGGGGACAGCCGCCCAGAGCGACGCCGAGTCGATCCCGGCTTCACGGCAGAGGTCGTGGACGACGCCGGTGATCCCGGTCGGGCCCTCGTAGTTGGAGCGCTCAAGCTCAAGCTCGTCGACCAGGGTCTGGTTCGAGGCGAGGCCGCTGATCGGCACCGGCAGGGTGTGGGAGACCTCGGCGATCAGCGCTCCGAGGGTGATCACCATCTCCACGTCGAGCGCGTCGGCGGCGGTGGCGATCGTCTCCGAGAAGGTGCGCCAGCGCAGGTTCGGCTCGGTCCCGTCGAGCAGGATCAGGTCGCGGTCGGCGCTGGGGACGCGGGCGGCGAAGAGATTGTTCTCGGGCCAGTCGATGCGGCGGGTGTGGCCTTCCTCGAGGACGATCGTCGGCCGGGTCGACTGGAAGTCGAAGAACTCCTCGGGGTCGACCTTCGCGATCAGCTCGGCGTCGAGCGAGCTGGCGATCGCCCCCAGCGCGGTCGAGGCGGAGGCCGCGGCGTCGTTCCAGCCGCGAAATGCACAGACCAGCACAGGGGAACGCAGGTGAGGTAAGTCGCCTTCCCACTTCAGTGATTCCACGCTCTGAGCGTAGACGATGGGCCTGGCCCGCTTAGGGCGCCGAGCGGGCGCGGCGCACCAGCTGCGCCGCCATGAACAGCGCCAGCGCCGCGAAGGAGAGCTGCAGGGCGCGTTCGGGAAGCTCGTTGGCGAGGGCGACACCGGCCAGGACCCCGAGCGGCGAGAGGGCGCCGATGATCAGCGCCTCGCGCAGGTTGAGGTTGCCGTAGCCCCGCTGGCGGATCGCCCCGACCAGGGCGACGACCACGATCATCAGCAGTGACGTCGACTCCGCCTCGACCTGGCCAAGGCCGATGAAGATCGTCAGCGCCGGCACGAAGAGGACGCCACCGCCGACGCCAACGAGGCCACCGGCGCAGCCGCCGGCGATGCAGACCAGGATCGCCAGCAGCTCGTTCATTTGAGGATCAGCTCGATCGCGATTCCGACCAGCAGCAACGCGAACAGGTAGGAGATCGCCTGCTGGGGGATGCGCTGCTGGATCGCGGTGCCGAGGACGACGCCGAGCGCGGCCGGGATCGTCAGCAGCAGGCCGGTGACGAGGTGGACGTTGCCGTAGAGGCCGCCCTGGAGGATGGCGCCGAGCAGCCCGATCAGGACGATCGCGGCGAGGCTGGTGCCGGTCGCCAGGCGCTCGCCGTAGGCGAACCAGAAGATCAGCAGCGGCACGATCACGGTGCCGCCGCCGACCCCGAAGAGGCCGCTGAAGAGGCCGGCGAGGGTGCCGATCGCGGCCAGCTTCAGCAGGTCGTCGCGGCTCAAGGCACCGGTGGTGGTCGACATGTGGCGATACTAGTTGCCGTGTCTCTCGAATCTGAGCAGGGCGCCGGGGCCTGGATCGCGCTCCTGGAGCCACTTCGAGCCCACCCGGAGCGAGCGGCGATCCTCACCGACGTCGACGGAACCCTGGCGCCGATCGTCGAGCGGGCCGAGGACGCGGCGATCCTTCCCGCGGCCCGCGAGGTCCTGATCGCGCTCAGTGAGCGCTACGCCCTGGTCGGCTGCGTCTCCGGCCGGCAGGCCACAGACGCGCGAGCGCTGGTCGGGCTCGACAGCCTCGCCTACGCCGGCAACCACGGGCTCGAGCTGCTGCTCCCCGGCGACTCCGAGCCGCGGCCCGACCCTTCACTGGCCGGGCGCGAGCAGCAGGCGGCCGAGTTCTTGGCCGGGATCGACGGGCGGCTCGAGGGGTCCGGGCTGCGGACCGAGGACAAGGGCCCGATCCAGGCGCTGCACTGGCGCGGGGCCGCGGACGAGGCGGCGGCCGAGAGCCGCGCCCACGAGATCGCGATCGAGGGCGGCCACGCCGGCCTCGAACCGCGCTGGGGGCGCAAGGTGCTGGAGCTGCGCCCGGTCGGGGGCGGCGGCAAGGACGCCGCGGTCGCCTCGTTGCTGGCCGGCGAGGGCCTCGACCGCGCCGTCTACGCCGGCGACGACCGCACCGACCTCGACGCCTTCCGCCGCCTGCAGGAGCTGCGCGAGGGGGGCGAGTTGACGGCGGCGGTGCGGGTCGGCGTGCTCTCACCGGAGGCGCCGGCCGAGATCGGCGAAGAGTCGGACCTGACCGTCGGCAGCCCCGAGGGCTGGCTGCAGGTCCTCGAGTGGCTGGCGGCCTGAGCCGGTGCCCTACACCGACCTGCTGCGCGTAACCGTCTTCGTCACCGGTGCCGAGGCAACCGCGCTGGGCGCGATCACCGCGATCGGGGCCAGCCGCGAGGGCGACGACACGACCGTGCTCGTCGCCGCCGCCTGGTGGCTGATCGCGCTCGGGATCGGCTTCTGGCTGGGACGGCCGGCACGCGCCGCCGAGGACATGCGCGACCCCCTCGCCCGCGCCAAGACCGCCACCTCGCTGCCCTCGGAGACGCCGACCCGGATTGCGATCGGCCGCCTCTGGCCGATCGTCCTCACCGCCTTCCTCGCCGGCGGCCTCGGCCTCTTCTTCCCCGGCGTCGCCGTGATCGGCGCCGGCTACGCCCTGATCGTCTCGCTCGCCTGGCACACCCGCGAGGGGGCGGTGCTGGCGATCGAGCAGCGCGACGGCGTCAAGTTTTACGTCGTCCCCACCAACGCCCTGCGCCCGGTCGAGCTGGTGCGGACGCCGGGGTTGCGCAGCGACCCGCTCAGGCGCGCCGCCTGAGACGCGCTTCCGCCTTTGGGTCCCTCATAGGGACACCAAACTCGGAAGCGCCTAGCGCAGCGCTTTGAATTTCGTCCAGGGGAGGGTGTTGGCGACGTCGGCCTTGGTCAGCCGGGCGCGGCGGGCGGTGGCGACGGCGTAGGCCATGTTGTCGAGGGTGTCGACGCCGTGGGCATCGGTGTTGAGGACGATCTTGACGCCGGCGTCGACGGCGAGGCGAGCGTGGCGGTCGGAGAGGTCGCGGCGGTTGGGGTTGCCGTTGATCTCGATCATCGTGCCGGTGCGGGCCGCTGCCTCGGCGACCGCCTCGACGTCGATCCCGTAGGGCTCGCGGCGGCCGATCAGGCGGCCGGTGAGGTGGCCGATGCAGTCGACGTCGGGGTTCTCGATCGCGGCGAGGACGCGGGCGGTCATCTCCTCGGGGGAGATCGAGAAGGAGGTGTGGACGCTGGCGACCACCCAGTCGAGCGCGGCGACGAGGTCGTCGGGGTAGTCGAGCGTGCCGTCGAGACCGATGTTGATCTCCGAGCCGGAGAGCAGGCGGAACCCCCTCTTGCCGCTCGCTTTGTTCCAGGCTTTGATCTCCTCGATCCGCTCCCACAGCCGCTCGTCGGTGACGTGATCCCCGAAGCCGTGGCTGGCCGAGTGGTCGGTGATCGCCAGGTAGGAGTAGCCGCGCTCCCGCGCCGCCTCGGCCATCTCCTCCAGCGTGTTGCGGCCGTCGGAGAGGGTCGTGTGGGAGTGCAGGTCGCCCTTGATATCGCCAAGCTCGATCAGCTGCGGCAGCTTGCCTTCGCGCGCCGCCTTCAGCTCGCCGCGGCCCTCGCGCAGCTCCGGCTCGATGTAGGCGTAGCCGAGCCGCTCGTAGACGCCCTCCTCGCTGTCGCAGAGGGTGACGTCGCCGCTCTCGGTCTCGGTGATCCCGTGCTCGGAGACCGAGAGGCCGCGGGCGACCGCCTCTTCGCGCAGCTGCACGTTGTGGTCCTTGGAGCCGGTGAAGTGCTGCAGCAGGTTGCCGAACGCGGCCGGCGGCACGATCCGCAGGTCGACCGAGATCCCGTTGTGGGTCTGGGCGCGAACGCCGTTGGCGCCGGGGGTGCCGGCGGTGGCGATCAGCGGGTGCCGGGCGAAGAACTCCGAGAGCGCCGCCGGCTCGTCGGCGGTGGCGATCAGGTCGATGTCCTTGCAGGTCTCGGCCCAGCGCCGGGCCGAGCCGGCGACCTCGACCCGGTTTGCGGCGGGATGCTCGCGCAGCGCGCTGGCCAGTTCCTCGGCGATCGGCCGCACCATCGAGAGCAGCACGCGGCCGCTTGCTTCGCCGGGATCGCCGAGCCGCTCCAGCGCCGCCAGCACGTTCTGCTCGGCCTTCGGCCCGAGCCCCTTGACCTCGCGGATCTTCTCCCCCTCGGCCGCCGCCTTGAGCTCGTCGAGCGACGAGACTTCGAGCTCTTCGAACAGCAGCCGCGCGGTTTTCGCCCCAACCCCGGGCACCCGCGTCACCTCGATCAGGGTCGGCGGGAACTTCGCCTTCAGCTTCACCGCGGCCGGGATCTCCCCGGTCGCCAGCAGCGCGTCGATCTTTTCGGCCAGCGTCTTGCCGACCCCCGGGATCTCCGTCGCCCGCCCTTTCGCCGCCAGCTCGGCGACCGAGACCGGGCTTTCGCGAATCGCCTTGGCGGCGGTCGAGTAGGCGAGCACGCGGTATTTGACCGCCCCGTCGAGCTCGTAGAGGACGCCCAGTTCCTCCAGCGCTGCGGCAATCTCTGCATTGGTCACGCAGACAACCTAACCTGACTTGAATCGGCCTTCGGGAAGGCCGCTATACTTTCTGAAGTATTGAGCCAAGAACCTCGACTCGGGAGAGGGAAGATCCAGTGACCGGAAAACTTACCGACGTAACCGACGCAACTTTCAAAGCCGACGTCCTCGACGCTGATGGACCCGTGCTCGTCGACTTTTGGGCCCCCTGGTGCGGCCCCTGCCGCGTCGTCCATCCGGTCCTCGAGGAGATCGACGGCGAGCGTGACGACCTCACGATCCTCTCGATCAACGTCGACGAGAACCAGCAGACGGCGGAACAGTACGGCGTCCTCTCGATCCCGACGATGATCCTCTTCAAGCAGGGCGAGATCGCCAAGAAAGTCGTCGGCGCGATGCCCAAGCGTCGGCTCGAGGCGGAGCTGGAGCCGGCCCTCGCTTAGGCGAGGCCGCTCCCTCCTTTCGCGATGCCATTCGTAGAGGTCCACTGGTACGAGGGCCGCTCCGAGGAGCAGAAGGCCGAGATCGCCGCACGAATCGAAGCCGCCCTGATCGACGTGGCCGGCGTCACGCCAGACCACTGCTGGGTCAAGTTCTCCGACTCGAAGAAAACCGACTTCATCATCGGCGAGTCAAAGGACTAGCTCCCCAGCTCCCGTGGGGTGAGGGGTGGGGAGGGTCCTCGAACGTATCAGCAGGAGGAGGGGCGCTCCCCCGGGCGCCAGCTAGTCCGTCTCCGGCGACGAAGAGCGAGTGAGAGGACCCTCCCCACCCCTCACCCCCTCGCCCCTCAGAACAGATCCGCTTCTTTCAGCCCTTCCCCGATCCAGGGACTGAGAGTGCGGGCGAAGGTCGCGGTGAGGTGCGACTTGTCGCGGTAAACGAGGGCGTTGCCGATCACGGCGCGGCAGAGGTCGCTGGGGCAGATCTCCTCGTTGATGTCGATCAGGTGGGCGAAGGGGGCGGCTTTGGCCGCGCGGACGTCGTATTCCTTGTTCCAGTCGCGGACCCGCTTGAAGGCGCACTTGTCGAGGTTGTGGAGGTCCTCGGAGACGCAGCTGGGGACATCGCTGGAGGAGGCGGGGGTGTCGCGGATCACGGTCACCTGCAGGCCGGCGCGATGGATCCGGTCGAGGGTCTTGCTGTAGCCGGCTTCGAGCGCGTCGGCGCCCTCTTCGCCGAACAGTTCGCTGCCTTCTTCGTCGAAGGGGGTGTAGGCGGTGTCGCCGCTCATCACGACCATCGCCCGCGAGCCGCTCTCTTCGATCCGTTCCATCGTCTCCTCGCGCCATTCATCGCACTGGGAATACTCGCGGTCTTCGATCATGCTGCGGATCTTCACTTCGCCAGGCGTGCATTCGGCCTTGGTGAGGACGATCAGGCGCCATTTGTTCTCGTGCGCCAGTTTCTCCAGCGGCGCGAAGTACTGCAGCGCGTGCGAGTCACCGAACAGGATCAGCGTCTTCGTCCCCTCCGGATCGCCGTAGAGGCAACGGTTGGAGTTGGTGCCGGCGATCCCGACCAGGCAGCCGTCGTAGAAGGCCCGCGAGCGATCCTCGCGGGCGCGCAACGGGTTCGGCCGCAGGGCGACGGCGGTGTCCTGGGGCTTGACCTGCTGTTCGAGCGCGGCCGCGCCCTGGACTTCGGAGAGCGGCGCCGTCTCGATCGTCGGCTGCAGGTCTTCGAGCAGGAGGACGCCACCGAGCCCAAGCGCCATGCAGGCGGCCCCGAGCGCGAAGGCCCGGCGCGGCATCTGGACCAGCACCTTGGCCCGCCGGAACGGTTCCTCGATCGCCCAGTGGGTGATCGCGGTGGGGATCCAGGAGAAGGCGACGACGGCGATCCCCTCGGCGACCGAGAGCGGCCCCCAGAGAGCGGCGGCGAACATCAGCAGGGGCCAGTGCCAGAGGTACCAGGAGTAGGAGATGCCGCCGACGTAGCGGGCCGGGCGGGTGGAGAGCAGACCGCTCGCAGTGGCCCGGTTGCCGTCGCTCTGCAGCGAGGCGCCGACGAGGATCAGGGTGGCGGCGGCGACGGTCGGGACCAGCGCGGCGACGCCGGGGAAGGGGGTGCTCGCGTCGAAGGCGAGGATCGCGTAGACGATCGCCGCGACGGCGGCCCAGCCGAGCCCGATCGCCAGCCGGCGCGGCAGCGCCACCGCTCCCAGCAGCGCCAGCAGGCCGCCCAGCGCCAGCTCCCAGGCGCGGCCGAAGGTCGAGAAGTAGGCGGCGTGGGGCTGGGCGTCGGTGTAGTAGATGCCGAAGGCGAGCGAGCCGAGGAAGATCAGGCCGAGGGTCGCCCAGAGGACGGGCCGGACCGAGCGGCCGCGGCGGCGGAAGTACCAGGTCACGCCCAGGATCAGGCTCGGCCAGACGAGGTAGAACTGCTCCTCGATCGCCAGCGACCAGAGGTGCAGGACGGGGCTCGGTTCGATGTCCTGGGCGAAGTAGTCGACCGACTGCGCGGCGAAGTGCCAGTTGGCGACGTAGAAGACGGAGCTGACGATGTCGCCGGAGATTTCGGCGACCCGCAGCGGCGAGAGGATGATCAGGCTGAGGATCGCGACGGTGACCAGGAGCGTGGCCGAGAGCGGCAGCAGGCGTTTGATCCGGCGCGCGTAGAAGCCGGGTAGCGAGATCGTGTTCGAGCGCCCCAGCTCGTTCAGCAGCAGGCGGGTGATGAGGAAGCCGGAGATGACGAAGAAGACGTCGACGCCGACGTAGCCGCCAGCGGCGAAGGGGATGCCGGCGTGGGCGAGCAGGACGGCGACGATCGCGATCGCGCGCATCCCTTCGATGTCCGGCCGGAAACCGGCACTCGTCTTCTCTTGTCTGGCTGACGGCATGGGGGAGAAGGAATGGTAGGGGGCTTCTAGCCCGGGATGGTGCCCTGCGCCTGGCCTTCGGCTATTTCAGCCAGCCAGATCAGGGCGCTTTGCAGCACTTCCGGCTGCGAGCGCTCGGCGTGGTGGCCGCCGAGCACCTCCCACAGGAAAACACGCTGGAACTTGTTCGCGAACTGCTCGCTCTGGGAGATCGGGACCACCTGGTCGTCGATCCCATGGATGAGCAGCAACGGATTCTTCTCGGCCCGGCGCACGGGCGAGAGCCGGTAGCGGGCGGGGAGGTTGAGGGCCACCCGTTCGTAGTACTTGGGGCCGTACTGTTCCAGCGGCCATTCCCAGCTGACCAGGTTGGAGACCGGCGCCTTGGCGACCGCGGCGCCGACCAGGCCGTCGCCGGAGAGCAGCGCCGCCAGGGTGCCGCCGGCCGAGGAGCCGTATGCGTAGACCATGGTGGTGCCGCCGAGCTTCTGGCGCAGCCGCCTGGCTTCGGCCCGCACCGCCAGCACCGCGGCCGGCATGTCCCCCAGCGGGTAGGTCGTGTAGTGGGGGATGAAGCCGGCTTTGAGCGCGGCTTCGCGGGTGGTCGCTTCGAATTCGTCGTCGTCGTAGAGGAAGGAGCCGCCGTGCAGGAGGATCAGGTGCGGCTTCGGTCCGGCCTGGTGGGCGACGCCGAGTTCGGGCGGCGGGTACTGGTCCCATTTCGATTTCGCCGGTTTCGCCGGTTTCTCGGGCGCGGCCGCGAGCGCCGCGGGGGCAGCGAGGAGGGCGAGCAGGAGGGCGGCGAGCAGCGCCAGCATGGCGCCGGCGCGATGGGTGGGCTGGGAGGAGCCGATACCGCCGAAACCCGAGCGGCGGCCGGTAGTCGCGGAGCGGCTGCGGGCGTTCAATTCCGCGCTACCGCGATCGCCAGTTCCATCCCGTCGATGCTGACCGTGGCGCCCTCGCTGCCGCCGAAGGTGATCGCGTTCGCCAGGACCTCTCCGGCCAGGTAGGCCTCGTGCTCGCGAGCGGCCTCCAGCAGCGCCGCGTCGCCGCCGAGCCCGAGCTTGATCCGGTCAGTGATCTCCAACCCCGCCTCTTTGCGCGCGTTCTGGACCGCGTGGACGATCTCGCGGGCGAGGCCCTCGCGCCGCAGCTCCTCGTCGAGCTCCAGCGCCAGCGCCACCGCGTGGCCGGCCTCGGCCTCGACCTCGTAGCCGTCGAGCGGCTGCAGGGCGAGGGTGATGTCCCCGGGCGCGAGCGTGTGGTCGCTGCCGTCGATCGAGATCCCGATCTCACCGCCCTCGGCGAGGACCGAGGCGACGTGGGCGGCGTCGAGCGCCGCCACCGCCGCGGCCACCTGCGGCATGCTCTTGCCGAAGCGCGGGCCGAGCGTGCGGTAGTTGGGCTTCGCCGTGTAGCTGACCAGCTCGCCCTCGTCGCTGACGAAGTCCAGCTCCTTGACGTTGAGCTCGGCGGTCACGAGGTCGGCTCGGGCCTCGATCGCGGCGCGCTCGCTCTCGTTGGCGACGATCACGGCGCGGCGCAGCGGCTGGCGCACCTTCGCCTTCGCCTGGGCGCGGGCGGCGCGGCCGAGCTCGACCGTGAGCCGGACCGCCTCCATCCCGGCTTCCAGCTCGGGGTCGGCGAGGGCCGGATCGACGACCGGGAAGTCGCGCAGGTGGACCGAGTCCTCGGCCCCGCCAGAGCCGCCAGCCAGGTTGATGTGGATCTCGTCGGCGAGGAAGGGCGTGAACGGGGCCAGCATCGCCACCGTCTCCAGCAGGCAGTGGCGCAGGGTCGCGAAGGCCGCCCGGTCGCCTTCCCAGAAGCGCCGGCGCGAGAGCCGCACGTACCAGTTGGAGAGCTCCTCGACGTACTCGGAGATCGCCTTGCCGGCGCTGGTGCAGTCAAAGTCGTCCATCCGCTCGCGCACGGTCGCGACCGTCGCCTGCAGCCGCGAGAGCGCCCAGCGATCGAGGTCTCTCTCCGAATCGCGTGGTTCCTTATGGTCCTCTGAGGTAAATAAGGAACCACGGGATGGGAAGTCGGCGGGGGCGAGGCCCTCGGCGTTGGCGTAGAGGACCCAGAAGGAGTAGGTGTTCCAGAGCGTCAGCAGGAACTGGCGCACCGACTCGCCGACGGTGTCGACTGAGAAGCGGTAGCCGGCCCAGGGCTGCTGGGTCGCCAGGTAGTACCAGCGGAAGGCGTCGGCGCCGTGAGTCGCGAGCACGTCCCAGGGGTCGACGACGTTGCCGCGGCTCTTCGACATCTTCTGGCCCTCGGGGTCGAGGATGAGGCCGAGGCAGACGCAGTTGCGGAAGCTCGACTCGCCGAACAGCAACGTCGACTCGGCCAGCAGCGTGTAGAACCAGCCGCGGGTCTGGTCCTGGGCCTCGCAGATGTAGTCGGCCGGGAAGCGTTCGGTGAACAGCTCTTTGTTCTCGAACGGGTAGTGGAACTGCGCGAACGGCATCGCGCCGCTGTCGTACCAGGTGTCGATCACAGAGTCGACGCGCCGCATCTCGCCGCCGCACTTCGCGCAGGGCCAGGTCACCTCGTCTATATAAGGGCGGTGGAGGTCGTCAGGGGTGGCGGCGCCGGAGCGCTGGCCCAGCTCCTCGACCGAGCCGATGCACTCGACCTCGGCGCACTCGTGGTCGCGGCAGCGCCAGACCGGCAGCGGCGTCCCCCAGTAGCGGTCGCGCGAGAGCGCCCAGTCGACGTTGTTCTCGAGCCATTTGCCGAAGCGGCCGTGCTTGACGTGCTGGGGGTGCCAGCCGACCGTCTCGTTGTTGGCGAGCAGCTGCGCCTTCGCCTCGGAGGTGCGCACGTACCAGCTCGAGGTCGCGTAGTAGAGCAGCGGCGTGCCGCAGCGCCAGCAGTGCGGGTAGGAGTGCTCGTAGATCTGCTCGCGGAAGAGCAGGCCTTTGCGGTCGAGGAAGGCGATCAGCTCCCGGGTCACCTCCGGGTCCTTGACGAAGCGGCCCTCGAAGCCGGCCACGCGGCCGTCGAAGGTGCCGTCGGGGGCGACCGGGTTGTAGAGGGTCTCGCGCCGGGTCGGGTCGAAGATCTGGCTCGCTGCGGCCACGGCGTAGTCGTCCTCGCCGAAGGCGGGAGCGATGTGGACGAGGCCGGTGCCGTCCTCGGTGGTGACGAAATCGCCGGCGACAACGGGGAAGCCGCCGCGCTCGCGGTCGCTGAGATCGAAGACCGGGCCCTCGTAGTGGCGGCCGACCAGGTCGGATCCCGGCAAGCGGTCGACGATCTCGGCCCCCTCCCCCAGCACCTTCTCGACCAGCGGCTCGGCCAGGATCAGGACCTCGTCGCCGTTACGCACGCGCGCGTAGGTGACCTCGGGCGCGACCGCGACGGCGACGTTGCCGGGCAGGGTCCACGGGGTCGTCGTCCAGACCAGCAGCGACTCGCCGTCGGCGCCGAGCAGCGGGAAGCGCACATATATGGATGGGTCCTCGACGTCTTTGTAGCCCTGCGCGACCTCGTGCGAGGAGAGCGGCGTGCCATCGCGCGGGCAGTAGGGCACGACCTTGTGGCCCTCGTAGAGGCGGCCGTCGTCGAAGAGCTTCTTCAGCGACCACCAGACCGACTCGATGTAGTTGTCCTCGAGCGTCACGTAGGGGTCGTCGAGGTCGATCCAGTAGCCGATTCGCTCGGTCAGCTTGTTCCAGTCCTCGACGTACTCGAAGACCGACTCGCGGCAGCGCTGGTTGAACTCGGCGATCCCGAACTCCTCGATCTCGTCCTTGGAGGAGATCCCCAGCTGCTTTTCGACCTCCAGCTCGACCGGCAGCCCGTGGCAGTCCCAGCCCGCCTTGCGCGGCACCCGGTAGCCGCACATCGTGCGGTAGCGCGGGTAGATGTCCTTGAAGACGCGGGCGAGGACGTGGTGGGAGCCGGGGCGACCGTTGGCGGTCGGCGGGCCCTCGTAGAAGGACCAGACCTCGGCGCCCTCGCGGTTGGCGAGCGAGCGCTCGAAGACCTCGCCCTCGCGCCAGCGCTCCAGCACGCGCTGCTCGAGGTCGGGAAAGGACTGCTTGGGATCGACTGGTGTGAATCCGGGCACGAACTCCGGATTCTAGGAGCGGGCGCTCAGCGGCAGCCCGTCCTCACCAGACGAGGATGAACTCGCCCGGTTTCCCTGGATTCGCGTAGACCGGCAGGACCAGCCCCTCGCGCATCTGGTTGGCGCTGAAGACCGGCATCACTTCGCGGCGAGTGAACTCGGTGCGGCCGACGCCGGGGATGTCGACGTCGAGCTTCAGCTTCATCAGCGGCATCTCGTTCACGGTCGTGTGCGAGTTGCCGACGTCGAGGATCGTCGCCGTGCCCTTGATGCCGTTGCGGAAGATCCAGTCGTTGTGGGCAGCCTTGCGGGCGGCGTGGCGCGCGTACCAGCCGAGGCCGGCGGCGACGAGGACGAAGATCGCCCCCGTGGAGGCGAGGATCAGCGAGGCTTCGCCGGGCGCGCCGGCCAGCACCGGGCCGATGCACATCGCCAGGCCGAGCAGCCCGAAGAGGGCGATCAGGAAGTAGCCGGTGCGGTTGATCTGCATCGCTACTCCCCGCACTCCCGGGCGATTCTCTCGGCGACGTGGACCGTCGCCTCGCAGAGCGCCGCCAGGCCCTCGGGGCCGGGGTCGTCCGCCTCGACGCTGCCGAGCAGGATCCCGTAGGCGAGCTCGAAGGAGAAGTCGGCCGGCGGTTTCGTCGCCAGGTAGTCGACCAGGGCCGGCGAGAACAGCTGCCGCATCCAGTTCTCGTCCTGGTAGGGACCGGTGCTGACCGTGTAGCGCTGGTTCAGCTTCTCGCTCTCGGTCCAGAGCTTGGAGTAGCGCGCCCCGAAGCCGTAGAACTCGTCGTCGCGGGTGCTGCGGCCCTGGCGGATGCAGAACAAGCGCGGGACGAAGGGGGTCGAGCCGTGGACCTCGACCAGGGCGACGTTGAAGCGGAAGGTCTTGTTGCGGGTGTAGGCGAGGTGGCCGACGACGCCCTCGACCTCGCCGGCAAGCTTGCCGCGGGCGGCCGGCGCGACGCCGCAGTGCTTGGACTCGACCAGGAGCGGCGTCAACGCCCCGAGTTCGAGCGCCGGGACCGGCTCGAGGCCGCGCTCGGCGGCGAAAGTTGCGTAGGTCGAGTCCGGACCGGCCACGGCGGCAGCCTATTCGGCGGGCGGGATCCAACTCCATGGCGCCTTCTCACCGCTATGCGACGCAAAGGCACCATGGAGCTATTCGACATCGATCCGTGGCGCGATCTCGAATAGGCTTGCGCCATGCCTACCTACGATCTCAACGGCAAAGTGGCGCTGGTCACCGGCGCCGCCCGCGGCATCGGCTACGAGACCGCGCGCCAGCTGCACATGCGCGGCGCCTCGGTGGCGGTGCTGGACCTCGACCTGACCGCGGCCTCGGAGGCTGCGGAGCGGATCGGGCCGCGAGCCTTCGGGATCGGCGCCGACGTCACCGACCACGGCGCCATGCAGGCCGCCGTCGCCGAAGTGGTCGAGCGCTTCGGCGGGCTCGACGTGGCGATGGCCAACGCCGGCATCGCCCAGTCCCAGGTGGCGACCGTGCGCGGGATCAGCACCGAGGAGTGGGAGCGCGTCTTCGAGGTCGACCTACTCGGCGTTTGGCGGACCGTGCGCGCGGTCCTGCCCCAGATCGTCGAGCGCCAGGGACACATCGTCGTCGTCGGCTCCGTCTACTCCTTCGCCAACGGCGTCTTCAACAGCCCCTACGCGGTCGCCAAGGCCGGGGTCGAGGCGCTCGGCCGCTCGCTGCGGGCGGAGCTGGTGCCGCTCGGCGCCAGCGCCAGCGTCGCCTACTTCGGCTGGGTCGACACCAAGCTCGTCCAGGACGGCTTCGCCCGCCCCCACTCCGAGAAGGTCCTCGCCAACTCGCCCGACTGGCTGATGAAGCGGATCCAGCCCGACGAGGCCGGCGCCGCCGTCGTCCGCGGCATCGAAGAGCGCGCCCCCCGCGTCTTCGCCCCCAAGTGGTGGCGCTACGTCTCCGCCTTCCGCGGCCTCATCAACCCCCTGCTCGACCGCCGCTTCGACACCGACAAGGACATGATCGCGACGGTGCGCGAGATCGAGGCCGCCACCGACGAGCAGGGCGCCGCCGCGGTTTCAGCCGTTACGCGTTAGTTGTTGGCCGCGTTGGCGCGGCGCTTCTCGTAGACGGCGCGCTGGACGTGGTCGTAGAGCGTCTCCGGCGCGATGTCGGCTTCGTTCGGCCACTCGATGGTGTCGGCGAACTCGGTGACCCTGAGCTGGCGGAAGTACTCGATGTCGCGCAGCGGCTCGAAGACTGGGCCGTAGTCGAGCAGGTAGGAGAGATCGACGTCCCCAGCGATTCCATCGGCGAACTTCAGATGGACTTCGTAGCCATCAAGCGGGACGGCTTCGACCAAATCGGGTGGCTCGATGATCATGACCATGATCGAGTTATTGTAGACAACTCATTTCGGCGGATCAATGGGATTCAGTTGGAGATCGGCCCGGGCTCGCTCCCAGTTCGCCAGCAACTCGGCCTGATGAGCTCGGGCCCAGCCGCGCACCAGACGTTCGATGCGAACCGGGAAGCTCCCGTCAAGTCGGGTCAGGTCCGCAATGTCGTAGGAGGCGCGCCTGCCCTCGTACACGGCGTGAAAGTGGGGGCGTCCAGCGTGAAGTCCCTCGTCGAAGAACATGCGGATCGCGATTCCATGAAATCTGCAGACGGTGGGCACCCAAGCCCAAGCCGTCCGCGATGACGATTCGCCCCCCTTGTCAGGTTGAGCGGGTCAGGCGCTCGAGCAGGATCAGGACGGACTCGTAGGGCTCGCCGGTAGCGCGCTCGAGGCCGATCTCGCAGGTGCGGTTGCTGGAGAGGTGGGCGTCGAAGTGGCGGCCTGCTAGCTCCTCGGCCTGGGGGCGGGTGGCGGCCTCGGTCAGCTCGGGGTGGGAGATGCCGCGGTCGCCGGCGAAGCCGCAGCAGGTCGACGAGGGGGCGACGTAGACCTCGTCGGCGAGGGTCTCGGCGAGGGCGCGGATCTTCGGGGTCAGACCCATGCGGCGGGTGGCGCAGGTCGGGTGCACGGTGGCCGAGCCGGTCCGCTCGGCGACCTCGAGCCAGGGCAGCAGGCGGTCGTGGGCCCAGGCGACGGAGTCGAGGATCTCCAGCCGCGCGAGCCGCCCGGCGTTCTCCTCGCTGAGGACGCCGGCGCCGGGCTCGGCGACCGCGTTGGTGCAGGAGGCGGCGTCGATAACGATCGGCAGCGCTCCCTCGCCACTCCAGCGCCAGAGCTGCTCGACCATCTCATTGGCCTTGAAGCGGTGGGCGCCGGCGAAGCCTTTCGAGCTCCACGGCAGCCCGCAGCAGCTGCCGACCACGTCGGGCGGGATCCAGACCGGCAGCCCCGCCCGCGCCGACACCTCCACCAGCGCCTCGACAACCCACCGCCGGCGGGCCGATTTCGGGCCGCTATCTCCCGTTCTCGGCCCGTCGGCGGAGGAGGCGAAGATGCGGTTGGTGCAGGAGGGGACGTAGACGGCGGTGGCGCCGGTGTGGATCGTCACCGGCAGCTTGCTCGAAGCCGCCCCCGGCAGCGCCCGGCCGCGCTTGGTGCGGCGGGCGATCGGGCCGCCGACCCGCAGGCCCAGCCGCGAGGCGCCCTCGACTAGGCCCCAGCGCTCGGCTTTGCGCATGGCCGCGCGCTCCTCGCGCTCGGAGTGCTCGCGGTGGCGCAGCTCCTTGACCAGGGCGCCGGTGTCGATCCCGACCGGGCAGGCGATCTGACAGGAGCCGTCGGCGGCGCAGGTCGCCAGCGCCTCGTACTCGAACTCCTTCTCCAGGGCCAGCCGCACCGGCGAGTCCTCGGGCTGGCGGGCGATCTCCCGCCGCAGCACGATCCGCTGCCGCGGCGTCGTCGTCAGGTCGCGGCTGGGGCAGACCGGCTCGCAGAAGCCGCACTCGACGCAGGAGGTCGCCGACTCCTCGATCGCCGGCGTCGTCTTCAGGTTG
This sequence comes from Solirubrobacterales bacterium, assembly GCA_036265715.1. Lineage (GTDB taxonomy): Bacteria > Actinomycetota > Thermoleophilia > Solirubrobacterales > 70-9 > VAYN01. The sequence goes on along the minus strand of DATAON010000053.1, from coordinate 9,877 downwards.
CGCAGGTGGGCGTCGGGGTCGCGGTTGAGGACGACGCCGGGCGAGAGCACGCCGTCGGGGTCGGCAAGCTGCTTGACCCACCACATCAGTTCGGTCGCCTTCTCGCCCCACTCGCGCTCTACATAAGGGGCCATGTTGACCCCGGTCCCGTGCTCGGCCTTGAGCGAGCCGTCGTACTTGCCGACGATCAGCTCGACCAGCTTGCCCATGAAGGCCTCGTAGCGGTCGAGGTCCTCGTGCTTGGCGAAGTCCGGGGTCAGCATGAAGTGGAGGTTGCCGGCGGAGGCGTGGCCGGCGACGCCAGGCAGGAAGCCGTGCTCACCGAGCAGCGCCTGCAGGTCGCGGGCGCCCTCGGCGATCCGCTCCGGCGGCACGCAGACGTCCTCAACGATCAGCGCCGTGCCGGGCAGGCGCAGCTTGCCGATCAGCCCGTGCAGGCCCTCGCGCACGCGCCAGCTCAGCTCGATCTCCTCCAGCTCGCGGGTGAAAGCGATCGGGCGAATCGTCTCGTGGGCGGAGAGCAGCGCTTCGGCGCCGGCGACGTGCTCGGCCAGCTCGGCCTCGTCGGCGCCGCCGAACTCGATCAGCAGCACCGCCGACTCCGGCGGCAGCTCTTTCCACTCCTGCGGCGCCCCGACCATGTTCCAGGCGGCGGTGATCAGCGCCGGCGCGATCATCAGCTCGACCGCGGTGGCGCCGGAGTCGACCAGGTCGGGGACCGGCGCGATCGCGGCGTCGATGCTGGGGAAGTGGACCCAGGCGGTGGTGGTGAGCGCCGGCTGCGGCACGGTCTCGAAGACCGCCTCGGCGACGAAGCCGAGCGTGCCCTCGGAGCCGACCAGGAGGCGGCGGAAGATCTCCAGCGGCTGGTCGGCGTCGAGGAAGGCGCTGAGGCGGTAGCCGGTCGTGTTCTTGATCGCGAACTTGCGGCGGATGCGGTCGGCCAGCTCGGCGTCGGCGCGGATCTCGTCGCGGATCGCCTCCAGGCCGGCGGCGAGCTCCGGCTCGGCGGCGGCGAACTGCTCGGCGGCGCCGGGGGCGGCCGAGTCGATCGTCGTCCCCGAGGGGAGGACGAAGGTGAGCGCGCGCACGGTCGAGTAGGAGTCCCTGGCGACGCCGCAGCGCATCCCGCCCGAGTTGTTGGCGATGACGCCGCCGACCGTGGCCACGTCGGTCGAGGCCGGGTCGGGGCCGAGCTTGCGCCCGTGGGGGGCGAGGACGCGGTTGACGTGGCCGAGGATCGTGCCCGGCTTGACCCGGGCGCGGGCGCCGTCCTGCTCGACCGCGACGCCGCCGAAGTGGCGGCGCACGTCGACGAGGATGCCGTCGCTCTGGCCCTGGCCATTGAGGCTGGTGCCGCCGGCGCGGAAGGTGACCGGGATCCCCTGCGCGCGGCCGAAGGCGAGGACCTTGGCGACGTCGGCGGCGTCGCGGGCCATCACCACCGCCTGCGGGAAGAGCCGGTAGGGGCTGGCGTCGGAGGCGTACTTGACCAGGTCGCCGGGGCTGGTCAGGATCCGGTCGGCGCCGAGCAGCGCCTCCAGTTCGCTGCGCAGCGGCTGCGCGACCCCGGCCGCGAGCTCGTCCGGGGCGCGGTCGGTGGCCGGTGCGGCGGGAGCGGTCGCGGCCTCCATCACATCACCCCTAGAACAGGGACATGCCGGTCTCGACCGGGACTTCGACCAGCTCGGGCTTGGAGGAGGCGAGGGCAGTCTGCAGGGCGGCGCTGACTTCGTCGCGGTCGCGGGCGCGGTGGGCGCTGACGCCGTAGCCCTCGGCGACCGCGGCGACGTCGAGCGCCGGCAGGTCGAGGCCGGGCGCGCCGGTCACCTGCTCGACTTCGGCGAACCACTTGAGGATCGCGTACTCGGAGTTGCGCAGGACCAGGAAGGTGACCGGCGCGTTGTAGGCGACGGCGCTCCAGAAGGCAGTGATCGCGTACTGGGCCGAGCCCTCGCCGAGCACGCAGACGACCGGGCGGTCGGGCTGGGCGAGCTGGACTCCGACCGAGGCGGCGAGGCCGAAGCCGAGGCCGCCGCCGGCGGCGAAGTAGTAGCTGCCCGGCCGCGAGAGCCGCAGCTGGTTGCGCAGGGCGAGCGTGCTGGAGGGGGACTCGAGGACGACGATCGCGTCCTCGGGCAGGACCTCGCGCAGGGCGCTGTGCACGGTCGAGGAGTTGAGCGGGTCGGTGGCGGGGATTTCGCCCGGGCCCGGGTTCGGCTCCGGCGCCGGCCGGGTCGACTCGGGCACGGCGGCCAGCAGCGCCTCCAGGGTCAGGGCCACGTCGGCGACGATCGCGTCGCCCATCGGCGCCCGCACCGCCTCATCCGGGTCGGAGGTGATCGCGACCAGCTTCGCTCCCTCGGGCAACAGCGGCCCGGGGATGTGCGGGTAGTAGGGGAAGACGGAGCTGCCGACGACGAGGACGAGGTCGTGGCCCTCCAAAGTCTGCCCGACCGGGCCGATCGCCGGCGGCAGCACGCCGCGGTAGTTCGGGTGATCCTCCGGGAAGCCGAGGCGGTGGCCACCGGTCGCGGGCGAGGCCCAGACCGGCAGGCGCTGGCGCTCGGCGAGGCCGATCGCGAGGTCCCAGGCGCCGCTGGTGTCGATGTCGGGGCCGGCGACGAGGACCGGGTTGGCGGCGGCGTCGAGCGCCGCGGCGAGGGCGCGGACCGCCTCCGGGTCGGCGCCGGCGCGGCCGGTCACCCGGCGCTCGATCGCGGCGCGGGCGTCGGCCTCGTCGACCTCCTGGTCCCAGTCGTCCATCGGAATCGAGACGAAGACGGGGCCGCGGGGGGGCAGCCCGGCGAGGTGGGCGCCGTGCGCAAGTGCCAGCGGCACGTCCTCGGCACGCGGCGGCTCGAAGGACCACTTGACCAGCGGGTGCGGCATCCGCGTCGCGTCGCGGTTGGTCAGGTTCGCCTGCAGGGTGATCTGGGCGCGCGCCTGCTGACCGGCGGTGATCAGCAGCGGCGCGTGGTTGGCCTGGGCGTTGAAGATCGCCCCCATCGCGTTGCCGACTCCCGGTGCCGTGTGCAGGTTGACGACGGTGGTCTTGCCGGAGGCCTGGGCGAAGCCGTCGGCCATCCCGACCACGACCGCCTCCTGCAGGCCCAGCACGTACTCGAAGTCGGCCGGGTAGTCGGCCAGCATCGGCAGCTCGGTCGAGCCCGGGTTGCCGAAGATCGTGGTCATCCCGTGGGCGCGGAAGAGGTCGAACGCTGCGTCTCTGACTGTAAGCATCGGCACAAGCCTATCCCTCGCGGGAGAACGACTGAGCATTGCCTCGCCCCCGATTCAAGGCCGCGGTGAAGGTGTCGATAGGCAGAGGGTGATTCGGTACGCCGCCATCGTCTGCGCCGCCGCCCTGTGCCTGGCCGGGGGCGCCTCCAGCGCCGCCGCGGAACCGCCGCCGAGCGAAACCCGGCTCGTCTACGGCACCGGCTCGATCGTCCCGATCCCGACCTCGATCCCGCACGAAGCGGGCGACATGGTCGACAAGCGGATCGTCCCCGACCTGCGCTGGATCGCCCAGCGGTACCCGATCTACGTCACCGACGGCTACTCCGGGCCGCTGCCCGACGGCGGCTGGTCGGGCTGCCACGGCTGCCACGTCGCCGGCTCCGACCACTACAACGGGCTCGCGGTCGACATCGTGCCGCTGGTCCCGAGCTCCACCTGCGACGCCAAATGGACCGCGATCACCCGCCTCGCCCTCTGGGCCGAGCCGAGACAGAACAAACCCGTCCTCCCCTTCCGCTGGGTCGGCTACGACGGCGACGCCGGCCACGGCTGCGGCCACCACCTCCACCTCTCCTGGAACCACGCGACGGCGAAACGCTACGCGCTCGCCGAATGGGTCGAAGTCTTCCCCGCCGCCGGGCTCGAGAACATGAAGCAGACCCGGACCAAGCAGACGCCGAAAGCTCCGAAAGCTCCCCCCGGCCCCAGCGGCGGCATCTCCCAGGCCCCCACCGGCGGCCTTTCCCCCCGCGGCGACTGAGCCGCCACCGTCGGCGCCCTAGGATTGGGCGGGATGGGTGCCCGGAGACTGATCGCGCTCGGCTGCCTGGCAGCGCTGGCGCTGGCCGGCTGCGGCGGCGGTCGCGAAGACGACGCGCAGACGCCGGTCGCCTGCCTGGAAGGGTCAGAGGCTTACGTGAAGGCGCTGGCGAAAGCGCCCGGCAAGGTCTTGGTCGGCGGCGAGACGCCGATCGGCTCCTGCCTGACCGAGAACCAGAGCGGTGGTGAGCTGGCGACGGTCGGGGAAGCGATGATCGCCGCCGCGACCGAGCTGAACGCCGAGGCGCGCGAAGACCCCGGCGGCCAGGCGACGCTGGAGCTGGGCTACCTGGTCGGCGCCGCCAAGCGCGGGGCCGAGGAGACCGAAGGCATCCACACCGACCTGGTCCGCCGCCTCGTCGTCGCCGCCCGCTTCGCGCCGAAGGGCGAGCCCCTCTCCCCCGCCTTCATGGCGACCTACGAGGAAGGGTTCGACGCCGGGCGCGCCGGGGGCTGGCTGCCCGACGCTTAGCTGCCTAGGGCGAGACCGGCCGCGGCTCGGCGCCGAGTTCGGCCCGGGCCTTCTGGGCCAGCTTCACCGTCGCTTTGCGCAGGCCCTCGGGGGCCTCGATCGGCTCCTCGTAGTCGACCCGGACCGGGACCTCGCCCGCCGGCGTGCTCGCGATCAGGTCGAGCCCGGCGCGGTCGGCGTCGAGGCAGCGCGCCGCGGTCGCCTGCGGGCAGCCGCCTAGCGCCTGCGCCATCTCCAGCAGCGCGTCGGCATGGTCGTCGTTGAGGTGCTCGATCGCGCGAGCGGCGCCCGCGCTGACTGGATCGTCCTGCTTCATCGTCCCTCCCTGGGGCTCGTCTGCCTGCTCGTGGATTCCGATTCTGCTCGCATCAGCGCCTCGCGTAGCGTTCGTCGACCTGGACGTGGCTCGACCGGTCCGATGTATCGTCCCATTAGGCAACCCTAATACTTTAAAATTAGAGATGCCTAATAGAGGTCCTCGAGCGGCGCGATGCGGCCCGCAGCGCCGGAGGAATACCCTCCAATGCCCCAACGACCTTCATGGAGGCATCACCTTGACCGAGCAGCTGTGGGGTGGCGAGACCACCAAAGCAGTCGACAACTTCCCCGTTTCCGGCGAGCGCGTGCCGGTCCCCGTCGTGCGCTGGCTGGGCCGGATCAAGGGCGCGGCCGCGGAGGCCAACGGCGCCCTCGGCAAGCTCGACGGCGACCTCGCCGAGCGCATCTCCGCCGCCGGCAAGGCGATCGGCGAGGGCCAGCACGACGACCAGTTCCCGGTCGACGTCTTCCAGACCGGCTCCGGCACCTCCTCCAACATGAACGCCAACGAGGTGATCGCCAACCTCGCCGGCGACGGCGCCCACGCCAACGACCACGTCAACATGGGCCAGTCCTCGAATGACGTCTTCCCCTCCGCCGTGCACCTGGCGGCGCTGGACGAGGTCAGCCATGACCTGCTGCCGGCGATGGGCGAGCTGCAGGCGGCGCTGGAGGCGAAGGCGACCGCCTTCGCCGACGTCGTCAAGGCCGGCCGCACCCACCTGATGGACGCGGTCCCGGTCACCCTCGGCCAGGAGTTCGGCGGCTACGCCGCGCAGGTCCGGCTCGGGATCCAGCGGGTCGAGGGCACGCTGCGACGGGTCGGCCAGATCCCGCTCGGCGGCACCGCCACCGGCACCGGGCTCAACACCCACCCCGAGTTCGCCGCCAAGGTGCGGGCCCAGCTCGCAGAGGACACCGGCCTGGCGATCTCCGAGCCGCTCGACCCCTTCGAGGCGCAGGGCAACCGCGACGCCCTGGTCGAGCTCTCGGGCGCGCTCAAGGTCTACGCCGTCTCGCTCAACAAGATCGCCAACGACCTGGCGCTGATGGGCTCCGGCCCGCGGGCGGGGCTCGCCGAGCTGCGCCTGCCGGAGCTGCAGAAGGGCTCCTCGATCATGCCGGGCAAGGTCAACCCGGTGATCCCGGAGGTCGTGATCCAGGTCGCCGCCCAGGTCATGGGCAACGACGCCGCGATCACCGTCGCCGGCTCCCAGGGCCAGTTCGAGCTCAACGTGCGGGTGCCGCTGATCGCCCGCAACCTGCTCGACTCGATCAAGTTGCTGGCCTCCGCCTCGCGCCTGCTGGACCGGAAATGCGTCGCCGGGCTGGAGGCCAACGAGGAGATGACCGAGCGCCACGCCGAGGCCACCCTGGCGACGGCGACCGCGCTCAACCCCCACATCGGCTACGACCGCGCCGCCGAGATCGTCAAGACCGCCGCCGACAGCGGACGCATGCTGCGCGAGGTGGCGCTGGAGCTAGGCGTCGACGAGGAGACGCTCGACAAGGCGCTCGACCACCGGGCGATGGCGCGGCCGAACGGCTAGAACGCTGTGCGCGGTTGTCCTTAATAGCCCAGAGGGCGAATAAGGACAACCGCGCTCTCAGCTCGCTCCGGGCTAGCGGCGGGTGGAGCGGTGCTGGCGCTGGTGCTTCTTGGACTTCTTCGCCTTCGACTTCTTGCATTTCGCCGATTTGGCGGAGCACGATTTACCGTTCTGGCCGCGGGGGCCGCGCGGGCCCCGGTCGCCCTTGGGGCCCTGCGGTCCCTGGGCGCCGTCTTTGCCGGCCGGCCCCTGGGCTCCGGCTTTGCCGGCAGCGCCTTCTTTGCCGGTCGCTCCGGTCGGGCCCTGGGGGCCGGTAGGACCGACCGGGCCGGTGGGTCCAACAGGGCCGGTGGGTCCAACAGGGCCAGTCGGGCCAACGGGGCCGGTGGGTCCAACAGGGCCGCTGGGACCTACCGGGCCGGCGGGGCCAGTCGGGACCGGGAACACGGCGCCCGACTCGGCCACCTGGAACGCGTCGGCGCCGGCGGCGAGGACCGCGCAGGTGATCCGCTGACCCTGGTCGGCGCTGCCGACCGTGTAGCTCGCACCGGTGGCACCGGCGATCGCGAGGCCGTCGCGCCGCCACTCGCGGGTGAACGTGGTGGCCCCGGTCCAGGTCCCGTCACCGCAATTGAGGCTCTGGCCGACGACCGCGGTCCCGGTCAGCGCCGGGGCGACGCGGTTGATCGGGGCCGGCATGGTGATTAGACGGCGCAGATCGGCCTGGCCGACGTGGCCGCCACCGTCCCGCGACCCGCTCACACCCCAGAGCTCACCGCCCGGCCGCAGGGCCAGGCCGGTCATGTCGGTGCCCGAGCGGCTGGCGACAACCGGGATCGTCGCCAGCACGCTGCGGTCCCCGGCGCCGATCGCGTTGTCGACCCCCGCCGGGTCGTCAAGCCGGGTCACGGTCGCGCCCGAGATGTTGCTGTTCGTGTTGGCCTCGACCGCAATCAGGTCGCCGTCGCCGGCCAGGGCCAGGTCGAGGATCCGGTCGCTGGCGCCGACGCCCGCCACAGTGATCGGCGTGAAGGTGTCGGCGCCGACGTTGTAGCGGTAGATCGTGTTGGCGGCGACGGTCGTGGACACGTAGACGGTGCCGCCGTCGGGCGTCACCACCACTCCCGAGACCCCGTTGCCGCTGCCGGGAACGTCCTTGGCAATGCCAACCAGCGCGCCGCTCGCGTCGAGGCGGGCCAGCTCCAGCGCGTTGTCGGCGCTGACGACCCAGGAGCCGCCGCCGGGGGCCGGGGCGATGTCCTGCAGGATGATCCCGGCGCCGGCGCCGCCGACCGGGCCGAGCGCGCGCAGCGGCGCGTAGCCCTGGCCGCCGACCTCGACCTCGAGGACCCGGGTCGGGACGGTGCCGTCGACGGTCGCGAAGCGGCTGGTCGAAAGCCCGGCCCCGAGACCGCGGATGTCAAAGTAGGACGTGTTGCGACCGCGCGGGATCAGTCGATCCGCCGGCAGCAGCGAGCTGTCGGTGAAGCGGTGCAGGGTGAAGAAGCCGATGTTGCCCTGGGTGTCGACCGAGTCCTCGTTGGCGACCACGGCGAACCCCCGGGCGGCGTTGGCGCTGATCCCCTCGGGCGCCTCACCGGTCGGCACGAAGCTGACCAAACGCGGGAAGGCGGGGAAGCTGAGATCCCAGGTCGAGAGCGACTCGCTGCGCTCGCCGAGGACCAGCAGGTACTCGGTCCCGTCGACCGTCACCGCCTCCATCCCCTCGGGCTCAGAGCCCTTGTTGGTGAGGGTGTTGCGCGAGTCGCCGAGGAAGCCATAGTCCGCCGTCGCTTCCTCGAAGGCGGTCCCGATCTTCGCGACCAGGGTCCCGTCGGGGTTGTGGATCGAGAAGTCGCGGGTGCCGCCGACGGTGCCGTTCTCTCCCTCGTTGGCGAGCGCGATCATGGTGCCGCCGGCTACCCACTGGACCGTGTCCGGCTGGCGCTCACGGGTGATCGAGGTGTTGAAGGAGAGCGAGATCGGCGTGTTGGCGGTGGTGTCGGCGAGGAAGATGGAGCTGCCGACGTCGTGGACCTGGGAGCCGAGCAGGGTCGGGTTGACGGTCGGTTCGTCGAGGTCGAAGACGGCGATCGCGTTCGCCTCCTGGATCGAGCCGACGAAGGTGTTGTCCTGCCTGATGTCGACGAACTCCGGCTGCGCCTGCTCGCCCTCGGCGGCGAGGAAGGCCGGCGGCAGCGCGATCAGGTCGAATTTCCAGTTGGCCGGGTTCGGGTCGCTGGTGTCGGCGCGGACGAAGCCGCCGACGCCGCCGGGGGTCGGGTTGTTGGCGGTGACCGGCTGCCCCAGCTCACGGTCGTTCTCGACCGCGATCACGGCGCGAGTGCCGTCGGGGCTGACCGCGACCGAGTCGGGGACCTCGAGCAGGTTCGCCTGCCCGGGGGTGCCGGTCGGGGCGCCGGCGATCCCGGTGGTCGGGCTGTTGTCGTTGAAGAGGATCGTCCGCACGGGGGTGAGGTCGTCGGCGTCGAGGATCACGACCCCGTCGACCGGGTCGACGGTGAGGTCCTCGGGGTCGGCGGTTTTGTCACCGTCGACGTCGACGTTGTTGTTCTTCGCGTTGTAGGGAGCGATCACGTACTCGTCGCGGACCAGGGCGACCGAGGTCGGGCCGGGCTCGGCGTTGACGATCGCGACGCCGAACGAAGGCGGCCCCGCCGGGGTCGCGAGTTCGAGTTCCGGCGAGCTGGTGCCGTTGCCGAGGTCGACCCCGGGGGCGTTGTCGAGGTTGGCGTAGATCGCGCTCTGAACCGGGGCGCCGAGGTTGCTGAGGTCGTATTTGACGACCCCCTTGCCCTGGGTGGCGACGAGGAACGATCCGTCGGAGGAGACCGCGACGATCTCGTTCGGCGCGTTGCCGAAGCGCTGCCCGTGGGTCAGGTCGAAGGAGGCCGAGGCGGCGGTGGCCGCGAGGGCAGAGGTGATCAGGGCGACGACGGACGCAAGGGCGAGCGCGAGGCGGCGAGGCAGGGGCAAGGGATTCCTCCTGGACGAGTTGACGCCCGCAGCCTGCCGCGGCGGCGAAGGAGGTATGTGACCAGGCAGTGACCAGAAGGTGACGAGCTTGTGACTATCTCGTCACTGCAGCGTCACGAACCTCTCCTCGGTCAGCTCGTAGACCGCGAAGGCCGGCCCCTCCCTGGTGTTGCCGGAGTCCTTGACCCCGCCGTAGGGCATCTGGTCGGCCCTGAAGGTCGGCACCTCGTTGATCAGGACGCCGCCGAACTCCAGGGTCCTCGCCGCCTTGAGCCCGTTGCCCATGTCGCGGGTGAAGACGCCGGCCTGCAGGCCGAACTTGGAGTCGTTGGCCATGGCGAGGGCCTGGTCGAAGTCGGAGAAGGTGTCGAGCGTGGCTACCGGCCCGAAGACCTCCTCGCACCAGACCTTCGCCTCTTTGCTCGGGTGAGCCAGCAGGGTCGGGGCCAGGCAGCGGCCCTCGTCGACCAGCTCGCCC
>DATAON010000052.1:0-6695 GCA_036265715.1 Solirubrobacterales bacterium | reverse complement strand
GAACAGCGTGAACGAGTCGCCCGCCTGGTCGCCGATTCGCGCCGGGGCCCGTGGCGCGGCCGCGAACCTCTCTGCGTCGGTGAGCACGGCGTAGACCTGCTCGGGGGTGGCGTCGATGATCGCTTCCTGGTGGATCGGCATGCCTGAGCCCTTTCACTCGGAGCCGGCCGATGCCGGCTTTGCCGTCATGACGAACGACGGACCCCCGGACGGACACGCCGACACGAAAAGCAGGACCGACGCCGGGCGGCGCCGGTGCTAGCGATCGAGGGACCGGGCCTCCGGCGGCAGCACGGCGGGAGGGTCGAAGCGGCGACGGTAGAGGATGTAGGGGCGACCGATGTACTGGAGCGGAATGCTCCAGGCGTGGACGAGGCGACTGAACGGGAAGAGGGCCCAGAAGCCCCAGGCGATGATCGCGTGCAGCTGGTAGACCAGGGGCGCCCCGTCGATCGCCCCGACATCGGGGTTCAGGTAGAAGATCGAGCGCCACCACTCGCCGATCGATGGGCGGTAGTTGTAGGGGTCGCTGGTGAGCAGGTTGTCGCCGAAGGTCATCAGGCAGCCCATCACGATCAGGACCGTGAGCAGGCCGTAGGTGAGCATGTCGATCCGCGTCGTCGTCCGCCGCACCCGGGGACTCGTGGTGCGCCGGTAGAGCAGGCCGAGGAACCCGACCAGCGTCACGGCGCCTGCGATCCCGCCCGGGATCGCCGCGAACCAGCGGTAGAACCCCTCGGAGATCCCCAGCGTCTCGGTCAGCGACGCCGGGATGCAGAGACCGATGATGTGACCGCCGACCGCCGCCAGCGCTCCGTAGTGGAAGGCGGGGCTGGCCCAGCCGAGGACGCGGCGGTCGAGCAGCTGGGTGGAACGGCTGGTCCACGCGAACTGATCCGCCCGGTAACGCCACCAGTGTCCGACCACGAACGTCGTTATCGCGACGTAGGGCAGGATCACCCAGAGCAGGACCTTGCCGGCGCTCAAGGCCTCACCCCGGCGTCCGGCATCACCTCAGGCGGAGCGAAGGGCTCGAGTCCGACGAGCTCCTGCGGCGGGCCGGCGGCCGCGAGACGGCCGACTGTGGCCCGCTCGAGCGCCGACGGGGCGCCGAGGGTGTCGCAGACGGCGTCGAGAACGTCCGCGTAGGGACTGCCGAGCTCGCGCACGCTCAGTCGCAGCAGCTCGAGGGCGGCGCGGTGCTCGCGCAGGACGATCTCCCCGCGCCCGCGCGGCGCGGAGGCGGCGAACTCGAGCATCACCGGCAGGAAGTCAGGAAGCTCGGTGGTGCCCTCCAGCGGCAGGCCGGCGGCCCGAAAGAGCCGCTTCAGGCGCAGCAACGCCGCTCCTCGCTCGCGCTTGTCGCCGTCGGAGTAGAAGGTCAGGTAGAGCCCCGAGCGCTTGCTCAGGTCGAATGTCTCGACGTAGTGGGCGGCGATCTCGTCGCCGTCGGCGCGGGCCCACCATCCGAGGAAGCGCTCGAGCGCCGCCACCGCATCGGAGCGCGGCAGGCCGGCGACGACCCGGCCGATCTCCTCCCGCGCGCCCAGCAGCGCCGAGTCCGGGTAGTGGAGGAGCAGCGAGCTGAGCCGGTAGACCTCCGTCGCGCTCTCCCGCCTCTCCCTGCGACCCATCAGCTCGGCTCTCCGCGGCGCCTGCCCCCGGCCATCTTCACGATGTCGAGCTCGGGCGTCCCTTCGTCGGCGAGCATGAACCCCTCGACGTCGGCTTCGGGCTCCGGCGTGACCATCCCGCAGTTGCCGGGGCCTCCCTCGAAGTCGAGGCCGCAGGTGCCCTGCTGCTCCATCAGGCGGTCGGCGAGCTCGGCGTGGGCCTTGGGGATCACGTAGCGGTCGTCGTAGTTGGCGATCGCCAGCAGCCGGTACATGTCCTCGACGTCGGCGACGCTCATCCCGACCGCCGTCGCCATCGCCTCGTCGTGGACGCCCAGCACCTCGCGCTTGCGCATGTGGCCGCGCATCGCCGCCAGGCGGCGCAGGACGTCGCGGATCACCTCTCCGTCGCCAGCGGCGAGCAGGTTGGCGAGGTAGTCGACCGGGATCCGCATCTGCTCGATCGCCGGGAAGACGTCGTCGGGGTCGGCCTCGTAGTCGTCGGTTTCGAGGGCGCTGACGATCGGCGAGAGCGGTGGCACGTACCACACCATCGGCAGCGTCCGGTACTCGGGATGCAGGGGCAGTGCCACCCGGTAGCGGTGGGCAAGCAGCCAGACCGGCGAGCGACGCGCCGCCTCGATCCAGTCGTCCGGGATGCCTTCGGCGGCGGCGCGCTCGCGCACGTCCGGGTCCTCGGGGTCGAGGAAGACGTCGTGCTGGGCGGTGAGCAGGTCGCGCTCGTCAGGGACCGAGGCCGCCTCCTTGACCCGGTCGGCGTCGTAGAGGACGAGGCCGATGTAGCGGATCCGACCGACGCAGGTCTCCGAGCAGATCGTCGGCAGCCCGGCCTCGATTCGCGGATAGCAGAGGGTGCACTTCTCGGCCTTGCCGGTGCGGTGGTTGAAGTAGACCTTCTTGTAGGGGCAGCCGGAGACGCAGAAGCGCCAGCCGCGGCACTTGGCCTGGTCGACGAGGACGATCCCGTCCTCGTCGCGCTTGTACATCGCCCCCGATGGGCACGACGCCACGCAGGAGGGGTTGAGGCAGTGCTCGCAGATCCGCGGCAGGTAGAACATGAACGCCTGCTCGTAGGTCGCCTTGACCTGCTCCTGGATCCCCTCGGTGAGCGGGTCCTCGTGGATCCGCTCGGGGGCGCCGGCGAGGTTGTCGTCCCAGTTCGGCCCCCACTCGATCTCCTCCAGCGCTTCGCCGGTCAGCTGCGAGCGGGCCCGGGCGACGGGGTCGTGGTCGGAGAGCGGCGCCGTGATCAGCTTCTCGTAGTCGTAGGTCCAGGGCTCGTAGTAGTCGTCGATCTCGGGCAGGTCCGGGTTGGAGAAGATCGAGAGCAGCTTCTTCACCCTTCCGCCCGCCTTCAGCCGCAGGTTTCCCTTGCGGTCCAGCTCCCAGCCGCCCTTCCAGCGCTCCTGGTCCTCCCAGCGCTTGGGATAGCCGACGCCCGGCTTCGTCTCGACGTCGTTGAACCACATGTACTCGGCCCCCGGCCGGTTGGTCCAGACCTGCTTGCAGGTGACCGAGCAGGTGTGGCAGCCGATGCACTTGTCGAGATTCATCACCATCCCGACCTGGGCGCGGATCTTCACTGAAACACCACCTCGGCCTCCCGCTTGCGCAGGACCGTCACCTCATCGCGCTGGGAGCCGGTCGGCCCGAAGTAGTTGAAGCCGAAGCTGAGCTGGGCGTAGCCGCCGATGAAGTGGGTGGGCTTCATCACGATCCGAGTCAGCGAGTTGTCGGTGCCGCCGCGCTTCCCTTCGAGCTCGGTCAGCGGCACGTTCAGGTGGCGGTCCTTGGCGTGGTACATCAGGCACGTCCCCTCGGGGATGCGGTGGGAGACCGCCGCCCGGCAGGCGACGACCCCGTTGCGGTTGTAGGCCTCGACCCAGTCGTTGTCGCGGATCTCCAGCGCCTCGGCGTCCTCGCGACTGATCCAGAGCATGCCGCCGCCGCGGAACAGGGTCAGCATGTGCAGGTTGTCCTGGTACTCGGAGTGGATCGACCACTTCGAGTGCGGGGTCAGGTAGCGCAGGGTCAGCTCGCGCTTCTCGCCGCCGCCGCCCTCGCGCTGGTCGCCGAAGATCGCCCGGTGCGCCAGCGGCGGGCGATAGATCGGCAGCCCCTCGCCCAGCTCCAGCATCCAGGCGTGGTCGAGGTAGAGGTGCATCCGGCCGGAGAGCGTGTGCCAGGGCTTCTCGCGCTCGACGTTGACCGTGAACGGCGCGTAGCGGCGCCCGTGCGCCTCGATCCCCGACCACTCGGGCGAGGTGATCACCGTGCGCGGCTGGACCTGTGCGTCGGCGAGCTCGATCCGATCGCCGGAGCGGGGGCCGGCGAGGTCGGCGAGCTCGACCCCGGTGGTGTGCTCCAGCGAGCGGAAGCCCTCAACCGCGAGGCGCCCGTTGGTTGTTCCCGAGAGCGCAAGGATCGCCTCGCAGGCGTGCTCGACGCGGGCCAGCGAGGGGCGGCCGTCGGCGACCCCACCGCGCACGGCGCCGTTGCGCGCCGCCAGTTCGGCCACCTCCTCATCGGCAACCCAGCTGGCGCCCTTCACCGCGGTGCCCTGCTCCTCGACCAGCGGCCCCAGCGCCTTCCACTTCTCGGCGACCGCCGGGTAGTCGCGCTCGATCACGATCAGCTTCGGCATCGTCTTGCCGGGAATCGGCTCGCACTCGCCGGCGCGCCAGTCGCGCACCTCGCCGAGCGGCTGGGCGATCTCGTCGGGAGTGTCGTGCAGGAGCGGCGCGGCGAGCAGATCACGGCGGGCGCCGAGGTGCTTCTCGGCGAGCTCCGAGAACCGCTCGGCGATCCGACTGAAGGCGTCCCAGTCGGTCTTCGTCTCCCAGGGCGGCGGCACCGCCTCGTTGAAGGTGTGGACGAAGGGGTGCAGGTCGGTGCTGGAGAGGTCGACCTTCTCGTACCAGGTCGCGGCCGGCAGCACCACGTCGGAGAACAGCGCGTTGCTGGTCATCCGGAAGTCGATCGTGGTCAGCAGGTCGAGCTTCCCCTCGGGAGCCTGCTCGCGCCAGGCGACCTCGCTCGGGCGCAGCTCCGGCGGCGTCTCCTCGGCCCGCACGGCGTTGTCGGTCGTGCCGAGCAGGTGCTTGAGGAAATACTCGTGGCCCTTGCCCGAGGAGCCGAGCAGGTTGGCGCGCCAGACGGTCATCACCTTGGGCTGGTTGGCGGGCGCGTCGGGGTCCTCGCAGGCGAAGTTGAGCCGCCCCTCGCGCAGCTCGCGGACGACGTAGTCCGCCGGCTCGATCCCCTCCTTCTCAGCCTCCTCGACCAGCTCCAGGCTGGAGCGGTCGAAGCTCGGGTAGGAGGGCAGCCAGCCGAGGCGGGCGCCGAGCGCGTTGACGTCGGCGACGTGCTTGCCCGCGAGCAGGCCGCGACCCAGCTGCGAGGCGAGATCGTCGGGGCGCTGGCGCTCGTAGCGCCACTGGTCGGTGGCGAGGTAGAAGAACGGCGTCCCGGACTGGTGGCGGGGCGGGCGCACCCAGTCGAGCGCGAAGGCGAGGGTCTGCCAGCCGGCCAGGGGCCGGACCTTCTCCTGGCCGACGTAATGGGCCCAGCCGCCGCCGTTGACCCCCTCGCAGCCGCAGAGCTGGACCAGGGCGAGGAAGGTGCGGTAGACCTGATCGGAGTGGAACCAGTGATTGGTTCCGGCGCCCATCGCGATCATCGAGCGGCCCTCGGTGACCTCCGCGTTGCGGGCGAACTCGCGCGCGACCTTCGCCACGAGCTTGCCGTCGACCCCGGTTATCGGTTCCTGCCAGGCCGGCGTCGCGGGCTGGTCTGGATCGTCGTAGCCCTCCGGCCACTCCCCTGGCAGGCCGGGGCGGGTGACCCCGTAGTGCGCCAGCGTCAGATCGAGAACGGTGGTGACGAGCTGATCGCCGACGCGGATCGCCGGGACCCCGCGGCGCACCACGCCGCCCCGTTCGGACTCGCCGGCGTCGAAGCGCGGTAGGTCGATCGCGACGCGCTCGCCGTCGCGATCGAGCAGCGTCAGCACCGGCTCCACCCCGTCCAGCTTCAGGTTCCACTCGCCGGGCTCCCCGTAGCGGTGACCGACCGAGCCCTTCGGCACCACCGGCTCGCCGCTGCGCTGATCGAGCAGGACCGGCTTCCATTCGGCGTTCTCCTCCCCGGCCGCGCCGTCGAGATCCGAGGCCCGCAGCAGCCGGTCCGGCACGTACGCACCCTCGCGCTCGCGAAGGGTCACCAGCAGCGGCAGATCGGTGTATTTGCGGGCGTAGTCGCGGAAGTAGGGGACCTCGCGATCGACGTAGAACTCCTTCAGGATCACGTGGCCCATCGCCATCGCCAGGGCGCCGTCGCTGCCGGGCTGTGCGGCGAGCCAGTCGTCGGCGAACTTGGTGTGCTCGGCGTAGTCGGGGGATACGACGACGACCTTCTGGCCGCGGTAGCGGGCCTCGGTCATGAAGTGCGCGTCGGGGGTCCGCGTCGTCGGTAGGTTCGTCCCCCAGACGAGCAGGTACCCGGCGTTCCACCAGTCGCCGGACTCCGGGACGTCGGTCTGGTCGCCGAAGGACTGCGGCGAGGAGGGCGGCAGGTCCGCGTACCAGTCGTAGAAGGAGAGGACGACGCCGCCGATCAGCGAGAGGAAGCGGCTGCCGGCCGCGTAGGAGGCCATCGACATCGCCGGGATCGGCGAGAAGCCGATCACCCTGTCGGGGCCGTGGGCCTTGATCGTGTGCACGTGCGCGGCGGCGATCATCTCGGTCGCCTCCTGCCAGGAGGCGCGAACGAAACCGCCCCTCCCCCGCTGGCGCTTGTAGAGCCGCGAGCGCTCGGGGTCGGCGACGATCTCCGCCCAGGCCTCAACCGGGTCGCCGAGGCGCTCGCGCGCCTCGCGGAACATCGCCAGGAGGCTGCCGCGCACGTAGGGGTACTTGACCCGCAGCGGCGAGTACGTGTACCAGGAGAAGGAGGCGCCGCGGGGGCAGCCCCGCGGCTCGTAGTCGGGCATCTCCGCTCCCGGCGAGGGGTAGTCGACCGCCTGCGACTCCCAGGTGATCAACCCGTCCTTGACGTACACGT
>DATAON010000051.1:0-46363 GCA_036265715.1 Solirubrobacterales bacterium | reverse complement strand
TGTGCGCCTGCCCGTAGGTGACGTTCTTTTTGACACGGCGGCGCGTGCGCCCTTTGGCGGGTTTTTTCTCAGCCATGTTCTCGCCTATACCTTGCGCTTACCGGCGACGCTGAGGCGCCGCGGGCCCTTGCGGCCGCGCGCGTTGGTCTTCGTGCGCTGGCCCCGGACCGGCAGGCCACGGCGGTGGCGCAGGCCGCGGTAGGAGCCGATCTCCATCAGCCGTTTGACGTTCTGCGAGCGCTCGCGGCGCAGGTCGCCCTCGACCTCGCGGTTCTCGACCGCCTCGCGAAGTTTCATCACCTCGTCCTCGGTCAGGTCTTTGACCAAGGTGTTCGGATCGACTTTCGTCTCCTTGAGGATCTGCTGTGCCGTCGACTGGCCGATCCCGAAGATGTAGGTGAGCCCGATTTCGGTCCGTTTGTTGACCGGGATGTTGATGCCGGCGATACGTGCCACGCTAGCCCTGCCTCTGCTTATGGCGCGGGTTCTGGCAGATCACCAGGACCGCACCGTTGCGGCGGATTACCTTGCACTTCTCGCACATCGGCTTAACGGAAGCTCGAACCTTCATTGCTCCGGTCTCGTATCGAAAACAGGATTCCTGCACGCCCCATGAGTCGGACGGCAGGGCACTAATACACGGCCCATTGGGCCGACGGAGAAAGATAGCAGGGGAGGCTCCGCAGGCGTCGCCTAGCCCTCGACCAAGGCGATCGTGAAGCCATCGTATCCCTTGGCGCCGACGGTCTGGATCGTCGTCGCCGCCACCCGCGGCTCCTCGGCGAGGGTCTGGTGGAGCTGGCGCTGGGCCTTGGTCGCGGGGTCAGGATCGGCCTCGTCGCCGAGGCTGCCGTCGCGGACGACGTTGTCGGCGACGATCAGGCTGCCGGGGCGGGTGTGGTCCAGCGCCCAGGCGAAGTAGTTCGGCGTGTTGACCTTGTCGGCGTCGATGAAGACGAAGTCGTACGGCCCCGCCCTCTCCGCGGCCAGCAGCGGCAGCGTCTCCAGGGCCGGCCCGACGCGGATCTCGACCACGTCGCCGAGCCCGGCCCGCTCGATGCTGGCGCGGGCGACCTCGGCGAACTCCGGTTTGGCCTCGAGCGTGGTCAGGCGGCCACCCGGCGCCAGCGCCCGGGCCAGCAGGATCGAGCTGTAGCCCCCGAGGGTGCCGAACTCGAGGATCGCGCTCGCCCCCTGCAGCCGCGCCAGCAGTTGCAGCAGCTTGCCCTGAGGGGCGGAGACCTGGATCGACGGCAGCCCGGCCGCCTCCGCCGCCTCGAGGGCGGCGCTCAGCGCCTCGTCGTCGGGCACCAGGGTGTCGGCCACGAACCGATCCACCAGGTCGAAGGTCGCTTGATCCATCAGTCCCGATCTTGACGGAAGCGGCGCAGCCGCAACGAGTTGGCGACGACGGAGACGCTCGAGAGCGCCATCGCGGCACCGGCGATGACCGGGTTGAGCAGCCCGGCGGCGGCCAGCGGCAGCGCCGCGACGTTGTAGCCGAAGGCCCAGCCGAGGTTCTGCTTGATCGTGCGCAGGGTCGCCCGCGAGAGCCGGATCGCATCGGCGGCACCGCGCAGGTCGCCGGAGACCAAGGTCAGGTCCGAGGCCTCGATCGCGACGTCGGTCCCGGTCCCGATCGCCAGCCCGAGGTCGGCCAGGGCCAGCGCGGGAGCGTCGTTGACGCCATCGCCGACCATCGCCACCACCTGCCCCTCGGCCTGCAGGCGGGCGATCACGTCGGCCTTCTCGGCCGGCAACACCTCGGCGACCACGTCCTCGATCCCGACCGCGGCGGCGACGGCGCGGGCGGTGGCCTCGTTGTCGCCGGTGAGCAGCAGCGGCCGGATCCCGAGCCCCCTCAGCCCCGCGACTGCCGCGGCCGAGCTCGGCTTGATCGTGTCGGCGACGACGAGGACGGCGCGGGCGGCCCCGTCCCAGGCGACGAGCACGGCGGTGGCGCCGCGCGCCTCGGCGCCGCGCCGGGCGGAGTCGAGCTGCGGCGGGACCGCGAGGCTCCAGTCGGCCATCAGCGAGGCGCGGCCGACCTGAACCCCGTGGCCATCGACGACGCCTTCCACCCCGAGCCCCTCGCGATTGGCGAAGCTCTCGACCGGCGGCAGCTCGATTCCCTCCGCCCGCGCCGCGGCGGCGACGGCGCGGCCGATCGGGTGCTCGGAGGCGTCCTCCACAGCCCCGGCCAGGCGCAGCACCTCGCGCCGCGCGTCGGCATCCGGCAGGCGCTTGTCGCCCTCCGGGCTGCCAGCGCCGACCAGCACTACGTCGACCACCGCCATCCGGCCGCTGGTCACGGTCCCGGTCTTGTCGAGGACCACGGTGTCCACCCGGCGCGTGGACTCCAGCACCTCCGGGCCCTTGATCAGGAGGCCAAGCTGGGCGCCGCGGCCGGTCCCGACCAGCAGCGCCGTCGGCGTCGCCAGCCCGAGCGCGCAGGGGCAGGCGATGATCAGCACCGCGACGGCAGCGGTGAAGGCGAAGGACGCTCCCTCGCCGGCGCCGAGCCAGAACCCGAGCGTCGCCACCGAGAGCGCGATCACGAACGGCACGAAGACGCCGGAGATGCGGTCGGCGAGCCGCTGCACCGGCGCCTTGCCGTTCTGGGCCTCGGTGACCAGGCGGGCGATCTGGGCCAGCGCGGTGTCGTCGCCGACCTTGGTGGCGCGGACCACCAGCCGGCCGCCGGCGTTCACGGTCGCCCCCGCCACCTCGTCGCCGGGGCCCTTCTCGACCGGAAGCGACTCCCCGGTCAGCAGCGACTGGTCGATCGCCGAGCGACCCTCGACGACGACGCCGTCGGTGGCGACCTTCTCGCCGGGTCGGACCAGGAAGCGATCGCCAGCAGCGAGATCGGCGATGGGAACACGACGCTCCCGCCCCTCCCCGTCGAGCACCGAGACCTCCTTCGCCCCGAGCTCGAGCAACGCCCGCAGGGCAGCGCCGGCCCGGCGCTTGGCGCGGGCCTCGAAGTAGCGGCCGGCGAGGATGAAGGTGGTGACCACCGCTGCGGTCTCCAGATAGATCTCGCTGTCGCCGCCACCCCCGTCGGGCAGCAGCTGGAAGCTCATCGTCATCCCGGTCATGCCGGCGTCGCCGATGAACAGCGCGTAGAGGGACCAGCCCCAGGCGGCGAGCACGCCGAGCGAGACCAGCGTGTCCATCGTCGCGGCACCGTGGCGCAGGTTGGCCCAGGCGGCGCGGTGAAACGGCCAGGCGCCCCAAAGCACCACCGGCGTCGCCAGCTGCAGCGCCAGCCACTGCCAGTTGTCGAACTGCAGCGCTGGGATCATCGAGAGCAGCAGGACCGGCAGGCTGAGCGCCGCACTGGCGATCAGGCGCAGGCGCAGCGGCGCCGTCTCGTCCGCATCCTCCGGCGCCTGGGCGCCCGCATCGGGAGTCGGCAGGATCGCCTGGTAGCCGGTCTCGGCGACCGCGTCGACTAGCTGCTCGGGGTCGATCGCGGCGGGATCGAAGGCCACCGCGGCACGCTCGGTCGCGTAGTTGACGCTGGCCTGCACCCCGTCGAGCTCGTTCAGCCGGCGCTCGACCCGGTTCGCGCAGGAGGCGCAGGTCATGCCCGTGATCGACAGCTCGAGCTTCTCCGCTCGCTGGTCGGTTGCCGTGCTCATCACTTGACCTCCTGCGTGAAGGCTACGGTCTTGATCTTGCCGCCCACCTCGAACTGAAGGAAGAGGCGGTAGCGCCCGGCGCTCGGGAAGGTCGCCATGAAGGCGAGCCGGTCCTGCTCCGGGTGCACGTGGAGGAAGGCGAGATCGCCCTCCCGCAGGGCGACCAGGTGCCCGGCCGCGCCGAGGTAGGGCTGGAGCGCCACCGGCTGGCCACCGCGCGTGACCTCAAACTCGATCTGCGCCGGCTCGCCCGCACGCGCGGTCTGCGGCGCCAGCTGGACGCGGTAGCCGCCGTCGCTGACCGCCACCGGCGCCGGAGCCGGCAGCCCGACCAGGTTGGTGGCGCCGTCGACGCGCAGGTCGCTCGCCAGCGTCGTCGCCTCGCCGGCGTGGACGAAGTCGGCGAAGACGCGGTAGTCACCCGCGTCGTCGAGCTGCAGCGGCACCGCCCAGGTCCCGTCCGCGGCCATCCGCGGATGCAGGTGCTGGAACCCGGTGAGGTCGCGGCGGACGACGATCAGGTGCATCCGCTTGGTGTGGGCGCTGTCGAACCCGGTCAGCGGGCCGTCCTCGCCGACGATCCGGAAGCGCAGCGGCGCGCTCACTCCGCGCTCGCGCTCGGGATCGAGGACGACCAGGCGCAGGCCGTTCTCGGCGACGGCAAGGCCCCGCACCGGGTCGGGCTCGGTGCCCGCGCTATGCGCGTCCATCGCCTCGTGGGCAGCGGGCTCCGCCTGGGCCTGCGCCTCTCCCCCGGGCGCGGACGGGTCGACCAGGCGGCCCGCGCCAATGCCGGCGACGAACAGAACCGCGAGCGCGGCGGCGGAGATTGCCAGCAGGCGGGGGACGGAACGCGTCTTCTTCACTGTTTGCTCCTATACCTAAGGGGGGTATCCGTCGAGAACGGTACCATATACCTAGAGGGGGTATATTCCCTCTCCCTCCGGCCCCGACCAACCCGACGAGAGCGAGCAAGACGATGCCAAGCGAGAAAGCCAAGGCCCCCAGTCGCGGCTACAGCGCCGACAAGGAGCAGCTGCTGAACCGGCTGCGCCGGATCGAGGGCCAGGTGCGCGGCGTCGAGGGCATGGTCGCCGACGACCGCTACTGCATCGACGTGCTGACCCAGATCTCCGCCGTGCAGGCGGCCCTGGACAAGGTCGCGCTAGGGCTGCTCGACGAACACGCCCGCCACTGCGTGATCGGCGCCGAGGGCAAGCTGCAGGACGAGCGCACCGAGGAGCTGATGGGGGCGGTCGGCAGGCTGATGAGGCGCGGGTAGCGATGCTGCTCAACCGCCTCTCCTTCGCCGCCACCGTGCACTGCCTGACCGGGTGCGCGATCGGCGAGGTGCTGGGCATGGTCCTCGCGACCTGGTGGGGCTGGCACGACGTCGCCCAGATCGCTCTCGCGGTCTTCCTCGCCTTCTGCTTCGGCTATGCCTTGACGATGCTGCCGTTGCTGCGAAACGGTCTGACGCCGCGCCAGGCGGCGCCGCTGGCGCTCGCCTCCGACACCGCCTCAATCGGGACGATGGAGGTCGTCGACAACCTCTTCGTCCTGCTCGTTCCCGGCGCGATGGCGGCCGGCCTCGGCGACTTCCTCTTCTGGTGGAGCCTGGCGCTCGGCCTGCTGATCGCCGGCGCCGTCGCCTGGCCGCTCAACGGCTGGCTGATCTCCCGCGGCAAAGGTCACGCCGTGGTGCACGCGCACCACGGTCACACCACCTGAGGGGCCCGGGCGCGGCGGGCTTCCGGCCACGCCCGGCTCCCCTCAGCGACCCAATCGCTGGGTCAGCGTCACCACCTGCTGGAAGGTCGGACGGTTCTGGAACGGGAAGGGCCCGAGTTCGACGCCCGAGGTCACCTGCGGCCGGTTCTGGTCGAAGCAGGCCGGCTGCGGGTCGGCCGCGCACTTGCCGTTGCCGCCGCCGTAGAGCTCTGCCGGCGTCACCTTCAGCGCTTCTTTCAGCGTCTTCTGGAGGACCTGCTCGCACTTCTTGGCCGAGCCGCTGCCGCAGTACTTGCGGCTGAAGGCGCCCTTCGGGCTCTGCCCCAGCACCTTGCGCAGGTCCTTGGAGACGTAGCCCCACCAGCCGTCGTAGAAGGCGGGCGCGTCCGGTGAGCCGCCGATCGAGTCGCCGATCTGCAGCATCCCGGCGAGCCTTTCGAACGCTTTCGCACCCAAGACCGGCCTGAACTCGGCCTCGACCAGCTTCGGCCACCAGGCATCCATCAGCTGGATCGCCGGCGTTTCCTCGTCGACCCCGTCGCGGTTGAGGTCACGACGGTGGGCGCCGTTCTTGTGCCAGGCCTTCAGCGTCTTCAGGGCGCTCTTCAGCTGGCCGGACTTTGGCTTGCCAATCGCTTCGAAGAGGATCGGCAGCAGGCGGTACCCGCGCAGGTCCTGCGTCGCCGGTTCCTCCATCGCCTGCACCAGCTGGGTGATCGTCATCTTCTTCTTGCCCTTGGTCGCGGCGCGCACCTTGTCGGCGATCAGCTGCTGGCGCTGCAGCGGGCCGTAGCCGTAGTTGTCGTCGGCCGCCGCCCATTCCGGCGCCTGCTTGTTGTTCCAGGAGACGAGGTAGTCGGGGTCGACCTGCTGCGGGTGCTTGCTGAACGGCAGGTAGTCGGCCAGCTGGGTCGACGGGTTGAAGCCCTTCCAGTCGTACTGGCCGGTGCCCAGCACCGGGAAGTCCGGCGAGGTGCCCTTGGCCCGCTGCGGGTACGCGCCGGAGAGCGCGTAGCCGATGTGCTCGGAGTCGACGTAGGCCCAGTTGAAGGTGAAGTTGATGTTCGAAACCGCCTTTTTGAAGCCGGAGACGCCGGTGACGACGCCCGGTTCGTTCAGCTGCCCGAACCCGATCACCGAGTCGGCCTCGTGGAAGTAGGTGCTGCGCTGGCGCACGTAGGCGACCTTCTTGCCACCGACCTTGCCGCGGGCGTAGACGATCCCGTGCACGGTCCGGTAGGCGACCAGGGTCTGCGAGCCGGCGGCGGTCGGGTCGATCGCGTTCGGGCTCCAGGTCTCGGCCTTTTCCAGCTTTTCCATCGCCAGGCACTTGCCGCGGTAGAGGTAGTGGAAGTTGTCCTGGCAGAGGACCTCGGCGAAGGTGTCGACGTTGTCGGACCCGGCGCTGGTCGCGCTCCAGGCGTAGTCGCGGCCGTGGCCGAGCAGGACGTAGAGGTTGACGCCGGCGAAGGAGGCGCCGCGGGCGTCGATCCCCGGCCCGTGCAGGTCCTGCTCCATGAGGATCTGCGGCACGAAGTAGCCGACCTGCGGGCCCATCACCGCGATCGGGTGACCGGTCGCCGACTTCTTCGCCGAGACCAGCTCCCAGTTGGAGGCATGGGCGGCCGACTCGAGCATCGACTGCAGGCGGTCGCCGACGCTGGGAATGCCGTCGGCAGCACTAGGCGGCGCCGAGGAGGTCGTCGCGATCGGGGTGACGCGCACCGAGTTCTTGTCCGGCAGCGCCAGCCCCTTCTTGGCGAAGGCGCTGCGGGTCTCGTAGGGGAACTTCTTGGCGATCGTGGTCGGCGCCTCCGGGTCGTTCTTGGAGCGGAACCCGAGCCAGGCCTTGCGGCCGGCCTTCTTGCCCATCCGTTCGACCATCGACTGCATCGTCAGGGCCGAGTTGAGCTCGTTGCCACCCCCCTTGCCGAAGATGCCGCCGACCAGCGAGGCGATCGCGATCACGTCGGTCGCTTTCCACGGCGTTATCGGCTTCGCGAGCAGCGTGTACTCGCCAGGACGCAGCAGCGGGTCGGTGTTCGCCGCAGCGACGTAGGCGTTGATGCCGTCGACGAAGGCCTGGACGTCTTCGACCGCCTGCTGCCCTGCGGCGCCGTAGAGCTGCGGCATCTGCGTGATCTGCTTTTCGAGGTCGGCTTCGGTGTAGGGGGCGAAGCTCCACTGGCCCGCATCCGATTCGGCATTGGAGCCGCCGAGGAAGGAAGCCAGTTCGGCGCGGCCGGTGTGCCGCAGGACGTCCATCAGGAAGAGCCGGTCAGCGGCGCCCGCGTAGCCGGCGCCGAACATCGTGTCGGCCCTGGTGTCGCCGTAGATGTGGGGGACGCCGTAGGCGGAGTCGCGCTGGATCGTCACCCCGGGACGCGGTTCGATCGTCGATTCGACCCCTCCCGCGGGGATTCCGAAAGTGGCGTCCTTGAAGTAGTTGGGGATCTGGTCCTCAGTCAGGCCAGGGCTGGCGTAAACCAGGTTTTCGTAGAGCGGCTGCTGGTCGGCGAAGTGTTTCGGGATCGTGCCCAGACCGCGGAAGTAGAAGATGTCCTGCACGGTGTCGAGCCCGTTCTCGCCGGGAGGCAAAACGTTGCGAAACCCGCCCGCGTCATTGGCCCCGTACGGGGACGGCGTCGCGGCGCTGGCGCCGGGCACGAAGACGGCGACGGCCAAGAGCAGTGGCAGCGCAAAACCGCAGACACGACGTTTCAAGAACCTCTCCTATCCCAGTTAGCGGCGCCCCCACCGCTTGGGGTGACACTAGCCGATTGACTGGCTGGGCAGCCGGGAATGTGTTCGAGGGGGTGCCGGGAGAGGGTGGGGTGCCCCTTTCGCTTAACTTTTTTGTGGAGCCGGATTGCGGCTTTACGCCTTGGGGCGCTGAAGCAAAAAAGTGCAAGACGCTTCAGGGGCACCCCACCCTCTCCCATCAAGCCGCTCGAATCCTTCTCAGATACCCAGGGTTCGGTCGTCCCTTTCCTGCCGAGTTGCCAGCTAGGAGAACGACCGGTGACTCGCGGATTGGAGCCTTGCTTCGTGAGGTCGCAATAAGCCGCGCATACCGCGGTTAGCTGCGACCTCACGGAAAGGGTCCGTCCCTTGGCCTTATCTCTTCAGAGATTTCGGGCCTTGGTCGTCAGCTTCGAGACGATCCCGGGCCTATGAGGGAGGGTGGGGGTGTCTCGCGCGCAGCGGCGTTAATTTTTCGCTTGCCCGTATTTGAGAGTTGGCGTTGTTCGGGGCGAAAAATCCAGCGAGCACGAGACACCCCCACCCTCCCTTGCCGGCCCGAGGTCGGCGAGGAGCGCCACCCAAGCTTCGAGGAGCTAGAGCTCTTCGTGCCAGGGGGTGAGGATGCGGGGCCCGTCGGCGGTGACGGCGACGGTGAACTCGAAGTGGGCGGCGAGGGAGTCGTCCTCGGAGAAGACCGACCAGCCGTCGTCGCCCATCTTCACCAGGGGCCCGCGGGCGTTGACCATCGGCTCGATCGCCAGCACCATCCCCTCCTCCAGCTCCGGCCCCCTGCCGGGCTCGCCGAAGTTCGGGACCTGCGGCTCCTCGTGCATCTCGCGGCCGACGCCGTGGCCGACCAGGGTGCGGATGATCGAGAGGCCCTCGGCCTCGACCGAGCGCTGGATCGCCGAGGAGACGTCGCCGAGGTGGTTGCCGACCTGCATCTGGGCGACGCCGGCGAAGAGCGAGGCCTTGGTGACGTCGAGCAGCTGGCGGGCGCCGCGGTCGATCGGCCCGATCGGGATCGTCATCGCCGCGTCGGAGACCCAACCGTCCTTGGTCACGCCGACGTCGATCGAGAGGATGTCGCCCCGTTTGAGCTCGTAGGGACCGGGGATCCCGTGCACCACCATCGAGTTGGGCGAGGCGCAGATCGAGCCGGGGAAGCCGCGGTAGCCCTTGAACGAGGGGACCGCGTCCTGGGAGCGGATGAACTTCTCGGCGGCGGCGTCGAGCTCCTCGGTGGTGACGCCGGCACGCGCCTTCGCGACCAGCATCTTCAGGCAGCGGACGAGGACCTCGCCGGAGGCGGCCATCTGGTCGATCTGCTCGGGCGTCTTGCGGATGATCATCCGGTACACCTAGACCGCCTCGTCTTGCTCAAGGCGCATCGTCGCCAGCGTGCGACGAATCTCCTCGGTTACCTCGTCGGGCTCCTTCTCC
Organism: Solirubrobacterales bacterium; assembly: GCA_036265715.1. Taxonomy (GTDB): domain Bacteria; phylum Actinomycetota; class Thermoleophilia; order Solirubrobacterales; family 70-9; genus VAYN01. The sequence goes on along the minus strand of DATAON010000051.1, from coordinate 36,797 downwards.
CCGTCGAGACGGCGCAGGACGCTGCGCTGGTCGTAGTAGTCGACCAGCGGCTCGGTCTTCTCGTGGTACTGGTCGAGCCGGTTGCGGATCGTCGCCGGGTTGTCGTCGTCGCGCGTGATCAACTCGCTGCCGTCGATGTCGCAGACCCCCTCCCGCTCGGGCGGGTTGAAGTCGATGTGGAAGACATGGCCGTTCTCGGCGCAGGTGCGGCGGCCACCGAGCCGGCGCACCACCTCGTCGTCGGAGACGTCGATCAGCAGCACCGCGGTCACTCCCCTTCCCAGCTCCTCGAGCTTGGCGTCGAGCGCCTCGGCCTGCGGCGTGGTCCGCGGGAAGCCATCGAGGATGAAGCCGTCGCGGGCGGCGTCGGAGTCGAGCGCCTCGATGATCACGCCCACCATCACCTCGTCGGGGACAAGGTCGCCAGCGTCCATGTAGCCCTTGGCGATGCGACCGAGCTCGGTCTCGTCGCGGACCGCGGCGCGGAGGATGTCCCCGGTCGCGTAGTAGGGCAATCGCAGATCTTCTTTCAGGCGCTCGGCCTGGGTGCCCTTCCCGGACCCGGGAGGGCCGAGCAGCACGAGGTTCAACTCAGGCATTCGGGCAGCCTAGTTGAAGCCGGGGCGGTCCGGCGGGCTATTTGAGGAAGCCCTCGTAGTTCCGCATCATCAGCTGCGCCTCCAACTGCTTGACCGTGTCCAGCGCGACGCCGATCACGATCAGGATGGAGGTGCCGCCGAAGTAGAAGTTCGCCGACGTCTGGCTGATTAGGATCGTCGGCAAGGCCGCCACGGCGCCGAGATAGAGCGCGCCTGGGAAGGTCAGCCGGGAGAGGATCCGGTCCAGGTACTCGGCGGTGGGTCGGCCCGGGCGCACGCCCGGGATGAAGCCGCCGTATTTCTTCAGGTTGTCGGCCTGGTCGACCGGGTTGAAGGTGACCGCCGTGTAGAAGTAGGTGAAGATGATGATGAAGAAGACCTCGCCGGCCACGTAGGCCCAGCCGTTGGGTTCGAAGAAGGCGGCGAAGTCAAGCGCGGCGGGGGTGTTCAGCAGCTGCCCGATCGTCGGCGGGAAGGCCATGATCGAGGCGGCGAAGATGACCGGGATGACGCCGGCCATGTTGACCCGCAGTGGCAGGTAGGTCGAGCCGCCCGAGGTCATTTTGCGCCCGACCACGCGTTTCGCGTACTGGACCGGGATCCGTCGCTGGCCCTCCTGGACGAAGACGATCGCGACGATCACCGCCAGGGCGATGAAGGGCATCATCACGATGAAGACCTGGTCGGGGCTGTTCCACCACTTGCTGATCCCGCTCGGCAGCGAGGAGACGATCGAGGCGAAGATCATCAGCGAGATCCCGTTGCCGATCCCGCGCTGGGTGATCAGCTCGCCCATCCACATCAGCAGGGTGCAGCCGGCGGTCAGCGCGATCACGATCAGGAAGACCTTCGGGAAGGTGAGGGTGCCGACGACGCTGGTGCCGGCTTCGTTGCCGAAGGAGCGGAAGAGGAAGACGTAGCCGAGCGACTGGAGGAAGGCGAGGCCGACGGTCAGGTAACGCGTGTACTGGGTGATCTTCTGCTGGCCGACCTCACCCTCTTTCTGCAGGCGCTCGAGCGAGGGCACGACCACGGTCAGCAGCTGCAGGATGATCGAGGCCGTGATGTAGGGCATGATCCCCAGCGCGAACAGCGATAGGCGCGAGAGGCTGCCGCCGGAGAAGGTGTTGAGGAAGCTGAGGATCCCGGAGCCGCTGAAGTTGTTCTCGATTTCCTTGACGGCGTCGATATCCACGCCGGGAGCCGGGATATATGCACCGAGTCGGTACAGCGCCAGGATCGCCGCGGTGAACGCAAGCTTCTTGCGGATGTCCGCAACGCTGAACGCGTTGAGAATAGTTCTGAGCATTACGGCTCCAGAGTGTGACAGGTACCGCCGGCAGCCTCGATCTTCTCTTTGGCGGCTGCGCTGAATGCGTGCGCGTGGACGTCCAGTTTCTTGCCGATCTCACCGCGAGCGAGGATCTTCACCGGGTCCGAGCGCTTCGCCAATCCCTTCTCCTTGAGCGCGGCCGGCGTCACTTCGGCGCCGGCGTCGAAGCGCTCCTCGAGGTCGGAGAGATTGACGGGCTGAGTCTTGGTGCGGAAGTTCTCAAACGGCATCGACTGCTTTTTGTGCGGGCCGCGAAGCTTTCGCATCCGCATGTGAATCGGGTTCTGCCCACCTTCGTAGCCGGCCTTTTCCTTCGCACCGGCGCGCGAGCCGGCACCCTTGTGACCACGACCGGAGGTCTTGCCGAGACCGCTGCCCTCACCGCGACCGACCCGCTTGCGCGGCCGTTTGGAGCCGGGCTTCGGCTTCAGGTTGTGGAGACCGATCTCCTCCGAGCGCGGGGTGTCGGCGGCCATCAGGAGACCTCCACCAAGTGCGAGACGACCTTCAGCTGACCCTGCAGCTGCGGGCTGTCTTTGCGCTCGACCGCTTTGCCGATACGACCGAGGCCGAGGGCCTTCAGGGTCGCTTTCTGCTTCGGGTCGGTGCCGTTGGTCGACCTGATCTGGGCGATCTTGACGGCGCTCACGACGAAGTCTCCTCAGCCGCGGGCGCCTCCTCGGCGGCCGGCGTCTCCTCGGCGGCGGTTGCCTCAGCAGCAGCGGGTGCCTCAGCAGCAGCGGGCTCAGCTGCGGCGGCCGGCTCGGCCTCCGCGGCCGGAGCGGCATCGCTCGGCGCGTCGGCGACCGGGGTCTCCGAGCTCGGGGCCTGCTCGACGACCGGCTCCTCGGCAGCCGGAGCTGCCACGGCGGCGGCCGACTCGGCCTCGGCGGAGAGATGCTCGCCGTTGGTCGAAGCTCCGTTCAAGTCGAGTCCCAGCACCTGCTTCACGGTCAGCCCGCGCAGCTCCGCGACCTCCTCGGGCCGGCGCAGGCGGATCAGGCCGTCCATCGTCGCCTTGACGAGGTTGATCGGGTTCTGGGTGCCGATGCTCTTGGTGAGGACGTCGCGGACGCCACCAAGCTCAAGCACGGCGCGGACGCCGCCACCGGCGATGACGCCGGTACCGGGGCTGGCCGGGCGCAGGACGACGTGCCCGGCGCCGAAGCGGCCGATGATCCGGTGGGTGATCGTCTGCCCGTATTTGGGCACGCGGATCATGTTCTTGCGGGCGTCCTCGACGCCCTTCTGGATCGCCAACGGGACCTCGCGGGCCTTGCCGTAGCCAATCCCGACGACACCCTCTTCGTCGCCGACGGCGACGAGGGCGGTGAAGGAGAAGCGGCGGCCGCCCTTGACCACCTTGGCGACGCGGTTGATCTCGATCACGCGCTCCTGGAGGTCGAGCCCGCGGGGGCTGACCGTCTCGACGTGCTTGGTTTCCATTCCCTTCATAGCAGCGGCCAACCGTAGCGAAACGGTTTAGAAGGCCAACCCTCCCTCGCGCGCACCTTCGGCCAGCGCCTTGACGCGGCCGTGGTACTGGTAGCCACCGCGGTCGAAGACGCAGGTCTCGACGCCGGCTTTCTTGCCACGCTCGGCAAGGAGTTCGCCGGCCTTCTTGGCCTGCTCGGAAGCGGTGAGTTTGCGAAGGTCGGGCTCGATCCAGTTGACGGCGGCCAGGGTGTGACCCTTGCTGTCGTCGATGAGCTGGGCGAAGACGCCGCGGTTGGAGCGGTAGACGGAGAGGCGCGGACGCGCAGCCGTGCCGCTGACCTTGGCGCGGACCCGGCGACGGCGGCGCAGCCTGCCCTGACGCTTGGTGACGATGGTCATGCGCGCTTACCAACCTTGCGCAGAACCTGCTCGCCTTTGTAGCGGATGCCCTTGCCCTTGTAGGGCTCCGGCGGGCGACGCTTGCGGATGTCGGCGGCGACCTGGCCGACGAGCTGCTTGTCGATGCCGCGGACGATCACCTCGGTCGGCTGCGGGACCTCGAAGTCGATGCCGTCGGGGGCCTCGATCGAAACCGGGTGCGAGTAGCCAAGCGCCAGCTCCAGGTTCTTGCCTTTGAGGGCGGCGCGGTAACCGACGCCCTGGATCTCCAGCCGCTTCTCGAAGCCGTCGGTGACGCCCTCGACCATGTTCGCGATCAGGCTGCGGGTGAGGCCGTGCAGGGCGCGATGCTCACCGCGATCGGTCGGACGGGCGATCGTGATGACGCCGTCGGCCTGCTCGATCGCCATGTCGGGCGAGAGGATCTGGGTCAGCTCGCCCTTGGGGCCCTTGACGGCGACGTTGCCAGGGGCAATCTCGACCGTGACGGCCTCGGGGACGGGGACGGGTTTTCTTCCGATTCGGCTCATTTGCTCACCAGACGTAGGCGACGACCTCGCCACCGACGCCCTTGGCACGGGCTTCGTGGCCGGTCATCACACCGGTGGAGGTGCTGACGATCGCGGTCCCGGTTCCACCTTGCACGCGCGGCACATTTTTGTGGTCGACGTAGCGACGGCGGCCGGGGCGGGAGACCCTTTCGATGCCGATGATGACAGGGCGGCGATCCTCGGTGTACTTGAGGCGCACGCTGATCGCCTCGCCAACCGTGGCGGGCTTCTTGTGGAAGTCGGTGATGTAGCCCTGCTCCTTGAGGATCCGCGACATCTCCATCTTCAAGCCCGAGGCGGGGATGTCCACCTCGTCATGGCCGGCGCGGATCGCGTTGCGGATGCGGGTCAGGTAATCGGCGATTGGATCGGTCTGCATGGCCTTACCAGCTCGACTTGGTCATTCCGGGGATGTACCCCTCGTGCGCAGCGTTGCGCAGGCAGATCCGGCAGAGGCCGAACTTGCGGTAGTAGGCGCGCGGGCGACCGCAGCGCCGGCAGCGGTTGTAGCTGCGCGAGCTGTACTTTGCTTTGCGGCCCTGGCGGACCTTCTGGGAAGTCTTAGCCATCCGTTGAACTCTCCTCGTCGGCGCCACTCTCGGCAGCCTCGTCGTTTCCGCCCTCGGCGCCGTCCTCGCCCTCGCCCTCGTCCGTCTCGGGCTTGGCGTAGGCCTCGGGGTTCTCCTCTTTCAGCTGCTCCAGCGCTGCCGCCTCGACCTCGGCCTTGAGCCGGGCCTCCTCTTTTCGCTGCTCCTCTTCTTCGGCCGCTTTCGCCTCTTCGCGGGCCTGCTGGCCGGGGCGGCCCTCCTGGGCGAAGGGCATGCCGAGACCGAGCAGCAGCTCGAAAGCCTCGAGATCGGTCTTCGCCGTGGTCGTGATCGTGATGTCGAGTCCGCGCACCACGTCGACCGTGTCGTAGTCGATTTCCGGGAAGATCAGCTGCTCTTTGACGCCCATCGAGTAGTTGCCACGGCCGTCGAAGGAGCGCGGGTTGAGGCCGCGGAAGTCACGGATGCGCGGCACCGCAATCGAGGTCAGGCGGTCAAGGAACTCCCACATGCGGGCCCGGCGCAGCGTCACCGAGACGCCGACCGGCATCCCCTCGCGCAACTTGAACGAGGCGACCGACTTGCGGGCGCGGCGAACGTTCGGGTGCTGACCGGCGATCAGCGCCAGCTGGTTCTGCGCCGATTCGAAGGATTTCTTGTCCTGTTTCTCGGTCCCGAGACCCATGTTCAAGGTGATCTTGAGCAGGCGCGGCGCGTCCATCGGCGTCGAGTAGCCGAATTTCCGCGTCAGCTCGGGCAGGATCTCCTGCTCGTATTTGTCGCGCAGGCGCGGCGGCGGAGCCGCCTGTGAAGTCGGTGCCACGGTCGCCTCCATCAGTCGATCGCCGTCCCCGTGCGCTTCGCGTAGCGGACGCGCTTGCCACCGTCGTCGACGCGGACGCCGACCCGGGTGGGCTTGTTGTCTTTGGGGTCCAGGATCATCACGTTGGAGGCGTCGATCGGGCCCTCCTTCTCGACAATGCCGCCGGCCTGGGCTTTGGTCATGTCGCCGGTCGAGCGCGGACGTTCGTGGCGCTTGATGATGTTCAGGCCCTCGACGTAGACGCGGCGCTTTTTCGGGTCCGTCCGAACCACGCGGCCGCTCTTGCCGGCGTCCTTGCCACTGGTGATGACGACCTGGTCGTCGGTCTTGATCCGCATCGACTTCGCCATCAGAGGACCTCGGGCGCGAGCGAGATGATTTTCATGAAGTTGCGATCGCGAAGTTCGCGCGCCACCGGGCCGAAGATGCGGGTCCCGCGCGGGTTGTTGTTGGCCGGGTCGATCAGCACCGCCGCGTTCTCGTCGAAGGCGATGTAGGTGCCGTCGGGGCGGCTCAGCGGCTTGCGGGTGCGGACGACAACCGCCTGCACGACCTCGCCCTTGCGGACGCCGCCCTGCGGGCTGGCCGATTTGACGGTCGCGGTGATCACGTCGCCGACGCTGGCGTAGCGACGGTGCGAGCCACCCTTGACGCGGATGCAGAGGATTTCGCGGGCGCCGGAGTTGTCGGCGACCTTGAGTCTGGACTCCTGCTGAATCACTTTGCCTTCTCCAGGATCCCGACCAGGCGCCAACGCTTGGTCTTAGACAGCGGTCGCGTCTCGACGACCTGAACCACGTCGCCCTCGCCGGCCTCGTTGCGCTCGTCGTGCGCATGCAGCGTGCGCGAGCGGCGGACGATCTTCTCGTAAGTGGGGTGACGGCGGGCGATGTCGATCCGAACCGTGATCGATTTGTCGCCTTTGTTGGAGACGACGATGCCCTGGCGGACCTTGGCCGCATTGGCGTCGTGCTCGGCGACCGGCGTGCCGGTGCCAGAGCCGTCGCGCTTGGCTTTCTCGGCGGCGCGTTCTTTGCGCCGTTCGGCCGCCTTGTGGGCGCGGTGCTCGGCGCGCTTGCTGGCACGCTCCTCCGGGGTCAGCGCGGGGCCGGCCTGATGCGGGCGGCGCGAGCGCTGCAGGCGCCGACGCTGCTTCCAGGGAAGGTCGTCCTCGGGGTTGGGCTCGGCCGGCGCCTCTTCGGCGGCAGGGGCCTCCTCCACCGGGGTCTCCTCGGCGGCGGGGGCCTCGTCGGCCGGAGTCTCCTCGGCCTGGGGCTCCTCGGCCACCGGAGTCTCCTCCGTGGTCTCGTCCTTTTTCGTCTCGTCGTCGCTCATATCCGCTTCGTCTCTTTCTCTACATCGATGCCGCGTGCCCTGGCCACCGTCATCAGCCGCGCGATGTCGCGTTTGGCCGCGCCGAGCCGGGAGGTGTTCTCGAGCTCGCCGGTGGCGTGGCGGAAGCGAAGGTTGAAGGCCTCCTGCTTGGCGTCAATCAGTTTCGCCACCAGCTCGTCGTCTTTCAGGTTATGCACCTCGGCAGCTTTCATCAGTCTTCGACACCCTCGCGCTTGACGAATTTCGTCTTCACGGGAAGCTTGTGGCCGGCCAGACGCAGCGCTTCGCGGGCCAGCTCCTCGGGCACGCCGGCGAGCTCGAACATGACCTTGCCCGGCTTGACCACGGCGACCCAACCCTCCGGGTTGCCCTTGCCCGAGCCCATCCGCGTCTCCGCGGGCTTCTTCGTGTAGGGCTTGTCGGGGAAGACGTTGATCCAGACCTTGCCGCCACGTTTGATCTTGCGGGTCATCGCCACACGGGCGGCCTCGATCTGACGGTTGGTGATCCAGCCGCGGTCGAGCGACTTGAGGCCGTACTCGCCGAAGGCGACGGTGCTGCCGCCCTTGGTGTTGCCGCGCATGCGGCCGCGGAACTGTTTGCGGTGCTTGACCCGTTTCGGCATCAGCATCAGCGACCACCTCCACGATTACCGCCGCCGCCGCGTCCACCGCGATCGCCGCCTCGGCCACCACCGGGCCCGCCGCCACGTCCGCCGCGATCGCCACCGGGACCGCGACCACCGCGGTCGCCGCCGGGGCCACGCCCGCCGCGATCACGACCGCCGCCGCGCTGGTTGCCCTGCGGCTCGCCGTCGGTCGAGGCCAGGTCGGAGCGGAAGCCCTCGGGCATCACTTCGCCCTTGTTGATCCAGCATTTGACGCCGATCCGGCCGGTCGTCGTGCGCGCCTCGAAGAAGCCGTAGTCGATGTCGGCGCGCAGCGTGTGCAGCGGCACGCGACCGTCGGAGTAGCTTTCGGTCCGCGCCATCTCCGCGCCGCCGAGGCGGCCCGAGACCTGGACCTTGACGCCCTTGGCGCCGGAGCGCATCGCCGAGGTCAGGGCGCGTTTCATCGCCCGCCGGAAGGCAACCCGGTTCTGCAGCTGCTCGGCGATCGACTGGGCGACCAGCTTGGCGTCGAGCTCGGGGCGCTTGACCTCGCGGATGTTCACTTTCACCGGGCTGCCAGTGAGCTTGTGCAGCTCCTTGCGGAGAGCGTCGACTTCGCTGCCCGACTTGCCGATGACGATGCCGGGGCGGGCCGTGTGGATGTCCACGGCGACCTCGCCACGACGCTCGATCGTGATGTTCGAGAGACCGGCGTGCGAAAGCTTGTTGACGATGTGGTCCCGGATCTGCAGGTCTTCCTGGAGCACGTCGGCGAAGTTTTTCTCCTCGTACCAGGTCGACTTCCAGTCGTGGATGTAGCCGACACGGAACCCCTCGGGGTGGATCTTCTGTCCCATTGCCTAGTCCTCCACCGGGGTAAGCGCCACGGCGATGTGGCTGGTTCGCTTGTGGATCGGGGTAGCCCGTCCCTGGGCACGGGGCCGGTAGCGCTTCAAGGTAGGGCCCTCGTCGACGGTGATCGAGGAAACACGCATCTCATCCCCGATCAGGTCGTGGTTGTTCTCCGCGTTAGCAGCGGCGGAGTCGATCAGCTTGTGAATGTCCTGGGCGGCGCTGCGCGGCGAGAACTGCAGCAGCGCCCGCGCCTTTTCGATGTGCAGGCCGCGGACCTGATCGGCGATCAGGCGCGCCTTGCGCGGCGCGATCCGCACGTAGCGGGCGCTGGCGCAGACTACCGGCGGCGCGGCTGACTCTTTTTTGGTCCGGGTCGGCGCAGCTTTTTTCGCCGGCGCTTTTTTGGCGGCGGCTTTTTTCGAAGTCTCTTTTTTCGCGGCAGCTTTTTTCGGCTCTTTTTTGGCCGCCGGCTTTTTGGCGTCGGATTTCGCCGCCGGTTTTTTCGCAGCGGCTTTTTTCGCCGGTTTTTTCTCGGCTTTGGCGGCGGCTTTTTTCGCCGGCGCTTTTTTCTCTTTTTTGTCTTTCTCGTCGGCCATCGCTAGTCGCCCTTACCGGTGCCGGAGTGGGAGCGGAAGGTGCGGGTGGGAGCGAACTCGCCGAGCTTGTGCCCGACCATCGACTCCGAGATGAAGACGGGCACGTGTTTTTTGCCGTCGTGCACGGCGATCGTGTGGCCGACCATCTCCGGGAAGATCGTCGACATCCGCGACCAGGTTTTCACCATCTGTTTTTTGCCGGCCTCGTTCATCGAGTTGATCCGCCCCATCAGGCGCTCTTCGACCCACGGGCCCTTTTTGGTCGAACGGCCCATCAGCGGCCACCCTTCTTCTTGCCGCGGCGACGGCCGCGGACGATGTAGCGGTCGGACTGCTTGCCCTTCTTACGGGTCCGGTAGCCGAGCGTGGGCTTGCCCCACGGGGTAACCGGGTGCCCACCGGGCGTGTGGTGGGCCTCGCCGCCGCCGTGCGGGTGGTCGACGGGATTCATCGCGACGCCGCGGCTCTGCGGGCGCTTGCCCTTGTGGCGGCTGCGGCCGGCCTTGCCGACCTTCAAGTTCTGATGCTCGGCGTTGGAGAGGGTGCCGATCGAGGCGCGGCACTCGGCCCGGACCATCCGCATCTCCGAGGACGGCAGACGCAGGGTCACCATCTCGCCCTCCTTCGCCACCAGCTGGATCGCGGTGCCGGCGGAGCGGCCGAGCTTGCCACCCTGGCCGGGAATCAACTCGACGTTATGGACGATCGTGCCGGTCGGCATCTGGCTCAGCGCCATCGCGTGGCCGGGTTTGATGTCCGCCTCGGGGCCGGAGAGGACGACGTCGCCGACCGCCAGCGTCGAGGGCGCAAGGATGTAGTCCTTGAAGCCGTCTGCGTAGTGCAGCAGGGCGATGTAGCAAGTCCGGTTGGGGTCGTACTCGATCGTCGCGACCTTCGCGGGCACGCCGTCCTTGAGTCGCTTGAAGTCGATCTTCCGGTAGCGCCGCTTGGCGCCGCCGCCGCGATGGCGAGCGGTGACGCGCCCGTTGACGTTGCGCCCACCGGACTTTTTCAGGCCCTCAGTCAGCTTCTTTTCGGGCTCGCTCGCGGTCAGCTGCTCGCGCAGCGGGTAGGTCGCGAAGCGGCGGCCCGGGCTGGTCGGTTTGGTTTTGCGGTTCGGCATCTCTCAGATCTCCTAGGCGGTCTGTCCGCCCTCGAACAACTCGATCCGCTCGCCCGGGGCGAGCTGGACGATCGCCTTCTTCCAAGCGCGGGTGCGGCCTTTGGTCAATCCGCGCCGCTTCGGCTTGGAGCGAACCTGGGCGGTGCGCACCTGCGCTACCTGGACGCCGAAGACCTCCTCGACCGCCTGCGCGATCTGGGTCTTGTGGGCGCGGTCGTCGACGCGGAAGGTGTACTTGCCCTCGGCGATCAGGGCGTAGCTCTTCTCCGAGATCACCGGGCGGATCAAAATCGTGCGGGCGTCCATCAGCCGAGCCTCTCTTCAAGCGCCTTCAGGGCCGTCTCGGAGACGACCAGCGAAGCGGCGGCGATCACGTCGGCGACGCCAGTGGCGCCAACCTCGAGGACTACCGTGCGCGGGATGTTGCGGAAGCTCTTCATCGCCCCGACCTCGTCGGCGGTGAGGACGATCAGGGTCGGGCTCTTGGCGGCCCATTTGCCCAGCGCCGCAGCGGCTTCCTTGGTCGAAGGGGTGTCGTACGCGGTGGCGTCGAGGACCGCAACCGAGTCGCGCTCGGCGTGCACGGACAGGGCGGAGCGGAGCGCCTTTCGCCGGGCTTTGCGGTTGACCTTGACCGTGTAGTGACGCGGCTTCGGGCCGAAGGTGACGCCGCCGCCGTAGCGACTGGAGACGCCGAGGGCGCCGACGCGAGCGCGGCCGGTTCCCTTCTGGCGCCAGGCCTTGGCGGTCGTGAAGGCAACCTCGCCGCGGGTGAGGGTCGAGGCGGTGCCGCGGCGACGCGAGTTCATGTCGGCGCGCGCAGCCTCGTGGACCAGCGACTGGTGGAAGGGCTCGCTGAACAGCTCTTTGGGCAGGTCGGCTTTGGTCGTCTTGCCGAGCACGGTTGCTTTAGCCATCGGTCCGCACCTCGACGATCCCGTTGCGCGAGCCGGGGACCGAGCCTTTGATCAGCAGCAGATTGCGGTCGGTGTCGATGTCGGCAATTTCCAGGCCCTTCTGGGTCCGGCGCTTGTTGCCCATCTGACCCGGCATCCGCATCCCTTTGAAGACGCGGGCGGGGAAGGCGCTGGCGCCGATCGAGCCCGGGGCGCGGACATTGTGCGAGCCGTGGCTGACCGGGCCGCGGCTGAAGTTGTGGCGCTTGATGCCGCCCTGGAAGCCCTTGCCGATCGAGATTCCGGCGACCTTGACCTTCTGGCCAGCCTCGAAGCCGGCGACCGTGACGTCGTCGCCGATCTTGGGACCGTCCTCGGCGCCGAGATCCTCGTCGCGGAACTCGACCAAGTGGCGCATCGGCGCCGCGCTGGCCTTCTTCAGGTGGCCTTCCTCGGCCTTGCTGAGCTTGCCCTGCTTAACCTCGCCAAAGGCGAGCTGGACGGCGGCGTAGCCGTCGCGATCGGACTCGCGGACCGCGGTCACCTTGCAGGGACCGGCTTCGATCACGGTCACAGGCACGAGCGTTCCGTCCTCGCGGAAGACCTGCGTCATGCCGAGCTTCTTGCCGAGAATCGCAGCCATAGTCCTAGAGCTTGATCTCGATGTCGACGCCAGCCGGGAGCGAGTCCAGGCGCTGCAGCGAGTCGACGGTTTTCGGCGACGGCTGCAGGATGTCGATCAGACGCTTGTGGGTGCGGATCTCGAAATGCTCACGCGAGTCCTTGTCCTTGAACGGCGAGCGGATCACGCAATAGACGTTTTTCTCGGTCGGCAGCGGAACCGGACCGGAGACGCTGGCACCGGTGCGCTCGGCCGTCTCGACGATCTCGCGCGCGGCGCGATCGATCGCGTCGTGGTCGTAGGCCTTGAGCCTGATTCGAATTTTTTGAGCTGCTATCGCTGCCACTTTTTCCTGCTGTCTCTAGGTGCTGTTACTTGTCTTTTGCGGGCGCTTTTAGGGCGCAATAAGGGCGGGGCCCCAGTAGGTGGGGCGCCGCCCCGGTCGTATGTCCTTGCAGTTGTCTCGCCACCCGGGTGGGCGGCGATCGTGGGGTGGGCAAACGCCCACCCCTGGGGGAGTCGTTACTCGATGACCTCGGCGACAACCCCCGAGCCGACGGTGCGGCCACCCTCGCGGATGGCGAACCGCAGACCCTGATCCATGGCGATCGGCTGGATCAGCTCGATCGTCATCTCGACGTTGTCTCCCGGCATCACCATCTCCGTCCCCTCGGGGAGGTTGGCGATCCCGGTCACGTCGGTGGTGCGGAAGTAGAACTGAGGCCGGTAGCCGGAGAAGAACGGCGTGTGACGACCACCCTCCTCCTTCTTCAGGCAGTAGACCTCGGCTTTGAACTTGGTGTGCGGCGTGATCGAGCCGGGCTTGCAGAGAACCTGGCCACGCTCGATCTCCTCGCGCTTGGTGCCGCGCAGGAGGGCGCCGATGTTGTCGCCGGCGCGACCCTCGTCGAGGATCTTGCGGAACATCTCGACGCCGGTCACCGTGGTTTTGGTCGTGTCGTGAATACCGACGATCTCGACCTCGTCACCGGTGTTGACGATCCCCTGCTCGACGCGGCCGGTGGCGACGGTGCCGCGGCCGGTGATCGAGAAGATGTCCTCGATCGGCATCAGGAAGGGCTTGTCGAGCTCGCGGACCGGCTCCGGGATGTAGGAGTCGAGGGCCGCGGCCAGCTCGAAGACGGCCTTCTGGGCCTCCTCGTCGCCTTCCAGCGCCTTCAGGGCCGAGCCCTTGATGATCGGGGTCTCTTCGCCCGGGAAGTCGTATTCGTTGAGCAGGTCCTTGACCTCCTCTTCGACGAGCTCGATCAATTCGTCGTCATCGACCATGTCGGTTTTGTTGAGGAAGACGACGACGTGCGGGACGTTGACCTGACGGGCGAGCAGGATGTGCTCGCGGGTCTGGGGCATGACGCCGTCGGCGGCGGACACGACCAGGATCGCGCCGTCCATCTGGGCGGCGCCGGTGATCATGTTCTTGACGTAGTCGGCGTGGCCCGGGCAGTCGACGTGGGCGTAATGCCGGTTCTCGGTCTCGTACTCGACGTGGGAGGTCGCGATCGTGATCCCCCGCTCCTTCTCCTCCGGAGCGTTGTCGATCTCGGCGAAGCTCTGAGCCTCGGCGCCGCCCACGGTCGAGAGCGTCTGGGTGATCGCGGCCGTCAGCGTCGTCTTCCCGTGGTCGATGTGACCAATCGTTCCGACGTTCACGTGCGGCTTATCGCGCTCGAACTTCTCCTTTGACATCTCTCTCCGTTCTACCTTTCGAAGTCGTGTTCTGTCTGATTTAGGTGCTTAAGTCGGGTGAATCTCTGCGGGGCAGGGTGCTCGGCTCTGCCTGCGGGCGAACCTGGGAAATATAGCCAGATGTCGCCGTCCGTCGCGGTTGGGTCTAGGAACTGGCTGCGTCCTGGCCTCCAGAGCGGTGTTCGACGATCTCTTCGGCGATGTTGCTGGGCACCTCTTCGTAGCGCTCGAACTGCATCGTGTAGCTGGCACGACCCTGGGTCGAGGAGCGCAGGTCGGTCGCGTAGCCGAACATTTCGCCGAGCGGGACGTAGGCCTGGACGGAGAGGGCGTTGCCGCGCTGCTCCTGTCCCTGGACCTTGCCGCGGCGCCGTGAGAGGTCGCCGATGACGTCGCCGAGGAAGTCCTCGGGGGTGACCACCTCGACCGCCATCACGGGCTCGAGCAGGACCGGGTTCGCCTTGCGGGCACCCTCCTGGATCGCCATCGAGCCGGCGATTTTGAAGGCCATCTCAGAGGAGTCGACGTCGTGGTAAGAGCCATCGACGAGTTCGACTTTGACGTCGACCATCGGGTAGCCGGCCTTGACGCCGTTCTCGAGCGCCTCGCGCATTCCCTGTTCGGCCGGGCCGATGAATTCGCCCGGGATGACGCCGCCCTTGATTTTGTTGACGAACTCGAAGCCCTCGCCGGGCGCCGGCTCGACGTTGATGACGACGTGGCCGAACTGGCCGCGACCACCGGTCTGACGGACGAAGCGGGCGACCACCTTCTCGACCCGCTTGCGGATCGTCTCGCGGTAGGCGACCTGCGGCTTGCCGACGTTGGCGTCGACGTTGAACTCGCGCAGCATCCGGTCGACGATCACCTCGAGGTGGAGCTCGCCCATCCCGTGGATCAGGGTCTGGCCGGTTTCCTCGTCGCTTTCGATGCGGAAGGTCGGGTCCTCCTCGCCCAGGCGCTGCAGGGCGTTGCCCATCTTCTCCTGGTCGGCTTTCGTTTTCGGCTCGATCGCGACCGCGATCACCGTCTCCGGGAATTCGATGCTCTCGAGCGCGATCGGGGCGTCGGGAGCGGCGAGCGTGTCGCCGGTTCCCGTTTCCTTGAGGCCGACGCCGGCGCAGATGTCACCCGAGTAGACCTCCTCGATCTCCTCGCGGCTGTTCGCGTGCATCATCAGCAGGCGACCGATGCGCTCGGTCTTGCCGGTTTTGACGTTGAGGACGCGGCCGCCTTTCTCGAGCTTGCCCGAGTAGACGCGGAAGTAGGTGAGCTTGCCGACGTAGGGGTCGGTCATGACCTTGAAGGCGAGCGCGGCGAAGGGGCCGCTGTCGTCGGCGGGACGCTCGCCCTCGCTGTCTTCGGACTGACCCTTGCCGGCGGCGATGACGCCGGTCACCGGCGGCACCTCCAGCGGCGAGGGCAGCAGCGCGATGATCGAGTCGAGCAGCGGCTGCACGCCCTTGTTCTTGAACGAGGTGCCGCAGAGGACCGGCGTGACCTTGGTGTCGAGACAGGCTCGGTGCAGAGCCTTGAGCAGCCGCTCGGCCGAGATCTCCTCTTCGCCGAGGTATGACTCCATCAGCTCGTCGTCGTGGTCGGAGCAGGCCTCGATCAGCTGGGTGCGGTATTCCGCCGCCTGGTCCTGCAGGTCGGCCGGGATCTCGACCGTCTCGTAGGCGGCGCCGAGCTCGTCGGTCCAGATAAGGCCTTTCATCTCCAGCAGGTCGACGACGCCCTGGAAGCCCTCCTCGGCACCGATCGGCAGCTGGATCGGCACCGCGTTGGCGCCGAGCCGGTCCTTCATCGTCTGCACGCAGTAGAAGAAGTCGGCGCCGGTGCGGTCCATCTTGTTGATGTAGGCGAAGCGCGGAACCCCGTACTTGTCGGCCTGGCGCCAGACGGTCTCCGACTGCGGCTCGACGCCGGCGACGGCGTCGAAGACGGCGATCGCGCCGTCGAGCACGCGCAGCGAGCGCTCGACCTCGACCGTGAAGTCGACGTGGCCGGGGGTGTCGATGATGTTGATGCGGTGGTCCTTCCACTCGCATGCGGTCGCAGCCGAGGTGATCGTGATCCCTCGCTCCTGCTCCTGCTCCATCCAGTCCATGACCGCGGCGCCCTCGTGGACCTCGCCCATTTTGTGGGTACGGCCCGTGTAGTAGAGGATGCGCTCGGTGGTCGTCGTCTTACCGGCGTCGATGTGCGCCATGATCCCGATGTTGCGGGTCTTCTCTAGTGGAAAGCTGCGTGCCATGGTCTTTGAGCTGATCGTTTCTTTCGAAGGGGGTTGCGGGTGAAGTCTCGGCGCTCGAAGGCCGACTCAGATCGGCGCGATCGGCGCAAAAAAAAGGCCCCAGCGGGCCCGGCGAAGCGTGCTGCGAAGACGCGAACGACGAAGAAACTGCCTGAGCGACGGGCGATGATAGCAGCGAAGCGGCCGCGTATCGGCAGGGGCCTCAAGGCGGTTCCCGGTGCCGTCGTCAGGTGGACGCGGCGACTCGATCGCAGCGCCGATCGCGCCCTCGAGCGCGCCCACCCCACCGTGCTGCGCGTCCGCCTCCGCGCCACCCGCGCCGCCAGCGCGAGCCTGGCCTGGCTCGGCCCGCGGACGCGGCCGCCGGCCGCCGCCTTCTTCCGCGCCCTCGCTTTCGCCGACGCGGCGGTGCGTCGAGGCTGCGCGCTCGCCGCCCGTGCCGCCACCGCGGCCAGCGCCGTGGTGACGCCGCGGCGGGCGATCGCGGCGACGATCGTCGCCGCCGGGCTCGGCCTCGCCGTCTCGCAGTTCCTCGACTACCGCGGCGTGGAGATCGGGCAACCGGGCTACTCCGGCCTTGAGACCGCCGCGCCGACCGTCGACGTCAAGACCGCCGGCGAGGCGCACGCCTTCCTGCTGCTGCCCCTGGGGGCGCTCGCCGCGTGCTTCGGACTCGCCTGCGCCCGCCGCGAGAGCCCGCGGCTGAGCCTCGGGGTGATTGCGATCGGACTGCTCTCGGTAGCGGTGGTGCTACTTGTCGACCGCCCCGCAGGACTCGATGCAGGGGCCGAGACTTCCCGCTTCGCAGGCGCCTCCGCGGTCCTCGACGACGGCTTTTACGCAGAGCTCGCGGCAGCCGCAGGGCTGGTCATTGCCGGACTGCTCTACTATGCGCGGCCGTGCCGAATACGAATCAGCTCGTCAGGAAGGGCCGCAAGCGCCCGAAGAAGAAGACCACGACGCCAGGACTCAAGTCCGGCCAGGGTCGCAAGAAGCGCGTAGCTGCCCCGCAGCGGCGCGGCGTCTGCACCCGTGTCGCAACGGTCACCCCGAAGAAGCCGAACTCGGCGCTGCGCAAGATCGCCCGTGTGCGGCTGACCAACGGGATGGAGGTCACCACCTACATCCCGGGCGAGGGACACAATCTTCAGGAGCACTCCGTCGTGCTGATCAGGGGTGGTCGCGTCAAGGATCTGCCGGGAGTCCGGTACAAGGTCGTGCGCGGAACCCTCGACGCCGCCGGCGTCTCCGACCGCAAGCAGGCGCGCTCGCGCTACGGGGTCAAGGCCTCCTAATGCCGCGCCGCTCCGCAGCAACGATCCGTCCGGTCGAGCCCGACGCCAGGCACCGCAACCGCCTCGTCCAGCAGCTGATCAACAAGGTCATGTCCGACGGCAAGAAGTCGCTTGCCGAGCGGATCGTCTACGACGCCCTGGCGATCGTCGGCGAGCGCAACGGCGAGGATCCGGTCGAGACCCTGGAGACGGCGATCAAAGCTCTTACCCCGGTCCTGGAGGTCCGCTCCCGCCGTGTCGGCGGCGCCACCTACCAGGTCCCGGTCGAGGTTCCGGCCCGTCGCGCCCGCACCCTCGCGGTTCGCTGGCTCGTTCAGTTCGCCCGCGCCCGTCGCGAGTACTCGATGGCCGAGCGTCTGGCCAGCGAGATTCTCGACGCGACTCAGCAGCAGGGCAGCGCCTGGAAGCGGAAGGACGACATCTACCGCATGGCCCAGGCCAACAAAGCATTCGCCCACTACCGCTGGTAGCGGTCGTGGGACGGCGCCTGACGGCGTCCTCAGTCGTTCGGCTCGGGTCACGCACGGAGTGCGCTCCCCTCGCCTCACTTCCCTGCGTCCTTGTCAGCCACCGTCCCACGACCGCTAGATCTAGGGTCAGGGCATGAGCTCGCAGAAACCGATCCTCGCGGTTGACGTCGATGGGGTGATCTCGCTGTTCGGGTTCGACGAGACGCCGAAGGAAAGCCGGCTGGAGATGGTCGACGGGATGATGCACTGCATCTCGCTGCCGACCGGGGGGCGGCTGCGGCGCCTGGCCGAGCACTACGACTTGGTCTGGGCCACGGGCTGGGAGGACAAAGCCAACTTCTACCTGCCGCGCCTGCTCGGGCTGCCTGAACTGCCGCACCTAACCTTCGACGGCGCCCGCTTCGGCTCCGCCCACTGGAAGCTGGGCCCGCTCGACGAGTACGGCCAGGGCCGGGCGCTGGCCTGGGTCGACGACAACTTCGACGAGAGCTGTTACCGCTGGTCCCAGGAGCGGCCGGAGCCGACCCTGCTGGTCCCGACCGAGGCGGCGCGCGGGCTCGGCGAGGTCGAGACCGAGGCGCTCGCCGGTTGGGCCCGCAGCCTCGAGCGCGAAAGCAGCTAGCGCCGAGTCTCTACACTGACCGCGGTGACTGGGTTCTGGCCGATCTTCTTCCTCGCGGTTGTCCTCAAGGTCCCCGTCTTGGCGGGAATCTGGCTCGTCTGGTGGGCGGCCCGGGAACCCGAGCCCGAGCCCGCCGACGACTCCGGTGGCGGCTTCCAGCGCCGCCGCCCGCGGCCGAAGCTGCCGCGCGGACCGCGGCGCGGGCCCCACGGCGGCGGCGCCGCGATGCCACTGCCCGCCTGCCCCCCGGGCGGGCGCACGCGCGGGGTCAGGCCCGCTGCGCAGCCAACTTTCGCTCGCGCTGGATCTCACGCAGGTAGGGATGGAAATCGACCTGGATCGTGTGACGCTTAGAGGCGACGTAGCGCTTGCGCATCCGCGCTTCGCTCTCCCCCACCGCTTTGCGCATCTCCGCCGCCGGCGGTAGCGAGCCGCGGCCGCCGAGCAGGTCGGCAACCCACTCCGACTGCGCCTCGGCGATCGGCATGATCGCCCCCAGCGGCTGGATCAGGCCGATGAAGTAGAGCCCCGG
This sequence comes from Solirubrobacterales bacterium, assembly GCA_036265715.1. Taxonomy (GTDB): domain Bacteria; phylum Actinomycetota; class Thermoleophilia; order Solirubrobacterales; family 70-9; genus VAYN01. Next base: position 18,187 of record DATAON010000051.1, on the reverse strand, counting down.
ATGGTCGATCGAGGCGACCCGGCGGTAGAGCGGCGGCATCCTGTTCTCCGGCGCCGCCAGCAGCTCCGGGTCGAAGAACGGGAAGGTGATCTTGTACCCCGTGCAGTAGACGACGAGGTCGATCTCCTCCTCGCTGCCGTCGACGAAGCGGACCGTGCGGCCGCCGCTGTAGCGATCGATGTTGGGCTTGACCGTGATGTCACCGTGCCCGAGACGGGAGAGCAGCTCGGCCGAGATCGTCGGGTGCGCCTCCAGCAGCTTGTGGTCGGGCTTGGGCAGGCCGTAGGCGGTCATGTCGCCGGCGGTGAGCCCGACCATGCGCGAGATGAAGAAGCGCTGGACCGGCAGCGGCAGCCGCGTCAACCAGGCCGAGGCGGACTCGTCGGTCGGCTTGCCCCCCATGTACTTCGGCAACACGTAGGCGCCGCGGCGCATCGCCAGGAAAGTGGCCTCGCCGATCCGCGACGACTCGACCGCGATGTCGGTGGCCGAGTTGCCGATCCCCAGCACCAGCACCCGCTTGTCGCGCAGGATCTCCGGCTCGCGGTAGTCGTGGACGTGGATCTGCTCGCCCGTGAACTCGTCGGAGCCGGGGAAGGCGGGCTCGGGCCAACGCGGGTCCCAGTGGTGGCCGTTGGCGACCATCACGGCGCGGTAGCGCTCGCTCCTGCGCTCGCCATCGGCGCCCTCGACCGTGACCTCCCACTCGCCCTCGACCGGCTCCACCGCGACGACCTCGGTGCGGAAGGCGATCTTCTCGCGGAAGCCGAAGTGGTCGACGTATTCGTCGAAGTAGGCGGCGATCTGGAAGTGGTTGGGGTAGTCCGGATAGTGGTTCGGCATCGGGAAGGTGCGGTAGGCCATCAGCCCGCGCGAGGTGTTGATGTGCAGCGAGCGGTAGGCGGACGACATCCCGTTGTCGTTTTCGTAGCGCCAGTTGCCGCCGACGCCGGAGCCCTTCTCGAAGCAGTCGAAGGGGATGCCGCGGGCGTTGAGGACCTGACAGGAGGCAATTCCCGAGGAACCGGCTCCGATCACGCAGACCTTCTCCGCAGCTGCCACGCGCAGAAATCTATACGACTGGCTGCGCGGCCAGTCGAGGTCGGGAATCGCGTGGTTCCTTAGTTACCTGTCAGGTCCGAAAGGAACCACGCGATTGGGGGTCAGACCTCGAGGGTCGCGCACTCCGCGGTCGCCTTGGCCTTCTCCATCACGCCCGGGTCTTCGATGCTGCTGTCGGAGCGGGCGATGCCGATCTTCCAGATGGGACCGCGGCGCTGGATCCCGATTTCGAAGCCGTCAGGGCCCAGCACGAAGGCGTTGATCCACTTGCCGCCCTGCTTGACGATGGCGTTGTCGACTTTCCAGATCTTGCCGGTGGAGACACCGGTGCCGTAGGAGCCGGAGGAGCGGCTTTCGTATTTGCCGTTGGCGCAGTAGGTGTCTTCCAGATACTCGCCGTCGCCCCGTTCGCCAACGAACTTCGAGTCCTTGATCTGGTTGAACGCGACCCGGTTGGCGGCGTTCTCCTTGGCGCAGCGCTGCTTCTGCGCCTGCGTTTTGAGCTTGCCGCAGCTGGCGACGACGGGGCCGGCCTTGGCCGCAACCGCCTCGCCGGCAAAACCGGCGGCGATCGCCGCGATCGCCAGCATCGGGACCAGGACCGTTCGCTTCGTCGCCTTCGTCATCTCACTCCTTGTGCATCGCGTTGGCCGAGGGCGGCCACGATTTCACAGATCGCAGCGGTGCTACCGAGTCGACGCCTGAGCAATGCCACCCCAGGGGTGAGACAGCCCACCCCGGAGGGGTGCCGGCTCCCCCCTTGGGTCCGTAGTTGCGGCGGGCGATCGGGCCGAAGCTGGACCCATCGGATCTACCAACCAACGAAAGGACTCTCCGATGACCAGCAAGACCCGCAAGACCCGCATCTCGCCCGCCACGATCATCAGCTGCCTGGCCCTGTTCCTGGCACTGACCGGCAGCGCCTTCGCCGTCGGTGTCGCCAAGAACTCGGTTCGCTCGGCCCAGATCGTCGACGGCACCGTCCGCACGATCGACGTTCGCGACAACGCGGTCAACGCCGCCAAAGTCGCCCCGGACGCGATCGGGGCCGAGGAGATCGCCGAAAACGCCGTCTCCTCGCCTGAGGTCGCCCAGGACTCGCTGACCAACCAGGACCTCGGCGCCGCCTCCGTCACCACCTCGGAGATCGCCGACGGCTCGGTTGGCTCGGCGGACGTCAGCGACCAGTCGCTGACCGCCAACGACCTCGCGACCAACTCGGTCGGCTCCTCAGAGCTGCAGGAAGGGGCGGTTCGCGCTTCCGAGCTGGGGCCGATTATCACGGTCACCAACGAGGTGGCGATCAAAGGCAATAGCAACGCCAGCGCCGACGTCAACTGCCCGACTGGGACGCAGATGATCAGCGGCGGCTTCCGCGGCGGCTTCTACCAGGTGCACGCCTCGGGCTCCTACGCAACCGCCAACGGCTGGCACCTCGACGCTCGCAGCGAGGCAACCGGCGACACCACGATCAAGGTCTACGCCTACTGCCTCTCCGCTGGCAGCAGCAACTAGCCAACCCACACCCGAACGCAAAGAGGCCGGAGCGAAAGCTCCGGCCTCTTCTGCATGAATCACAATCTCAGGGGGTGCAGGTCAATTACCCAATACTGGGAACCCCAAACCAACCCCCTGCAAGCCTCCGTCCCCCGCCCATCCCGCGCCAACCGATTCGGCCCCCGGACGGGCCTACTCAACCGATTCGTAGGGAGGGGCATGGTGCCCCTCGAAGCGTCTTGCACTTTTTTGCTTCAGCGCCCCGCGGCATCAGCCGCGAGGCGCCTCACAAAAAAGTTAAGCGAAGAGGGGCACCATGCCCCTCCCCTAGCTAGCCCGCTTTAGGCTCGTCCGTAGTCGACTCGATCTCCTGCGCGAGCTCCTCGAGCTCCTCCGCGAAGGAGAGGCCGAAGCCCTCGACCGGGGTCTCGACGCCATCGACGCCGAGCTCCGCGGCCAGCTCGTCTTCTTCGAGCAGGTCCTCGTCGCTGGGCGGCTCGATCGCCACCGCCGGCTCGATCGCGACCGTGCGGTAGTGCTTGAGGCCGGTCGCGGCCGGGATCAGCTTGCCGATGATCACGTTCTCCTTGAGGCCGACCAGGCGATCCCGTTTGCCCTCGAGGGCAGCGTCGGTGAGCACCTTGGTCGTCTCCTGGAAGGAAGCCGCGGAGAGGAAGGACTCGGTGGCCAGTGAGGCCTTGGTGATCCCGAGGATGACCTCCTCGCCTTTGGCCGGAGTCCCCCCCTCTTCCTTGGTCTTCTTGTTGAGCCGTTTGAGGCTGCCGCGATCCTCGAGCTGGCCGGGAAGCAGGCTGGTCGAGCCCTTCGACTCGATCCGCACCTTCTTCAGCATCTGCCGTGCGATCAGCTCGATGTGCTTGTCGTTGATGTCGACGCCCTGGGCGCGGTAGACCTTCTGCACCTCGGCCACGAGGTACTGCTCAACGTCGGTGCGACCGCGGATTGCGAGCAGGTCGGCCGGGTAAAGCGAGCCCTCGTTGAGCTGCTGGCCAGCCTCGACTTTGTCGCCGTCGGCAACGTGCAGTCGGGTCCGCAGCGGGAAGCTGTAGGAGTGCTCCTCGCCGCTGGGCTCGGTGACGTTGATTTTCAGCGCTTTTTCGGTTTCGTCGATCGAGACCTTGCCCGCGGCCTCGGCCATCTGCGCCAAGCCCTTCGGTTTACGAGCCTCGAAAAGCTCGACGATCCGCGGCAGACCCTGGGTGATGTCCTGGCCGGCAACACCACCGGTGTGGAAGGTCCGCATCGTCAGCTGGGTCCCGGGCTCACCGATCGACTGGGCGGCGATGATGCCGACCGCGTCGCCGATGTTGACCGTGAACCCGGTCGCCGGCGCGACCCCGTAGCAGGAGCGACAGACACCCGATTCGGCCTCGCACTTGAGCGCCGAGCGGACGGGGATTCTCGTCCCCTCCTCGCCCTCGAACGCCTCGGCGATCGTTTCGACGTCGGCCAGGGTGATTTCCTGGTTGCGCTTGAGCAGCTCGCGACCGCGTTTGGTCTCGAGCTTTTTCGCGGCCAGGCGCCCGAACAGGTTGTCGTTGAGCGAGCCGTCCTCCTTGTGGAGGTCCATCTCGATGTGGTCTTTGGTTTTGCAGTCCTCCTGGCGCACGATCACGTCCTGGGCGACGTCGACCAGGCGGCGGGTGAGGTAGCCGGAGTCAGCCGTCCTCAGCGCCGTGTCGGCGAGGCCCTTTCGGGCACCGTGGGTGGAGATGAAGTACTCGAGGACCGACAGCCCCTCCATGAAGTTGGCCTTGATCGGCCGCTCGATGATTTCGCCTTTCGGGTTAGCCATCAAGCCGCGCATCCCGGCCAGCTGGCGGATCTGTTTGAACGATCCGCGCGCTCCCGAGTTGGCCATCATGAAGATGGGGTTGAGCTCGTCGAGGTTGTCCTCCATTGCCTGGGCTACCTCGTCGGTCGCCCGGTTCCAGTGCGCCGTCACAGCCTCGTGACGCTCCTCGGCGGTGATGTAGCCGTCGTCGTACTGACCGACGATGGCTTCCGTCTCCTTCTCGTAGCGCTCGAGGATTTCGGCCTTCTCCGGCGGCGAGACGACGTTGTTCTTCGCAACCGTGATCCCGGCTTTGCTGGCGTACTGGAAGCCGAGGTCCTTGAAGGCGTCAAGCACCTGTGAGACCGGCGGCGCCCCGTAGGCCACGACCAGGTCGGAGACCATCTTGTTGACGTCCTTCTTCTTCAGCGAGAAGTTGACGAACTCGAACTGCTCCGGGTCGAAGTCCTCTCCGAGTGCATCGGCCAGGGCCCGCTCGATCTTCTCGTTGAAGATGATCCGGCCGACCGTGGTGAGGAAATGGCCGCGACCAGCGCGCCGGTACTCGGCCTGGTCGTGGAGTTTGCAGCCACCGTTCTCGTAGACGAGCTCGGCCTCCTGCGAGGAGCGGAACACCTTGACCTTGGCGCCGGAGCCGTTGGCTCCCTTGCCGGTCTTCAACTCCTCGTCGATCTTCGCCAGCTCATCGCTGTCGGGACCGTAGGTGAGGTAGTAGATGCCCAGCACCATGTCCTGGGTCGGGGTCGCCAGCGGCGCCCCGTGAGCGGGCGAGAGGATGTTGTTCGCCGACAGCATCAGGATCCGCGCCTCGGCCTGGGCCTCGGCGGAGAGCGGCACGTGGACCGCCATCTGGTCGCCGTCGAAGTCGGCGTTGAACGCCGAGCAGACGAGCGGGTGGACCTGAATTGCCTTGCCCTCGACCAGGATCGGTTCGAACGCCTGGATCCCGAGGCGGTGCAGGGTCGGTGCCCGGTTGAGCAGCACCGGGTGCTCGTGGATGACTTCCTCGAGCACGTCCCAGACCTCCGGGATCATCGACTCGACCATCTTCTTCGCCGCCTTGATGTTCTGCACGGCTTTGCGCTCGACGAGCTGGGCCATGATGAACGGCTTGAAGAGCTCGAGCGCCATGAGCTTGGGCAGGCCGCACTGCTGCAGGCGCAGGTTCGGGCCCGAGACGATCACCGATCGACCCGAGTAGTCCACGCGCTTGCCGAGCAGGTTCTGGCGGAAGCGACCCTGCTTGCCCTTGAGCATGTCCGAGAGCGACTTCAGGGGACGGTTGCCGGGGCCCGTTACCGGGCGACCGCGACGGCCATTGTCGAACAGCGCGTCGACCGCCTCCTGCAGCATCCGCTTCTCGTTGTTGACGATGATCTCGGGGGCGCCGAGATCGAGCAGCCTTTTCAACCGGTTGTTGCGGTTGATCACGCGGCGGTAGAGGTCGTTGAGGTCGGAGGTCGCGAAGCGGCCACCGTCGAGCTGGACCATCGGGCGCAGCTCCGGCGGAATCACCGGCACCGCGTCGAGGATCATCCAGTCCGGCTTGTTCTCCGAGTGGAGGAAGGCGGAAGCGACTTTCAGGCGCTTCACCGCGCGGGCCTGTTTCTGGCCTTTGGAGCTGTTGATGATCTGCTCCAGTTCCTCGCAGTCGGCCTCGAGGTCGACCTGTTCGAGCAGGTCGCGCACCGCTTCGGCACCCATGCCGCCGCGGAAGTACTCGCCCCAGCCGAACGGGGAGCCGAACCGGTCCTTGAGCTCACGGAAGACCGTCTCGTCGTTGACGACGTCCTTCGACTTCATCTCGGTGAAGATCTTCCAGACTTCGCCCATGCGGTCGATCGCCTCTTCGAGGTAGGCCTCGGTGTCGGCGATCTCGGCGTCGAACTGTTTGCGCAGTTCTTTGGTCATTTTCGCCCGCTCGTCGTCCTTGAGCTTGCGCAGCTGCGCCGCCGTCAGTTTCAGCGAGTCGGCCCAGATGTGGTCCTCGTCATCGAACTTGTCCTGCGTGCCGTCGTCCAGGTACTTGATCCGACGCTCGAGGGACTCGTTCAGCTCCTGGGTCCGTTTCTGCCTTTCGGACTCGTAGGAGTCGGTGACTTTTTTGACCTCTTTCTCGAGTTTGCCGATGTCCTTGTCACGGGCCTCCTCATCGACCCAGGTGACCATCGACGCCGCGAAATAGAGAACCTTCTCGAGCTCTTTCGGAGCCATGTCGATCAGGTAGCCGATCCGGCTCGGGACTCCCTTGAAGAACCAGATGTGGGAGACCGGCGAGGCGAGGTCGACGTGACCCATGCGCTCGCGGCGAACCTTGGAGCGGGTCACCTCGACGCCGCAGCGCTCGCAGACGATGCCCTTGTAGCGGACCCGCTTGTACTTGCCGCAGTAGCACTCCCAGTCCTTGGTCGGACCGAAGATGCGCTCGCAGAAGAGCCCGTCTTTCTCGGGCTTCAGCGTCCGGTAGTTGATCGTCTCGGGCTTGGTTACCTCGCCCCAACTCCAGGAGCGGATTTTCTTCGAGGACGCGAGCCCGATCTCGATCGCGTCGAAATTATTGATGTCGATCATCAGTCCTCCACCTCTGCCGGCTCGGCCTCTTGGGGCTCGGCGGCATCACCATCAGTTCCAGCCTCGCCCTCGGAGACGATCTGCTCCTCTTGCTCGTCCGCGGCTCCGTTGGAGGAGTCGGCGCGCACGCCGGTCAGGTCCATCCCCAGCTCCTCGGCCGCTTTGAGCAGGTCGTCCTCCTCGTCGGAGATTTCGACGTCGGTCCCCTCGGAGACGACGTTGGCGTCCAGCGAGAGGCTCTGGATCTCCTTCAAAAGCACTTTGAAGGACTCCGGGATCGAGGGCTCGGGAATGTTCTCGCCCTTGACGATCGCCTCGTACGCCTTGACCCGCCCGACCGTGTCGTCGGACTTGACCGTGAGCATCTCCTGCAACGTGTAGGCGGCGCCATAGGCCTCCAGGGCCCAGACCTCCATCTCGCCGAAGCGCTGACCGCCGAACTGCGCCTTGCCGCCCAGCGGCTGCTGGGTGACGAGCGAGTAGGGGCCGGTCGAGCGAGCGTGGATCTTGTCGTCGACCAGGTGCAGGAGCTTGAGGATGTACATGTAACCGACCGTGACCTTGCCCTCGTAGGGCTCGCCGGTGCGGCCGTTGTACAGCTGCGCGGTCCCCGAGGCCTTCGCCCCGGCACGCTCGTCCATGTCGATGCCGAGGTCGATGCCGCGGTCCTCGTTCTCTTTCGACCACTCGACCAGCGCCGTGTCGACGTCCTCGACGGTGGCCCCGTCGAAGACCTGGGTCGCCACGTAGACGCGACCGTCACCTTCGTCGGAGTGGGCCTGCTTGTAGGCCTCCGAGCCGTCGTCGTACCAGCCGTTCGCCGCTACCCACCCGAGGTGGGTCTCGAGGATCTGACCGATGTTCATCCGGCTCGGCACGCCGAGCGGGTTGAGGATGACGTCGACGGGGGTGCCGTCGGCGAGGTGAGGCATGTCCTCCTCGGGCACGATCTTGGAGATAACACCCTTGTTCCCGTGACGGCCGGCGAGCTTGTCGCCCTCGGCGATCTTGCGCTTGATCGCGACGTAGACGCGGACGAGGTCGTTGACACCGGGGGGCAGGTCGTCGCCGTCGTCGCGGCTGAACGTCAGCACCTCGATCACGACACCGCCGGCCCCGTGCGGGACTTTCAGCGAGGTGTCGCGGACCTCGCGCGCCTTCTCCTTGAAGATCGCGCGGATCAGCTTCTCCTCGGCCGTCAGCTCGGTCTCGCCCTTCGGCGTGACCTTGCCGACCAGCAGATCGCCGGCGTCCACCTCGGCTCCGACCCGGACGATCCCGCGCTCATCCAGATTGCGCAGGCTCTCCTCGGAGCGGTTGGGGATGTCGCGGGTGATCTCCTCGTCGCCGAGCTTGGTCGTGCGGGCGTCGATCTCGTACTCCTCGATGTGAATCGAGGTGAGTTCGTCGTCCTTGACCAGGCGCTCGGAGAGGATGATCGCGTCCTCGAAGTTGTAACCCTCCCAGGACATGAAAGCGACCAGGCAGTTCTTGCCGAGGGCGATCTCGCCGCCACCGGTGGAAGAGCCGTCGGCAAGCACGTCGCCCGCCTTCACCTTCTGGCCGCTGTTGACGATCGGCCGCTGGTGGATGACCGTGCCCTGGTTCGAGCGCATGAACTTGTGCAGCGTGTACTCGTCTTTCTGGGTGCTGCCGGTGACGACGATGCGCTCGGCGTCGACGTGGGTGACCTCACCGTCGGTCTTGGCCAGGACCACGTCGCCGGTGTCGGTGGCGGCGCGGCGCTCCATGCCGGTGCCGATCAGCGGCGGGTCGGGCTTCAACAGCGGCACCGCCTGGCGCTGCATGTTGGAGCCCATCAGCGCGCGGTTGGCGTCGTCGTGCTCGAGGAACGGGATCAGCGAGGTGGCCACCGACCAGATCTGGGTCGGTGAGACGTCCATCAGGTCGACTTCCTTGGGGGTGGCGGTCGCGTACTCCTGCTCGCCGGCGCGGACGAGGACCGTCGGGCCTTTGAGCTTGCCGGTCTTGGGGTCGAACTCGGAGTTCGCCTGGGCGATCACCTTGTCCTCCTCCTGGGTGGCGTCGTAGTGGACGATCTCTTTGCTGACGACGCCGTCGGAGACCAACCGGTATGGGGTCGTGACGAAGCCATGCTCGGAGACCTCCGCGTAGGAAGCCAGCGAACCGATCAGGCCGATGTTCGGGCCCTCCGGGGTCTCGATCGGGCACATCCGGCCGTAATGGGTCGGGTGCACGTCGCGAACCTCGATCGGCGCCCGCTCACGGGTCAGACCGCCGGCGCCCAGGGCCGAGAGCCGGCGCCGGTGGGTCAATCCCGCCAGGGAGTTGGTCTGGTCCATGAACTGCGAGTGCTGCGAGGAGCCGAAGAACTCCTTCATCGCCGCCACCACAGGGCGGATGTTGATGATGGTCTGCGGCGTGATCGCGTCCGAGTCCTCGGTCGTGAGGCGCTCGCGGACGACGCGCTCCATCCGGTAGAGGCCGATCCGGAAGGCCTCCTGGATCAGCTCGCCGACCGTGCGCAGACGGCGGTTGCCGAAGTGCTCGTACTCGTCGAGGTGCTCGTAGACGGGCTCGCGGGGGTAGGTGATCGCCTCCGCGGCGTAGTCTTTGATCGGGTTCTCCTCGTCGATCTCCTCGGGGATCCCGAGCAGTTTCGGCAGCAGGACGAGCTCCTTGACCAGGGCGATGATGTCGTCGTGCGTCAGCACCCGCGTCTCGAGGTCGATGTCGAGGTCGAGACGGGCGTTGAGCTTGTAGCGACCGACGCGCGTGAGGTCGTAGCGCTTGGGGTCGAAGAAGAGCTGCTCGAGCAGACCACGGGCGGCGTCGACTGACGGCGGCTCGCCCGGGCGCTGCTTTTTGAACAGCTCGATCAGGGCGCCCTCTTCGGTCCGGGTCGCTTCGGTGTCGGCCTCGATCGTGTGACGCATGTAGATCGAGTTGTCGAACATGTCCAGCAGCTGCTGGTCCTCGACGTAGCCCATCGCGCGCAGCAGCACCGTGACCGGCAGTTTGCGCTTGCGGTCGATGCGGACGAAGACTTTTCCTTTTTTGTCGACTTCGAGCTCCAGCCAGGAGCCACGGGCCGGCATCAGGTTGGCGATGAAGACCTGCTTTTCGGGGTCCTTCGGCGCCATCACGTAAGCGCCGGGCGAACGCACGAGCTGGGTCACGACGACGCGCTCGGTGCCGTTGATGATGAAGGTCCCGCGCTCGGTCATCCACGGGAAATCACCCATGAAGACGGCCTGCTCGCGGATCTCGCCGGTCTCCTTGTTCTGGAAGGCGACGGTCGCGGTCAGAGGCCGCGAGTACGTCATGTCCTTCTCACGGCACTCGTCGATCGAGTGCGGTGGCTCCTCGAACTTGAAGGCACCAAAGACGATCTGGAGATTCCCCGTGTAGTCCTCGATCGGGGAGATGTCGTTGATCGTCTCCCTCAGCCCACCGCTCTCGGGATCCGTCAGTTCCTCGAAGGAACGTCGCTGGATATCGATCAGGTGTGGGACTTCGAGAGGGTTCTCTAGGCGGGAAAAACTCCTACGGGTTACGGGGGCAGCGTTGGAACGTGCCAAAGTCGGCGACTCCTCGGGCGGTCAGAGGGACGTGGATACAGCGCAAGATTGGGCAGGGGTACTCAAAAGGCGCGCGACCGCGAAAAATAACACACAGCTACTCGCGGCCGCGAGATTGGCTCTGGGGGCGGGTTCCCCAGAGCCGCGGGGGACTGAGCTCTATTTAAGCTCGACCGTCGCCCCGGCCTCCTCGAGCTCGGCCTTGAGTTTCTCGGCCTCGTCACGCTCGATGCCCTCTTTGATCGGGCCGGGAGCAGCGTCAACCAGGGCCTTGGCCTCTTTGAGGCCGAGCCCGGTGGCGGCGCGGACGACCTTGATCACGGGGACTTTCTGTCCACCGACCTCGGTCAGGACGACGTCGACGGTCGAGGACTCTTCGCCGCCGCCGTCGCCACCGTCGCCGCCCGCAGCGGCGGCCGGGGCGGCAGCCGCGACAGCGGTCGCGGAGACGCCGAACTCCTCCTCGAGCGCTTTGATCCGCTCGGAGAGCTCAAGGACGGAGATGCCTTTCAGCTCCTCGATCCAGTCCTCGGTCGAAATTTTGGTTGCTGCTGCCATCTGGTGTTACCCCTCTTCCTCGTTCGAATCTGAAGTTTTCTCGTCGGCAGAATCGTCTGCCTCAGCTTTCGGCTCCTCAGCCGGGGCCTCCTCGGCCGCAGTCTCTGCCTCGGGCTCGGGCGCTGCCTCGGCCTCGGGCTCGGGCTCGGGCGCTGCCTCGGCCTCGGGCTCCGGCTCGGCGGCCGCGGGGGCCTCGCCGCTGACGAGCCCTTTCTCGGCGATCTGGCCGAGCTGCAGCGCAAGTCCTTGGATCATCGAGCCCAGGCCGCGGACCAGGCCCGTGATCGGGCTGGCGACGACGCCGGCGAACTGGCCGTTGAGGACGTCGCGGCTGGGCAGGCGGGCAATCGAGACGAAGGCGGTCTCGTCGAGCGAGGTCGCCTGCATGAAGCCGCCCTTGTAGGTGAGGACGTCGTGCTCTTTGTTGAAGGTGGTAATCGCTTTCGCGGCCTGGGCGGTGTCGCCGCGGACGAAGGTGAGGGCGGTCGGCCCCTGCAGCAGCTCGGCGAGCCGGTCCTCGCCGGCTTTCTCGGCGGCCAGTTTCGTCAGGCGGTTCTTGACGATGCGGAAGCTCGCGTCGGACTCGCGCAGTTTGCTACGCAGCTGAGCGGCCTGGGCAACGCTGATGCCGCGGTAGTCGACAGCGAAAATTGCCTCAGATCCCTCGATCTGGGCGGCAATCTCTTGGATGGTGGCTGACTTTTCTTCGCGGTTCATCGTCTTACCTGCACCGGTCTTTTGGGCAGCGCCCCGCCGGTGGTCTGGGGTGAGCGGCGACGCAGTTTAGGGCGTCGGCGCTTCCTCTGCGGTGTCCCCCGCTCCGACCCCGGCCAGCTCGCGCTCGGCGGACTTGGCGGTGTCGACGCGGATGCCCGGGCCCATCGTGCTCGCGAGCGTGCAGGAGATGATGTATTTGCCCTTGGCCGAAGCCGGCTTGGCGCGAACGATCTCGTCCAGCACGGCGGTGTAGTTGTCGAGCAGCTTGTCGGCGTCGAAGCTCGCCTTGCCGATCGCCATGTGGATGATCGCCTGGCGGTCGGTGCGGTATTCGACTTTGCCGGCCTTGGCCTCGCTGACGGCCTTCTCGACGTCCTCGGTGACCGTGCCGACTTTGGGGTTCGGCATCTTGCCCTGCGGGCCGAGCACGCGGCCGAGCTGGCCGACCACCGGCATCATGTCCGGGGTGGCGATCGCGACGTCGAAGTCGGTCCAGCCCTCGGTGACTTTCTCGGCCAGGTCCTGGCCGCCGACGAAGTCGGCGCCAGCGGCCTCGGCGTCACGCGCCTGCTGACCCTGGGCGAAGACGGCGATCTTCACGTCTTTGCCGAGCCCGTGCGGAAGCGCCAGGGTGCCGCGCAGCTGCTCGTCCGCGTGGCGGACGTTGACGCCGAGCAACAGGTGGACCTCCACGGTCTCGTCGAACTTGGTGGCGGCCGTCTCCTTGACCAGGTCGATCGCCTCGGCCGCCGGGTAGGCGCGGTCGCGGTCGACCTTGTCGTACTGCTGGCGGTATCGCTTGCCGTGGGCCACGGGAAATCTCCTATTTGACGTCGACGCCCATCGAGCGGGCGGTGCCGGCGATGATCTTCGAGGCGGCGTCGATGTCGTTGGCGTTGAGGTCGGGCATCTTGCGTTCAGCGATCTCGCGGATCTGGTCCTGGGAGATCGTCCCGACTTTGTTGACGTGCGGCTCGCCGGAGCCCTTCGGGATCCGGATCGCCTCCTTGATCAGGACGGCGGCCGGCGGCGTCTTGGTGATGAAGGTGAACGAGCGATCCTCGTAAACCGTGATTTCAACCGGGATGATCGTCCCGCCTTCGGACTGGGTCTGCGCGTTGAACGCTTTGCAGAAGTCCATGATGTTGACGCCGTGCTGGCCCAGCGCAGGACCAACCGGCGGCGCCGGGTTGGCGTTGCCCGCCTGGATCTGAAGCTTGATGAGGGTGAGGACTTTTTTGGCCATGAGGGGTTGGTGAGGGTAGCGGTCTTGGCGACCTAGATCTTCTTGACCTGGTCGTAGCCGACCTCAACCGGGGTCTCGCGACCGAAGATTGAGACCAGAACCTTGAGTTTCGCCGCGTCCTCGTTGATCTCGGCGATCTCGCCGGAGAAGTCCGAAAGCGGGCCTGAAATGACTTTGACCGATTCGCCGATCGCGAACTGGGCCTGGGTGCGCGGGCGCTCCGCGGTCTCGCGGTGCAGAAGACGATCGACCTCCGGTTTGGAGAGCGGCACCGGCTTGTTGCGGGAGCCGACGAAGCCGGTCACGCCGGGGGTGTTCTTGACCAGGCCCCAGGCGTCGTCGGTCATCTCCATGTTGACGAGGACGTAGCCGGGCCTCGTCCGTTTCTCGGTTTGGATTTTCTGCCCGTCTTTCATCTCCGAGACCTGCTCGGTGGGGACGACGACCTGCCGCACGTTGCGGTTCTGGCTCATCGTCTGCACCCGGTGCTCAAGGTTGTGCTTGACCTTGTTCTCGTGCCCGGAGTAGGTGTTGATCACATACCAGCGATACAAATCAGAAGCCTTTGTTCGGAGATCCCGCGACTACAGGATCAGCTTGATGAGTTCGTTGAAAATCGCGTCGAGGGCGCCTAGATAAGCGGCTGCCACGGCGACGAAAAGGACGGTGACGGCGGTTGCCTGGATCAGCGTGTCGCGATCCGGCCACTGCACTTTCTTCAGCTCGGCCCAGCAGGAAAGCAGGAATCCGATCACGCCGCCGCGCTGGGAGCGTTCGGCCTTCGCCTGTTTCTGTTTCTTTTCGAGTTGTTGGGCCTCGCGGCGCTTCTGCTCGTCGCGCTGGCGCTTGTCCGCTTCCTTCTGCGCTCGCGCTTCGGCGCGACGATCCGAGCGCGTCGGCTTCGGCGCGTCCGGGGTCTCCAGCTCGGACTCGGGGACGCCGGCGGCCATCCCGGCCTCGACCGCCTCGATCTCGGCTATGTCGCCGGAGATCGGAACCTGGGTGTCGTGCTGCGCGCGCGAAGTGGCGGCCTCGCGGCCACCGTCGGAGCGTTTGCGCTCCTCAGCTTCCCGAGCCCTACGCTCGGCCTTCCGCTGTGCGCGCGTTTTGGCCATCGGTGATTACCGCGTCTCCTTGTGAGCGGTGTGGTGCCCGCACCAGCGACAGAACTTGCGCATCTCGATGCGATCCGGCGAGTTACGCCGGGACTTATTGGTCTGGTAATTCCTGCGCTTGCAGTCTTCGCAAGCCATCGTCACCGCAATGCGGACATCTCCGCGAGCCATCGCTTCCCTCTTCCTAACTCTGCCGTTACAAGGAAAAGCCTCGGGCCCAGGGCGCGAGGCTGGCAGCAAGGATAGCGGGCTGCTGCTGCCCGGGTTTACTTGAAGCGAAGCGTGCGTGAGGTGCGGACCGACTCGCCGCTCGGCTGCGCGGTCTGAGCGGTCACCCGGGTCTTCACCGAGATGATCCCGTCGAACATGCTGCGCTGCTCGCCGAGCGGGACGACAACCACCCGCTCCTCGCCACGGTCGATCGAGAAGGGAACCTCGGGCGGCTCGCCGGGGGCTTCGATCGAGAGGGTGCCGACGCAGCTGCGCGAGCCGCTGCCCTCGCACTTGACGGTGACGAGGGCGCCGGGTCCGGCCACCGTGGCGGTGGCGCGGGTGAACTCGATCGACATCCCGGCCTCCGCCTGTGCCGAGCTGGCGGCGACCGGCTGGGTCAGCGCCTTGTTCGCGGCGACGCCCGGGGCGGCGCCGGCGGCGGGCGCCAGGGCGGCCGCAAGAAGGGTGGCGGAGGCGATGCCGAGGGCGGCGAGGCGGCGGGTCCCTGCTAAGTCCATGGGGAAATGGGACCACATATGTACGACAACTTCTCTAGTCCAATCGTCCAGAAGGGGACTTCGGGGCTAAAGTCGCCGCGCAACCCGCTGGCAGAGCCAAGAATCCGCTCCTGGGCGGACCATTGTCCGAATCGGCTTTTGGCTACAAACCGAGCGTTTTGGCGATGATCGTGCGCTGGATCTCCGAAGTGCCGCCGTAGATCGTGGAGACCATCGCGGCCCGCACGAGCCGCTCCATGTCGTACTCGGAGGAGTAGCCGTAGCCGCCCATCAGCTGCATGCCCTCGATCGTCGTCCGTTTTGCGACTTCGGTCACGAAGAGCTTCACCATCGAGGCCTGCTGGGGCAGCATCCGGTCGGGGTCCTCGTCGGTCAGCGTCGCCACCCAGCGGGTCATCAGGCGGGCCGCCTCGAGGTCGGTGGCGAGGTCGGCGAGGCGGTGCTGGAGGGCCTGGAAGGAGCCGATCGGGCGGCCGAACTGGCGCCGCTCCTTGACGTAGGAAAGAGCGTCGTCGAAGGCGCGCTGGGCGATCCCCAGCATCGTCGCCGCGAGGATCAGGCGCTCGACGTTGAGGCCGGCCATCAGCTGCGTCCAGGCCTGGTCGACCTGGCCGAGGACGGCGTCGGCGGGGACCTCGCAATCGGTGAGGTAGAGGTGGTTGGTCTCGCGGCCGCCCATCGTCTCGATCGGGACGATCTCCATCCCCTCGGCTCCCTGGGGGACCCAGATCATCGTCATCCCCTCGTGCTTGCTCTCGCCACGGGTGGTGCGGCAGACGACGAGAACGTGGTCGGAGATATGTGCGTTGGAGCAGAAGACCTTCTGGCCGTTGAGGACGAAGCCGCCCTCGACCGCCTTGGCGCTGGTGCTTAGCGCGGCGACGTCGGAGCCCGCCTCGGGCTCGGTCATCGCGATCGCCTCGACCGCGCCGCCGGCGATGCCACCAAGGACTTTCGACTTCTGCTCCTCGCTGCCGAAGCGCTGGGTGGCGCCGGCGACGATCAGGGTCGTCGCGTAGCCGCCGATCGGGGCCAGCCCGCGCGAGGTCTCCTCCATGAACAGGCAGGCGTCGAGCATCGAGCCGCCGGAGCCGCCGTACTGCTCGGGGATCGTCACCCCGAGCCAGCCGAGCTCGGCCATCTGCTCGTAGATCTGGAAGCTGTGGTGCTCGGTGTAGCCCTCGGTCAGCCGCTCGCGCTGGTCCTGCGTGCCGCACTCGCGGTCGCAGAAGTTCCGGATCGCGTCGACGAAGTCGTTTTGCTCGTCGGAGAGGGCGAAGTCCACGGCGCCAGCCTATATATAGAGCGCGGTATCTGGCTGTTCAGCCAGTGCCGGTCGGCGCGCCTTCCTACCCTCAATGACCCGGTGAGCGTGCCGACCTACGACCGTGACTTCTGGGAGCAGCTTTGGTCGCGGGCTCTGGGCGCACGAGCGGACCACCTCGCGCCTCGCCCCCGAGCTCGCGCCCGACCGCCGAGGTCGCGGAGCTGCGTCCCGGTCTCGCCCTTGACGCCGTTGCCTTGCTATTGCGCCAACGAGATCTCAACGCTCGGGTCGCATCTCGGTCTTGATTTGCAAAATCGTTTTTGTACACTGTGCGGGCATGCGGAGGAGGAGCCGAATGCCTCCGCCTACTTCTTTGCCAACGAAAAACGGAGAGACCCATGGCAGTCGACAGCTTGATCTCGACGATGGACCTTGAGGCGCTGAACCGCCCCGCCCTCGAGGCCTCGACCCTCCCCCCAAAGTGCTACTGGTCGCAGGACATTCACGACGCGGAGGCGGAGCACATCTTCAGGCGTGAGTGGATCTGCCTCGGACGGGTCGAGGACCTGCCGAACCCCGGTGACTTCTTCACCGACACCGTGATCACCGAGCCGCTGATCGTCGTCCGCGACGGGGATGGTGAGATTCGCACCCACCTCAACGTCTGCCGGCACCGAGGCTGCCAGCTGGTCGAGGGGAAGGGGACTCTCAATGCCTTCCGTTGCCCCTACCACGGCTGGATGTACGGGCTCAACGGAGAGTTGCGCGGGACGCCCGACTTCAAAGAGACCCGCAACTTCGACAAGGCCGACTACCCGCTCCACCCGGTCCAAACGGAGATCTGGGACGGCTTCATCATGGTCAACCTCGACCCCGATGCACGCCCGTTCCACGAGCTGGCCGGCGAGGCGACCCGCTGGGGCAGCGACAAGTACGCGATGGACGACCTCGTCACCACCCACCGTTGGACCTGGGACCTCGCCTGCAACTGGAAGATCTACGCCGAGAACGCGATCGAGGAGTACCACGTCCCCTGGGTGCACGCTGAGACCTTCCAGCCGAACGCACCGATGAAGGGCTGGGTCGAGTTCCCGAACCTCAGCGATCAGCCGTGGGCGGTGATGGTTGGGCAGTTCCCCGGCATCACGCTGAGCAACTCGGGGGACGCGCTGCTGCCGATCACGCCCACCGTGGCCGAGCTGCCGCCCGACTTCGACGGGATGCCGATCTGCCTCTTCTATCCAGGCTTCGTGGTCCTGCCGATGCTCGACACGATGGTCTATTACATGATCCTGCCGACCGGCCCGGAGACCTGCCAGCTGAGGGCCGGGATGTGCGTTGCGAAGGAGGCGGCCGAACAGCACGCGAAGGGCCCGGGCTCGGAGACCTACGATGCGGTCGAGGAGTACGCGGCCAATATCCCCCCCTTCGTCGACGAGGACAACAAGATCTCCGAGATGCAGCAGGTCGGCATTCGCTCGCGCCAGGCCGACAGCGGCCGCTTCTCCAAGCATGAGGGGCTCGCCTGGAAATTCGACACCTGGGTCGCGAACCGTGCCTACGGCGCCCGCGGAAAGGAGGGCTAGGTCGTGGCCGCCGCGGCTGACAACCCACTGCTCGGTGTAATCGAGGCCTTCAACGACCGCGACGTCGAGCGTGCGCTGAGCCTCATCGCCGAGGACTGCGAGGTGCTCGAGGTCCCGACCGGCGAGCGCTGGAGCGGTCGGGAGGGCGTCCGCGCGGAGTTCGAGCGCTGGGCCACGGCGTTGCCAGACGGCAAGCAGGAGGTCCGCAACATGATCGTCAGCGGCGATTGGGTGATCGTCGAGGGAGTTCTGGGCGGGACCCACGACGGCCCGTTCGTAACCGACAAACAGACGATCGAGCCGACTGGCCGGTCGATGGAGTTCCCTTTCTGCACCGTCGCCAAGGTCAAGGACGGGCAGGAGATTCAAACGACCCACTACTACGACGTCGAGACGATCATGCGCCAGCTCGAAGGGCGCTGAGCCAGCCGCTAAAGGGACTAGCGTCGGGGCCCGCC
>DATAON010000050.1:0-17765 GCA_036265715.1 Solirubrobacterales bacterium | reverse complement strand
TTTTTGCTTCAGCCCCCCAAGGCGTAAAGCCGCAATGCGACCCACAAAAAAGTTAAGCGAAAGGGGCACCCCAACCCCTCCCGCCACCCCCCTCGAAGCAAGCCCGCCCCTAGCCAGGCGCAACTCGCAGCACGATCTTGCCGCCCCCATGGCTCGATTCCGCCAGGCGATGGGCGTCGGCGACCTGGTCGAGGTCGAAGACCTCGTCGACCCGGACCTGAAGCTGCCCCTGCTCGATCAGGTGATCCAGCGCTTCGAGCCCGACAAGGTCGGGCTCGACCAGGATCCCTTCGGCGCGCTGTTCTTTGCTCTGCGCTTGCTCGCGCAAGCCGTCGGCGGCGCTGGCGGAGACCGAGACGAGGACGCCCCCGGGGCGCAGGGCCGCCAGCGAGCGCTCGCCGTTGGTGCCGGTGCAGTCGACCACTACGTCGAGCCCGGTGAGGAGCTCCTCGAAGCGCTCCTCGCGGTAGTCGATCGTGCGCTGGGCACCCAACTCGGCCAGCCATCCCGCCTGCTCGGCGCGGGCGGTGGCGAAGACGTTGGCGCCGCGGGCGGCGGCGATCTGGACCGCGAGATGGCCGACGCCGCCGGCCGCGCCGTGAATGAGGACGTCGTCGCCGGAGTGCAGGTGGGCGGTGTCGACGAGCATCTGCCAGGCGGTCAGCCCGGCCAGCGGCAGCGCCGCAGCCTCCTCGTGGGTCAGCACGGCCGGTTTTGAGGTGAAGTGGCGCGACGGCGCCGTCACGTGCTCGGCGTAGGCACCGGCCTGGCGGGGGAACCAGGGCATCCCGAACACCTCCTCGCCGACTGCGAATCTGGTCACGCCGTCGCCGACCGCGGTGACCACACCGGAGACGTCCCAGCCGATCCGCAGCGGTGGCTCGCCCAGCACCGAAGCCATCCCCTGACCACGCCGGGTCTTGCAGTCGACCGGGTTGACGCCGGCGGCCACCACCCGCACCTGGATCTCGGTCGGAATCGGCTCCGGCACCTCCACGTCCTCGATCCGCAGCACCTCCGGCCCGCCGAACTCGTGCAGGACCACCGCCTTCATCGGCCCGCCTGAGGCCGCTGAGCCGCTACTGCCGCCGAGCGCTCCGGTGCCTCCCCGCTCGGCCGCACCGCCAGCAGGACGATGTCGTCGCGCAGGCTTTCGCCGCTGCGCGCCAGCGCGTCTTCGCGCAGCGTCCCCGTCAGCTCCTCGAGATCGCCCCCGGCGAACTCGGCGGCGATCTCTGCCAGTGCCTCGGGGTCGCGGTGACCCTCCACCGGCCCTGCCTCGTGCCAGCCGTCGGTGCAGAGGACCAGCGTCTCGCCCGGCCCGAGCTGCGTTTCGTGGCTCTGCGCCGGCGCGTCGTCCCAGGCCCCCAGCACCGAGCCGCCGCCGAACAGAGTCACCTCGCCGCCCGCTCCGAGCTGGACCGCGGGTGGATGGCCGGCGCTCGCCAGGGTGACGCTCCAGCCGTCCTCCCCGCCCCGCATCCGGATCAGCAGCGCCGTCGCGAAGTCGTTCAGGCCGGTTCCCTCCAGCAGCATCTCGTTGACCCGGCTCAACACCTCCTCCGGCTCGTCGATCTCACGCGTGAGGCCGCGCACCGCGTGGCGCACCGCTACCGAGACTCCGGCGGCGGCGCTGCCCTTGCCGGCGACGTCGCCGATCAGAATCCAGCAGCCGTCCTCGGTTGGCAACACGTCGTAGACGTCGCCGCCGATCTCGATGCCCTCACCGGCAGCCTCGAAGAACACTGAGAGTTCGAGCCCCGCCACGGCCGCCGGCCGAGGTGGGCGCAGCCCGCGCTGGAGGTCGTTGGCAATCGAGTCGCGCTCGCGGAAGAGGCGGGCGTTGTCGAGTGCCAGGGCGGCGCGGTCGCCGAGCTCGGCGAGGAACTCGAGGTCGGTCTCGTCATAGCGCTGGTAGCCCTCGGAGTGGAGGAAGGAGAGCGCACCGAGCACGCGGCCGCGGGTCAGCAGCGGCACCACCGCGGCCGAGCTGTACCCGGCCTCCTCCATCAGCTGGCGGTGCGCGTCGCTCTGGACCACCTGGTCGACCACGGCCGGCGACTTGAGGTCACGCCAGATCATCGGCTTGCCTTTGTGCAGGACCTGCGCCGCAGGGTGCTCGCCGGCCGGGTCCAGCGGCGCTGCCCTCCGCAGCTCCTCCAGTGCCGCCGCGACCCGCGGCACCCGCGCGGCGACGACGCTGTCGCCGAGCCAGCCGTCATTGCGGACGAAGTCGATCACGCAGACCTCCGCCAGGTCCGGGATCGCGGCGTGGACGATGTTGCGCGCGGTTTCGGCCGGGTCGAGCGAGGAGTCGAAGTCGCGGCTGGCGCCGGCGAGGAAGCCCTGGGCGCGCCGGCGCCGCACCTCGGCGGTGATGTCGCGGGCGACGACCGAGGCGCCGACCACGCCGGCCGCCGGGTCGACGATCTGGGACACCGTGAGCGAGACCTCGATCCCCGCACCGTCCTTGCGGATGCGCTGGGTCTCGTAGGTCTCCAGGGTTTCGCCGCGGCGCACCCGCTCGAGGATCTCGTGCTCCTCGTGTTTGAGGTGGTCCGGCATCAGGAAGGCGACGTGGCGGCCGATCGCTTCCTCGGGGCTGTAGCCGTAGAGGCGTTCGGCGGCGGGGTTCCAGGAGGTGATGACTCCGTTGAGGTCCTTGCTGAGGACGGCGTCCTGGGTGCCGCGCACGACCTGGGCGAGGTGGTTCCTTGCCCGCTCGGTGTGGGCCCGCTCGCGGCGGCGGTCGATGAAGGTGCCGAGCTGGTCGGCGAAGCCACCCAGCAGCGCCAGCAGTTCCTCCGAGGGCGGGTTGAAGGAGCGGGCGTGGAACTCGGCGATCGCCAGCACCCCCTCGGGGTGGCCGACCGGGACCGGGATCGCCAGCGCTGCGGTGAGGCCCAGCTCGGCCGCGGTCGCGCCGCGCGGGTAGAGCGGGTTGCGAGCGAAGTCCGGAGCCCAGGCGACCTCTCCGTCGGCCCAGGCGCGCCCCGGCAGCCCCTTGCCGCGCTCGACGATCAGTTCGCGGCTGTGGCGCCAGAGCGACTCGGCCTCGAGACCGGCGACGCTCCAGCCGGAGACGAAGCGCAGGATCGGCTCCCCCTCGCCGGCTTCCCAGAGGGCGCCGGCATCCCAGCGCAGGAGGTGGCCGACCGTGAAGAGGAAGTCGTCGGCGACCTCGTCCAGGGTTTCCGCCTCCAGCAGCCGTGCCGCCAGCTGTCGCTGGCTGCGCAGGTAGCGCCGCAGCTCCAGTTCCCCAGGTCGCTCCACGTTTCAAAGCTACCCCAGCCGGTTTGCGGCGAGCGGGGCGGTGGTAGCTTCGGCGCAATGAAGCGAGTCAACATCGCCGCCCCCGACTTCGAGTACGACGCCGAGGACCCGGACGGCTTCCGCGCCGGCATGGCCCGGCTCGGCGAGGCGTTGGGCGCAAAGGAGTCCGGGGTCAGCGTCTACGAGCTGGCGCCGGGGCAGGCGGTCTGCCCCTACCACTACGAGGTCGGCGAGGAGGAGTGGCTGCTGGTCCTCGCCGGCAACCCGACCCTGCGCCACCCCGAGGGCTCAGAAACGCTCGAGCCCTGGGACGTCGCCTGCTTCCCCCGCGGCCCCGAGGGCGCCCACCTGATCCGCAACCAGACCGACGAGCCCGCCCGGGTGCTGATGTTCTCGACCGTCGTCGTCCCCACCGCCACCGTTTACCCCGACAGCGACAAGGTCGGGATCTGGACCGGCGACCCGGAGACCGACGTGCTGGTCAAGCGCGAGAGCGCCGTCGGCTACTACGAGGGCGAGACCTAGGAGCGGCTAGACGTTCGAGGTCGCCGGCTCGGCCTCGGGCTCCGGCATCGCCTCGGGCTCGCCACCGTGCGAGGGCATCGGCGTCGGCCGCAGGACGAAGACGGCGATCGCCACCGCGATCGCGGCCAGTCCGCCGCCGACCAGGTAGGCGAGGTGGTAGCCGGAGTTCAGCGCCGAGGCCTGGGAGACGCCTTCGCTGATCAACGAGTCCGAGCGTTCGGTCGAGAGCGTCGCCAGCAGCGCCAGCCCGATCGCGCCGCCGACCTGCATGCTGGTGTTGACCAGGCCCGAGGCGAGGCCCGAGTCCTGCGGCGTCGCCCCTGACATCGCCAGGGTCATGATCGCCGGGAACGAGGTGCCGACGCCGGCCCCGATCAGCAGGAAGGGCGGCAGCAGGTCGGTCAGGTAGTTGCCGTCGACCGGGGTGCGTGCGAACAGCAGCAGCGCGACGACGACCGCGGCGACGCCCGGAATCAGGGTCGTGCGCGGGCCGAAGCGCATGATCAGTTTTTCCGAGAAGCCGAGCGAGAGCGTCCCCATCACGATCGTCGTCGGCAGGAAGGCGAGGCCGACCTCGAAGGGCGAGTAGCCGAGGACACGGCCCAGGTAGAGGGCGCCGAGGAAGAACATCCCGAACATGCCGGCGACCAGCAGCGCCTGCAGCACGTTGGAGCCGACGACGTTGCGCGACTCGAACAGCCGCAGCGGCATCAGCGGGTTCTCGATCGTCGCCTGGCGATGGATGAAGATCGCCAGCAGCACCGCCGAGACGGCGCTGAGGCCGAGCGTGCGGGGGTCGACCCAGCCCCACTCGGAGATCTGCAGGATCGTGAAGACGCCGAGCATCAGCGAGGCGGTGATCAAGGCGGCGCCGGGGTAGTCGGCGCCGTGGTGGAGGCCGAGGCCCTCTCGGTTCGGGACCAGCCGCCGGGCCAGGTAGGCGACGGCGATCCCGATCGGCAGGTTGATGACGAAGATCCAGTGCCAGCTGATCGCGTCGGTGAGGACGCCGCCCAGCAGCAGCCCGATCGAGCCGCCGGCGGAGGCGACGAAGCCGTAGACGCCGATCGCTTTCGCTTGGTTCGCCGGCTCCGGGAACATCGTCACGATCATCCCCAGGACGACGGCCGAGGAGAGGGCGCCGCCGATGCCCTGGACGAAGCGGGCGCCGACGAGGATCTCCTGGCTGACCGAGAGCGCGCAGAGCAGCGAGGCGGCGGTGAAGATCGTCAGCCCAACCAGGAACATGCGGCGCTGTCCGACCAGGTCGCCGAGCCGGCCGGCCAGCAGCAGCAGCCCGCCGAAGGGGATCATGTAGGCGTTGACGACCCAGGCGAGGTTGCTCTGTGAGAAGTCGAGGTCGTCCTGGATCGACGGCAGCGCCACGTTCACGATCGTCGCGTCGAGGACGATCATCAGCATCCCCGCGCAGAGGACGTAGAGGGCGAGCCAGCGGTTGTCAGCGTTGTTCTCGGTGGAGGGCAAGTTGGGCACCCTAGCAAAAACGGAGTATGCGCTCCGTTAAAGCGGAGGGCACCCTCCGGATAAGGTAGGCTTCGCAGTGATGGCGGTCACGGTGGAAGGGGCTCTGGCGCTGCGCGCCGACGCCGCGCGGAACAAAGCGCGGATCGTCGCGGCGGCCGCCGAAGTCTTTGCCGAGCGGGGTCTCGACGCCTCCACGGCGGAGATCGCCGACCGCGCCGGGGTCGGCGAGGCGACGCTCTACCGGCGCTTCCCGACCAAGGACGACCTGATCGCCGCGATCATCGCCACGAAGATGGACGAGGCGCTGGAGATCGCGACCCAGTGCCTGCTCGAGCCCGACCCCTGGCGCGGACTCGAACGCTTCCTCTACGAGATGACCGAGCGCTCGACCCATGACCAGGGCGTCTCCGATGCCGCCAAGGACCGCTGCGTCACCTCGGCCGAGCTAGCGCCGCGCCGCAAGCGCATGCTCGACCTCTGCGGGGAGCTGGTCCGCCGGGCCCAGCGGGCTGGGGTCGTGCGCGACGACGTCGCCGGCCCGGATCTCGTCTTCCTGATCGGCGCCGCTGGGTCGCTCGGCGAGCTCCCCTACCCCGACCTGCGCGAGGACCTCTGGAAGCGCTACCTCGGCCTCCTGCTCGACGGCCTGCGTCCCGAGGGCGCGACCAAGCTGCGCCCCGGCGCCCCGGCCCGGCGGCTGATCGAGCTTCCGGCCGACGGGTGAGTGAAGGGCGGCAGTCCTAGGCGCGGCTGACCTGCACCCCACTTCGGCAGGTAGGGGTGCAGGTCAGCCGCGCTGGTTCAGGCGGGAACGGCGGCGGGACGGATGCGGGCGGCGGTTGCGGCGAGGATGCGACGAACGCGATCGGGCTTGTACTTCACCTAGCTAGTGGTGGGCGAAGCGCAAGGGGGTGAGTCCTGAGGCGGTGTGGGTCTGGTCGCGTTCGATGTCTCGGGCCTGAGCTAAGGGGGTGCGGTGGTAGCGGCGGCCGTCGGTCTCGACGACCAGCTTCAGGTCGGGCCAATAGAAGTCGACCTCGAACCCGTTGACCATCTCTTTGGTCTTCGGGAGGGGGAGACCAGCCCCAAGCGCGATCGGGCGAAAGAGGCGTTCGAGCTCCTCGTCGGTGAGGACGAAGGTCTCGCGGTCGAGCAGGGTGCGGAGGGGGCGGACGCCCGCCTCACCCTGGCGCTCGTCGAGCGCCTCCCGCAGAGCCTCGGCATCGATCACGTCGAGCTTGTCGGCCTCGTTGACGGTGCGCTCGAGGTCGCGGCGGCCGAGCGCTCCGGCGCTGCGGTGGCTGAGTACGGCGCCTTCGCCGCAGGCAAGCACAGCCGCCATCCAACGACCCTCTTGGGAGAGATCCCTGCGCCCGACGGCGTAGACGCCGCGCGTAACGATGTGCAGGCGCCCCCGATCCGACTCGATGCCTGATCGCCTTCGGGCTGAAGCCAAGCGCCAGCAGCTGCCTCCGCGCGATCACTCCGTGCTGGGCTCGCGCCAGTCTCCAGGCCAGGGCGCTTCGCGCTTCGGAGTTTGGTGTCCCCATAGGGGCACCAAAGTCGGGAGGGCGGTTCGGGTCTCCCCCTAGGTCTTCGGCCGCAACACGACCAGGCAGAGGTCGTCGCTGATCGGCGCGTCGGTCCACTCCAGCACGGCGCTGTGCGCTTTGTGCGCGAGCAGCCGCGCCGGTAGCTCGACCAGGGGCGCCAGCAGCCGCGCCAATCCCTCGCGACCGAGCAGCTCGTTGCCGCGGCGGACGTCGGTGGCGCCGTCGGTGTAGACGAGGACCCCCTCGGCCGGTCGTAGCGGGATCTGCCCGCGGGTCAGCGGCAACTCCTCGCTGACCCCGAGCAGCATCGTCGAGCCGTCCTGGTGCAGCTCCTCGAGATCGGGCAGCCGCAGCGGCGGCGGATGACCGGCGACCGCCCAGGAGAGGGTCCTGGGCGCCGGCTCGTAGCGCAGGCAGATGGCGCTTACCAGTTCCTCCTCGCGGCCCGGTCGCTCGAGCAGGGCGCCGTTCGCGAGTTCGAGGATCTGCGCCGGCTCGCTGGTGTTGGCGGCGAAGGCAGCGAAGCGCGCCCTGATGAAGGTGGCGAGTCGTGCTGCCCGGGGGCCGTGCCCAACGACGTCGCCGACGACGACGACGGTCGAGCCGTCGGGGCCGTTGGTCAGCAGGTAGAAGTCGCCGGAGACGCCGAGCTCGGAGGGGGCGAAGGCGGCGCCGGCATCGATGTCGCGCAGCTCCGGCAGGCTCGCCGGGGTCAGCGCCGCCCTGATCGCGTCGAGTTCCTCCGAGGAGTGCTCCAGCACGATCACCCGCTCGCGCAGGCCGGAGAGCAGGACGACGACGCCGGCGAAGGCGATTGCGCGGATCGCCAGCGCGACGCCGACGTTCTCGACCGGCTCCAGCAGCGCGCCCAGCGCGTAGAGGGCACAGCAGGCGAGCGCCGCGACGAACCCAGCGCGGATCCCGAACCACCAGGTCGCCAGTCCGATCGGGATCGCGTAGAAGAAGCCGACGCCACCGCCGCCGGTGGAGTTGAGGAGGAGCCAGAGGACGAAGACCACCAGGGCCGTGGCGCAGACCCAGGAGAGTCGGGCGACGCTGGACTGACCCCTGTCTGGCACGCCGCCAGCCTATACCGGCGCGCTCACCTCAGCGAAGGCGATTGAGCCCGGCGCCGCGACCCGATCGGGGTGCAGGAGGTGGGCCAATAGCTCAGTGCCCTCGACCAGCCGCGGACCCGGCCGCGAGTAGGTGGAGGCGGCGTCGACGGCGAAGACCCGCGCCGCGCCCAGGGCCGCGATCCGCTCCCAATGCTCGACCGCCTGGGCGCGCGAGTCCTCCAGGTACCAGCCGCACGGCATCACCACGACCAGCTCCGGCGCCAGCTCGGCGAGTCGGCTCCACTCGACTTCGGGCGACTTCGCCGCCGCGGTCCCGGCGACGTCCTCGCCGCCGGCGATCGCGACCATCTCGGGGATCCAGTGGCCGCCGACGAAGGGCGGGTCGAGCCACTCGAGCGTGACCGCGCGCGGGGTCCCGGCCCCGGCGACGGCGTCGCGGACCGCGTCGAGTCGCGCCTCCAACTCGGATCGGAGCGCCCGCCCGTGGGCCTCGATCCCAGCCGCCTCGGCGAGCCGGGTGACATCCTCGATCACCTCGCCGAGCGTGCTTGGGTCCTGCTGCAGCACCCGCGGCGGCCTCGGCAGCCGCGCCGCGACCGCGACCACGTCCTCAAAGGAGACGGCGCAGACGTCGCAGACCGCCTGGGTGACGATCAGGTCCGGCGCCAGCTGCGCCAGCGCTCCCTCGTCGAGGCTGTAGAGCGCCTTGCCTTCGCCGACGATCCGCTTCACCTCGGCGTCGATCTCGCCGGCGCTCAGCCCTGCCGGCAGCACGGTCGCGGTCAGGTGCGGCAGCGCGGCGGCCTCCGGTGGGTAGTCGCACTCGTGGGTGACCCCGACGACGCTCTCGCCGAGCCCGAGCGCGAACAGCATCTCGGTGGCCGAGGGGACGAGGCTGGCGATCCGCATCGCCGCAATATGACGCCATTGCCGGGGAACCGCGTGAGCGCCGGGCAGCCCGAGCCTCCGCCGCTCACGGTCAAGCCTCTATTTCACCGCCGCGACGACCGCGTTGGCGCCCCCCCGCATCCCCGCTTGTTGGGATGGATGGGCGCCGCCAGGGTGCCCGGCACCAGCGGTTCGACCCAGCGGTTCGAGGTCGATTTGCAGGCGTCGTGGCCAATGCTGGCGCCGTACCAGTCGACCAGCGTCGCCCCGTTCGCGGCCGCCTGCGTGGCCAGCATCGCGTTGAGGCTTTTCTCGGTCTGCCGCAGGTAGGGCACGTCGCCGAACCCGATCGGCATCTGCGGCCTAGAGCTCGATCTGGGAGCCGAGGGTGACGGTGCGCTCGCGCGGCAGCCGGAAGTAATCGACGGGGCTGGCGGCGTTGCGCGCCATCGCCACGAACAGGCGCTTGCGCCAGCCGCGCATCCCCGGCGCTGCGGTCGGCGTCACCGAGACCTGGGAGAGGAAGTAGACGGCGCCCTCGACGTCGACGTCGCGCTCGAGCCCGGTTTCGGCCGCCAGTGCCAGCAGCCGCGGGACGTCGGGCGTGTCCTGGAAGCCGAGCCGCGCGGTCAGGTGGCTGATCCCGTCGTCCTCGAAGCCGAGCGGGTCGACGACCAGGCGCTCGGGCTCGGGCACGAACGGGGCTTTGGTCGTCTCGATCGAGAGGATCACCACCGACTCGTGCAGGGCGCGGGTGTGCTCGACCCCGGCCCGCAGCGCCAGCGGCGTCGTCTCGCGGCGCACGTTCAAGTAGACGGCGGTGCCCTGCACCCGCACCGCCGGCGGGTCCATCGCCCGCAGCTCGGCGACGAAGGAGCGCAGGTCGCCCTCCTCGGCCAGCCGCGCCTCGTGGACCTTGGCGCTGCCCCGGCGCCAGGTGCTGAGCAGGGTGAAGACGACGATCCCGACGGTCAGCGGGAACCAGCCGCCGTGCTCGACCTTGGTCAAGTTGGCCCCGAGGAAGGCGAGGTCGACGGTGAAGAAGACGGCGGCGCCGAGCCCGACCAGCCAGCCCGGCTTGCGCCAGAGCACGCTGGCGACGACCAGGAACAGCAGCGTGTCGATCGTGATCGTCCCGGTCACGGCGATCCCGTAGGCCGAGCCGAGCGCGGTCGAGGAGCCGAAGCCGACGACCAGCGCGATCACCGCCGCGAGCAGGAACCAGTTGACCGCCGGCACGTAGATCTGCCCGATCTCCCGCGCCGAGGTGTGGCGGATCCGCAGCCGCGGCAGGAAGCCGAGCTGGATCGCCTGGCGGGTGACCGAGAAGGCGCCGGAGATCACCGCCTGCGAGGCGATCACGGTCGCCACCGTCGCCAGCAGCACCATCGGGATCCGCCCCCAGTGCGGAATCAGCAGGAAGAACGGGTTGTCGATCGCGGCCGGGTCGCCGAGGATCAGCGACCCCTGCCCCATGTAGTTGAGGGTCAGCGCCGGGAAGACGACGAAGAACCAGGCACGGCTGATCGGCTTGCGGCCGAAGTGGCCCATGTCGGCGTAGAGCGCCTCGGCGCCGGTGATCGTCAGCACGATCGCGCCCAGGGAGATGAAGGCGATGCCGGGGTGGTCGAGGAAGAACTCGACCCCGTAGGTCGGCAGCAGCGCCTTGACGATCGCCGGGTCCGCCAGCACCCGGCCCAGCCCGGCGGCGGCGATCACCGTGAACCAGACGACCATCACCGGGCCGAAGACGCGGCCGATCACGTGCGTGCCGAAGCGCTGGATCGCGAACAGGCCGACCAGGATCGCGATCGTGATCGGGACCACCAGCGACTCCAGGCTGGGGACGGCGATCTCGACCCCCTCGACCGCCGACATCACCGAGATCGCCGGGGTGATGATGCCGTCGCCGTAGAACAGTGCCACCCCGAACATGCCGAGCCCGATCAGCACTGCCTTGAACTTGGCCCCGCGCAGCGGCGCCCCCTCGACCAAAGCGATCAGGGCCATGATCCCGCCCTCGCCGTCGTTGTCGGCGCGCATGATGAAGAGCACGAACTCGATCGAGACGATTAGCGTGATCGACCAGAAGACGAGCGAGATCACCCCGAAGACGTCGCCTTCGGTTGGCTTGACCGCGTGGTGGTCGGCCGAGAAGACGGTCTGCAGCGCGTACAGCGGGCTGGTGCCGATGTCGCCGAAGACGATGCCCAGGGCACCGAGCGTGAGGGCGGCGGCGCCGAGCTGGCGGCGGGGGCGGCCGGAGGCCAGCGTCGGCATCCGGCAAACTTAGGCGATGGGCACCGCGCAGATCCCCGACCCCACCGAGTCGGTTCGCCACCAGCTGCGGCCGCTGTTCGACCAGATCGTGATCAAGGAGCTCGACCAGGATCGCGTCCGCCGCTCGGGCCTGGTCGTCCCACCCGGCACCCATGAGCCGCCGCCCGAGCAGGGCATCGTGCTCGCGGTCGGCCCCGGGCTCGACTGGTGGGCGAACGCGGGGGTCGAGATGCCGGTGGCTCCCGGCGACCACGTTGTCTTCCCGGCTGCCGCCGGCGCCTGGGTCGAGATCGACGAGGAGCGCCTGCTCGTCTGCCGGGTGACGCAGCTGCTGGGCGTGCTCGAGTCGGTCTCGATCGAGCGGTAGGGGCAGTGCTTCTTTGACCTAGAGCGAGCGGTCGAGCATGTGGGTCGCGTCCTCGTGGCGCGCCCCCTTCAGCTCCATCATCCGCTTGTCGGCGCAGTGCATCAGCATCTCGAAGTCCTTGCCGTCCTCGGGGAAGACTGCCCACCCGACCGAGGCGCTCGGCGTCGGTCCCGGCGCCTCCGGGTCGTGGGCGCCGACCGCGGTGCGGATCGCTTCGGCGATGCGCACCGCGTTCTCGCCGTGGGCGCCGGGCGCGATCACCGCGAACTCGTCGCCGCCGATCCGCGCCAGGGTGTCGGTCGAGCGCAGCATCGAGTTGGCCCGAACGGCGGCGTCGCGCAGAACCGCGTCGCCGACCTGGTGGCCGTAGCGGTCGTTGATCCCCTTGAAGTCGTCGAGGTCGAGGATCAGCAGCGCCAGCGGACTCTCGTCGGTCTCGCGCCGACCGCCGCGAGGACGGGTGCGCGCCGCCAGCTCCGCGTGCAAGGTGGCGTCGAACTCGCGGCGGTTGCCGACTCCGGTCAGCGGGTCGCGGTTGGCGATGTCGCGCTGGCGCACCTCGGCCTCGACCAGGCGGCGTTTGAGCCCGACCATGACCCAGGTCGCGGCGAGGAAGCCGACGACCAGCGCCAGGTAGCGCGACAGGAAGGCGTTCTCGATCGCGTTGGCGTCATACAGCAGGGGCGTCCCGGCGACCAGGACCAGCTCGATTGAGAGCGGCCAGGCGAGCCGGGCGGGGAAGAAGAAGGCGGCGTAGAGCAGCGAGCAGACCAGCAGTGGCTCGATGTAGCTGAGCGAGCCACCGGTCATGTACATGGTCAGGCCGACGACCGGCACCGTCACCGCCATCCCGATCGCCAGCGTTTGCAACGAGGCGCTGTCCCAGGGAATCGTCCCGGTGACGCTCGCCAGGCCGTATAGGAAGACCGCGACCGCGACGCCGATCACCCAGGGCAGCGCGACATGCTCGGCGCCGGGCAGGAAGGTGGCGATCAGCGCCACCACCGCGGAGGCCATCCAGAGGACGCCGGAGATCCGCCCCATGCGACCGACCTCGTCAGGCGCTTCGGCGAACGAAGCCGCTGTCTTCGGGACCTGAGCCGGGCGCATGGGCATGTAAGCCCATCGACCGCTGTGCCTGCGCCTTTAGTGGCGCCGACGATCAGTCGAGCTCACGCTCGTAGAAGAGCATCGACGGCCCCTCGGGCGAGCCTTCGCGGTTGCTGAAGCCGCCCCGCTCCAGCAGCCCCGCCGCCACCGGCCCGACCGTCTCTTCTAGGCGAACCGTTTGACGAACTCGAGCGCGGTGTCGCAGACCTCGCGCCAGCCGCTGTCAATCGTCAGCGAGTGGCCCCGATTCGGGATTTTCACGATCTCGGTCACGCTCGGATTGCGGCTCTGCTTCTTATAAGAGGCGTTGGCAATCGCCCAGGGCACCGTGTGGTCTTTCTCGCCGTCGATGATCAGCAGCGGCCCGCGGTCCGGGTTCTTCGGGTCCAGCTTGGCCTCGGTGAGCGGGTTCAGGTTGGCGTTCGCCATCTGCATCAGCGCCGCTCCCGGCGCCGCCACGTGGTAGGCGTCGTAGAGCTCTTTGGCCTCCTCGTCGGTCAGCGCGTTGGCCCAGCCGTACTTGAACTGGTCGAGCGTGAGCGTCACCGCGCGGCCCTTGTTGAGAGGGTTGGCAAGCACCGGCTTCGCCGACTTCAGGGCCGAGAGCGGCAGTGGCAGGACGCCGCGGAAGGGGCCGGGGTCGATCGCCACGGTGGCGGCGGAGAGGCCGCGGTCGGCGATCATCTGGCAGAGCAGGCCACCGGTCGAGTGGCCCATCACCGCAGGCTTCTTGTCGAGCTTGCCGATCACCTCGGCGGTGTGGTCGGCAATCTGCCCGAGGGTCTTCTTCGCAAAGACGTCGGGGTTGGCCCGCGCCTCCGCGACCGTGGCCGGGTCGTCGGGCCAGACCGGCTGCACCGCCGCGTAGCCGGCCTGCTCGAAGACCGCCGCCCAGTTGTCCCAGCTGCTCGGCAGCAGCCAGAGGCCGTGGATGAAGACCACCGGCGTGTTCCCGCTCGCGTTGGCCTTCTCGATTTGCCCGCTCTCGTACTCGGTGATCGTCGCCATCGCCGTGCCTTCCTCGTTGTGCCAGTGGGGGTCGCGAGATGATCGCAGGCGTAGGATGAGCGGGTGCAACAGCAGCAGAAAGAGGTCAACTGGAAAGCCTGGATCCTTGGCACGGTGGTCGTCCTCGTCCTCGTGGTCTGCCTGCAGAACTCCCAGCAGGTCAGCGTCGACGTCCTCACCGCCAGCTTCAACGCGCCGTTGATCGTCGTCCTCCTGATCGCGGTCGGCGTCGGTGCCCTGATCGGCTACGCGGCACCCGTCCTCCTGCGCCACCGCCGCTCGGAGCGCGACAAGGCCAAGGGGTTGAAGGAGAAGAACTAGGAGAGGGCGGGCGCGGCTCGCCCGAAGATCTCCGCCGAAGGAATGCCGATCACCTCGCCCTGGAAGCGCTTGCGGGTTCCGTAGACCACCCAGGTCGTGTCGATTTCGCCGATCTCCAGATCGAGGCGCAGCTCCTCGGGGTGCAGCGCCAGGTGCTCGAGGTGGGTCAGCCCGGCCTCGT
Organism: Solirubrobacterales bacterium; assembly: GCA_036265715.1. Taxonomy (GTDB): domain Bacteria; phylum Actinomycetota; class Thermoleophilia; order Solirubrobacterales; family 70-9; genus VAYN01. The sequence goes on along the minus strand of DATAON010000050.1, from coordinate 3,695 downwards.
AGCGGCCTTCCAGGAGCTCTTCGGCGACGATCGGCTTCGACTGCACGTCGATGATCTCGTCCCAGTCGTCAGCGTCGATGTAGCCGGCAGTCGCAGGTACGAGGCCGAGCGTCCTGGGCCGCTCGACCTCGCGGCGGCTTAGCACCGCCAAAGCCTTGGTCGGATAGATGAAGGTGTCGACGACGAAGACCTCGCTCCAGTATTTCTCCGTCACCTTGTGGACCAGCGGGTGGGCGCTGCACTGGATCAGGAACGCGTTCTCCCGCCCCCGAATCAGCTCCAGCCCGTCGTAGAAGTCGCCGATGTACGCGAACTCGTAATCGTCGATTCCCTGAAACTCCATGTAGCGCTTGCAGGCCCGCTCGTGGCAGGTTCCGGTCGGCCCCAGGGTGACCAGTGTCGTCGCGCGGTTAGCGTCGCCTCCCATCCATAAACGAGGCTAATCGACTAAACAAAAAAGTCAATGTTGGTCTAGGCTGTCTGACCGGGCAACGCGATGAGCATTCTCTCCAAGGAGATCCCACAGGACTGGTACGCGACCGCCTTCGACGGTGCCAGCGCCGACATGGCGTGGACCGAGCGCACCGAGTCCGAAGTCAACCGCGCCCTGAAGATGCTTCGCCCCGAGGGCGATGAGCGGATCCTTGATCTCGCCTGCGGATCCGGGCGCCACACGATCGAGCTCGCGCGCCGTGGCTTCACGGTGGTCGGCGCCGACATCTCTCCGGACTTGATCGAGATCGCCAACCGCGACGCGGGCGCCGAGCCGGACCTTGCGGTCTCGTTTGTGGAAGGCGACCTGCGCGAGCTCGACTTCGAGGCCGAGTTCGACATCGTCCTCAACCTCAACGACGGCGCGATCGGCTACTTCGAGAGCGAGGATGAGAACCACCGCACCTTCGAGGTGATCTCCCGCGCCCTGCGCCCGGGCGGTCGCAACCTGATTCAGCTTCCCAACGTCCTCTACGCGAAAGAGCACCTGCCCCAGCGCTCCTGGATTCCGAGCTCGACCATGGTCGAACTTGTTGAGCATCGCTGGAACAAGCGGGACAGCTACATGGAAGGGGTCATGGTCGCGGTCCGCTTCGGCGAGGTGCTTGAGGAGCTGAAGGGAATCGAGTTCCGCCAGCGCCTCTACACCGTCGACGAGCTGCGGGCGCTCTACGCGTCCGTCGGCATGGATCTGGCCAGCGTTTTCCACGGCAGTGGCAAGCGCCGCGACCCGACTCCTGCGCAGTTCGAGGTCTTCTTGGAGGCCACGAAGCTCAGCTAGGCAATTTGCTCAGCAGTATTTGACTTAAGGTTGCAGCTGCGGTACACAGAAGGGGCGTGACCGTTGCCGAAGTCGGGAGAAAGGGGAGCACCGGAGTGCGAGTTGGAGCGCATGCCCTGTCCATCCTGGCGGTGCCGCTGAACTACCACGTTCTGACGGCGCTGGAGCAGGGGCCGAAGTCGTTGATGGACCTCCGCCGAGCCGCCGGCACGCCGCCGCAGACGACCATGCGCGGCCACCTCCGCTCGCTCACCGAGGCTGGGATCGTCGAGCGCCGCCGCCAGACGGACTTCCCCGGCTCAGTCGACCTCGAGATCGCCAAGCCGGGCCGCGAGTTGCTCGTCGTCTCCCGGGTTCTGGCCGCGTGGCTCCTGCAGGCGCCCGATGGGCCGATGCAGCTGGGCGGCCCATCATCTAAGAGCGCCCTCAAAGCGCTGCTCGACGGCTGGTCCTCGGGCATCGTCCGTGTCCTCGCGGCGAAGCCACACGCGCTGACGGAGCTGAGCCGCGTGATCACGGGCCTCAGCTATCCCTCGCTGGAGCGCCGCCTCGGGGCGATGCGGCTCGCGCAACTGATCGAGCCGTGTCCCAGCACCGGGCGCGGCACCCCGTACCGCGCCACCGAGTGGCTCCGTCGCGCGATCGCGCCGCTGGCTGCCGCCGCTCGTTGGGAGCGTGCCTACCTGCCCGTCGAGACCGCGCCTATTCGCCGCCTCGACGTTGAGGCGGCTTTCCTCCTCGTCCTGCCGATGCTCTCGCTGCCGAGCGCGTACGGCGGCGAGTGTCGTCTCGCGGTCGAGATGCGCAACGGCGACGGCGAGCTGCGCCTGGCCGGCGTCATGGCTCGGGTCAACGATGGCAAGACCTCCTGCGTGGCGCGCCTCCAGGGCGACGCTTCCGCCTGGGTCTCCGGCTCCGCCACCGACTGGCTCCACGCTGTTTTCGAGGACGACAACCAGGGCCTCGAGGCGGGCGGCGATTGCGATCTAGCCTTCGCCCTCCTCGACAGCCTCCGGCGCGGCCTTTTCCAGCCTCGCCAGTGCGCTTGAGCGAAACTTTTCGGTTCACATCGCCTTACCTTGACAGCGACATCCGCGTTCCGATACCTTCGCTCGGTCCGGAAAGGGAACCCGGATGTTTCAGGGGAGAGGTCGCCGTCGGGCGAGAGCGCCCCGAGAGCCAGAAATCCAACAGGGAGGGAAAATGTTCTCGCGTATCCGAGACAAGCTTGGAACGGCCGGCCTGATCGTGGCAATCGTAGCCTTGGTCGCCGCACTTGGCGGCGGAGCCTACGCCGCATCCAACGGCCTCAACGGCAAACAGAAGAAGGAAGTCGTAAAGATCGCCAAGAAGTACGCCGGCAAGCCCGGCAAGAACGGCAAGAACGGCGCAGCCGGAGCTACCGGCCCCGCTGGGCCGGCTGGACCGGCTGGAGCGGCTGGCGCCAAAGGCGATAAAGGTGCGGATGGCACCAGCGTGACCTCAACTCCGGCAACCATCGGTGAATGTCCTGATGGAGGGTTCAAATACACCTCGGCCAGCGGGACGGTCAAAGTCTGCAACGGCGCCGAAGGACCGGAAGGAAGCCCATGGACTGTGGGTGGCTTGCTCCCGTCCGGCGAGACGCTGACCGGCGTCTGGGGTGCTCCGAACGTGCCGCTATTGGCATCGCTTTACAGCATTTCCTTCCCGATTCCGCTCGCGGCTGCGCCTGAAGCCGTAATCGTCAAACCGTCCGAAATGGACAGCGGTGCCGGTGACGCGGCTGGCTGCCCCTGGACGGGCCTCACTGGGACGCCGGAAGCCGACCCGGGCAAATTCTGCGTCTACCTCGCAATCGACGAGACCACGGCGAACCTCGCCGCGATGTTCACCTTCTCGCCGACCTGGGAAGACACTGGCACCGAATTCTTTGGTGGCGCTAAAACCGGCGCTTCGGAGTACGGAGCTTCGCTTCGTAGCATCTGCGCCGGCCCGCCCTCGGAAGCCAAATGCATCGCATTCGGCGCTTGGGCAGTCACCGCTGCCTAGCTGCATAGCCTCATAGAGGTGATGGGAAAGGCCCGGGTTTACCCCGGGCCTTTCTCTTTTCTACTGCCCGGAGACTCTCGGCCAAGAGCTTTAGACAAGCGAGTGTGCGAGATGCGGGCGCGTGCGGATCCGTGCACGCGGAAATCTGTCGCACGCCAGTTTGCAGGCATTTCCCCGGATCTCCGCCTCGGCGCCCTGGTTACCAGCCCCTAAAAAAGCGCCTTTCGCTTGCCCCTTCATTGCCATCAAAGCTATTGATTGCTCCGGGTTCACAAGGCATCTCAGCAGCAGGGCTGCGAGTGCCGGGCCCATGGGAAAACAATCAAAGGAGACTCATCAAATGAATCGCAAGATCAAGACCCTGGGAGTTGTCCTGGCGTCGGTGTTCGCG
>DATAON010000049.1:0-12863 GCA_036265715.1 Solirubrobacterales bacterium | reverse complement strand
CTCGTCGTCGTCTCCTGCGTCCTCAGTGGCGACCCGGTCGAAGAGGAAGAGGACCTGCACGCGACCGCGGCCGCCTCCTACATCGTCCTCCTCGCCGCCCACGCCCGCGGCTTCGCCGGCTACTGGCGCACCCCCGGCCTGCTGCGGGGGGAGGAGGGGCGCGCCGCCGTCGGCCTGCCCGAAGAGGAGCGTTTCGTCGGTCTCCTCCACCTCGGCTATCCGCGCCAGGAGAAGCCCGCCCCCGAGCGCCCCGGCGCCGACCGCACCACGACCTACCTCGACTGATGCTGAGCCGCGCCCGCGCCATCGAGGAGATCGCCGGTAAGCACTTCGAGGTCGTCGTCATCGGCGGCGGCATCACCGGCGCCGGTGTCGCCCTCGACGCCGCCTCGCGCGGCTACTCGGTGGCGCTGCTGGAGCGCGGCGACTACGCGGTCGGGACCTCCAGCCGCTCCTCGAAGATGGTCCACGGCGGCCTCCGTTATCTGCAGAACTTCGACCTCGGCCTGGTCCGTGAGGCGCTGCTGGAGCGCCAGCTGATGGTGCAGCTGGCGCCGCACCTGGTCTACCCGACCCCGTTCCTGGTCGCCGCCCTCGGCGAGGATCGCCGCGACCGCAAACTCGGGCTTGGGCTGAACATGTACGACGTGATGGCGACCAGCCGGGTCGGCCGCTCCAGCCGCGAGCTGCGCAGCTCCAAGGACGAGGACGCGCAGTTCTCCTGGTCCCCGGACCGCCACCGCACGATCGACCGCGAGGAGGTGCTGGAGCTGGTCCCGGCCCTGGCCGCGCGCGATCCCAAGGACGCATACCTCTTCTACGACTGCCAGACCGACGACGTGCGCCTGGTCTTGACCGTGCTCGGCGAGGCCGAACGCTTCGGCGCCCTCTCCCTCAACGGGGCCGACGTGGTCGAGGTGCTGACCAAGGACGGCCGCGCCAGCGGCGTCGCCTTTGTCGAGCAGGACTCCGGCGAGCGCCTGGAGGTCAGCGCCGACCACGTCGTCAACGCGACCGGGGTCTGGGCCGACCAGATCCGGCCCGAGGTGCTGGAGGAGGAGGACGTGCCGCGGATCGCGCCCAGCCGCGGCACCCACATCATCCTCGACCAGGCCGACCTGCCAATGGGCAGCGCCGCCTGCATCGTCCCGGCCGGAGAAGGGCGGATGATCTTCTCGCTCCCCTGGTACGGGCGCACGCTGATCGGCACCACCGACAACGACTTCGAGGGCGACATCACCCACCCGCGGCCGGGGGAGGACGACGTCGAGTACCTGCTGAACGCCGTGAACGACTTCTTCGGGGTGTCGCTCGGCCAGTCCGACCTGGTCGGCGCCTACGCCGGGGTGCGGCCGCTGATCTCCAGCGGCGACCCGCGCAAGTCGGTCGACATCTCCCGCAAGGCGGAGTTGTATGAGACCTCCTCGGGGATGCTGACGATCACCGGCGGCAAGCTGACGACCTGGCGGCGGATGGCGAAGCAGACCGTCGACCGGCTGGTCCTGCGTGAGGGCCGCGACGCCCCCTGCCACACGGCCGAGATCCCGCTCGGGATGCCGGCCCGGCCCGGCGACCTGGAGGCGCCCGACGGGGTGGGGGAGGAGGCGGTCGACCAGCTCGCCTTCCGCTACGGCCACGCCGCCCGCCGCGTCCTTGACCTCGCCCGCGCGGACCCGCGGCTGGCCCAGCCGATCGTCGCCGACCGCCCCGACCTGCTGGCCGAGGTGGTGCTCGCCGCCCGCCACGAGCAGGCGCGCAGCGTCGCCGACGTGCTGCTGCGCCGCACCCGGCTGGGGATCCTGGCGGCGCCGGGGCTGCGCGGCGCCGACGACGTGCTGCCGGTCGCGGCGCTGCTCGGCGCCGAGCTTGGCTGGGACGAGGCCCGGGTCGAGCGCGAGGCCGAGGCCTGGCCGCAGGCCGCCGCGGCGGAGGGAATCGACCCCGCCCACGCTTAGGCGATGGCGGTTGAATAACCTGCGCCGATGACCAAGGCCGAGCTGGAATCCAAGCACCTGTCCGACCTCCACGCCCTCGCTGCCAAAGCTGGCGTCGAGCGCTTCCGGATGCTGACCCGCAGTGAGCTGATCGCGAAGCTGAGCGACGGCGAGAGCGGTGGCAACGGAGGAGGCGGTGAGCGCCAGTCCCGGCCCTCTTCCGATCGCGAGCGGCCGCCGCGCCGCCGTCGCCGGCGCTCCGGCAGCGGCGATCCCCTTGGCGACGAGGCCGTCGGTGCCGCCCCGCCTGAGCCGGTTGCCGATAAGCCGGTGCCGATGGAGAGCCCGAAGCCGACCCCGGCCCCGCCGGTCGAGCGCGCGCCCGCGCCGGCCGCGTCGGAGTCCGCGGATCCCAGCCGTCCCAAACGCCGCCGCCGGCGGCGCCGCTTCGGCCGCCGCAAGGAGGGCGTGACGATCCAAGACCTGCTGTTGCCGGCCGAGGCCGGCCGCCAGGCGATCCTCGCCGCCGAGACCCGCGAGGGCTGCACGACGCTGCTGCGCAGTGTCGCCGGCGACCTCGCCGCCGACTCCAAGGGCCCGGACCCGGTCGTGCTGCTGATCGACCCCAGCCCCGAGGAGCTGGCCGACTGGAAGCGCGAGGCCCCGCAGGCGGAGATCGTCGCCGCCGGCCAGGCCCGCCACGCCAACGACGCGCTTGCCCAGGCTGCCTCCCGCGCCAGCGGCGGCGAAGACGTGATCCTCCTGGTCGACTCCCTGACCCGCCTCGCCGGCGACGACTTCGGCGACACAGAGACCGCCAAGCAGTTCTTCGACGCCGGCCGAGCGCAAGGCTCATCCGGCGGCGGCTCTTTGACCGTCGTTGTCTCTATCGAGCGCCCCAGCTAGGCATCGATCGGTCGATTGAGGCCCTCCTGGGGGCCTCGATGTGCCTAGCGCGTTAGCGGCGGTAGGCGATACGGCGCCAGCTGGGCTCCTTGGAGAGCTCGATTAGCTCGTCGGAGCGATCCGGCTGTACATATCCGAAGGTCTGGGTGCGCTCGTCGAAGACGACGTCGAGCTCGCCCTCCTTCACGCGTTGGTCGAGCCAGGCGCCGCGGAAGACGAGGCGGCGGATCCAGTGGACGAGGCTGCGGTTGGAGGGACCGACGAGGTCCTCCCAGTTCTCGTTGATGTGCTCGCCGAGGTGGGAGCTGGGCTCGGCGATCTCGCCGCTGACCGCGAGGTCGAGCAGATCGTCCAGCTCCTCCTGGCTCAAACCCTGTTCGACGAAGGCCAGCTTGACCGCCGCCTGCTCGACCCGCTGGCCGAAGTCCTGCTCGTTGAAGGCGAACCGAAGCTCCCCGTACTCGAGGACGTAATCGGAGCCAGACTCGTAGTTCCCTCTGCGGGTCGTTTTCTTATCCATAAGTTGAAGCCCATCTGCCTTCGCGGTGGCCCACGCCGGCAGGTGCATGATCTTGCCGATCATCGTAGTCCGGTGCCCGCTCAGGGTGGTGCCTGAACGCCGGGTTGCACCCGCTACCGGGTTTTGGGCGACGCAGGGGGGAGTGACCCGGGGGCCGCGGTCCTTGCCTGGGGGTGGGCTCCCAACTGCGAGGTCTGCCGCTGTTACCGGTCCTCGGGCACGAGGTGCGGGTCGCCCGTGGCTTGCGCGCCCGTCTGCTCGGGCTCGCCTGGCTCGATCGCGACGAGGCCGGCGCCGGGCTGCTGATCCCGCGCTGCGCCAGCGTCCACACCTTCGGGATGCGATTCCCTCTCGACCTCGTCTTCCTCGATCGCCGCGGCGCCCCGCTGGAGTTGCGCCGGGGAGTGCCGCCGCGGCGGCTGGTCTGGTGCCGCGGCGCCAGCGCCGTGCTGGAGATCCCGGCGCCCGAGGGGGGAGAGTCCGCCGCGCTCCCGCCTTAGGACGCCCATGCTGCCCCACCGAGAAGAGATCGCCAGCGTCGTCGTCTGCGAGGACGACGCCGTCACCCTCGACCTGCTCTGCGACCACCTCGCGGCCGATCGCTTCGGGGTGATGCCGGCGCCGAGCGCGTCCGACGCGCTCCGCCTCTGCCGCTATAACCACCCCGACCTCCTGCTCCTGGACCTCTCCCTGCCCGACGCCTCCGGCCTCGACGTCTTGCGCGAGATCCGCGAGGCCGACGGGGTCGAGTCCCGCTTCGACCCACGCCTGCCGGTGATCATCCTCACCGGCCGCGGCGCCGACGTCGACCGGGTCCGCGGGCTCGACGCCGGCGCCGACGACTACGTCACGAAGCCCTTCCTGATGCCCGAGCTGCGCGCCCGGATCGGCGCCGTCCTGCGCCGCCGCTCCAGCTTGCGTGAGGGCCCGAGCCGGGTCGGCGACCTCGTCGTCGACCCGGTCCGCCGCCGGGTCACCGTCGGCGAGCGGCCGGTGGCGCTGGCGAAGAAGGAGTTCACCCTGCTCCGCGTCCTCGCCACCGACCCGACTCGCGTCTTCACCAAGGACGATCTGCTGCGCGACGTCTGGGGCTACAAGAGCCCCGGCAAGACCAGGACCCTGGACTCCCACGCCAGCCGACTGCGCCGCAAACTCGACCCCGAGCATGGCCGCTACGTGGTCAACTGCTGGGGCATCGGCTACCGCCTGCTCGACGCCTGAAACGGCGACGCCCCCGGGCGCGAGTCTCGCGGCCGGGGGCGTCGAAGATGCGGGCCTGTCCAGCAGGCGCGGCGTTACTTGGAGTCGGTCGACTCCGGCACCTCGAAGTGCAGGATCCCCAGCATCGTCGAGATCGACTCGGCGTCGCCTTCGGCGAGGCGGCTGGCCGACTGCTCCTGGATCTCGATCGCGCGGTTGAGCGTCTCCGCCAACATCGTGGTGATCTCGTCCCAGCCCTGCTTGTCGACGATCAGCGGCGTGCGGCTGAGGTGGGAGTCGGTGTGGGCGTCGATCGAGCCGGCGACCAGCGCCTTGGTCGAGTCGCTGCCGATCGCCTCGAGGATCACGCCGGAGATGCCCTTGCGAGCCGAGGCCGGGATCTTCGCCCAGTCGGAGTCGCTGAAGAAGGCACGCTCGGTGGCCCTGTAGAAGTGCTCGACGGCGCCGCGGCGGGGCTCCGTTTTGACCAGTTCGACGCAGTCGTACTCGAGTAGCGTCTTCACGTGGTAGCTGACGTTGCCGAGCGGCTCACCGAGTTCCTGCGAGAGCTGGTTCGGGCTGGAGATGCCTTTGTGAAGAGAGGTGAGGATACGCACGCGCAGAGGGTGCGCAAGGGCCTTCGCGAGTTGCTGCGTGATGCCCTCGGGAGAGGTGCGGGTCTGCTGAGCCAAGGGAATGGCCTCCGTTCGGTGGTATTGGGGGGTGCCGGGAGGCGGGGAGCCTGCAAGCCCGGGCGTCGAATGCTTTCGCAGTCAAGTATTCCAAAATGCGCAGTCGGTTACCCAATCGAGCCGTCCTTTTCATAGTGAAAAGGACAAAGCACGGCAAAAAGCTCGACACCATTTAACGGCATGCTCGGAACCGGATTGGCCACTTTGGGGGTCCTATCCAAGCGAACCCGTCGTCCCAGGCGCCTGGCCGAGACCGCATTGGGGCGGCGGGTCCGCCTAGTTATCCCTGCGGTGGGGGAGAGATCGGCGGTCGCGACCCTTAGCCGCCCATGACCAGACGGCGGCGCGCGGAGCTCAACGAGGCGGTGCACGAGTTGCGGCGGCCGCTGCAGGCCCTGGCCCTGACGGCCGCCGGCAGCGCCGAGGTCGAGCAGTCGGTGCAACTGGCCGCCGCGGCGCTGGAGCGCCTCGACCGTGAGATCAACGGCGGCGCTACCGCCGACGCGCGGGCGCCATTGCGGGTGCGGCCGCTGCTGGAGTCGGCGGTGGGGCGCTGGCGCCGCCGCGCCGACCTCGCCGGCGGCTCGCTGGAGCTGCGTTGGCGGGCCGGCGACCCGGTCGTGCACGGTGACCGCTGCGGGATGCTGCAGGCCCTCGACAACCTCGTCCTCAACGCAATCGAGCACGGCGGGTCGCGGATCGTCGTCGAGGCGACCAGCGACGGCGCCGGCGTGCGGGTGGCGGTGGTCGACTCGGGCTCGGCGCGGCGGCAGCGTCGCCTCGCCCCGGCGCGGCCGTTCACACGCCTGCGCGGCCGCAGTCGCCGCGGTCACGGCCTGCGGGTGGTGCGCCGCACCGCCGCTGCCCACGGCGGCAGCTTCGACCTGCGGCGCTCGGGGACGGGGACCGAGGCGGTGCTGGAGCTGCCACTGCTGGCGGCCGCGGCGTGAGCCGGCGCCGTCGCTCTCTCGCCTTCGCGGTCGCCGCGGCGCTGGCCGCCGCCGCGGCCGCCGCGATCGCCGACGGCTACGGCGAGAGCGTCGCCCGCGGCTACGGCGAGCTGCGGCCGGTCCTGATCGCGACCCGCGACCTGCCCGCCGACCGGGCCGTCGCCCCGGAGGCGCTGGAGGTGCGGCGGGTGCCGGTGCGCTTCGCGCCGCCGGGCGCCCTCGCGGCGCCGGCGGAAGTGGTGGGGATGGAGGCGGCGGCAGCGGTCCCGGCCGGCTCCTACCTGCTCGCCTCGCAGGTGCGACCGCCTGGGGCTGAGAGCGGGACGGGGGCGGCGCTCGGGCGCGGGCGGAGGCCGGTGGAGATCGCCGTCAGCGGCGCCGACGCGCTGCTGGTCGCCGGCAACCAGCCGGTCGGCGCCGCCGTCGACGTCGTCGTCACCACCGAACCGAGCGGCTCCGGGCAGGGGCGCACCTATGTGGCCGCCAGCGCCGTGCCGCTGCTGGCGCTCGGCCCTGGCGAAGAAGGCAGCGGCACCGCGGCGGCGACTCTCGGTCTCAGCAAGGGCCAGGCCCTGCGGCTGATCGCCGCCCAGAGCTTTGCCCGCCGGGTGACGATCCTGCCGGCGGGGTGACGGTGGAGGCGCGGGAGCGAGACGTCGCCGCTTTGGCCGCCCAGCTGCGCGGGCGCCTGGTCGAGCGCCGGCGCTCGGAGGCCGCCGCCGGCCAGCCGCCGCGCGGCGAGCTGCCCGAGGCGGTGCGGCAGCTGGTCGCGGAGGAGGCGGCGCTGCTGGGGGCGGCTGATCGCGAGGAGGTGATCGCGCGGATCGTCCGCGACAGCGTCGGGCTCGGCCCGCTGGAGGTCCTGCTCGCCGACCCGGCGGTGGAGGAGGTGATGGTCAACGGGCACGAGTGCGTATATGTGGAGCGGGGTGGGCGGATCGAAGCCACCGAGGTCGCCTTCGCCGACGAGGAGGAGCTGCGCAACGCGATCGAGCGGATTCTGGCGCCGCTCGGTCGCCGCGTCGACGAGCTCAGCCCGATGGTCGACGCCCGCCTCGCCGACGGCTCCCGGGTCAACGTCGTGATCCCGCCGCTGGCGCTCGACGGGCCGGCGATCTCGATCCGGCGCTTCGGCGCCCGCCGGCCCGGGCCCGAGGAGCTGGTTGGGCTCGGCACCTTGGATCGGGCCCAGCTCGAGACTCTGCGAACGGCCGTCCAGGCCCGCCGCAGCATCCTCGTCAGCGGCGGCACCGGCTCCGGCAAGACCACCCTGCTCAACGCCCTCTCCAGCTTCGTCGACCCGACCGAGCGGGTGGTGACGATCGAGGACGCCGCCGAGTTGCGCCTGCAGCAGCCGCACGTGGTGCGGCTGGAGAGCCGGCCGGCGGGGGTCGAGGGCCGCGGCGAGGTGACGATCCGCGACCTCCTCCGCAACGCCCTGCGGATGCGCCCCGACCGGATCGTGATCGGCGAGGTCAGGGGGCCGGAGGCGCTCGACCTGCTGACGGCGCTCAACACCGGCCACGACGGCGCCCTCTCGACCGTCCACGCCAACTCCCCGGCCGACGCGCTGAGCCGGCTGCAGACCTTGGCGCTGATGGCCGGGGTCGGGCTCCCGCACGGGGCGATCGCCGAGCAGGTGCGGCGCGGGATCGACCTCGTCGTTCACCTGCGCCGTGAGGCCGACGGCTCGCGCCGGGTCAGCGAGGTCACCGAGTGCTCGCGGCCCTGATCGCCGCCCTGGCTGGCGGCCTGCTGGCCCTGGCTGTGCGTGAGGGGTTGGCCGCGAGCCCGGCGCTGGCAGTCTGGCTGCGCCTGGCGCTGGAGCCGTTGCGGCGGGCCGGCAGCGAGGGCTACATGCCGACCTCGGTCGAGCGCCGGCGGCTGGCGGCGGTGGCGACCGCAACCGCGGTGGTCAGCGGCTGGCTGCTGGCGGGGCCGTTGCTGGCGCTGCCGCTCTCGATCGCCGGCCCTGCCGCCGCGGCCTGGGCGATCTCCAGCCGTCGGCGTCGCTACCGGGTTGCGGTCGAGCGCTCGCTGCCGGAAGTGGCGACCGCGATCGCCGACTCGCTCAGCGCCGGGCGCTCGCTGCGGGCTTCGCTGCCGGCGGCCGCCGGCTACCTCGACGGGCCTGCGGCGGCCGAGCTCTCGCGCCTCGGCGCCGAGCTCGATCTCGGCGCCGCCACCGCGGCGACGATTGAAGCCTGGCGGCGGCGGATGCGCTCGGAGCGGGTCGACGCCTTCGCCGCGGCGCTGCTCAGCCAGCGCCTTGCCGGCGGCGACCTGGCCGGTTTGCTGCGCCGCTTCGCGGCGGGCGCGGCCGAGCGCGAGCGGGTCGCCGAGGACGCCCGCTCAGCCACCGCCCAGGCCCGCTTCACGGGTCTGTTGGTGGTGGCGATGCCGACCGGCGGCGCCCTCTTCGCCGAGTTGCTTGCACCCGGCTTCATCGCCGGGCTGTTTGGCTCGCCGCTCTCGGCGGTCCTGCTCGCGCTCGCCGCGGCGCTGCAGGTACTCGGCTTCGTCGCGATCCGACGCTTCTCGCAGGTGGTCGACTGAGGTGGCGGCGCTGCTGGCGTCGGCGGCCGTGCTCTGCGCCTTCGCGGCGGCCCGCGAGCACCTGGCGGCTCGCGGCGGCGCCAGGTTGCCGCCGCTCCCGTTCGGCCTCAGCCACCGCTCGGCCGGGGCGGCGTTGCGGCTCGGCCTGCCCGAGCGCCTGCGCCGCTCCGGTCTGGGAGCGCGCCTGCCAATCGCCGCGGTCTTGATCGCCAAGCTCGCCGCCGCCGCCAGTGGTGGCCTGGTCGCGCTGCTGGCGGCCCCAGCGGCGCCGGGCAGGACGGCGCTATTGGTGGCGGTGGCGCTGCCGGTCGCGGGCTTCTTCGTCCCGGATGCGCTGCTCGAGCGCGAGGCGCGGCGGCGCCAGCGCCGGCTCGTCGCCGCTCTCCCCGACGCCCTCGATTTGCTCGCGGTCAGCGCCAGCTCTGGCCGCGGCCCTGCCGCCGGGCTCGAGCAGCTGGCGCGGGCCGGGGAGGGGCCGCTGGCCGAGGAGCTGCGGGTCGCCGTCGCCGAGCTCTCCTGCGGGCGCCCGCTCAGCGCCGCCCTGCACTCACTGCGCGCCCGCGTCCCCGGCAGCGAGCTCGCGACCCTGGTCGCCTCGATCGAGCGCTCGCGCCGCTTCGGCTCGCCCCTGGCCGACCAGCTGCGCCGCCAGGCCAGCGCCCTGCGCCGCGACAGCCGCCGCGCCGTCGAGGAGCGGGCCGCCCGCGCCGCCCCGAAGATCCAGCTGGTCGTCGCCCTCGTCCTCGTTCCCTCGGTCCTGCTGATGATCGCCGCCGGCCTGATCGCCAACGCCGGCAGTCTGCTGACCGGGTTCTGAGAGCGCTTCCGAGTTTCGTGCCCCTCTGGGGGCCTCAAACTCGGGAGGGCTACTCGACCGCCTCTTCGCGCAGCCGTTTCGCCACGGCGGCGCTGGCGGCGGCGATCGTGTCGAGGTCGGCGGCCCGCTCCTTGTGGCCGCTGACGTAGCAGCAGAGGTTGCCGCCGACCAGCTCGAAGGCGAACTTCTCCGGCGCCGAGTCGGTCAGCCAGACGATGAAGGTGGGTGAGAAGAGGCGGCGCAGCCAGACGGCGTCCTGGGCCTTGTCGGCGAAGATCTCGTACTTCTCGTGCAGCACCTCGCTCTCGAGGCTGACCCGCTCTTTGGAGCCGCGGAAGACGTCCTCGAACTTCTCCAGGGCGCGGAAGCCGAACTTGCGCTGGACGTAGAGCTCGGGGATGTGGTCGACGCACTCGGGCACGTTGACGAGGCCGACCGTGTAGCGGTAGTAGTTCGTCTGCTTGTTGCCCTTGCTGTCGGTCGACTCGACCTCGTAGGTGTAAAGCGCGACGATCCCCTCCAGGCCCTCGCCGATCGGGCCGGAGAGGGTGCGGTTGGCGTAGCGGCGGTCGCCCTTGCAGAGCAGCGGCGTCACCTGCGGCAGCGGCGACTTGCCGCCGAGTTCGTAGCCGCGTTCCTTCGCGTAGGCGGTGAAGAAGGCGTCGGCGGCGCGGGAGTCGGCGATCGCGAAGACGATGAGGATGCCGGCGATGACGATGCCGGCGGCGATCGCGCCGCCGAGCGGGGCACTGAGGAAGATCGCCCCGGCGATCGCCCCGGCGAGGGCGAAGCCGCCGATCAGGAACCAGGTCAGCGGCCGGCCCATCAGCAGCTTGAAGTGGTGGCCGCGGAGGTCGTTGGCGTCGTCAACCACCTGCGAGGGCGGCGGCTCCGGCGTCGGACCGGGCTCCTGCGGCGGCGAACCGGGCGGGCTGGCGTCGGGCGTGCTCACGCCGAGCAACCTACCGCGAGCAGGGGCGGATGCAAATGGGGTTGCAGAGGGAGGTCGTGTTGCAAAGTGGGGGAGTGTGGGTTATTGTGGCGATCGAGTTGAAGCCCAGGACCGGGGTGGTGAGGCTCCTCCCACCTCATCACTCCGGTCCCAACTCTCTTTTTCCGGCCCTCCGCTCAGAAAGGACTCACCGAGGTGGCTTTTCGGGGTCTCTACGAGCACAGTCTCGATTCGAAGGATCGACTCACGGTCCCGTCGAGGTTCCGCGCGTCGCTCGCCGATGGAGTGGTTCTCTCCAAGGGCTTCGACCCCTGCGTCTGGGTGCACACGACCGCGGAGTTCGAGCAGCTCTCCGACCGCTTCCTCTCGCCGCACAGCCCCTTCGGCGCCGACGCCCGCAAACTTCGCCGCCGCTTCCACGGTGGCTCCTTCGACGAGAAGCTCGACTCCGCCGGCCGCATCCGCATCCCCAAGACCCTGCTCGAGCATGCCGGGCTCGACAGCAGCTGCGTTGTGATCGGGGCCGGGGAGTACCTGGAGATCTGGGACGCCGACGCCTGGGCCAAGCAGGAGCTGGAGCTCGACGCCGCGGCGCCTGAGATCGCCGAGGGCCTCGCCAGCGCCGGGACCGCGTGATCATGAGACTCAATGCCGCCCGCCAACTCCACACCCAACCGCCGCTGCCGACGGGCCGATATCGGGACCCCTCGTCCCGAAATAGGCCCATCGGCCTGGAGGCGTTCGTGACCGAGCATGCGCCCGTGTTGCTCGACGAGCTGGTCTCGCTGCTGGCGCCGGAGCCGGGGCAGATCGCCGTCGACTGCACCTTCGGCGGCGGCGGCCACGCCCGCGCCGTTGCCGCCCAGCTCGGCTCCACGGGAACGCTGATCGGGATCGATCGCGATCCCGCGGCCGCCGCCCGTTTCGCCGCCTTCGCCGCCGAAGCTCCCTGCCGCACCCTCTTTATCCCTGCAAACTTCGCAGAAGGGCTGGAGGCCCTCCGTGGCGAAGGGGTACACCCAGACATGATCTACATGGACCTCGGAATGTCCTCGATGCAGGTCGATGCCTGGGAGCGCGGCTTCTCCTACGCCTACGACGCCCCGCTCGACATGCGCATGGACACGCGCCAGCAGTTTGACGCCGCCGACCTCGTCAACGAGTGGCCGGAGGCGCGGATCGCGCAGGTGCTGCGGCGCTTCGGCGAGGAGCGCTACGCCGGCGGCATCGCCCGCGAGATCGTCCGCCGCCGCCCGCTCCGCACCACCTCCGAGCTGGTCGCCGCGATCAAAGCCGGGATGCCGGCCTCGGCGCGCTTCGGCGGCGGCCACCCGGCCAAGCGCACCTTCCAGGCGCTGCGGATCGCCGTCAATGGTGAGCTCGACTCTCTCGAGGATGCCCTCCCGACCGCCTGGGGCATGCTGCCGGCCGGCGGTCGCCTCGCCGCGATCTCCTTTCACTCGCTGGAGGACCGCCCGGTGAAGCAGTTCCTCGCCGCCAAGGCGACCGGTTGCGTCTGCCCGCCGGAGTTCCCGGTCTGCGTCTGCGGCCACGAGCCCGAGGCCGACCTGCTGACCCGGCGCGCGATCGCGCCGAGCGCGACGGAGATGGAGGACAACCCCCGGTCCCGCTCCGCTCACCTGCGCGCAGCGGTGAAGATCGCCTTCGACACGACCTCCGAGCCGAGTGGGGTGGCGGGCTGATGGCCGTCGCCGTCCCCAAGAGCCGCACCGCTCCGGCCCCGCGGCCATCGCGGACCACGGCGCCCCCGAAACCGCGGAAACCAGCGCGCAAACCGACCCGCAGCCGGGCGGTTCCAGCCCCTGCGAAGGCGCCCGCTCGCGACCACCGCCGAGCTCGTCGACGCGATCAAGGCCGGGATGCCGGCCTCGGCCCGCTTCGGCGGCGGCCACCCGGCAAAGCGCAGCTTCCAGGCGATCCGGATCGCCGTCAACGGCGAGCTGGAGGCGCTCGACGAAATGCTGCCGCTGGCCTGGTCGCAGCTGAAGGTCGGCGGCCGCTTCGCGGCGATCTCCTTCCACTCGCTCGAGGACCGGCCGGTGAAGCAGTTCCTCGCCGCCAAGGCGACGGGCTGCACCTGCCCGCCCGAGCTGCCGGTCTGCGTCTGCGGCCACGAGCCCGAGGCCGAGCTGCTGACCCGCCGCGCGATCTCGCCCGGTCCCGAGGAGGCGGAGTCGAACCCGCGCTCGCGCTCGGCGCACCTGCGGGCGGCGCTGAAGATCGCCGAGGCGCAGCCCGTGGGGGAGGCCGGCTGATGGCCGTCGCCGTCCCCAAGAGCCGCACTGCGCCGGCGCCGCGTCCATCGCGGACGACGG
>DATAON010000048.1:0-30944 GCA_036265715.1 Solirubrobacterales bacterium | reverse complement strand
CTGGTCGCAAGACCGAGACGCGCTATGCGGCGGAAAACGGGAACGGAGCGGGCGTCGTCAACCGGCGCGCGAAACAGCGCGCGCTGGCGATCGGCATCGTCGACGGGCGCGAGCACGGCGAACCGCTGGCCGAGCTGAAGGAGCTGCTGCGCACCGCCGGGGTCGCCACCGCCGGGGTCTCCACCCAGCAGCGACCCAAACCGGACCCCGACCGGTATTTCGGTCGCGGCAAGCTGGAGGAGCTGAAAGCCGAAGTCGCCGCCGCCGACGCCAACCTGGTCGCCTGCGACGACGAGCTGGCCCCGCGCCAGGAGCGCAACCTGGAGGCGGCGCTGGGCGTCCCGGTGGTCGACCGCACCGCGGTGATCCTCGACATCTTCGCCGACCACGCTCACTCGGCCGAGGGCAAACTGCAGGTCGAGCTGGCCCAGCTCGAATACAACATGGCCCGCATGCGGGGCCTCTGGACCCACCTCGAGCGCCTCGGCGCCGGCCGCATGGACGGCGGCATCGGCACCAGGGGCCCGGGCGAGACCCAGATCGAGACCGACCGGCGGCTCGCCCGCAACCGGATCGCGGCGCTGCGGAGGCGGCTGAAGCGGCTGGAGCAGAACCGCGGCGTGATGCGCGCCCGCCGCGACAGCTCGGCGCTGCCGCGGGTCGCCCTGGCCGGCTACACCAACGCCGGCAAGTCGACCCTGCTGAACGCGCTGACCGGGGCCGAGGTGGGGGTGGGGGACCGCCTCTTCCACACCCTCGACCCGACCACGCGCACGCTGGAGCTCTCCGGCCGCGACTTCCTGCTCACCGACACGGTCGGCTTCATCGAGAAGCTGCCTCATCAACTCGTCGAGGCCTTCAAGGCGACCCTGGAGGAGACCGTGCTGGCCGACCTGATCGTGCACGTGGTCGACGCCTCCGAGCCGGAGGAGCGGCGGCTGCTCGACATGACCGCCGTCGACGTCGTCCTGGAGGAGATCGGTGCCGGCGAGAAGCAGCGGCTGCTGGTCCTCAACAAGGCCGACCTGTTGAGCGAGGACCAGCGGCACGAGGTGACAATCAGCCACCCCGACGCGGTCTTGGTCTCGGCCGTGGCCGGCGAGGGGCTCGAGGAGCTGCGCGAGCGGATCGAGGCGGCCTTCGCGGAGACGCTGACCGAGGTCGAGCTATTGATTCCCTACTCGCAGGGCGCCCGCCTGCACGAGCTGCACGAGGTCGCCGGCGACCTCGAACGGACCGAGGGCCCCGACGGCGTGAGAGTTCACGCTCGCGTGCCTGCGGCGGAGATGCACCGCTTCGACGACCTCGCTGTCGCTTAGCCATTCCCCATAGGCTGGCGGCCGTGCAGCTTCCAGTTCTCAAGCTCAAAGACGAGGCGATCGTGCCGACGCGCGCCAACGATGGCGACGCCGGCCTTGACCTCTACGCCTGTGAGTCCGCCCACATCGGCCCCGGCGAGCGCTGGGGCGTGGGGACGGGGGTGGCTGTCGAGATCCCGGCCGGACACGCCGGGCTGGTCCTGCCGCGCTCCGGCCTCGCCCGCGAGCACGGGATCACTCTCGTCAACAGCCCCGGCCTGATCGACGCCGGCTACCGCGGCGAACTGCGGGTGCTGCTGATGAACACCGACCCCGCCGAGATCTTCCGAGTCGAGCCCGGCGACCGCATCGCCCAGCTTGTGATCGCCCCGATCGCCCTGGCCGAGCCGGTCGAGACGAGCGCGCTCGGCGACTCCGCCCGCGGCGAGAGCGGCTTCGGCTCCAGCGGCCGGTAGGAGGAACTAGCCGACGCCGGCGGCGCTGCGGGCGTTGGCGTGGGCGGCGTCCTCGAAGGCGTCGTCGAGGGGCTCCAGCTCGGGGCGGGTCCCGTAGCGACGCTCCAGCGCCAGCGCGATCAGGTGGTCGGCGAGCCACGCGTTCTTCGGCAGCAGCGGCCCATGCAGGTAGGTCCCGATCAGGTTGTCGCGGTGGACGCCCTCGCGTCCGTCGACGCCGTTGTTGCCGTGGCCCTCGATCACCCGGCCGAGCGCCGTCGCGCCGTCGCCGAGATAGGTGCGCCCGCCGTGGTTCTCGAAGCCGGCGAGCAGGCGCGGGCCGGCGCCGAGGTCGACCTCGATCGCGACGTTGCCGATCAGGCGCGGACCGGGCTCGCGGACCGTTCGCAGGTCGGCCAGCTCGAGGCCCGGCAGCGTCTCCGACCCCATCTCATAGCTCTCGCCGAGCAGCTGATAGCCGCCGCAGACGGCGAGCAGGGCGGCGCCGTCGTCGACCGCGGCCGCCAGCGCCTCGCGCTTGCTGGCGACCATGTCGACGGCAACCATGCGCTGGTCGCGGTCCTGGCCGCCGCCGATGTAGAAGAGGTCGTGGGCGGCCGGGTCGACCGGCTCGCCGGGGCCGGCGCCGCTATGGCTGAAGCCGATCCCGCGCCACTCGCAGCGCCGCTGCAGGAAGACGATGTTGCCGCGGTCGGCGTAGATGTTCATCTGCTCGGGATAGAGGCTGAGGACGCGGAGCTCCATCAGGCCGCCTTCTCGAGCACGACGACGACCGAGCCGACGTGGATGTCCGTGGCCGGGATCTCGTGTCGCTCGACCGGGCGCAGCCCGGCCTCGGCGGCCTCTTGCTCCAGCTGCGCGGCGGGGAAGGTGGTGATCCGAACCTGGTTCGGCTGCTCCGCCAGCTCACCGTCGGGGGAGACGGTCTGCCGCAGCCGGTGGACGACGATTTCCCCGGGCCCAACCGCGGCCTCGACCGCCAGGCTTGAATAGACCCAGCCGTCGACCTCGCGCACGTCGGGGAGGGGAGGTGGGGCACCGTCGGGCTCTGGCATGCCCTCGAGTATGGCCGCCGCGAAGCGGCCGCCCGGGCGCAGCGCGGCGGCGACGCAGCGCAGGCAGGCGATGCGGGCCTCGGCGTCGGCCAGCAGTTGCAGCATCTGGGTCGGGGCGAGGGCCAGCGCGACCTCCTGGTCCAGGGTGAAGTCGCGGGCATCGGCGAGAACGGTCGTGACCGGGAGGCCCGTGGCGCGAGCGCGCAGCGACTCGATCAGCTCCGGGTCGCTGTCGAGGCCAACCGTCGGGTGCTGGCGGCGGGCGAGGTGGAGGACGACGCGCCCGGTGCCGCAGCCCAGCTCCAGCACCGACCCGCCAGCGGCCACCGCCAGCTCCTCCCAAAGTCGCAAGTCGGCCCCGTAGGAGCCGCACTCGACGTCGTGCCAGATCGCCCCGGGGGTCTCACTCATCGCCAGAACTCCGGCGCCAGCCCCCGATCGGCCAGCAGCTTGCGCAGCTCGAGCAGCGCCGTGTAGGTGGGAAGGGCGAAGACGCGTCGCCCTCCGGCGACGACGGCGTCGAGCGAGGGCTCGATCCCGGGGATGACCTCGATCCGCTCGGTCGGCCAGCCGGCGTACTTCAGGCGCAGCGCCATCTCCGGGGCGCGGGTGCCGGAGCAGACGACCCGGCGCACGGCCCCGGCCAGCAGCTCGAAGTCGGCGTCCCAGATCCAGGAGACGTCGCGGCCGTCGGCGATGCCGTCGTTGAGGGCGATCCAGAGGTCGATCCCCTCGCCCTCGCCTTCGGTCTTCAGCAGCAGCGTCCGTAGGACCTCGTTGGCGCCGGCCGGGTTCTTGATCAGCAGGATCGAGAGCTCGCCCTCGTCGAGCTCAATCCGCTCGAAGCGGCCGAAGGCGGCCTTCGTCACGCTCAGCGCCGCCACGATCCGCTCCGGTGGCACTCCGAGCCGGATGCCGGCGGCGAGCGCGGCGAGCGCGTTGTAGACGTTGTAGAGGCCGGGCAACGGCAGCTCCAGTTGGATCTCGCCCGCGGGGGTGCGCACGGTCGAGGTCGACCCCTCCATGTCGTGCAGCTCGATCGCGGTGGCGGCGACGTCGGGCCGCGGTCGCTCCGCGCCGCAGTTGGGGCAGGAGTAGTGCCCGAGGTGGCCGACGAAGGCGCGCTCGTACTCGTAGGGGTGACCACAGCGGCGGCAGTTCATCGCGTCGAAGGCGTGCTGAAGCTCGGGCAGCGCCTGGCTGGGGTCGTCGATGCCGAAATAGAGCACGCCCTGCCGGTTGTCGCCCTCGGCGTCGCGGCCGAGATCGGCGATCAGTGGATCGTCGGCATTGAGCACGAAGGCGGACTGGCCCTCGCGGGCGGCCACGACGGCGGCCCAGTCGTCGACCAACTTCTCCACCTCCCCGTAGCGGTCGAGCTGATCGCGGAAGAGGTTGCCGAGAACGATCAGGCGGGGGCGCAGCTGTTCGGAGACCTCCGGCAACCACGCCTCGTCGACCTCGAACAGGCCCTCTGAGCCGCGCTGCTCCAGCAACGCGGTGGCCACGCCCCTGTCCATGTTCGAGCCGGCCCGGTTGTGGACGGGATTGCGGCCCTCGGCGGCGAGGATGCCGGCGATCATCCCGGCCGTGGTCGTCTTCCCGTTGGTGGCTGAGATCACCGTGCAGCCGTCGCCGAGTCGCTGGCCGAGCCGGGCGATCGCGTCGGGCGCGAGTCGCAGTAGCAGCTTTCCCGGCGCGGTCGTGCCGCCGCCACGTCCGCTCGCGCGACTGACTGCGCCAATGCGGCGCGCGAGCGCGAGCTTGATGGAGAAAACGACGCTCAAGTGGCGGCCGCGGCCGGGACCAGGACGCTGAGCGCCCGCGGCAGGACCCGCAGCGAAGCGGGCAGGTCGGTCAGGTGCTCGCCGTCGGCGTACACGGGGAAGGGACGGCTGGCGCTCAGTTCGAGATGCCTGGCGCGGAAGACCTTGACGACGTCCTGCTCGACGTGGGTGCCCTTGAACACCTTCGGCAGGTTACCCACGAAGCGCAGCTTGCCGACCTCGCCGACCGAGACGACGTCGAATTCACCGTCGTCGAGGAGGGCGTCGGGGGCAACGTACATGCCGCCGCCGAAGCAGCTGCTGTTGGCGACCGAGATCGAGTAGCCGCTGAGCCTGATCCGCTCGGAGTCGACAGCGATCGTGAAGCGCGCGGGCTTCCATCTGACCAGGGTGCGCAGGGCGGCGTAGGCATAGACGAGGCTGCCGCGCAGCAGCTTGGTCTCGTTGGCGAGCGCGTTCGCCTCCGAGTCGAAGCCGACGCTGACGATCCCGAGGAAGCGCTCTCCGTTGGCCTCGCCGACGTCGATCCTGCGGCTGTTGCCGCCGAGGATCACCTCAACCGCCTGCTCGGGCTCGTCGGGGATCCCGAGGACGCGGGCGAGGTCGTTGCCGCGGCCGCCGGGGATGATCCCCAGCGGCGTCTCCGAGCCCGCCATGGCGCCGCCGACCGCGCCGAGTAGGCCGTCGCCGCTGACCACGACGGGGATCTCGCCTGCTTCGACCGCAAGCAACGCCTGTTCGACGCCGTGCTTCAGCCCCTTGGTGCGCTGAACGCGGAACTCGATCCGGCGCTCGTCGAGGGCCTGCTCGACCCGGGGCAGCAGCTTCAGCGTCTTGCCCCCGGCCGAGTGAGGGTTGACGATCAGCGCCAGCGGCAAACCATCGATGGCCATTCGCCCAGCCTAATCAGACAACGGCGGCTGATCGGTCTAACGCAAAAGGGCGACAGAGAAACTGCCGGCGCCGGCATTGTCGCTGGCGACCAGCTCGAATCCGTGCCGTCGCAGGCGCCGGCGCCCGAGCTTGGCGGCAATGCCGCTGGCCGATCGCAGCGGCTCCGAGCGGGCGATGATCAGATGGCCGCCCGACCGCAGCACCCGGGCGGTCTCGCCGACGGCCGGGGCGGCGTCGATCGCGGCGACGAGATCGAAGTGATCCTCGGGGAACGGCAGGCCCCGCGGCTTGCCGACCTTGAACGCAAGCCGGCCCTCCGGGTCGAGGCCGACCCGGGCGGTGGCGGCGCGGATCAGCTCCTCGGAGGCGTCGACGCCGCGGACCCGGGCACGCGGGAACTCGCGGGCGAGGAAGAGCGTGCCCTCGCCGTCGCCGCACTGGATCTGCAGCACGCTCTCGGGCGAGCCGACCGCGAGAACGGCGGCCGCGAGCGGCGTCAGCGGTGGGACCGACATCGCCTCGATCGTATTGCGGTTTGCATTAACCTCCCCGTCCGTGGAGGCGCAGCAACCCGATCGACGCTGGATAATCCTCGCCGTTTTCGCGGCGCTGGCGGTCATCGTGGTCGGCGCGATCCTGATCTCGCGCAGCGGTGGCGGCGACAACGGCGGCGACGACACCACTGCCGCCAGCAGCGGTGGCGAATCGGGCGGCTGCAAGAAAGTCGAAGCGCCTGCGCCGAAGAGCGTCAGCTTCGACAAGCCCGACCAGGTGGTCGAGCAGGGCGAAGAAGTCAACGTCGTGATGGCGACCAGCTGCGGCACCTTCACGATCACGCTGGACACCGAGCGGGCGCCTAAGACCGCCAACTCCTTCGCCTTCCTCTCCGAAGAAGGCTTCTACGACGACCTCACCTTCCACCGCGTCGTCCCCGGCTTCGTGATCCAGGGCGGCGACCCGACGGGCGCCGGCTCGGGCGGCCCTGGCTACAGCGTCGACGAGAAGCCGCCGGCCAACATCGAATACACCAAAGGCCTGGTGGCGATGGCCAAGAGCGAAACCGAGCCCCCCGGGCGCTCCGGCAGCCAGTTCTACGTCGTCACCGCTCCCGACGCCGGGCTGCCGGCCGAATACGCGCTGGTCGGCGAAGTCACCGACGGCTTCGACGCGGTCGAACGGATCGAAAAACAGGGTGAAGGCGACGGCCCGCCGAAACAGACCATCCTGATCGAAAGCGCCACGGTCGAGCGCGAATAGCGGCGGCTAAGCTGCTCTCGTGGCCAAGCTCAAGGTAGGCGACCCGGCTCCAGATTTCGAGCTGCCCGGCACGGGCGGCGAGACCTACCGGCTCGCCGACTATCGCGGTCGCAAAGTGGTCCTCGCCTTCTACCCCGGCGACTTCACCGCCGTTTGCACCAAGCAGTTCTGCTCCTACCGCGACCGGGGAGAGCAGCTCGACGGGCTCGGCGCCGCGGTCCTCGGCATCTCACCGCAGTCGGTTGAGTCGCATGAGCGCTTCACCGAGGAGAAGCGCCTCAACGTGCCACTGCTGGCCGACGAGGACAAGGAGGTCGCGCGCGCCTACGGCGTGCTTGCCGGCCCGATGGTGCGGCGGGCGATCTTCATCGTCGACGAGCAGGGGATCGTCCGCCACCGCAAGGTCACGATCGCCGGCCTCAGCTACGAGTCGGTCGACGACATCGAGCAGGCGCTGGCGGCAGTCGGCTGATGACCGCGGCACCCTTCGAGGTCGGATCGGCGCCGACGATTCGCGGGGAGGTTGCGGGGGAGGGGTCGCCGATCGCGCTCTGCCACGGGATCACGGCGACCCGGCGCTACGTCGTTCACGGGTCGCGCTCGCTGCACCGCGCCGGCCACCGGGTCGTCAGCTACGACGCTCGCGGCCACGGCGAGTCCGACCCCGCCCCCGCTGGCGAGGATTATGGATACCCGCGCCTGGTTGACGACCTCGAGCGGGTGGTCGCCGCCGAGCTAGGGGAGGGCCGGTTCGTGCTGGCCGGACACTCGATGGGCGCCCACACCGCGGTCGCCTACGCGCTGCGCCACCCCGAGCGCCTGGCCGGGCTGGTCGTGATCGGGCCCGCCTACGACGGGGAGATCAGGGAGGAGTCGCTGCACTACTGGGACGGCCTGGCGGCGGCCCTGGAGGATGGCGGCGTCGACGGCTTCGTCGACTACATCGACCGCGAGCAGGGGATCGACGCCGCCTGGCGCGACTCGGTCCTGCGCTTCACCCGCGAGCGGATCTCCCTGCACCGCAATCCGGAGGCGATCGTCCGCGCCCTGCGCGAGGTGCCGCGCTCGCGACCGTTCGGGTCCCTCGAGGAGCTTGGGGCCCTGGAGCTGCCGGCGCTGGTCGTCGCCAGCAACGACGAAGCCGACCCCGGGCACCCGCACGCGACCGCCGTCGCCTACGCCGAGGCGCTGCCGCAGGCGCGGCTGATCAGCGAGGGGGAGGGGGAGTCGCCACTGGCCTGGCAGGGGGGCAGGCTCTCCCGCGAGCTCGCCGCCTTCTGCGCTGAGACAGCCGTGACGGACCTCGAGAAGTCTTCAAGCAGGCCTTAGCCACAGGCTTTATCGTCCACCACTATGAATTTCCCGACTGAAGCCACCCTGCGCCGGGCGATCGCCTTCGTGGCCGCGCTCGGGATCGGTGTCGCCACCTACATCACGATCGCCGAGTCGGGCGGCGGCGCGCCGAGCTGCGTCGCCGGTGGGCACGGATGCGCGACCGTCGCCGAAAGCTCCTACTCGGAGATTGCCGGCATCAACGTCTCGATCTTCGGCATCGTCGGCTACGTGCTGATCCTGGCGACGGCGTTCCTCGCCAACGACCTGGGGCGGTTTGCCGGCTTCGTGCTCGCCCTGGGGGGCTTTGGCTTCAGCATCTACCTGACCTACCTCGAGATCTACGAGATCGAAGCGATCTGTCAGTGGTGCGTCGGGAGTGCGGTGCTGATGACGATCCTCTTCCTGCTCAGCGCCACCCGCTTGATCGGGTACGCCGGGACCGACATCCCAGCGGGCGACGAACGACGACTTCAAAACTGAAACGCGACCGGGAGGGCACGTGAGCAACAAGAAGGAGCGGGAGAAGCGCCGGGAAGAGCGCGAAGCGGCGGAATCGCAGGTCAGCACCGTTGATCGGCGCAAGAAACTGCTCCAGATGGGGGCCGGCGCGGTCTTCCTGGTCGTGGTCGTGATCGCCGTCCTGATCGTCGTCAGCAGCGCCGGCGACGACGGCGGCGACGCCAGCAACATCAAGGACGCGGCCGAGGTCGAACAGGAGCTGAGCGGGATCGAGCAGAAAGGGCTGCTGCTCGGCGATCCGAACGCCCCGGTCGAACTGATCGAGTTCGGGGACCTGCAGTGCCCGGTCTGCAAAGCCAACGCCGAAGAAGCGCTGCCTGGCGTGATCGAAGGCAAGGTCGCCGCTGGCGAAGCGAAGTTCAACTTCCGCAACTTCATCATCATCAGCGAGGAATCCGAACCCGCTGGAGCGGCCGCGCTGGCCGCCGGTGAGCAGGGCCGCGGGTTCAACTACCTAAACATTTTCTACCGCAACCAGGGCATCGAGCGCTCCGGGTACGTCACCGACGAGTTCCTCACGGCGATCGCCGAAGCCGCCAAGGTCCCGGACATCGCTCAGTGGAACAAGGACCGTGAAAGCTCGAAAGTCAAAAACGAAGTCAAAGCGTCAACCGAAGAAGCGCTCCGGATTGGCTTCGAAGGAACGCCGTCGTTCGCGGTCAAAGGCCCGAAAACCAACGGCCTCGAACTTCTGGGCAACCTCAGCTCAACCGAGGAAATCGAAGAAGCGATCGACGCCGCCGGCTGATTCCCAGCCTGAGTTGACATAACCACCATTATCGTGCGTTGGTGGCGATTCGCAGAAGGGCCTTGAAGCCGCTCAGCAGCCCCTTCGGGACCTCCGCCGAGGGCGAGGCGCCGGGATGGTCGTGGGCGATGCGGACCCGCAGCGCCTTTGGGCGGATGCGGAAGCGCAGCGGCGCCTCCAGGGTCATCGGCTCGCCGTCGACGCCGACGGGGATCGGCTCGTCGCTCTCGATCTCCAGCTCGGGCGCCTTGAGCTCGCGCCAGCGGGCCGTTTGCGAGGTTTCCCCTGCTATCGGTGGGTGAAAGTCGACAATTCCCAGCACTCCCTCGTCGAGGCGCGGCCTGGTCCCGGACCCGAGCGTCGGCCCCAGCCTGTAGACGTTGTTGGAGATCAGGATCAGCGCCGTGCTGGTCTGCGGCTCGCCGTTGTCGTCGACCCAGCGCAGCTCGCTGGTCTCGCCTGCGGGCCCGAGCGTGTCGGTGAGGGTGTCGAGCAGGGTCCGCATCTTTGCTTCGCGGTAGCCGTCCTGGCTGACCGCGGCCGCGTAGACGCCAAGTGAGACGTTGTTGACGAAGACGCGGCCGTTGACCTCCCCCAGGTCTACATAACGCTCGCCCCCATCGACGAAGGCCTCGAGCGCGCCGACGACGTCTTCGCGGTCGACCCCGAGGTCGAGGGCAAAGTGGTTGCGGGTTCCCGAGGGGATGCAGGCATAGGGCAGGTCATGCTCGGCCGCGATTGCCGCCACCAGGGCCTGCGAGCCGTCCCCCCCGGCCATCGCCAGGCCGTCGGCGCCGCGCTCGACCGCGGCCCGGACCAACTCGCCGAGGTCCTGCCCGCGCTCCAGCACCACCGTCTCCAGCCCGCGCCCGCGCGCCGCCTCGACCAGGCCCTCGCGCTTGGCCCGGCCGTCGCCCGACCAGGGATTGACGAAGAGGACCGGGTGGCGCGGTGGTAACGCCGACGGCAGCGAGCGATCCGGCTTGAAGGCGATGCGGGCACCGAAGACGCCGAGCGCAAAGCCGATCGCGACCAGGACCAGGACGCCGTGGTTGTCGCCGACCGCCAGGGTCACCACGGCGCCGGCGATCAGCGCCAGCGCGACCAGGGCGCTCGCGATTCGCGCCGTGCCGCGCCTCAGCAGGGCCAACCAGGCGGCGCCGAGCGCCCCGAGGACGCAGGCGAGCGCGACCAGGCCGAGCGGGAATTCGTCGATGAAGACGAAGACCCCGACACCGATCACGACAGCGCCGGCGAGGATCGCGAGGATGGCCCCGAGGCGCCGGCTCATATCATCGCCCGATGCGCGAGTGGCTGACCGAGGCGAAGACCGTTGACACCGCGCTCTACGCGGCGGTGGCCGGGACCGAGACGCCGCGGCTCGACGTCGCGATGCGCCATCTCTCCCGCGCCGCCGACATGAGCAAGGTCTGGTTCGGGGCCGCCGCGGCGGCCGCGGTGCTGGGCGGCGATGACGGGCGCCGGGCCGCCAAGCGCGGCCTGGTCTCGCTCGCGATCGCCTCGGCCTTCGCAAACCTCGTCGCCAAGCCACTGACCACCCGGCGCCGACCCGAGCGCGAGGGGCTCGAGGTGCTGGCGCGCCGACACGTGCCGATGCCGGAGTCGAGCTCGTTCCCGTCCGGCCACGCGGCCTCGGCCTTCGCCTTCGCGACCGGCGCCGGCCAGGCCCAGCCGTCGCTCTCGGCTCCCTTGCGGGCGCTGGCGACGCTGGTCGGCTACTCGCGCGTGCATACCGGTGTCCACTATCCCGCAGACGTGCTTGTCGGCGCATTTATTGGTGTCAGCGCCGCCGAGTTGGCGAACCGACTGCTGGATCGCTAAGCGCCCAGCGAGGCGCTGCCGCGGACCAGCGGTTCGACGATCGGCACCGCCTTCGGCGTGCGGTCGTGCTCGACCTCGCCGAGCTCGAATCGCGAGGCGGTGATCGTCGCCAGCGTGTCGCGGTTGCAGCGGCAGCCGTCGGCGAAGAAGCGCCAGGGACGCTCCAGCCGATCCTGCCAGCGCGCCAGGCTCGGGTCCTCGGCGCGCACGTGCTCGATGAAGAGCAGCCGGCCGCCGGGCTTCAGCACCCGCGCGATCTCGGCGATCGTCGCGACCGGGTCGGGCACGGTGCAGAGGACCAGGGTGACCACGGCGGTGTCGAAGCTTCCCGGCTCCAGCGGCAGCCGTTCGGCCGGGGCTTCGACGATCGTCGCCTTCCGACCGGAGCCCGCCAGGCGCTCGCGCAGGCGCTTGGTCATGTGCGGGTCCGGCTCGACCAGGACCAGCTCCTCCAGCTCCGGATAATGCTCGAGGTTGGCGCCGGTGCCTGCGCCCAGCTCAACCACCCTCCCCTCGGCGCCGGCCAGCAGCTCGGCGCGCATCCGCGCCAGCCCCGCCTCCTCAGCCGCCCTCAGCCCGCTGTCGTAGAGGGCCGAGAAGGCCCTCCCCCACGTCGCGTCGTAGATCCGCCCCATCGAGTCCTGCATTTTCCCCGTATGACGTGGTCTATGCAGGACTCGACGCTCAGGCGGCGTCGCGCTGCGGCGCCTCGGCCGGGGCCTCGCCCGCCTCGGCGCTGGGCTCGCTGGCTGCGGCACGCTCCTCGTAGGCGCGGCGGGCGTTGTGGTCGACCTCGAACATCAGCCGATCGACCTTCATCATCCGCCCGATGCCCTCGCGGACGCCGCGCGGCAGCAGGGTGAGGACTTTGTAGAGGGCGCCGTTGGCCTTCGGCACGAAGACGTCGAAGCGCGGAACTTCGAGCGCGTCGACGATCTCGTTGGCGACGTCCTCGGCCTCGACCGGTTTCACCCATTTCTGACCGACGCCGCTGGTCAGCTCGGTGTTGACCACGGTCGGCATCACGCAGGCGATCTCGATGCCGCTGTCGCGCAGCTCGCCGCGCACCGACTCGCTGAGCCCGACCACGGCGTGCTTGGTCGCTGAGTAGGTGGCGATGCCCGGTATCCCAGCTTTGCCGGCCTGGGATGCGATGTTGACGATGTGGCCGCTGCCGCGCGGGGTCATCCGCTCGATCGCCAGCTGGGTGCCGGTGATGACGCCATGCAGGTTGATGTCGATCTGGCGCCGGACCGAGTCCGGGCCCTCGTCGACGAACGGCGTCACCGGCATGATCCCGGCATTGTTGATGACCACGTCGACCGGGCCGAGTTGGCGCTCGGCCTCGTCGAGGAAGGCGACGAAGGAGCCGCGGTCGGTGACGTCGAGCGCCACCGCCACGGTGCCGCCGCCGAGCCCGGCGGCGGTCTCTTCGGCCAGCTTCAGGTCGAGATCCCCGATCGCGACCCGGCAGCCCTTGCGCACCAATGCCGTCGCCGTCGCCTTGCCGATCCCCCGGGCACCGCCGGTGATCGCCACGACCTTGCCGTTCAGTGAGCGTCGCTGCTTGGCCATCTCGCTACCTCCTCGTCGCGGCGGGGGTCAGCCCGCCGGCTTGTAGACGGTGACCACGGCGGCGCCGCCGAGGCCGATGTTGTGCTGGAGCGCCACCTTGGCGCCGTCGACCTGACGCTTGTCCGCGTCCCCGCGCAGCTGCCAGGTCAACTCCGAGCACTGCGCCAGCCCGGTCGCGCCCAGCGGGTGCCCCTTCGAGATCAGGCCGCCGGAGGGGTTGACCACCGGGCCGGAGCCGCCGAACGTGGTCGCTTCCTCCTCGACCAGCTTGTGACCCTCACCCTCGGCCGCGAAGCCGAGCGCTTCGTAGGTGATGAGCTCGTTGGCGCTGAAGCAGTCGTGCAGCTCGCAGACGTCGACGCTGCCGGCGTCGAGGCCGGCTTCGGCATAGGCGCGGTCTGCCGCGGTCCGCGACATCTCCGAGCCGACGATCGTCATGCAGTCGGCGTTCTCGTCGAAGGTCGAGCTGAGGTCGGTGACCATCGACTGACCGGCGATCTCGATCGCGCGGTCGCCGAGCCCGTGCTCTTCGACGTAGCGCTCGGAGGCGACGATCGCGCAGGCGGAGCCGTCGGAGGTTGGCGAGCACTGCAGCTTGGTCAGCGGCTCGTGGATCATCTTCGCCGCCTTGATGTCCTCCAGCGAGTACTCGTCCTGGAACTGTGCGTAGGGGTTGTTGACCGAGTGCTTGTGGTTCTTCCACCCGATCCAGGCGTAGTGGTCGGCGGTCGAGCCGTACTTAGCCATGTGGTCGCGGCCGGCGTTGCCGAACATCTGCGGCGCCGGCGGCGACTGCTCGGGGTCGCGGATCTCGAACATGCGCATCGCGTGCTTGTCGAGCGCGTTGGTGCGGTCGGTGTACTTGACGCCGAGGCTGCCGGGCTCCATCTTCTCGAAGCCGAGCGCCATCGCGCACTCGACGAGCCCGCCCTTGACCGCCTGGCGGGCCAGGAACAGCGCCGAGGAGCCGGTCGAGCAGTTGTTGTTGACATTGACGACCGGGATCCCGGTCAGGCCGAGCTGGTAGAGCGCGCGCTGGCCGTAGGTCGAGTCGCCGTAGCAGTAGCCGGCGAAGGCCTGCTCGATGTCCGTGTAGGGAACGCCGGCGTCGGCAAGCGCCTTCTCCCCCGCCTCCTTGGCCCAGTCGGGGTAGTCGCCCTCCTTGGTGCCCGGCTTCTCGAACTTGGTCATCCCGACCCCGATCACGTACGTCCTGTTGCTCAAGTCTTGCTCCCCTGTTGCGCCGCGCCCCCGCGCGGCCGTTTGGCTGGCTAGCCAGGAATTTACCGTGCCGCGGCTTCCGGCGGGTCCGGGGGCGGTCGCAGAGCGTCGAACTTGAGGTCTCTCCCCTGCTTTGGGTTCGGCCAGGCGACCCAGGCGAGGAAGGCGATTGCGATCCCGATCGCGGTCCCGATCGCACGCAGGTCGGCGGCGTGCCAGGCGTTCTCGCCGAGCGTGTCGGTGAGCAGGACCACATAGGTGGTGACGGCGGCGGTGAACAGCGCGTACTGGACCGTGAGCAGGCCGAAGCAGAACCCGGCGGCGGCGAAGAGGACGATGACCGTGATCGCGTTCTCGCCCCCGACCGTCACTGCGAATGCGGTGGCCACGAACAGGCCAAGCGCGGTGCCCGCCGCCCGCAGCACCAGGCGCAAATACGTTTCGTCGCGGTCGGGTCGCATCACGAAGAGGATCGTCAGCGGAATCCAGAACCCGTGGTCGTCCATGTCGAAGATGCGGTAGACGGCGACGCCGGCGGCGAGCGCGACGCCGAAGCGGATCCCGTGGCGACAGGCGTCGGACTCGAGCGTCAGGTTGGAGCGCAGTGCAGCCGCGGCGGCGCCAGCGTCCCAGCCACTCGGCTCGCCGCGGGCGCGACGCTCCGCCACCACCCAGACAAGGAGCGACCAGACGGCCTGGGTGAGGCCGCCGACCGTGACCCAGAGCAGCGCCGGCAGGACGTCGTCGACCGGGAGGAAGAACCCCTGGGCGACCATCAACGCCAGCGAGATCGTGAGGCCGTAGATGGCGAGCCGCAACGAGTAGGCGAAGAGGTATCCGGCGAGGCCTCCGACAATGCCCATCGCCAGCACCGCCGCCGGCGCCGACTGGCTGCTGAAGATGCCGATCGCGGCGGCGATGCCGATCGCGGGCGCCGCCGCCGCTTGCCAGGCCGCCCGCGGCAGCGCCGCGGCGTCCATCCCGGCGAAGCCGGCGAGCAGCGCGCCGGTTCCGATCGCCCCCTTGGTCGGTGAGTCGAAGCCGAACTCGATCGCCAGGCAGATGCCGATCGGGACCGCGATCAGGAAGCCGCGGCGGATCGATGGGCCGGGCTCGGCGGGGCCGATCGCGAACAGCGGCGAGTCCCGCAGCCGTCGGGCCGTCCCGGCGGGGTTGTAGAGACCTGGGCTGGGGCCGGACGACACGGGCCTGAGGGTAACCTGAAGTCCAGTGGCAATCGCGGCCCTCAGCTCCGATCCCGCTGCCGGAGTGGGCCTGTTCGCCGCCCTCGCGGCCGGGATCGTCTCCTTCCTCTCCCCCTGCGTGCTGCCGCTCGTCCCCGGCTACCTCTCGGCGGTGACGGGGGTCTCGGCGGCTGAGCTGGACCAGGCCGGCTGGCGCAAGGTGCTGGGGCCTAGCCTGCTCTTCGTCGCCAGCTTCTCGGCGATCTTCATCGCCCTCGGCCTCACCGCCACCGCCCTCGGCTCCTTCCTCCAGGACAACCTCGAGCTGCTGACGAAGATCTCGGGGGCGCTGATCATCCTCATGGGCCTGCTCTTCGTCGGCTCCCTCTTCATCACCCGGCTCAACCAGGAGTGGCACGTCGACGCCCTGCTCGAGCGCGCCGGAAAGGGCGGCCCGATCATCGCCGGCGCCGCCTTCGCGATCGCCTGGACGCCCTGCATCGGCCCCACCCTCGGCGCCATCCTCACCGCCGCCTCGCTCTCGGGCTCAGCCGCCCACGGCGCTCTCCTGCTCGCCGTCTACTCGGCCGGCCTGGCAATCCCCTTCATCCTCACCGCCCTCGCCTTCTCCCGCATGACCACCGCCTTCGCCGTCGTCAAGCGCCACTACTCCCTGATCGTCGCGATCGGCGGCGTGATCCTGATCGTGATGGGCGTCCTCATCTTCACCGGCGAAATCACCCAGCTCAACAGTCACCTGCAGCGCTGGGCCGAAGAAGCCGGAATAGACGTCTGGAACTGGGTCTGACTAGTTCTGGACCGGCGCGACGGTCTCCAGCTCTTTGCCGACCGCCTCGGTGATCTCCAGGCCGGAGTCTTCGAGGTCGCGCGAGCAGACGATGCGGAAGCGGCCGGTGCCGATCTCGCCGTCGGGAATCACCGGCAGGCCGCGGATCGTGTCCCAGCCCAGCCGTTCGACCTCGAACGGGTTCATCCGCACCTCGGCCGCCGGGAACGGGCAGTTCGCGTTGTGCTGGTCGATCGCCTGGGAGATCGCCTCCAGGTTCTTCGCCTCGGGAGAAGCCATCGGACCCCAGGGTACCGACGTGACCTCAAGGATCGCGCCGCAGTCGCCGATCCTGGACGAACCATGCAGGGGATCTTGGCGATCTGCGAGGGCGCCAGCGGCAGCACTCGGACCTGGGGGATCATCATCCCGCCGCTCCTGATCGCCGCCTGGGTGTGGACGCTCGTCTTCATCCTCCGCCGCATCCGCTTCGAGGCGACGTCTTCATCCCCGGCCTACTGATTCTGCTCCTCGTCTGGTCGCTGTCCCTGTCGGGCGGCTGCCTCGACTGATCTGCCGGTCGCCGATCTACTCTGGGTGGGTGAACGACTGGCCTCGCTGCATCGCCCATCTCGACATGGACGCCTTCTACGCGTCGGTCGAGCTGCGGCGGCGGCCGGAGTTGAAGGGGAAGCCGGTTGTCGTCTGCGGGTCGGGGCCGCGGGCGGTGGTGACGACGGCGAGCTACGAGGCGCGCAGGCTGGCCGGGATCCACTCGGCGATGCCGGCGGCGGTGGCGCGGCGGCGGCTGCCGAACGCGGTCTATCTGACGCCTGACTTCCCCGCCTACCGGGAGGCCTCGGCGCGGGTGATGGAAGTGCTGCGGCGCAACGTGGAGACGGTCGAGGTGGTCGGGCTCGACGAGGCCTATCTGGACCTGACCGGGATCTTCTCGCCGAAGGCGACGATGCGGCGAATCGCGGTGCAGATCCGCGAGGACACCGGGCTGACCTGCTCGGTCGGGATCTCTGAGAGCCGGATGCTGGCGAAGATCACCAGTGAGCTCGGCAAGCCGGCGGGCCTGGTGGTGCTGTCGCGGGAGAAGGCGCTGGCGCACTTCGCGGCCGACTCCCCCGGCCTGATCCCCGGGATCGGGCCGAAGACGCTAGCGCGACTGGAAGCGATCGGGGTGCAGACGCTGGCCGACCTGGGCGCCCGCGAGCGCGAGGAGTTGGAATCGTCCTTCGGGCCTCGCTCCGGCGCCTGGCTGCACGCCCGTGGCCGGCTCTGGGACGAGACCCCGGTGGTCACCTCGCACGAGACCAAATCGGTCTCGTGTGAGACCACCTACGACACCGACCTCAACCGGCGCGGCGAGATCGAGGCGAAGCTGGTCGGCCTCGGCGAGGAGCTCTGCCGGCGACTGCAGAAGAAGGAGCTCTCCGGGCGCACGATCGGGATCAAGATCCGCCTCGACGACTGGACCAACGTCAGCCGCTCGCACACGGTCGAGGACGCCACCAACGACGCCGCGGTGGTCGTCCCCGCCGCCCTGGAGCTGCTGCGCGCCTACGACCCGCAGCGCCCGGTCCGCCTGCTCGGCGTCCGCGTCGCCGGCTTCGAGGGCGAAGCCGCTGAGCCGGAGCCGGCGACGGGCCAGCTCAGGCTGGGCCTAGCGTCCTGAGCTGTCGGCTGCAAAGATGACCGAGTGGCTGCTGACCGACTGACCGGACTGGACGCCTCCTTCCTCCACATGGAGCGGGCCGGGGCGCACATGCACGTCGCCAGCACGATCATCTTCGAAGGCCCCGCGCCCAGTCACGAGGAGTTCCGTGACCACATCGCCTCGCGCCTGCACCTGGTCCCCCGCTTCCGCCAGAAGCTGCGCTCGGTGCCGCTCGACCAAGGCCGCCCGGTCTGGGTCGACGACCCCCACCTCAACCTCGAGTACCACGTGCGGCAGACCGCGCTGCCGGCGCCGGGCTCCGACGAGCAGCTGCGCAACCTGGCCGCGCGGATCTTCTCCCAGCAACTCGACCGCAGCAAGCCGCTCTGGGAGCTGTGGCTGGTCGAGGGCCTCGACGACGGCCGCTTCGCGATCGTCGGCAAGAGCCACCACGCGCTGGTCGACGGGGTCTCCGGCGTCGACATCACTACCGTTCTTTTCGACCTCGACCGCGAGCCGCAGGGCGCCAGCCGCAGGCCGCCCGCCTGGCTGGCCCGCCCCGAACCGAGCGACCTGCAGCTGATCGGCGACGCGATGCGCGAGCGTCTGACCAGCCCGGCCGAGATCGCCCGCGGCGTGCGCCGCGCCCTGCGCGGCCCGCGCCAGGTGCTGCGCGGCGTCGGCGCCACCACCAAGGTCCTCGGCGCCGGCATGTCGGCGCCCCCCACCCCCTTCAACGTGGAGATCGGCCCGCACCGGCGCTTTGCGATCACGCAGGCCGACCTAACCGAGCTGAAGGCGGTCAAAGACGCCCACGGCGGCACCGTCAACGACGTCATCCTCTCGATAGTCACCGGCGCGATCGGCAACTACCTGCGCGCCCGCGGCCACGAGACCGAGGATCTGGAGATGCGGGCGCTGGTCCCGGTCAGCGTTCGCGCCGACGAGGAGCACGGGGCGCTCGGCAACCGCATCTCGGCGATGATGGCGCCGCTCCCGGTCTGGTCGCAGGACCCGGTCGAGCGGCTGCGGATCGTGACCGAGCAGATGGGCGACCTGAAGTCCTCCGGGCAGGCGGTCGGGGCCGAGATCCTGACCAAAATCACCGACTTCGCGCCGACCACGATCGCCTCGCAGGCGGCCCGCCTGCAGCCGGCCCAGCGCTTCTTCAACCTCGTCATCACCAACGTCCCCGGGCCGCAGTTCCCGCTCTACGTCCTCGGGCGCCAGATGGAGTCGATCTTCCCGATGGTGCCGCTGGCCCGGCGCCAGGCGCTCTGCGTCGGGATCATGTCCTACAACGGGCAGGTCAACTTCGGCCTCGTCGGCGACTACGACGCGATGGCCGACCTCGACAGCTTCGCGCTCGACCTGGAGGCGGCGACGCAGGAGATCGTCGCGACGCTTCCGGCCGCCCCGAAGCGGGCGAAGAAAACGACCAAGGCGAAGGCCGGCTCGTCGAGCAACGGCGCCGGCCCGGTCGCGGTCGAGCCCAGCGCCTAACCGCCGACGGGCCTATTTCGGGCCGATACGTCCCGAAATCGGCCCATCGGCGGGGGGGTTTTAGCGGATCAGGTTGGCGCGGACTGCGAACGGGACCTGGTCGGTGAGGTAGCGCCAGTCGAGGCGGCGGGCGCTGAAGCCGGAGGCCTCGGCGTCGGCGTTGATGAGGACCGCGGTGATGCGGCTGAAGCGGCCGGGGTCGGCGATCTGGACCCGCAGTTTGCCACCGCTGCGCTGGTAGTCGACGTTGGCTATCACCTTGCCGCCGCGTTCGGTCCCGATCCGCCCCACCAGCGCCACCCCCGCCGCGGTCCCCAGCGGCGCGGTCATGTGGACGACAACCGCGCGGCCGCCGCGGGCGACCACCTGCAGCGGCTCGAAGGTGGTGTGGTTGAGATCGTGGATCGCCGCCGGCGCGCCGAGCGCGAGCTTGCCCTGGCGCGGCATGTCGGGGAAGAGATCGCTCTCGCGGAAGCCCGCCCCGGTCCGCCACTCGGGCACGGCCGCGGCGAAGCGGGCGAAGTCGCGGCTGAAGTCGGAGCCGCCGGCGGCGCGGATCGCGGCTTCGTAGACGGCGACCGAGAAGCCGCCTGGCCTCGTCTTCAGCGCTCGCGCCCAGGCCTTGCGGATCAGCTGCGGGCCGTAGCGCCGGGCCAGCCACTGGTTCCAGACGGCGGACCCGTACTCCTTGATCGAGTTGGTGGTCAGCGGCGTGTCGAAGCGGTGCACCCAGCGGCCGACGTAGCGCAGGTAGTCGTTGATCCCGTTGTAGACCTGGTCCTCCATCCAGGTCGCCGTCGACTCGGCGAACCAGGGATCCTGGAAGGCGTCGTAGCCGAACTGGAGGATGTGGTTGTACTCGTGGGCGATCGTCACCTGCAGGTCCTGGATCGGCTTCGTCCCCGGGAACTCGAAGGCGCTGTAGTCGTTGTCGAGGACGAGGTAGCCGTGCAGGCTGCGCGGGGTGCGGTGGTCCTTGCTGATCTGGCCGCGGTCGGGGGCGGCGTAGCCGAAGAGGTTGCCGCCGATCTGCGAGAGGTAGATGTCGGTCTTGCCAAGGCCGCCGCCTTTGCGCCCGTCGCTCTTGGGCTCGCGCCAGCCGAGCTTCTCGTTCTCGACCTGGTGCACGTGTTCGGAGACCTGCAGCACCTTGGCGACGTAGTCGGGGATGCCGTCGCCATCGGCGTCGGCGAGGCTCGGCGCGTCGAGGCCCTCGGCCACCCAGTGCACGCAGAAGAACTGCGAGCAGGCCGGTGAGCGCGGCGCCTCTGGGACGCTGTAGGCGTTGCGGTTGGGGTCGGGATCGTCGGTCGGCCGCTGGCGCATTTCGGTCGGCCGCGGCTTCGGCGCTTTGAACGGCTTCTGCGAGGGCGAAGCGAGGCTCGGCACAGCGTCGGCGAGCCCGGGAGATGCCGCGAAGGCAGCGCCGGGCAAGGCGGCGAGCGCCAGCAGCGCCGCCACCGAGAAGCCGACCAGATGGCGACGGCGGTCCCGCATCACGGCCAGCCTACCGCTGGCCGCGGCCCGCTCCGGCGCCTGCGATAGCGATACTTCGGGAATGAGCCCAGCTTGGCCGGCATGCGCGTAGCCCTCGCCCAGATCAACCCCACGGTCGGCGACATCGACGCTAACGCGGCGAAGGTGTCGGAGTGGATCGCCCGCGCCCATGAGGGTGGCGCCGAGCTGGTGATCTTCCCCGAGCTCTGCATCCCCGGCTACCCGGCCGAGGACCTCTACCTGAAGCGGCACTTCCTCGAGGCCAACCGGCGCGCGGTCACCGAGTTGGCAGCCACGGTGGAGGGCATCACCGCCCTGGTCGGCTACGCCGAGCCGATCCCCGGCGGCGGCGACTTCCGCCACGCCCACAACTCGCTGGCCGTCCTGGCCGACGGCGGGGTCAGCGCCGTGTACCGCAAGAACCGGCTGCCGAACTACTCGGTCTTCGACGAGCAGCGCTATTTCGTCCCCGGCACCGAGCCGCTCACCGTCGACGTCGCCGGCGAGCGGGTCGGGCTGACGATCTGCGAGGACTGCTGGGTCCAGGGGCCGCCAGCCGAGACCGAGGCGCAGGCGGGCGCGAAGCTGATCGCCAACCCGTCGGGCTCGCCCTACCACCGCGGCAAGGGGCGCGAGCGCGAGGAGCTGTTCTCCGGCTTGGCCCGCGCCTACGGCACCCACTTCGCCTTCTGCAACCTGGTCGGCGGCCAGGACGAGCTCGTCTTCGACGGCCAGAGCCTGCTGCTCTCCCCCGAGGGCGATTTGATCGCCCGCGCCGCCCAGTTCGAGGAGGAGCTGCTGATCTGCGACCTCGCCGACGGGTCCGGCCCGGTGGCGCCGCCGCTGGACGACGTCGACGAGGTCTACGAGGCGCTCACCCTCGGCCTCCGCGACTACGTCGCCAAGAACGGGTTCCAGCACGTCGGCGTCGCCCTCTCCGGTGGGATCGATTCCGCCCTGGTGGCGGAGCTCGCGGCCGACGCCGTCGGGCCCGAGCGTCTCAGCTGCGTGGTGATGCCTTCGCCGCATTCCAGCTCCGAAACCCAGGGGGACGCCAGAACTATCGCTGCCAACCTCGGATGCGAGCTGATCGAGATCGAGATCGAGCCGATGATGGACAGCTACGAGCGGGCGCTCAGCGGGCTGCTTAGTCCCGGGGAGGCGCCCGGGATCGGCGAGGAGCAGCCGCCGCGGGACCCGGCGCGGCCCTCCGAGCCCGACCTCGCAGCGGAGAACATCCAGGCGCGGATCCGCGGCAACATGATGATGGCGCTCTCCAACCGCCACGGCTGGCTGGTCCTGACGACCGGCAACAAGAGCGAGATGTCGGTCGGCTACGCGACCCTCTACGGCGACATGGCCGGCGGCTTCGCGGTGATCAAGGACGTGCCGAAGGAGCTCGTCTACGAACTCGTGAGGCGGCGCAACGAGCGAGCGGGCAGCGAGCTTGTGCCCAGCAGCGTGCTCGACCGCGCTCCCTCGGCCGAGCTGCGGCCCGACCAGCGCGACAGCGACTCGCTGCCGCCCTACGAGCTGCTCGACCGCATCCTCGAGGCCTACGTCGAGCGCGACCAGGGCCGCGAGGAGATGATCGCCGCCGGGATGCCGGGCGAGACCGTCGACGAGGTGATCCGGCTGGTCGACCGCTCCGAGTACAAGCGCCGCCAGGCGGCGCCCGGGATCCGGATCACGCCGCGGGCCTTCGGCAAGGACCGGCGACTGCCGATCACCAACCGCTTCGGGGGTTAGGCCGCGACCATACCTTCGCCTGACGGCGTCCTCGGTCGCTTACGTGCAGAGCACGCTTCGCTCCCTGCGTCCTGGTCAGCCTCGGTCTGGCCGCGGCCTAACGGCGATGGTCATTTGCGCTAACGCGCACAATCTGACCTCGTCGTCGCGGACCTCGACGTCCCAGACCCAGGTGGTGCGGCCGCGGTGGCGGGCGCGGGCCTCGACCTCGATCCCACCCTCGGTGATCGGGCGGATGAAGTTGACGCTGATCGCCTGGCCCATCGCGATCATGCCGCGGTCGGCGACCGCCAGCGCGGTCGCCCGCGAGCAGATGCTCTCGACCAGGCTCGACATCACGCCTCCGTGCAGGAGCCCGAAGGGCTGGCGCAGCTCGTCGCGCAGCGGCAGCCGCACGCGGGCGCGCTCGGGGTCGTCCCCCAGCCATTCGGTCCCGAGCAGGGCGTCGAAGTGGGAGCGCAGCTCGCTTTGGTCCTCAGCCATCGGCGGCACCCTACCGGGCGCCGAAATTAAGCTTTGGCGACCCCGGGGCGCCACCCGGCCATCCGCCGGCCCGGGGCCGTAGGGTTTGGGCCGGATGGCGCTCAGCGACGACCAGAGAGCGATGCTGCGGCTGCTCGCGCAGCGCGAGCAGGGATACGAGGACATCGCCGCCCTGATGGGGCTCAGCGTCGACGACGTGCGCGCCAAGGTGAAGGACGCACTGGCCCAGCTCGAGGACGAAGGCGTGGCCGCGCCGCCGCTGCCGCCCGAGCCGCCCGCCGCGCCCGAGCCCGAGCCACCGGCGCCAGAGCCGACCCCCGTGGCGCCCGCGCCGACTCCAGCGCCCACGCCGGCAGCCGAGGCGCCGGCCGCGCCGCACCCCGCCGCCGCGGCCACCCCTCCCCCGGCCCCGCCACCGGCGCCGGCCGTGCCGAAGAAGCCGCGCGACAAGAACATGCTGCTCGCGATCGGGGGCGGCGCGCTCGCCGTCGTCGTCATCGTCGTCCTCGCGGTGCTGCTGATCTCCAACAGCGGCGGCGACTCCGACTCCGGGGACGCGACCACCACGGCTACCGACTCAACTTCGCAGACGACCGCCAACGGCGACGAAAATCTCGACCCGACGATGGCGGTGCTGAAAGCGGTCGACGGCGGCAGCGGCTCCGGCACCGCGGTCTTCGGCAACTTCGAAGAAACGCTGGTCTTGGCGGTCGAAGCGAAAGGCCTCGAGCCGACCGCGGCGGGCACTCAGTACGCGATAGCGATCGCCGCCTCGCCGACCAAAATCCTGCCGATCGCGACCACCGCCGTCGGCGCCAAAGGGACGATCGAAGCGAGCGTCAAACTGCCGGCCGAACTGCTGCTCTTCCTCGCCAACGAAACGTATTCGGAAATCGTCATCACCCGCGCCAACACGGCCCGGCTCAAAGCCGAAATCAAAAAAGAGTCGAAAGAACCCGCCTACGTCGGAACCCCGGTCCTGCGGGGCGAGATCACCGGCTCGCTTGTCGGCAACGAAGAAGTCCTGCAGCAGGTCGAAGAAGAAAAAGCGGCCGAAGAAGCCGAATAGGCCCGACTTGGAGGGGCCAGCGAACCCCCGTCTGGTCGGAGCCGATCGCCGAAGATCCTCAACAGGTCCCAGCATCGCGTGGTTCCTTTTTCACCTCAGAGGAGACAAAGGAACCACGACTTTCTGCGGAGACCCTTCGCGGCGGGTCGCTCTGACGCGCTCGCGATTTGACCCCACTCTGATCGGGTCAATGTCGCGCGCGGCGGTCGCGCCGGGGACCGTTGATTGCCCTCGCGAGCCCCGTTAGGGCAGCAGCTTGCCCGGGTTCATGATTCCGGCGGGATCGAGCTCCTGCTTGACCGCGCGCAGCACGTCGAGGCCGCGCTTGCCGACCTCGGCCTCCATGTAGGGAACGTGGTCGCGGCCGACCGCGTGGTGGTGGGTGATCGTGCCGCCACTGGCGACGATCGCCTCGCTGGCGGCCCGTTTGACCTCCGCCCACTGCTCCAGCTCGGCCCCCTCGCGGCGGCGGGAGATGAAGGTGAAGTAGAGCGAGGCGCCGTCGGCGTAGGCGTGCGAGAGGTGGCACCAGACCAGCCCCGGCGTGCCGGCGGCGGCGAGCGAGCCGCGGATCGCGGCGGCGACCGCCGCGTGCAGCTCGCCGAGCCGGGTCCAGGTGTGCGAGGTCTCCAGGGTCTCGACCATCGCCCCCATCCCCATCAGCGTGTCGCGCAGGTAGGGGCCGTTGTAGCGGCCGTGCTCCCAGGAGCTGCCTGCGGACTGGCCGAGGTAGGCGGCGCCGCCGGCGCGAAGCCCGCGCACGGTCAGCGCGCGGCGGCGCGAGACCGACTCCTCCTCGCCCTCGTAGCCGACGATCATCAGGGCGCCGCCGCGGCGCTTGCGGACCCCGAGGTAGCGGTCGAAGGCCTTGCCGGCGAACCCGCGGGGCCCGGAGACGGCGAGCGAGCCCTCGGTCTCCTCCTCGTCGGAGACGCGGATGATCTCCGGCAGCCCCGGCCCCTGGGCAAGTCCGCGCACGATCTCCGCCCCGGCCTCGAAGCTCTCCGCCATCCAGGCCTCGTAGCGCTTCTGCGCCGGAGCCGGGCGCACCCGCACGGTCACGTCCGGGATCACGCCCAGCACGCCCTCGGAGCCGACGATCAGCTCGCGCAGGGCCGGCCCAGCGGCCGTGTGCGGCGTTTCCAGCGTCTCCATGTCCCCTTTTGGGGCTACGAGACGGACGGAGCTGACAACTGCGTCAAAACGACCGTAGCCGCTGGAGGCCTGACCGGCTGAGCGGGTCGCGGCGAAGCCGCCGATCGTCGCGTACTCGAAGGACTGTGGGAAGTGGCCGAGGGTGACGCCCTCGCGCCCCAGCGCCTGCTCGGCCTCGGGCCCGCGCAGGCCGGCGCCGAGGCGGGCGGTCAGCGAGCGCCGGTCGACCTCGACCGTGCGCAAGCCGGCGAGGTCGAGGCTGATCAGCCGTGCGTGCGGGCCGCGCAGCGGCTCGACGCCGCCGACGACGCTGGTGCCGCCCCCGAACGGAACCACGGCGATGCCCTCGTCAGCGCAGACGTCGAGCACGGCCCGCAACTGCGCCGCGTCGGCGGGAAGGATCACCGCATCCGGCCCGCCCTCGAGCCTGCCGCCGCGCATCCGCGCCAGGTCGACGTAGCCGCGGCCACTGGCGTGGCGCAGCCGGTCCTCGAGCGAGGTGAAGATCCGCTCGGCCCCGACCGCCTCGGTCAGCTTAGGCGGCAGCGGCTGCGGGTTCAGCATCACGAACTCGCCCGGCTCGGCGACGGCCAGCGGCCACGGTTGCAAGTCGCCGATGCGATCGCG
This sequence comes from Solirubrobacterales bacterium, assembly GCA_036265715.1. Classification (GTDB taxonomy): domain Bacteria; phylum Actinomycetota; class Thermoleophilia; order Solirubrobacterales; family 70-9; genus VAYN01. The sequence goes on along the minus strand of DATAON010000048.1, from coordinate 5,217 downwards.
CAGAACGCCCAGCGCCTCGTCGTCGAGCTCCGGCAGCGTCGCCGGATCCCCCCACCCCCACCACTTCGTGTCGCGGCGCGGCTCCCTCACCCGCCGACCCCCCTATCGACTTTGTTCGACCCCTCCGAACAAACTCGACACGTCACGTCAGCGCCCTCTCGATCCCGTTCAAGGCCTCGTCGAGGATCTCCCCCTGGCCGCGGCGCAGCAGCGGCGAGCCCAGCCGCGACATCCCTTTCATCGTCTGCACCGAGCTCAGCTCGACCTCGGTCCGCTCGCCCTCGGCCCGCATCCCGACCGCCACCTCGCTGCGGCGCAGGTGCCGCGCGAACGGCGTCCCCTCCAGCTGCTGCTCCCAGACGAAGCGCTCTTCCTGGGCGGAGCTGAGGCAGCGGTAGTCGGCCCGCACCCCGCGCCCCTCGGCGGTCGCCAGCACCTTGGTCCACTGGCTGCGGCGGCCGCCGTTCTTGCGCTCGACGTTCTCGACCCGCTCGGTCCGCGGCCACCAGCGCGGCAGGTTGTAGGGGTCGGAGACCAGCTTCCAGACCTCCCTCACCGGCGCCTCGATCGAGCGCCGTCGCGTCACCCGCGGCATCACTCAGTCGCCAGCGAGGCGCCGGAGATCCCGCACGAGCAAGAGGTGCTTGAGGTGGGAGACGGTGGCGGCGAGGCTTTCCAGGCTCTGCAGCGCCTCCTTGCGGCGCTCGGGGTTGCGCGAGCGCAGCGAGGGGCCCAGCAGCGCTTCCAGCAGCTGCGCCTCGCGGTCGGCGGAGGAGCGGAAGACGCGCAGGTTGCGGGCGCCGACGCCGACCCGGGAGAGCTCGTTGGCGGCGCGGACGATCTCGCGGTCGGTCTCGTCGTAGACCGTCTTGCCCTCGCGTTTCTCGGGCTGGACGATGCCGAAGTTCTCGAGCTCACGGATCAACTCCTCGCGGGCGCCGGTCTCCTCGACGATCTCCTCCAAGGTCAAATAGGTGCGCGAGGTGTCGACGAGGATCGCCCGCCGCACGGCGCCGCTGGCCGGCTTGCGGTCCCCGTCGCCGAGGACCAGGTCGCCGCCGGAGGCGAGCTCCTGGCGGATCACCCGCAGCGGCAGGAACTCGTCGCGCTGCAGGCGCAGGATCGTCCGCAGCCGTTCGACGTCGGACTGGCTGTAGAGGCGGTAGCCGCCGGAGGTGCGGCGCGGGTTCAGCAGCTTCTGGTCCTCGAGGTAGCGGATCTTCGAGATCGAGACGTCGTCGAACTCGCTCTGGAGGATCTTGCAGACGGCGCCGATCGTCAGCGCCTTGCGCGGGCGGCTGGGCGAGTCAGGCGAGCGCGCCGTGGTCTCCGAGACGGGCATCTCAGCGCTCCAGGTAGCTGAGCTTGTACTTGCCGACCTGGATCTCGTCGCCGTCGGCGAGCCGGTGGGACTCGATCCGGCGCCGGTTCACGTAGGTGCCGTTGAGCGAGCCGAGGTCGTCGATGTAGAGGCCGTCGCGGCGGCGCACCAGCAGCGCGTGGTTGCGGGAGACGGTGACGTCGTCGAGGAAGACGCCGGCGTCGGGGCTGCGACCGATCGAGACCCGCTCCTCGGCGATGCTGAAGCTCTCCCCCGCGCGGCCGCCGCCGGCGCGGATCACCAGCGCCGCCCCCGACTCCTCGACCACCTCGTCGATGTCAACCGGCTGCATGTCGCCGGTCTCGTCGACCCGGTAGGTCATCGTCGTCGGGTCCTCGCCCTCCTCTTTGGGGCCGCCCAGGTAGGCACCGCACTTCTGGCAGTAGTTGGCTCCCTCGGGGTTGGCGAACCCGCACTCGGGGCAGTGGACGGCCATCGGATCTTCCCTTTAGGCGGCGTCGTCCGCCGGCGGCTGCTGGCCGTGCTTGCCGGCGAGGATCTGGGTCAGCTGCTCGACGTCGTCGCCGGAGATCATCGTGTCGCCGTGCTCGCGTTTGGAGCGCAGGCGGTTGACCAGCTCGGCGCGGAGGATGTCGATGCGACCGTGCAGCACCCGCCGCTTGTAGGAGATCTCGTTCTCCTCCTCGGTCAGGGTGGCGATCAGATCTTTCAGTTCCTTGTCGTCGAGCGACCCAAGATCGGGGAAGGTCGTGTCCTCCATGATGCTCCTAACTCGAGGGGGCGATGGCGCCTCCGTTTGCGCGAGAGCGGATTATAGGTCGAGACCCCTCGAAGGTTCAACTCTAGGTTGAAGGTTCGGCCAGAATGGCGCCGACCTTGCAGCGGTCAGCCGGTGCTGCGGGCGGCGCGGGCGGCCCGCATTCCCGTCCGCGCGTAGAGGACGGTGGCGAGGATTGCCATCGCGGTCCCCCAGACGACCAGCGCCGTCGCCACCCAGCCCGGCGCGAAGAGGGCGAGCCAGATGCCGCCCATGGTCGGGAAGACGGCGATCCGGCCGGGCCAGTTGACCTCGATGTCGACCCCGTGGCGCAGCCCGTACTGGGCGAGGTAGAGCATCGCCACCTCGCGCAGGGCGAGCAGCGCCAAGAGCCAGCGCGGCAGCAGCTCGAAGCTCCAGCAGACGACGGCTCCGGACAGCACGGTGAGCCGATCCACGAACGGGTCCAGCAGGGCGCCGAGTCGGCTGTACTGGCCGGTTGCGCGGGCCAGGAAACCGTCCAGGTAGTCGCCGGCGGCGATCGCCCAGAAGACCATCGCGGCGGCGAACGAGGTGCCGTCCTCGGTGCTGTAGGCGATCAGCAGGAAGACCGGGATCGCGGCCAGGCGGATGTAGCCGACCAGGTTGGGAATCGTCCAGGGGTTGAGCGGCTCCCCTTTGCGCGTCTGCCGTGGCGGCGGGGCCGATCTGTCGAGCCCGAACCGCTGGCGCAGTCTCCCGCGCCCGAATGGGTTCTTCTCAGACATCTCCGAGCAGCGCCATCGCCCGCTCGGCGGCCTCGTCGACCGGCAGCTCGTGATCGGTTCCGCTGGCCCGCTCGGAGGCCTCGACGATGCCGTTGGCGAGGCCGCGGCGGCCGACGACCACCCGCAGCGGGCAGCCGATCAGCTCGGCGTCGGTCAGCTTCTGCCCCGGCCCGGCGTCGCGGTCGTCGTAGAGGACCTCGGCGCCGGCGGCCTGCAGCTCCGCGTAGAGCTTGTCGGCGGCTTCGCGCTCGGGCTCGCCGGCCTTCGCGAGCGAAACCAGGTGGATCTGCCAGGGGGCCAGCGCGGCCGGCCAGACGATCCCGCGCTCGTCGGCGTTCTGCTCGATCGCGGCGGCGAGGATCCGCGCCGGCCCGATCCCGTAGCTGCCCATCACGATCGGCTGCTCCTTGCCGTCCTGGTCGAGATAGGTGGCGCCGAGCGGGACCGAGTAGCGGCTGCCGAGCTTGAAGATGTTGCCGATCTCGATCGCTGGCTCGATCTCGATCGTGCCGCCGTCGGGGGCGGTGTCGCCAGCCTCGACCGTGCGCACGTCGAGCTCCTCGAACTGGAAGTCGCGACCGGGCTTGATCCCGCGCAGGTGGGTGTCCGGGCGGTTGGCGCCACCGACGTAGGAGTCGCCGTCGAGCGCCGCGTCCTTGACGATCGGGTGCTTGGCGTCGATCGGGCCGATGTAGCCGGGCGGGCCGAGCTCGGCCTCGATCTCCTCGGCGCTGGCCTGGCGGAAGTCGGCGCCGAGCGCGTTGCGCAGCTTGATCTCGTTGAGGCGGTGGTCGCCGCGCAGCAGGACCAGGACCATGCCGCGGCCCTCGACCATCACCGGCAGCGTCTTGATGAAGGCGCCGGCGGGCAGCCCGAGCAGCGCCGCGACCTCCTCGACCTTGCCCTTGCCTGGCGTGTCGACCGGCTCCGGGGCGTCGAGCGGCGGCGGCAGCTCGACCGGCTGCGCGGTCGCCGCGGCGACCTCGACGTTGGCGGCGTAGCCGGGCGCCAGCGCCACCTCGTTCTCGCCCGCCGGGCAGGGCGCCATGTACTCGTCGGCGCCGGAGCCGCCCATCATCCCGACGTCGGACTCGACGCTGTACCAGCGCAGCCCGCAGCGGTCGAAGATCCGGCCGTAGGCGTCGGCCTGGAGCCGGTAGGACGCCTCGAGGCCCTCCTCGTCGCGGTCGAAGGAGTAGGCGTCCTTCATCGTGAACTCGCGCGTGCGCAGCACACCGGCCCGCGGGCGCGGCTCGTCGCGCTCCTTGGTCTGGATGTGGAAGAGCATCATCGGCAGGTCCCGGTAGGAGCGGACCTCGCGGGCGACGTGGTAGGTGACGCACTCCTCGTGGGTCATCGCCAGCACCATGGGCGACTCGCGCCTGTCTTCCAGCTTGAAGAGCTCCTCGATGGCGTAGCGCCCGGTCCGCTCCCAGTTCTCGGCCGGCTGCAGGACGGGCATCAGCATCTCCTGGCAGCCGATCGCCTCCATCTCCTCGCGGATCACGGCCTCTATGCGCCGGATCACCCGCCAGCCGGCCGGCAGGTACGTCCACAGGCCTGCTCCCAGCTGCCGGATCAGCCCGGCGCGCACCATCAGCTTGTGCGAGAGCGCCTCCGCGTCGGCGGGCGGGTCCTTGAGCGTCGGCAGCAGCGCCTGGCTAAGTCGCGTCACGCCGGAAACGTATCGTCGTCAGGCGCGGGTGAAGCGGCGGCCGGCGGTGGGAGAGGCCTCCTCGTCGAGGAGGACGCGGTCGCTCTCGCCGTTCTGGGCCGCTTCGTGCTCCATCTGGGCGATCCGCTCGGGGGTCAAGTCGCCGGCGTTCTCCTCCTCGATGCGGGCGAGCCAGGCGGCTCCCTCCCCCGCCTTGCGCTCGTCGACCTGAACGCCGCCCCGATCGAGGGACTTGTCGATCTCCTCGAAGAGGGCGTCCACGAGACCCGCTTGGGAGACCTTCCGCAGCGGCTTGCCGTGGGCGAAGATCAGGCCCTCGTTCTTGGCGCCGGTGATGCCGAAGTCGGCATGGCTGGCCTCGCCGATGCCGTTGACAGCGCAGCCGAGCACGGCGACCTCGATCGGCTCCGCGTAGCCCTCCAGGCGCTGCTCGATCTCGGCGACTACCGAGTCCATGTCGAACTGGAGGCGGCCGCAGGTCGGGCAGGCGATCAGCACCGGCCCGCGCTGTCGGAGCTGGAGGGACTTGAGTATCTCCCAGGCAACCTTCACCTCCTCCTCCGCATGGAAGGTCGAGAGCGAGATGCGGATGGTGTCCCCCACGCCGTCGGCCAGCAGCGTCCCCAGGCCGACCGCCGACTTGAGCGAGCCCGTCCACTTGGTGCCGGCCTCGGTG
>DATAON010000047.1:0-11945 GCA_036265715.1 Solirubrobacterales bacterium | reverse complement strand
CGAGCAGCAGGTCGAGCAGCGGGCCGAGGTCGGTGCCGGGCTCGCCTTCGGTCAGCGACGCCTGGCCGGCCCGGGCGTTGCAGTAGACGATCGGGAAGTCGATCTGCTCGGAGTCGGCATCGAGGTCGATGAAGAGCTCGTAGACCTCCTCGACGACCTCGGCGATGCGGGCGTCGGGCCGGTCGACCTTGTTGACGACGAGGATCGCCGGCAGCTTCGCCTCCAGCGCCTTGCGCAGGACGAAGCGGGTCTGCGGCAGCGGGCCCTCGGAGGCATCGACCAGCAGCAGGACCCCGTCGACCATCGTCAGCGCCCGCTCGACCTCGCCGCCGAAGTCGGCGTGCCCGGGGGTGTCGACGATGTTGAACTTGACGTCGCCGCGGTTGACGGCGGTGTTCTTGGCGAGGATCGTGATCCCCTTCTCGCGCTCGAGGTCCATCGAGTCCATCACCCGCTCGGCGACGTCCTGGCCCTTGCGGAAGGTCCCGGTCTGCCACAGCATCGCGTCGACCAGCGTCGTCTTGCCGTGGTCGACGTGGGCAATGATCGCGATATTTCTGAGGTCGTCTCGGAGACTCATGGCACTTCGCATTCCTGTGTCCTCGGTCGCTCATGTGCAGAGCACATTTCGCTCCCTGCGTCCTTGGACTGCTCGGCCATGACCCTCCGAACAGCCTCTCAAAATAAAAAAACGGGGCCCACCCGGAGGCGGACCCCGTCAATTAAAGCGTGGAGCGGACTACGAAGTCTGCTGAACGCTCGCGGCGGCCGGGCCCTTGGGGCCTTCTTCGGACTCGTAGCTCACTTTGGCGCCCTCGGTCAGGGACTTGAAGCCCTCACCCAGGATGGCGCTGTGATGAACAAAGACGTCCTTCGAGCCATCATCCGGGGTAATGAACCCGTAGCCCTTGTCGTCGCTGAACCACTTGACAGTTCCAGTCGGCATGCATTGCCTCCACATCATGTGCTGCGAACGCGGAGGGTGCTGGTGAGCAACGACTGCGAGCGCTAGACACGAACTTTGCCGGTCATATATCCGGCCCTAACACGGGGGACCGTAGCAGGATCGCCCCCCTCCCTCCGATAATGCACGCACGATGTCACCCACCCCCAGGCGCTTCGCGCGCAGCATCGCCGTCGCCGCCCTCGGGCTGATGCTGCTGGCCGCCGCGACGGCGGATGCAGCCCTCGTGGAGCTGCGCGACGGCCCCGGCAGCCCGCTGCGCGACGGCAACCGCGTCCTCGTCGACGTCAGCTTCGAACGCGGTGCCGCCGCCGGGCTCGACGACCTGCGCGGGGCCGGGGCGCAGATCGTCCACGTCAGCCGCCGCTACCAGAGCGTCACGGTCGCGGTGAAGCCGGCCGACCTGCCGGCGCTCGACGGGCTGGCGCGGGTCGCCGGGGCCACCGAGGTGGCGACTCCACTGGTCCTTGGGGTCGACTGCGGCGGCCTGGTCCGCTCCGAGGGGGACGCGCAGCTGCGGGCGCCGACCGCCCGCGCCAACGTCGGCGTCGACGGCAGCGGCGTCACCGTCGGCATCCTCTCCGACTCCTTCGACCGCAACCCGGCCGCCGTCACCCGGGCGGCCACCGACGTCGCCAGCGGCGACCTGCCCGGCCCTGGCAGCCCCTGCGGCACGACCGCGCCAGTCGGCGTCCTCGACGACAGCGCCGTGAAGAGCGACGAGGGCCGGGCGATGGCCCAGATCGTCCGCGACCTCGCGCCCGGCGCCGCCATCGACTTCGCCACCGCCTTCAACGGCGAACTCGCCTTCGCCGCCGCGATCAGGGGCCTGGCCGCCGCCGGCGCCCGGGTGATCGCCGACGACGTCGTCTACTTCGAAGAGCCCTTCTTCCAGGACGGCCCGGTCGCGGTGGCGGTCGACGAAGTCGCCGCCGCCGGGGTCTCCTACTTCTCCGCCGCCGGCAACAACAACGTGATCTTCGGCGGCAGCGACGTCGGCTCCTGGGAAGCGCCCTTCCGCAACGCCGGCTCCTGCCCGCCGGGGGTTCCCGCGGGCCAGGAACAGTGCGCCGACTTCGACCCCGATGCCGGCGTCGACACCCTGTTCAGCTTCACGGTCCCGGCCAAAGGCGACCTGATCCTCGACCTCCAGTGGGCCGAACCGCGCGGTGGGGTCGCCACCAACTTCGACGCCTACCTGCTCGACTCCGGCGGCAACGTCGTGACGAGCTCGAAAAGCCTCAACCTGGCCACCCAGCGCCCCTACGAGCTGGTCGGGGTCGAGAACACGGGCTCCTCGCCGGTTGCCGTGCGGCTGGCGATCTCCCGCGTCGCCGCGCCGGCGATCCCGCCAGCCACCGGGCCGGCGATCAAGTTCGTCCAGCTCGGCAACGCGATCCCGACCAGCGGCCAGTACGAAACCTCGAGCGCCGACACGCTGGGGCCGACGGTGTTCGGTCACGCGGCCGCGGCCGGCGCGATCGCGGTCGGCGCCGTCCGCTACAACACGACCACGACCCCGGAGGCCTTCTCCTCGCGCGGCCCGGTCAGGCATCTCTTCGGGCCCGTCCTCAGCCCCAGCCCGGCGGCGCCGATCCCCGCGCAGACGATCGCCAAGCCCGACCTGGTGGCCAGCGACGGCGGCGCCAACACCTTCTTCGGCACCTTCACCAGCGGCGCCCGGCGCTTCTTCGGGACCTCGGCCGCGGCCCCGCACGCGGCCGCCGTCGCTGCCCTGGCGCTACAGGCCAACCCCGGCGCGACCCCGGCCCAGGTGCGCGGCGCCCTGACCGCGACCGCGCGCCCGGTCGGCGCCTTCGGGCCGAGCGCGGTCGGCGCCGGGCTGATCGACGCCGGCGCCGCCGTCAACGCGCTGGCGCTGGCGCCGACCGTCGCGATCACCCGGCGGCCGGCCAAGCTCAGCCGCGTGCGCCAACCGAGCTTCGAGTTCACCGTCAACCGGCCCGCCACCGCGTCCTGCACGATCGACGCAATGAGCTTCCCCTGCGGCACGCCGTTCACCTGGCCGCGGCGCCTCGCCGACGGCAGGCACTCGCTCGTGGTCAGCGCCACCGACCTCGGCGGCCGGGTCGGGGCCAGTGTCGCGACCAGCTTCAGGGTCGACACCAAGCCGCCGCGGACGAGGATCGTAAAGCGCCCGCCGCGGCTGCTGCTGACCCGCTCACGCGTCAAGGTCAGCTTCAAGTTCCGCTCCAGTGAGGGCGGCAGGAGCTTCCGCTGCAAGGTGGACCGCGGCCCCTACCGGGACTGCGGCAAGCGCCTGGCCCGACGCTTCGGGCCGGGCGAGCACGTGCTGCGGGTGCGCGCCCGCGACGCCGCCGGCAACACCGACCCGACCCCGGCGCTCTGTCGCTTCCGCGTCGTCTTCGCCGGCTGATCCCTCTAGGGACCGCGATCCCCGGAGCGGAGCGAAGAAGGCTCCCTCGGTCCGAGCATCGCGTGGTTCCTTTTTCACCCCAGAGGATAAAAAGGAACCACGACTTCTGCGGGAGACCCAACGCGCCAGGTGTTCCTCCGCCCTCGCGAATCTCGCCAGATTCTCCTGAGTCAGGCGGACTGGCGGCGCATCGCCCAGTGCCCTCCGGCGAGCAGCGCCAGGATCACGGCAGCGCTGCCGAGGATCAGGGGATCGGTCAGCGAGAGGCCCTCGAGCTGGGTGCCGAAGTAGGTGGCGAGGGCGGTGATCGGCAGGAACCCGAGCGCGGTGGTCCAGGTGAAGCGCCAGAGCGGCACCCGGGCGGCGCCCGCGGCGTAGGAGACGATGCTGAAGGGCAGGATCGGGATCAGCCTCACCGCCAGCAGCAGAGTGATGCCGCCGCGCTCGATCCGCCCCTCGAGCCGCTCGAAGCGCTCTTCGCCGAGCCAGCGGTCGAGCAGCGGCCGCGCCACCGAGCGCCCGATCACCCAGCAGATGATTCCCGAGAGCGTCCAGCCGACCATCAGCAGCGCCAGCGCCGGGAAGAACCCGTAGGCGTAGCCGGCGGCGGCGTCGACGATCTCGGAGGGGTAGAAGACGACGGCGTGGATCAGCGCCAGGGCGACGATCAGCAGCGGCCCCCAGATGCCGAGCTGGTCGATCTGCTGCTGCACCTCGTCGTGGTCGCCGCTGATCGCGGCGCTGGCCGTCTCGCGCAGGGCCGGGATCGCCAGGACGAGCGCGGCGAGGAAGGCGATGCCGGCGAGGGTGATTCCAATCTCGGCCAGCGGCAGGCGCGGCTTCTCGCCCTGTGGCTGCGAGCCCCCCTCGATCTCCTGCTCGGTCCCCTCGGCGTCCAATGCGCCGCCAGGGTCTCACAACGTCCCGGTATTTAGGGTCCCGCGGCCGCCAGTTGCCTCTCCCTGGCCTTGGCGACGGCCACCTGGGGGAAGGCGACCGCCGCGCAGGCCAGGAAGACGGGGGAGAGAGAAGTGACGAGGCACTTTGTCATCGTCAATTTTGAGTATATCCCCGCCTGGGGACGCCCTAATCCAGGCACGGACGGAAGTTCGGTTTCAGTCCCGCAACCGGGTCGCCAGGCCGGAATGGCGGCCGCCGCCGTCATCGCGCCCGACCGCCGCTTCGAGGGCGCCGCGATCACCGACCAGCACGCAGCTGTTGCTGGCGCGGGTGATCGCCGTGTAGAGCAGCGGCCGGGTCAGCATCCGCGAGTGCGAGCGGTGGCAGACCCCGACCACCACCGGGACCTCGCAGCCCTGCGCCTTGTGGACCGAGATCGCGTAGGCGAGCTTCAGGGTCGCGGTCTCGCCGTAGGGAATCAGCAGGGAGCCGCCGTCGTCGGTGTCGACCCTGATCGTTTCCTCGTTGGGGTCGTCCTCGCGGAGGAAGACGATCGAGCCGTTCATCAGGCCCAGCTCGTGCGAGTTGCGGGTCTGGATCAGGCGGTCGCCGATCCGGAAGCGCTCGGCCAGCGCTTTCTTCCCATCAGGATTGAGCCGCGCCTGCAGTCGCTCGTTGAGAGCGTCGATCCCGACCGGCCCTTTGTACATCGGCGCCAGCACCTGGACGTCGCGGATCGGGTCGACCCCGAACCCGGACGGGGCCCGCTCGGCGACCACCTCGACCACGGTCTCCAGGGCCCGCTCCGGGCTTGGGCGCTCGATGAAGAAGAAGTCGTGGTCCTGGTCGGGGCCGGGCTCGCGGTGGGGCGGGCGCCCTTCGTTGATCTCGTGGGCGGCGGTGGTGATCATCGAGCGCGCCGCCTGGCGGAAGATCTGGGTCAGCCGCACCACCGGCACCGTGCCCGAGTCGATCAGGTCCTCGAACGGCTTGCCCGCGCCGATCGGTGGCAGCTGGTCGGCGTCGCCGACGAAGACGACGTGGGTCGCCTCGGCGATCCCGCCCAGCAGCACCTCGGCCAGGCGCAGGTTCAGCATCGAGGACTCGTCGACGATCACCAGGTCGACCGGCAGCGGGTGGCCGGGCCGGAAGGTCGGTTCGCGGCCGGGGAACCACTCGAGCAGGCGGTGGATCGTCATCGCCTCGTGGCCGGTCGCCTCCTCCATCCGCCGCGCCGCCCGCCCGGTCGGAGCGCAGAGCGCGATCTTCGCGCCGGCGGCTTCGGCCTCGGCGACGATCCCCTTGGTGCAGACCGTCTTGCCGACACCCGGGCCTCCGGTGAGGACCGAGACCCGGGCGCCGAAGGCGCCGCGCACCGCCGCCCACTGCTCCTCGGTCAGCTCTCCGGGCTCCTCACCGGGATCGTGGTCGAGGTAGGCCGACTGTCCCGCCCGCGCGTTCAGCGTGTCGGCGACGGCGATCTCGCTGGCCAGGGTTGACTCGCGGTAGACGCGCTCCTCCTCGACCGCCAGCCCCGGTCCCTCGACCAGCACGTCGGGGTCGGGGGGGAGGCCGGTGAGCCGGGCGGTGCGCCGCACCAGCTCTTCGAGCGGCAGGAAGCTGTTGCCCTGCTGCTCGGCCTCGGTCAGCGCGAAGGCAGCGGCGGCCTGGGCGCGGCGGCTGGACTCCGGCGGCACGTCGGCGGCGAGCGCGATCTTGTCGGCGCGGGCGAACCCCACCCCGGGCACCTCGGTTAGCCGGTAGGGATCCTCGTGCAGGACCGTCATCGAGCGCTCCCCGTAGCGGGCGTGGATCGGAGCCGCCAGGTGGGCGAGCCCGTGCGGGGCGAGCTGCACGTGGAGGTCGCGGACGGCGCGGCTCGCGTGCCAGGATTCGGTCGCCGCCGCGGCCTGGTCTCCGCTGACGCCGCGCAGCGAGGAGAAGACCGCGTGCGGGTTGGCGGCGATCGCCGCCAACACCCCCTCGCCATGCTGGTCGACCAGCCGTTCGGCCCGTTTCTGGCCGATGTGGCGCAGCGAGGTCAGGTAGGCGACCTGGCCCTCGCGGTCGGCTGGATCCAGCGGCAACGCCCCCTGCGCGCGCAGCTGGCGGCCGTAGCGCGAGTGGGTCTGCCACTCGCCGCTGACTTCGGCCCGGTCACCCTCGCCGAGGTGGGCGACGGGACCGACCAGGGCGAAGCCTTCACCCGACTCCGCCTCGCGAACCTCGAGCACGGCATAGCCGTCGTCGTCGGCGCGGAAGATCACCCCGAGCACCTCGACGGTGCCCGTATAAGAGGCGGCGTCGGCGTCGAACAGGGTGGCGGTTGGGGGCACTCGACAAAGCTAGCCAGTGACGAGGCGGGATTCACAGGCCCCGGTGTCGCAGTTTCCGTGAGATTGCGCACCGTCGCGAGCCTGTCCGCCCGCTTACCATCGGCATATATGGATGCCGCCGCCGCTGGTCTGCCCTACGTCGACGAGCACGCAATCGAGATCGCCGCCTCGCGCGAGGCGACCTGGGAGGCCCTGCTGAAGGTGGTCGAGGCCACGGTCTCGGCCGGCGCCGCGCCGCCCTTCGCGCGGCTGCTGGGTTGCGCCGACACCGAGCCGGCGGGCCCGCGGCCCTTGGGGCTCGGCTCGGTCCTGCCCGGCTTCCACGTCGCCAGCTGCGAGGCCGAGGCCGAGCTCGGCCTCGGCGGCAGTCACCGCTTCTCTGAGTACGCGCTGATCTTCAGGCTCGAGGACGACGGCGCCGGCGGCACCCGGGTGCGGGCGGAGACCCGCGCCGTCTTCCCGCACTTCAAGGGGCGCGTCTACCGTGCCCTCGTGATCGGCACCCGAATGCACGTCCTCGCCACCCGCCGCATCCTCACCGCGTGCAAGCGCCGCGCCGAGCGCCCTTGAGCCCTGGACGCCCCGACGCCGGCCTCTGCGACCGCTGCCGCCACCAGCAGCTGGTCCCGAACAGCCGCGGCTCGGTCTTCTCGCTCTGCCGGCGCTCGCGCGAGGACGAGCGCTTCCGGCGCTACCCGCCGATCCCGGTGTTCAGCTGTCCGGGCTTCGAAGCGGGTCAGGCCGCTGCGGATCCCGAGCCGCGCCAATAGCGGCGCCGATCAGCCCGAGCCCGAGCACGACCGCGGCCAGCGCGATCAGGAAGCCGAGGAAGGGGACCAGCGCCGCCACCCGCAGGATCGCCAGCCCGGCCAGAAAGGCGAGCATGCGGTCGCGCGGCGCCCCCAGCAGTCGCCGGCCCAGCGCCCAGGCGCTGACCGCGTAGGCAACCGCCCAGAGCGGCAGCAGGGCCAGCCCCAGGCCGAGCGCCAGCGGCAGGCCGAGGATCGTGATCGCGGCCAGGGCCGCGCCGACCGGCAGTGCGATCGCGATCGCGATCCCGATCGCGATCGTCGGCCCGACCCGCTCCCGCGAGCGCGCGTAGAGGGCGTCGGCGGCGCGCGGCGCGACCAGGATCAGGAGCACGCCGAGGATCGCCAGCGAGACCGTGATCGCCAGCCAGATCAGGAAGCCGCCGATCCAGGGGAGGAGGCCGCCGACGTCGGGCCACTCCTCCTTCTCGACGTCGCCGCCGACCCTGGCGTCGAGCGAGAGGTTGGGGTGCTTGTCGCCGTACTTGACGTCGCCGCCGACGACGGCGCCACGCAGCAGGTGGGCGGTGCCGCTGGCGGTGAAGAGGTCGCCGTCGATGCGGCCGCGGACGAGGACGTCGCCGCTCAGCACGGCGACGTCGCCATCGACGTGGCCGTCGATCCTGACGTCGCCGCTGGCTACGTAGACGCCGTCGACGGTTTCGCCGCGCGGAACCGTGACGTCGCCGGAGACGACGACGATCGCGTCCTCCTCGTGCTCGCCTTCGACGCCGGTGGCGAGCGCCACCGCTGGCACGGTCAGCAGCGCCAGGAGCGCCAGCAGGGAGGCTAGGACCGGGAGCCGCTTCAGCACCGGGCCAGACTATTGCCTGGCAGGACTGGCGAAGCCCCCCGCCGGGCCATCCCGCACACCGCCAGGGTAGGTGGGCGTGGGGAATGGCCCGGTGGGACGGGCCGGATCTCGTTGGCGAAACCGGGTCCCGACCAAGTTGTGGTTCCTTAATCACCTACATGGCCTAAAAGGAACCACAAGTTGCTGCGGCTTCCCTGATTCGCCCCCAGGGGTCGGGGGCGTTGTCGGTCGCTGCTAGCTGGCCGCCATCGGGTCGGGTTCGCCGAGCAGGGTCAGCGCCGGCGGCTCGTAGGCCTTGCCCGGGCAGCCGCCGAGGACGACCAGCCGGACGCCGTCGGGCCCCGGCCAGATCTTGCGTTTGCTGAGCACGCCGACGCTGGCGATGTGGTTGTCGTCGAGCGGGAAGCGCTCGCCGTCGATCTCGATCTCGGCCGAGCCGCGCAGGACCATGAAGACCTCCTCCTGGTCGTCGTGGGTGTGGTCGTGCTCGGGGTAGTTCTCGTAGTTCGGCGGCATGTCGATCACCTGCATCCCGAACGACTCGACCCCCAGTTCCGCCCGCGCCCGCTTGAAGGCGCCGCGGAAGACGGCCTCCATCGTGTCGATCTCCTTGACTCCGTAATCACTCATCGTTCCCCCTACATAGTTGTACGAACGTTCGTGCTTTTCTATATGGTTCTGGGCGTGAGCGCAACCGCCGAGCGGACTTCCAAGGGCGAGCAGACCCGCGCCGCGATCCTCGAGCGCGCCGTCGACCTCGCCTCCGTCGAGGGCTTGGAGGGCCTGACGATCGGCCGTCTCGCCGCCGAGCTGGAGATGAGCAAGAGCGGCCTCTTCGCCCATTTCGGCTCCAAGCAGGAGCTGCAGCTGGCGACGATCGGGGCCGCCGCCGACCGCTTCCGGGTCGCCGTGATCGCGCCGGCGCTCTCCGAGCCCGAGGGCGGCCCGCGACTGCGGGCGATGGCAACGGGCTACCTCGACCGCCTCGACCTCTATGCGGGCGGCTGCTTCTGGGGCGCCACCTCGGCCGAGTACGACGACCGGCCCGGCCCCGTCCGCGACGCGATCGTCGCCACCCTCGACGCCTGGATGGCGCTGCTGGTCGGCCAGGCGGAGGCGGCCGGGGTCGAGGACCCGCGCCGTTTCGGCTTCGAGCTCTACGCGCTGATCATGGGCGCCAACTCGCGCTACCGACTCAGCGCCGACCCGCAGGTCTTTGAGCACGCGCGGGCGGCGCTGGGACGCCTGTTCGCCGAGCTGCCGAAGTAGCCGGCCCGAGGGTGGGCGTTGGCTAGGGTTTGGCGCAGCCTTCCTCCCCCCACTCAAGGAGCATCTGATGGACGTTTCGATCGGCCTTCCCAATGCAATCCCGGGCACCACCGGCGCGCAGCTGACCGAGTTCGCCCGCCGCGCCGAGGCCCGCGGGTTCTCCAGCCTCGGCACGATCGACCGCATCGCCTACAACAACTACGAGCCGCTGATCGCGCTCGCGGCCGCCGCCGCGGTGACCGAGCGGATCGGCCTCACCACCTCGGTGCTGCTGGCGCCGCTGCGCGAGAGCGCCGCCACCCTCGCCAAGCAGACGCTCAGCCTGCAGGCGCTCTCCGGCGGCCGGCTCACGCTCGGCGTCGGGATCGGCGGCCGCGAGGACGACTACGCGACCGCCGAGGTCGACATGGGCGACCGCGGCGAAACGATCGACCAGATGCTGGGGCGGATCCGGGAGCTGTGGGACGCCGATCACATCGGTCCCGCGACCGTCGGCCCCCCGACCCTGCTGGTCGGCGGCGGCGTCGACGCCTCCTTCGCCCGCGCCGCCAAGTACGGCGACGGCTGGATCGCCGGCGGGGCGCCGCCGGAAGTCTTCGCCGAAGCGGCCGAGAAGGTCAGGGCCGAGTGGGAGAAGGCCGGGCGCGAGGACACCCCGCGCCTCGAGGGCCTCGCCTACTTCTCGCTCGGCGACGACGCCGAGGCCAACGCCAACGCCTACCTCAAGGACTACTACGCCTGGCTCGGCGAGGAGACCGCTGTCTTCATCGCCAACAGCGCCGCCAAGGACGCGGAGACGGTGCAGGGCTATCTGGCCGGCTTCGAGGCGGTCGGCTGCGACGAGCTGATCCTCTTCCCGAGCTCCGCCGACCCAGCCCAGGTCGACCTGCTGGCCGACGCCGTGGGGCTTTAGGACGACAAGGGCGGCGCTCCGGAGTGATGGCCGAGGAGCTGCCGACCCTGCTGTTCGCGACCCCGGCCGACTTCGAGGCCTGGCTCGATCAGCACCACGCCGAGTCGCAGGGCATCTGACTGAAGATCGCCAAGAAAGGCGTCGAGGAGACCAGCGTCACCTACGCCGAGGCGCTGGAGCTGGCGCTCTGCTTCGGCTGGATCGACAGCCAGAAGCGCGGCTTCGACGAGCGCCACTTCCTGCAGCGCTTCACGCCGCGGCGCCCGCGCGGGCGCTGGTCGAAGATCAACCGCGAGAAGGCCGAAGCGCTGCTGGCCGCCGACCGGGTGCGGCCGACCGGCCTGGCCGAGATCGAGGCGGCCAAGGCGGACGGCCGCTGGGAGGCCGCCTACGAGGGCCAGCGCAGCGCCAAGGTCCCGCCTGACCTGCAGCGCGAGCTCGACGCCAACCCGGTCGCCGCCGAGTTCTTCGCCGGCCTCGACGGCGCCAACCGCTACGCGATCCTCTACCGCCTCGACGAGGCGAAGAAGGCGGAGACGCGCGAGCGCCGGCTGCGCAAATTCATCGCCATGCTCGAGCGCGGCGAGAAGATCCACAGCTGAGCGTCCCTACACTCGGCGCATGGACCGCGAGCTGCTCGCAGCAACCTTGGCCGACGCCGGCCAGCCCTCCTACCGCGCCGGTCAGGTGTGGGAGTGGGTCACGCGCGGGGCCGGGGGCTACGAGGAGATGACCAACCTCCCGGGCACCCTGCGCGACCGCCTCGAGCAGGCGGTGCCGCTCTCGACTCTCAGCGTCGAGGCCGAGGCGAAATCCGACGACGGCACCGTGAAGACGCTCTTCCACAGCGCTGACGGACGGCCGCTGGAGGCGGTGCTGATGCGCTACCGCGACGGCCGTCGCTCGGTCTGCGTCTCCTCGCAGTCGGGCTGTCCGCTTACCTGCACTTTCTGCGCCACCGGCCAGATGAAGTTCGGCCGCAACCTCTCCGCCGACGAGATCCTCGACCAGGCGCTGCACTTTCGCCGCACCGAAGCGATCGACCACGTCGTCTTCATGGGGATGGGTGAGCCGACGATGAACATCGACAACGTGCTCGCCGCCTGCGAACGGCTGCCCGACCTCGGCGTCACCCACCGCCGCACCGCGATCTCCACGGTCGGCTGGGTGCCGGGGATCGACCGCCTCGCCGAGTGCGAGCTGCCGGTTGCGCTGGCGCTCTCCCTGCACGCCCCCAACGACGGGCTGCGCTCGCAGCTGATGCCGGTCAACGACCGCTACCCGCTTGCCGAGGTGTTGGCGGCGTGCGAGCGTTACCGGGCAAAGCGCCGCCGCAAGGTCTTCGTCGAGTACGTGATGCTCGACGGTCTCAATGACCTGCCCGAGCACGCCCGCGAACTGGCCCGCCTGCTCGACCCCCGCGCCTACCAGGTCAACCTGATCCCCTACAACCCGACCGGCGCCTACGACGGCTCGCCGCCGGAGGCGATCGAGCGCTTCCGTGCGATCCTCGCCGAGCACCGCCTCACCGCCACCGTCCGC
>DATAON010000046.1:0-5754 GCA_036265715.1 Solirubrobacterales bacterium | reverse complement strand
GAGCTTCTCGGCAGGCGCCGCTTCTTCGCCGAGCAGCGCCGCCGCACCAAGGTTCCCGGCGTGGCCACCGGCCTGGCCTGGACGCCGACCGGCGGCGACGTGCTCTTCATCGAGGCGACGGCGATGCCCGGCTCGGGCAAGCTGACGATCACCGGCCAGCTCGGCGACGTGATGAAGGAGTCGGCGCAGGCGGCGCTCTCCTACGTGCGCGGCCACTGGGCGGAGATCGACCCCAAGCTCGGCGAGGACTGGTTCGCCGACCACGACATCCACGTGCACGTCCCGGCAGGGGCCGTGCCGAAGGACGGGCCGTCGGCCGGCGTCGCGATGACCGTGGCGCTGGGCTCGCTCGTCAGCGGCCGGTCGGTTCGCAACGATGTGGCGATGACCGGTGAGGTGACGCTGACGGGGCAGGTGCTGCCGATCGGCGGCTTGAAGGAGAAGTCGCTCGCAGCGCAGAGGGCAGGAATCAAGCGAGTGATCGTTCCGGAGCGCAACAAGGGAGACGTCGCGGAGATACCCGAGCATGAGCTCGGTGGCCTGGAGTTCGTCTTTGTCGACGAAGTCTCCAAGGCGCTCGACGTCGCCCTCTCCTAAGGAGGTGAAGTAGGTGGAGGCGGCATCCCTGCGGCGGGGCGGACCCGCGGCACTCGCACAGCTCGCGCGCGACGTCGCCGAAGAACGCTCGCGCGTCTTCTGGATCGTCGTCGGCCTGACCGCCGCCGGGGCGCTGCTGCGCTTCGCCACTCTCGGGCTGCAGAGCTACCACCACGACGAGGTGGTCACTGCCGAACGCATCCTCCGCGGCGACTTCAGCCAGGCGATGGACGCGGTCGGCTACAGCGAGTCGGCGCCGCCGCTCTACTACGCGCTGGCCTGGGTCTGGACCCAGCTGACCGGGACCGGTGAGGTCGGGCTGCGCTCGCTCTCGGCCCTGGCCGGGGCGGCGACGATCCCTGTCGCCTTCTTCATCGGCGAGGAGCTGCGCGGCCGCCGCACCGGGCTGATGGCGGCGGCGCTGGTCGCCGTCAATCCGATGTTGCTCTGGTACTCGCAGGAGGCGCGGGCCTACGCGCTGCTGGTCCTGCTCTGCGCGCTCTCGCTGCTGTTCTGCCTGCGCGCCGTGCGCAACGGCCAGCGCCGCGACCTCGTGCTTTGGGGGCTCGCCTCGGGGCTGGCGATGGCGACCCACTACTTCGCGATCTTCCCGATCCTCGTCGAGGCGCTGGTGCTGGCCCGCCGGCGCCGTGCAGCGAGCCTGCCCGGGCTGGGGATCGCTGCGGCCTTCGGGGCCCTGCTGGCGCCGCTGGCGATCCACCAGATGTCCTACGGCCACGCCGAATGGATCGGCAACGTGACCCTCGGGCACCGGCTCTGGGAAACCGCGGCGACGTTCGTCACCGGCGAGACCGCCGACATCATCGGCCGGCCGGAGCGGCCGGCGCTGGCGCTGGTCCCGCTTGGCCTTTGCGTTGCCGCCTTCGCCCTGCTGGCCTGGCGCGGCGCCGCCGGCGAGCGCCGTGCCGCCAGGGTGCCGCTGCTGGTCGGCGCCGCCGCGATCGGCGTCCCGGTCCTGCTGGCGATCTTCCCCGCCGGCAAAGACTTCGTCCTCGCCCGCAACATGATCCCGGCCCTGGTGCCGCTGCTGGTTGTGGTCGCGATTGGGCTGACGCTGCCCTCGGCGCGGCGCCTGGGCCAGGTCCTCGCCGCCGGCCTGCTTGCCTACTCGCTTGCCTTCTGCCTCTGGGCGAGCTTCTCGCCGGACCTGCAGCGGCCCGATTGGGGCGCCGTCGCCAGCCGCCTCGGCGAGCCGCAGGCGCCACGGGCGCTGGTCACCTGGACGCTCGGCGAGGCGCCGCTGCGCCAGGAGCTCGGGAGCGGCGCCTTCATGGTCAAAGGGTCCGAACGGCTGGACTGGATGGTGCATGAAATCGCCACCGTCTCCGACGGCAAGACGCCGCCGCTGCCGCGCAGGATGCTCGGCCCCGGGTTCCGCGAAACCGCGCGCGAAGACGCCGGCCGCCTCTACATCCGCCGCTACCGGCTGCCGCGCCCAGGGTTGGCTCCGCTGCGCTTGCGCCAGCTGCGCCACGCCCGCCTCGACTTCCGGACCAATGGCGTGCTGCTTGACGGCGTCGGACCCGGGTAGGTGTGCCCTATGGCGCAGAGGGTTATCCTGCGAACTTCGGAACCGAGCGAGGAGAGGGAATGAGCAAGACCAAGGCGGCTCGCGCCACCGACATCTATGAGACTGCCCGTGAGAACCCGTACGTGCAGCGCCTGATCGAGGACGAAGACCTGCGCGACAACCTCCGCGAAGCCTTCGAATCGGCAAAAAGCGCTTACAGCCGCGCGACCGGCAACGGCAAGGGTCCGGTCAAGGCCGTGACCACCGACAAGAAGGTCCAGAAGGAAATGCGGAAGACGGCTGAGTTGCTGCAGGAGGCGAACGACCGCCTGCAGAAGCCGAAGCGCAAGAGCCGCCTCGGCAAGCTGCTGCTGCTGGCGCTGGTCGGCGCCGTGGCCGCGCTGATCCTCAGCGAGGGTGCCCGCAAGACGGTGCTGGACACGCTTTTCGGCGCCGAAGAGGAGTTCGAGTACTCGTCCTCCGCCACCAGCATCAACGGCTCCTGACGGTGAGCGGGCGGGCGTCTGACGCCCGCCTCCTCACCTAGACTGGTTCATATGGAGGCAGCAACCAAAGAGCGCGAACTCAGCGGCGACAAGGCGCAGCGGATCGTCGACGCTATGCGCGACAGCGTCGCCGAGCGCGGCGCTGCCGGCTCGACCTTCGAGCATGTCGCCCGCGAGGCCGGGGTCAGCCGCGGCCTTCTCCACTATTACTTCGGGACCAAGGAGCGACTGCTGGTCGAGGTGGTCCGCCGCGACGCCGAGCTGCGGGTCGCCCGCCTCGACGAGATGCTGGGCAAGGCGAAGACGGTCGATGACGTCCTCGACGTCCTCGTCTCCAGCCTGATGGACATGATCGACAACGATCCGGGCTTCTTCCTGCTCCTCTATGAGCTCTTCAGCGCCGGTCGCCGCAACCCCGACATCCAGCACGAGGTTGGCCAGCTCTTCGAGCGCACCCGCTCCCATGTGGCCGCGGTGCTGCGGACGAAGGAGGCCGAGGGCGTGCTCAACCTTCGCTTCGATGCCGACGCGGTCGTCTCCTACCTCTTCGCGGTCGGCGACGGCTTCGCTTTGCAGGCGCTGTCGGATCCCAAGCGTGACAACAGCGCCGCGATGGAAGCCGGCGCGGCTTCCGCCCGTTACCTGCTGATCTCCGAGTAGCGCCTGGCGGCGAGTGACGCCGCTCACGGAGTGACGGGCCTCACAGACCGCGGCCCGGCCGGTGGGGGAGGCTCGCGAGCGACCCATGCGCGGCGCGATGAACAAGCTTGCGGGAGTGATTGGCCGGCGCCGCCGTTGGGTGGTTGGCATCTGGGTGGTGATCGTGCTGGCGGCGCTGCCGTTCGCGATGAGCCAGACCGAGCATCTGACCGGCGGTGGCTTCGACGTCCCCGGCAGCCAGTCCGACGCGGTCAGCAAGTCACTGCAGGCTGAGTTCGGCGAGAAGGCCGACGGAATCGCGGTGGCGCTGCAGGCGGCACCCGACTCCACTGGCGCCGAGCGGGCGGCGGCGGTCGCTCGCGTCGAGGACGAAGTCGCCGCAGTCGACGACGTCTCCGTGACCGCGGCCGCCGGGCGCCAGGCGCGGCGGCAGCTCGAGGCGACCGGGTTCGCCCTGGTCGCGGTCAGCAGCGAACAGTCCTCCGATGAGCTGATCGACTCCGCCGCGACCCTGCGCGAAGACATGGACCCGGGCACCGCCGTCGGCGGCGTCACGCCCTACCTGGTCGGGCAGCCGACGATCTGGGCCGGGATGCAGGAGATCTCGAAGGAGGACCTGGCGAAGGCCGAGGGGACCGGGTTCCCGATCGTCGCCCTGATCCTGCTGGTCGTCTTCGGCTCGTTGGCGGCGGCGGCGCTGCCGTTGGCGCTCGGGTTCGTCAGCGTCCTCGTCACCGGCGCCCTCATCTATTTCATCTCGATGCAGATTGCGACCTCGGTCTTCGTCACCAACATGGCCTCGATGATCGGGATCGGCGTCGCGATCGACTACTCGCTCTTCATCCTCGCCCGCTACCGCGAGGAGCGCCAGGCCGGCCTCGGCATGGACGATGCGCGGGCCAAGGCGCTCTCGACCTCGGGCCTCGCCGTCAGCTTCTCCGGCCTCGCCGTGATCATCTCCCTGGCCGGGCTCTGGATGGTCGACAACCAGGCGCTGCGCTCGATGGCGCTGGGGGCGATGATGGTCGTCGCCGTCTCGATCCTCACCGCGACGACGCTGCTGCCGGCGCTGATCGCGATGCTCGGCGACCGGGTCCTGCCGGGCGGCATCGTCGGCCGTGTCAACGGGTTCTTCCGCCGCCGCTTCTACCGCCGCCGCACTCCCGAGCAGGCGGCCGCCGCGGCCACCGGCCGCAGTCAGTTCTGGGAGGGCTGGACGGCGCGGGTGATGGCGCGCCCGTGGGTCTCGGTGATCGGCGTCTCCGCGGTGCTGCTGTTCCTGGCCAGCCCGTTGCTCTCGCTGGAAACGGGGACCGAGGCGCTGGCCCAGTTCCCGAAGGACTCCGACGTCCGTGTCGGCAACGAACTCGCCTCCGAGGAGCTCGGCGGCGGCACCGACCCGATCCAGATCGTCGCCAGCTTCGATGCCCCGCCTGGCGTCGCCGACAAAGCGGCGGTGGACGCCTTCGCGATCAGCGTGAGCGAGACGCCCGGGGTCAGCTCCGTGGCGGCGCCGATCTACGCCGGCGACAGCGCGCTGGTGCAGGCGACCCCGAGCGCCGGCAGCGAGTCCGACGCGGCGATCGCCGTGGTCGAGGACCTGCGCGATCGCGTCATCCCCGCCTCGGAGTTGGGTCAGGCCGCGAGCGTCAACGTCGGCGGCGAGACCGCCCGCGGCTTCGACGTGCGCGAACAGATCAGCGGCTCGATGTGGAAGATCATCCTCTTCGTCCTCGCCCTCAGCTTCCTGGTCCTGATGGTGATGCTGCGCTCGCTGGTGCTGCCGCTGAAGGCGGTGCTGATGAACCTGCTCTCGATCGGGGCTGCCTACGGGGTCCTGGTCGCGGTCTTCCAGTGGGGCTGGTTCGACAGCCTGCTCGGCTTCGAAAGCCAGGGGGCGCTGGACACGATCAACGTGCCGCTGATCTTTGCCGTCGTCTTCGGCCTCTCGATGGACTACGAGGTGTTCCTGATGTCGCGGATCCGCGAGCGCTACCTGCAGCACGGCGACAACGAGCGCGCCGTCGCCGAGGGTCTCTCGTCAAGCGCTCGCACGATCTCCTCGGCGGCCCTGATCATGACCTCGGTCTTCGCCGTCTTCATCCTCACCGGCGTCCCCTCGATCAAGGAGCTCGGCCTCGGCTGCGCCGTCGCGATCGCCCTCGACGCCACCCTGGTCCGGCTGATCCTGGTCCCGGCGGCGATGAAGCTGATGGGCGAGTGGAACTGGTGGATGCCCGCCTGGCTCGACCGCGCCCTGCCCGACCTCAGCTTCGAGAGCGGCGAGCCGGAGCCGGCCAAGGCCTGACCTCGGGGCTGGGCGCTCCTCCCCGACCTCGGGCCGGCAAGGGAGGGTGGGGGTGTCTCGTGCTCGCTGGATTTTTCGCCCGGAACAACGCCAACTCTCAAATACGGGCAAGCGAAAAATTAACGCCGCTGCGCGCGAGACACCCCCACCCT
>DATAON010000045.1:0-21464 GCA_036265715.1 Solirubrobacterales bacterium | reverse complement strand
GTGGCGACGATCACGTCGAGGTTGCCCTCGCCGCCGGCCATGAACCGACCCTGCACCGCGCTCCGTTCTTCCGACTCCATCCCGGCGTGGTAGGCGCGGGCGGCGAGGCTGGCTTCGCGCAGCGTCTCGGTCACCTCTTCGGTGTCCTTGCGGGTGCCGCAGTAGACGATCGCCGGCCGGTTCGCCGGGTCCTTCAACCCCGCCTCGAGCAGCGCCTGGCGGCGCGCCTTCGAGCCCGTCCCCTCACGCGGCACGACGTCGAAAGAGAGGTTCGGGCGGTCGAAGCCGGAGCGGACCTGCAGCGGGTCTCGCATCCCGAAGCGCGAGGCGACCTCGCGCGCCACCGCGACAGTCGCCGTCGCGGTGCAGGCCATCACCGTCGGCCGCCCGAGCCGCTCGGCGATCTGCGGCAGCCGCAGGTAGTCGGGGCGGAAGTCGTGGCCCCACTCGGAGACGCAGTGGGCCTCGTCGACCGCGAGCAGGTCGACCTTGCGCGAGGAGAGGGCGTCGAGGAAGGCCTGCGAGGCGAAGCGCTCGGGCGCGCAGTAGACGATCCGTGCCTCGCCGCTGCGCACGTCGTCGAGCGCCGCCCAGGATTCGCCTTCGTCCATCCCCGAGGAGATCATCGTCACCGGCTTGCCGGCCGCAATCAGCCGCAGCCACTGGTCCCGCATCAGCGCGATCAGGGGGCTGACGACGATCGTCAGGTCCTCGCTGGCGAGCCCGGGCAGCTGGTAGCAGAGGCTCTTGCCGCCGCCGGTCGGCATCACGATCAGCGAGTCGCGCCCTTCCAGCGCCGCGACCACCGCCTCCCGCTGCCCCGTGCGCCAGTGCTCGTACCCGAGCTCCTCGAGCAGCGAATCTGCTTTCTCTCCGTGGGTCATCGAGCTAGCCACCATAGGCGGCTGGGCGGCGGGCGGTGCGGGGGGAGGTGCCGAGAACGTAAACCTCGCCCGCAGGTGCCTCCCCCCGCGGCGCCCGCCCGTGCTGCGCCTAAAAGCCCAGCACCTTGTCGGCTTCGGTTTCCGGCAGCCACGGCTCCGACCAGGTGGCGACCCCGCGCAGCAGCTCGTCGGCCGCCTTCGGGCCCCAGGTGCCGGGCTCGTAAGGAAGCACCGGGCCGGGGTCGTCGAGCATCGGCTGCACGATCCGCCAGGTCTCTTCGATCGCGTCCTGGCGGGTGAAGAGGGTGTGGCGGCCGGCGATCGCGTCGCCGAGCAGGCGCTCGTAGGGCTCGGGGTCTTCGCCGGGCACGCGCTCGAAGAGGACCTCGAGGTCGGCCGGCTCGAACTCCTCGACGCCGGCCTTCTTCGCGTACATCCGCATCCGCGAGCCGGGGGTCGGCTCGATCCGGAAGGTCATCTTGTTCGGTTCCGGCGTTTTGCCGTGGCCGATCCCCAGCTGCGGCGGCCGGCGGAAGACCGCGGTCACCTCGCTGGCCTTGGCCGGCAGGCCCTTGCCGGCGCGGATGAAGAAGGGGACGCCGCTCCAGCGCCAGTTGTCGATCTCCAGCTCGACCGCAGCGAAGGTCTCGGTGGTCGACTTCGGGTCGACGTCCTTGACGTCGAGGAAGCCGTCGTACTGGCCGCGCACGTAGCGGTGCGGGTCGGTCGTCCGCATCGCCTTGAACAGCTCCAGCTTCTTGTCGCGGATCGAGTCGTGGTGGTTGCCGGTCGGCGGCTCCATCGCGATCAGCGCCAGCACCTGCAGGGCGTGGTTCTGGATCACGTCGCGCATCGCCCCGACCGCGTCGTAGAAGCGCCCGCGGTCATCGACCCCGAAGTTCTCGGCGATCGTCATCTGCACGTGGGAGATGTGGTCGCGGTTCCAGACCGGCTCCAGGATCGAGTTGACGAAGCGCAGGTAGGTGATGTCCATCACCGGCTCCTTGCCGAGGTAATGGTCGATGCGGAGGATCTGCTCCTCGCGCAGCACCTCGGCCAGTTCGGCGTTGAGCGCCCGCGCCGAGGCGAGGTCGTGGCCGAACGGCTTCTCGATCACCACGTGGGCGCCCTCGGTCAGCCCGGCCTTGCCGAGCCCTTTGACCACGGTGGAGAAGAGGAAGGGCGGGATCTCCAGGTAGAAGACCGGGTTGGCGGCGCCCTTCAGCGCCTCCTTGACCCGCTCGAAGGTGGCGTCGTCGGCGTAGTCGCCCTGGACGTAGGAGAGCCGCGCTTCCAGCCGCGCCAGCACCTCCTCGTCGGGGTCGGAGACCGTCGCCTCGACCGCCGCGCGGGCGTGGGCGCGCAGCTTCGCGTCGTCCCAATCGTCGATCGCGACGCCGACGATCGGGGTCAACAGCTTCTTCGTGCGCTCCAGCCGGTAGAGCGCGCGGAAGGTCATTTTCTTCGCCAGGTCGCCGCTGATCCCAAAGATCGCCAGGACCCCGGCGCCGCCGTCCACGTGTGCCTTGCTCATGCGTCCGGCAGGCTACTCGCTCCGGCTGCGGTGAAAGTACGATGCGGCTGCACCCGTCCCGCAGCGCTCACTCGGAGGTCGTTGGAATGGAACTCGGAATCGTCGGCCTCGGTCGGATGGGAGCGGGCATGGCCCGGCGCCTGATGAAAGACGGCCACAAGATCGTCGCCTTCGACGTCAACCCCGACGCGGTCTCGGCGCTGGCCGCCGATGGGGCGGAGGGCGCGTCCTCGCTGGAGGACCTGGCTTCGAAGCTGAGCGCGCCGCGCTCGGTCTGGGTGATGGTCCCGGCCGGCGGCATCACCGAGCAGACGGTCAAGGACGTGGCCGCGGTGCTGGA
This sequence comes from Solirubrobacterales bacterium, assembly GCA_036265715.1. GTDB lineage: Bacteria > Actinomycetota > Thermoleophilia > Solirubrobacterales > 70-9 > VAYN01. The sequence continues at coordinate 18,706 of DATAON010000045.1, read as the reverse complement.
GCCCGGCGACGCGATCGTCGACGGCGGCAACTCCTACTACCGCGACGACATCCGCCGGGCCGGCGAAGTCGGCGAGCAGGGGATCGACTACGTCGACTGCGGCACCAGCGGCGGCGTCTTCGGCCTCGAGCGCGGCTTCTGCCTGATGATCGGCGGCCCCGACGGAGCGGTGCAGCGGCTCGACCCGATCTTCGCCTCGCTGGCGCCCGGGGTCGAGTCCGCCGAGCGCACGCCCGGCCGCAGCGGCGACCCCTCGCCGTCGGAGAACGGCTACCTGCACTGCGGCGCCAACGGTGCCGGCCACTTCGTGAAGATGGTCCACAACGGGATCGAGTACGGGATCATGGCCGCCTACGCCGAGGGCCTCAACGTCCTCAAGAACGCCAACGCCGGCAAGGTCGAGCGCGAAGCCGATGCCGAGACCGCCCCGCTCGACCACCCCGAGTACTACCAGTACGACCTCGACCTGCCGGAGGTCGCCGAGGTCTGGCGCCGCGGCAGCGTCGTCGGCTCCTGGCTGCTCGACCTGACCGCGGCGGCGCTGCAGGAGTCGCCCGAGCTGAGCGAGTTCTCCGGTCGCGTCTCCGACTCCGGCGAGGGTCGCTGGACGGCGATCGCGGCGATCGACGAGGGCGTGCCGACGCCGGTCCTGACCACCGCCCTGCACGAGCGCTTCTACTCGCGCGGGCTCGGCGACTACGGCGACAAGCTGCTCTCGGCGATGCGCAAACAGTTCGGCGGCCACGACGAGAAGCCGAGCTAGGGGCGCCTGGTGGCGCTGAAGCTGGAGGTCGCGGGAGACGAACGCGCGGCGGCGCGGCGGGCGGCGGAGCTGATCGCCGAGGCCGGTGCCGCCGCCGCGGCCGACCACGGCGTCTTCGGCTTCGCGATGAGCGGCGGCCGCTCGCCCTGGGCGATGCTGGCGATCCTCGGCGAACTCGAGCAGATGCCGTGGTCGCAGACCGAGCTCTTCCAGGTCGACGAGCGGGTCGCCTCGCCCGGCAGCGAGGACCGCAACCTGACCCACATGGTGCTGGGGCTCTCGATGGAGCACCAGCCGGCGCTGCGGCCGATGCCGGTCACCCAGCGCGACCTCGACGCCGCTGCCCGCGACTACGAAAACACCCTGCCCGACCCCTTCGACCTGGTCCACCTCGGCCTCGGACCCGATGGCCACACCGCCTCCCTGGTCCCCGGCGACCCAGTGCTTGACGTCACCGACCGCCGCGTCGCGATGACCGGCGGCGAGTACCAGGGCCACCCGCGGATGACCCTCACCTACCCCGCGATCGACGCCGCCCGCCAGATCCTCTTCCTCGTCACCGGGGCCGAGAAGCGCGAGCCGCTGGCCAAGCTGATGGCAGGCGACCACTCGATCCCCGCCGGTCGGGTCGAAAACGAAGAGATCGTCGTCGTCGCCGACGAGGCAGCCGCGGGCTAGGCACCGAGCTGCGCGACGATCTCGCGCAGTCTTTCGAGACGCTGGTCCCTCTCGCCGACCATCGCCTCCAACCAAGCTTCGATTTCGGGAACGTCGAGGGGGTTGGTGGCGACGAGGATCTGTTCGATGTCGAGCCAGTCCTTGGGGCGGTCGAACATCGCCTTGCAGACGGTCAGATGCTCGGGGGAGAGGATCGGGATGGTCGTTTCCGCGAAGGGAACCCGACGCGCCGATCGTCTCATCTCCTCGTGGAAGGGGTCATAGGAGAAGAAGAGATCGACGGGGTTCCGGTCCCACCAGAACCGCGCCTGGCCGTCGCGCGTGAGCACATCGACATCGACGGAGACATCGATGCCGAGGGGAGAGAGGGTGTCTCGAACCGCCGGCCAGCGATCGGTCGAAAGGAAGATATTGAGGTCGACATCGATCGTCGCCCTCGGCTCCGCGTAGTAGGCGAGAGCCAGCGCTCCGCCAATTGCGTGCGGGATCTTAGCCGCTCCAAGGGCCCCATGGATCGCGACAACCTTTTCCGGGAGGGAGGGTGATCCTTTGGGCCGCTGCGTCGCCATCTCAGCTCGACCGCAGTCGGGGAAAGTCGATCCCCTCCGAGCGGATCTCGAAGGGCAGGGCATCGGCGAGATCGAGAAGTTCGCTCAGGGCTTCTCCGCGCGCCTCCAGCGTGGCGCCGATCCACTGGGTGGCCGAGCGGGCGGCATCGGAGACCTCAGGCGCCGGCCCGTTCGAGTGGGCGCCGGCCCGGCGCTCTTCCACTTGAAACGCGCCGAGTAGCAGTCGGCGCAGCATTGGATCGAGCGGCGCGCCGCCAGCCAGGAGCCGCAGGGTCTCGCGGGCGGCCCGGTCAACCGGCTCTTCAGCAACGGGCGCGCCGGCGCGGATCGCCGCCTGTCGCAAATCCTCCGGCTCTGGCGGTCTTGCAGCTCGCTCGCGAGCCTTGCGGATCACCGTGTCGTCCAGCTCGCGGAAGCTGGCGAGGGTGCGACTGCGCGGGCCTTTCGGAGTGTTATGGGACTCCCGGATCTCATACCCGCCGCGCTTGGTTGGTACGACGAACGCCATAGTGGGTAGATTGTACCACTAACCTTTGGAGACCCTACGGCGCTTGGGAATCATTGATCGCTGATTGATCCGCGTCGGCGTAGTCTCTGCGGTGGATGGCTTCCTCGGGGATTGCTGCGAGCGCGCCGGCTCCACGAGCCGGGACCGTCGAGGTGCTTGTCGGGCTGCTGGCGGAACTCGACGCGGCGACCGAATCGGGGGTCTTCTACGACCGCGTCTGCCGCGCCGTCTGCTCGCTGACCTCGATGCGCCGCGCCGCCCTGCTGCTGCATGACGACACCTACCGCACGGTGATCCCGATGGGCTCGCACGGGGTCGACCCCGAACTGGTGCAGCGGATCGAGGGCACGCTCGACGAGACGCCGATCGCGCGGCTGGCGCTGGAAGAGGACCGGGTGGTCGAAGTAAAGGGCTCGCTCTCCGGCCACGTGCCCGAGCGCTACGCCGAGCTCGCCGACACGCCAACGATCACCTGCACGCCGATCTCCGCTGCCCGCCGCTGGCTCGGCGTGATCTTCGCCGACCGCGGCGGCGAAGACTTCACCCTCGACGACGGCGAGCGCGAGACGATGCTGACCCTGGGCCGGCTGGCGGCGCTGACCGCCAGCGTCGAGCACTCGACCGAGCAGCGCGAAAGCGAGCGGCGGCTGGCCGAACGGGTCGAGCTGACTCGCGAGCTGCACGAGAACGCGATCCAGCGCCTCTTCGGCGTCGCCCTCGCGCTCGGCTCCGAGCGCGGTCTATCGCCCGACGAGCGTCGCCGCTGCCAGGAGGAGCTGCGCTCGGTCGTCGCCGACCTGCGCCACGCGCTGACCCGGCCGGTGGGGCCGCCCCCCCGCGGCAACCAGGTCGGCCTCGACCAGGTGCTGGCGCGGCTGCTCGAGCGCCGCGAGGAGCTGCGCCTGGACTGGGAGGACGGCGTCGCCGTCCCCACCGACCTCGAGCCGCTGGCGCAGTCGGTGCTGAACGAGGCGCTGCGCAACGCCGACCGCCACGGGCAGCCGACGGTGATCGACGTCCGCGTCGCCTCCGACGGCGACACCTTCACGCTGGCGGTCGAAAACGACGGCGCCCGCGACGGGCGGGCGACCAAAGGCGGCGGCCTCGGGCTGCGCCTGGCCGCGCTGGAGGCGCTCCGCTACGAGGGCCTGATCGAGTTCGGCTCGCCCAAAGAGGGGCACTGGCGCGTCCGCCTCGTCGTCCCGATGGGGGACTCCTGATGGCCGGCGAGGAGGGCAAGCTGCGCGTTCTCGTCGTCGACGACCACGACGTCGTCCAGTGGGGCTTTCGCCTCCTGCTCGAGCGCCAGAGCTGGGTCGAGCGCTGCCTCGCCGCCTCCAGCGGCGCCGAGGCGGTCGAGGTCTGCCGCAAACTCCGTCCCGAGGTCGCCCTCGTCGACATGCTGCTCGGCAGCGAGTCCGGGGCCGAGGTCTGCGAGGAGATCCGCTCGGTCAGCCCCCGCACGCGGGTGCTGCTGATCTCCGGCGCCGGCGTCATCTCCCCCAACGTCGCCCGCTCCGCCGGCGCCTCCGGCTTCATCTCCAAGGACTGGTCCGCGGTCGACGTCGTCAAGGCGGTGCGGATGGTCTCGCTGGGGACCGAGGTCTTCGCCGACAAAGCCCCGCTCGACTCGCCGCTCTCCGAGCGCGAGCAGGAGGTCCTCTCGCTGATCGCCACCGGCTCCACCAACAAAGAGATCGCCGGCCACCTGCACCTCTCCCCGCACACGGTCAAGGAGCACACCAGCGCGATCTACCGCAAGCTCGGCGTCCGCAACCGCGCCGAGGCCACGCGCCAAGCCCAACGCCTGAGGATCCTCGTCTAGCCCCTCAAAGGGGGAGCGCCGACCGCCCTGTCGACATTAGGCCGGTCATAGCCGGCTCAACGTTGACAGGGCAAGCAGGCGGGCCTGGCTTTGGCCAAGCGCCGGCGCCCTGTAGGCGCTTCCGGCACATACCGCGGACGTACCCTGAACGGGCACGAAGAGGCCCCCCCGACCGTCGCGTTCCATCCCCCGAACGGAGGGGGACGGGGGTTAATTAACGTCACCTTCGCGCTGCTCGGGACCACTATGAATCGATGGCACTCGAGTCCGCACGCACCGCAGTTTTGTTCCCCGGCCAGGGGAGCCAGACCTCCGGCATGGCCGCGGTCGCCGCGGCCCAGCGCCCCGACCTGCTCGAGCAGGCGCGCTCGGAGCTCGGCCTCGACCCCTTCGAGCACATCGCCGACGGCACCCACCTCGCCCAGCCCGCCCTCTACTGCGCCAGCCTCGCCCACTGGAAGCAGGCCGGCAGCCCTGTCGGGGACATGGTCGCCGGCCACTCGCTGGGCGAGCTGGCGGCGCTGGTCGCGGGCGGCGCCCTCGGTGCCGAGCAGGGCCTGAGCCTGGCGGTCGTCCGCGGCCGCCTGATGGAGGAGGCCGCGCAGCAGACCCCCGGCGGGATGCTCGCCGCGCTCGGCGGTGAGGAGTCGACGGTGCGGGAGATCGCCGCCCGCTTCGAGCTCACCGTCGCCAACGAAAACGCGCCCGGCCAGCTCGTCCTCTCCGGCGGCGCCGAGGCGCTGACCGAGGCCCGCAAAGAGCTCCGCGCCAACGAGGCCAAGGCGATCCGCCTGCCGGTCGCAGGCGCCTTCCACTCGCCGCTGATGGCCGACGCCGCCAAGGCTTTCCGCGCCGCCCTCGAGGAGGTCGAGTTCCGCGAGCCCGCCCTGCCGGTCTACTCCTCGACCGCCGCCGCCCCCTTCGACGACCCCCGCGACCGCCTCGCGGCGGCGCTGACCGAGCCGGTGATCTGGTGCAAGACGCTGGCGGCGATGGAGGGCGCGGGCGCCCGAGCATTCCTGGAGACGGGACCCGGAGACGTCCTCACCGGCCTCGTCCGCCGCACCCTTCCCGACGCCGAGGCGAGCTCCCTGGCGGAGACGGAGGCAGTAGGTGCCTGAGGCCGCCACCGCCCCGCTCGGGACCGCTCCCGCGCCGCCGCCGCGCACCGGCGCCGAGATCGCCGGCCTCGGCGTCGCCGTGCCGGAGACCGTCGTCACCAACGCCGCGATCGCCGCCCGCCTCGGCATCGACGAGAGCTGGATCGTCCGCCGCACCGGCATCTCCGAGCGCCGCGTCGCCGACCCCTCCGAAGCGCTCTTCGAGCTCGCCGCCGCCGCCGGCGCCCGCGCCCTCGCCGCTGCCGCGGTCGAGCCCGCCGACGTCGACCTGGTGCTGGTCGCGACGACCAGCAACGACGAGCTGATGCCGGGCGCCTCGCCCCGCGTCGCCGCCACGATCGGCGCCGTCAACGCCGGCGCGATTGACCTCAACGCCGCCTGCACGGGGTTCGTCTCCGGGCTGGCCCTCGGCAGCGGGCAGATCGAGTCCGGCCGCGCCGACCTGGTGCTGCTGATCGGCGCCGACATGATGACCCGGCTGACCGACCCCGACGATCGTGGCACCGCCGCCGTCTTCGCTGATGGCGCTGGCGCCGTTGTCCTCCGCGGCGCCACCGAGGGCCGGATCGGCCGCGTGATCCTCGGCGCCGACGGCGACAGCGCCGAGCTGATCTTCGCCCCGAAGGAGACCGGCAAGACGGTGATGCAGGGGCACGAGACCTTCCGCCACGCGGTCGACCGCATGAGCGAGGCGACGCTGGCCGCGGCATCGGCCGCCGGATTGACGCTCCACGAAATTGATCTCTTCGTCTACCACCAGGCCAACGCCCGGATCCTGCGCTCGGTCGGTGAACGGCTGGAGCTGCCGGAGGAGCGCGTCGTCAACTCGATCGAGCACTTCGGCAACACCTCGGCGGCATCGATCCCGCTAGCGCTCGAGGACGCCCGCCTCGCCGGCCGCCTGCAGAGCGGCTCCAAGGTCCTGATCGCCGCCTTCGGCGCCGGCTTCACCTGGGGCGGCACCGTGGTCGAGTGGGGGAGCGCCTGATGGCCCATCCCAAGGGGTGTGCGTTGGTGACCGGCTCCTCGCGGGGGATCGGCGCCGCGGCGGCAATCGCCCTCGCCGCCGACGGCTGGCCGGTCCGCGTCAACTACCGCTCCGACGAGGAGGGCGCCCGCGAGGTCGCGGCCAAGATCGAGGCCGCCGGCGGCAGCGCCAGCGTCGTCCAGGGCGACGTCGCCGACCCGGCCGCGGTCAAGTCGCTGCTGGAGCCCGGCGAGGACGGCCCGGTGCTGGTCCTCGTCAACAACGCCGGCCTGCGCCTCGACGGACTCTCGCCGCAGATCGAGGACGAGCAGTGGCAGCGGGTGATCGACGTCAACCTCAGCGCCACCTTCCGCGCCACCCGCGAAGCTCTGGCGCCGATGCTGCGCGCCCGCTTCGGCCGCATCGTCAACGTCGCCTCGATCGTCGGTCTCCACGCCAACGCCGGCCAGGCCAACTACGCCGCCTCCAAGGCCGGCGTGATCGGCTTCACCAAGACCGTCGCGGTCGAGGTCGCGCGCCGCGGGGTCACGGTCAACGCGGTGGCGCCGGGGCTGATCGAGACCGCGCTGACCGAGGAGATCTCCGGCGGCGAGCTGGAGAAGGCGATCCCCGCCCGCCGCATCGGCACCCCCGAGGAGGTCGCCGCCTGCATCCGCTTCCTCGCCTCCGAGGAGGCCTCATACGTGACCGGAACCACCCTGACCGTCGACGGCGGCCTCAGCGCCTAACCCTTTCAAGACCCCAGAAGAACAAGGAGAACCAGATGCCCACTGATGTCAGCACGGACAACGTCGAGAAGGTGATCTACGACGGCCTCGTCGAGCTCGGGACCGAGCGGGCGGAGCTCTCGCGCGAGGCCACCCTCGAGGACCTCGACGTCGACTCGCTCGACCTCGTCGAGCTGGCCCAGATCGTCGAGGACGAGTTCGGCGTCGAGCTCAAAGGCGACGACGTCAAGGACGTCAAGACCGTGGGCGAGGTCATCGACCTGGTGGTGAGCAAGGCCGGATGACTCGTCGTGTCGTCATAACGGGAGTCGGCGCCGTCACCCCGCTCGGGGTCGGCGCGGAGCCCCTGATCGATCGCTGGATCGCCGGCGAGTGCGGAATCGAGGACGGCGCCGGGCGCTGCCGCGAGTACGAGCCGACCGACTTCCTCTCGAAGAAGGAGGCGCGCCGCCTCGACCGCTTCGCGCAGATGGCCGTGGTGGCCGCTGGCGAGGCGACCGCCCAGGCCGGGATCGCCGAGGAGCTGCCCTACGAGGCGCACCGGATCGGCTGCGTGGTCGGGACCGGGATCGGCGGCCTGCCCTCGCTGGAGGAAAACCAGCGCAAGCTGATCGAGCGCGGCGAGAAAGCGGTCTCGCCGCTGGCGGTGCCGCTGATGATGGGCAACGCCGCCGCCGCCGCGGTGGCGATGCGCCACGGCCTGCACGGCCACTGCTACGGCGTCGTCTCCGCCTGCGCGGCCGGCGCCCACGCGCTCGGCGATGCCTCGCGGATCATCCGCGCCGGCGACGCCGACATGGTCGTCTCCGGCGGCGCCGAGGCGGCGATCTCCGGGGTCGCCACCGCCGCCTTCGGGGCGATGGAAGCGACCTCGCCGACCGGCATCTCCCGCCCCTTCGACGCCCGCCGCGACGGCTTCGTGATCGGCGAGGGCGCCGGCATCCTCGTGCTCGAGGAGAAGGTGGCGGCGGAAGCCCGCGGCGCCGAGATCCTCGGCGAGCTGCTCGGCTACGGCGCCACCTGCGACGCCTTCCACCTGACCGCGCCGCAGCCCGAAGGGGTGGAGGCGGCACGGGCGATCAGCCTGGCGATCGCCGACGCCGGCCTCACCGCTCCCGACGTCGACTACGTCAACGCCCACGGCACCTCGACCCCGCTCAACGACCGCAGCGAGACGATGGCGCTGAAGGCCGCCCTTGGCGAGCGCGCCGGCGACATCCCGGTCAGCTCGACCAAGTCGGCGATCGGCCACCTGCTCGGCGCCGCCGGCGCGGTCGAGGCGATCGCCACGGTGGCGGCGCTGCGCCGCCGCGTCGCCCCGCCGACGGTCGGCTGGGAAGAGGCCGAAGAGGGCCTCGACCTCGACTACGTGCCCGGATCCTCGAAGCCGATCGAGAACGGGGAGGGGCCGCTGGTCGCCATCTCCGACTCCTTCGGCTTCGGCGGTCACAACGCCGTCCTCTGTCTGGCGGCGTGATGGCAACCGTCACCGTCAAGCCCGCCGCCGCCGAGCTCGCCCCGGACGCGCCGCTGCCCCTGCTGGAGCGGCTCTGCGACCCGGGCAGCTTCCGGCCGCTGCGCAGCGGCGCCGTCTCGATCCGGCTCGGCGACCGTGCCACCCCCGGCGACGGCGTCCTCGGCGGCGCCGGCGAGGTCGGCGGCCGGCCGGTCTTCTGCTACTCGCAGGACCCCAGGTACCTCGGCGGCTCGCTCGGCGAAGTCCACGCCGACACGATCGTGCGGCTGCTGCGGATGGCCGGCGACGCCGGCGCCCCCGTGGTCGGCTTCGTCCGCTCCGGCGGCGCCCGCCTGCAGGAGGGTCACGCCGGCCTCGCCGGCTACGGCCGCATCTTCCGCGCCAGCGTCGAGCTCTCCCGCAAGGTCCCGCAGATCTCGGTGCTGAGCGGCGTCTCCGCCGGCGGCGGCGCCTACTCCCCGGCCCTGACCGACTTCGTCTTCATGACCGAGGACGCGCGGATGTTCCTCACCGGCCCCAAAGTCGTCAAGCAGGCGATGGGCGAAGAGATCTCGATGGAGGAGCTGGGCGGGCCCAAGGTCCACGGCCGCAACGGCGTCTCCCACCTGGTCACCGCCGACGTCGACGGGGCGATCGCCGCCAGCCGCCACCTGCTCGGGCTGCTGCCGCAGTCGATCTCACGGCCGCCGCAGCTGGTCGCCGCGGTCGAGCCCGACGGCAACGACGCGGCGGCGATCGTGCCCGACAACCAGCGCAAGGTCTACGACGTCCGCGACGTCGCCACCGCGATCCTCGACCAGGGCAGCTTCCTCGAGCTCTCGCCGCGCTGGGCGCCCAACATCGTCACCGGCATCGCCCGCCTCGAGGGCCGCTCGGTCGGCCTGATCGCCAACCAGCCGCGGGCGCTCGGCGGCGTCATCGACGCCGCCGCCTCGGAGAAGGCGGCGCTCTTCGTCGAGTCCTGCAACCGCTTCCGGCTGCCGCTGCTGGTCTTCGTCGACACCCCCGGCTTCATGCCCGGCAAACGCCAGGAGGAAGAAGGAGTGATCCGCCACGGCGCCTCGCTGCTGCGCGCCTTCGCCGGCGCCAGCGTGCCGAAGGTGACGCTGATCCTGCGCAAGGCCGTCGGCGGCGCCGCGATCACGATGAACTCCAAAGAGCTGGGCGCCGACGTCGTCTACGCCTGGCCCGGCGCCCAGGTCGGCGTGATGGCCGCCCGCGAGGCGGTCGGGATCGTCCACCACCGGGCCCTGAAGGAAGAGGGGGGACCGTCCCACGACGAGCTCGCCGACGCCTACGCCGCCGAGCACCTGACCGCGCCCGCGGCGGCCGCCAGCGGCTGGGTCGACGAGGTGATCGACCCCGGTCACAGCCGCGACCGCCTCGCCTGGGCGCTGCGCTCGATGGGCGGCAGCTGATGCCGGTAGCCGAGCCTCCCACCGATCCCGACCTGAGCCCGCCCGGGATGGGGCGCGGCCGGATCGTCTCCAGCTACGTCGCCCTCGGCGACAGCTTCACGGCCGGGCGCGAATCGATCGAGGCGCTGCGCTGGGCCGACCGCCTGGCCGACTCCCTGCGCGCCGCCAACCCGCGGCTGGCCTACGCCAACCTCGCCGTCGACGGCGCCACCAGCGCCGAAGTGCTGGAGCAGGTGCCGGCGGGGCTGGCCCTGGAGCCGGACCTGATCACGGTGATCTGCGGCGCCAACGACATCCTGCTGACCTCGCGGCCCGACGTCGCCGGCTACGAAGAGCGCTTCTCGCTGATCCTCGAGCAGCTGCGCGAGGGGGCGCCGCAGGCGGCGATCCTGACCACCACCGCGCCGGAGACATGGCACTTCATGGACCTGCGCCCGCGGACCAAGGCGCGCCTGGTCAAAGCGCTCTCCGACCTCAACTCGGTCACCCGCACGGTCGCCGCCCGCCACGGCGTCCCCTGCCTCAACGTCGCCGGCCACCCCGGCCTCACCGACCGCGCCAACTTCTCCGCCGACGGGCTGCACCCGTCATCCCAGGGCCACGAACGCGCGGCGCAGGAGATCGCGCTCTCGCTGCACGCCCACTTCGGAATCCAAGGCGACTTTCAAGGAGGCTCGATCTGATGGACGACTCCCTCTCCCGTGACTTCGACGCGCTCGAGGTCGGCGGCCGCTTCGTCTCCCGCGGGCGCACGATCACCGAGACCGACCTGGTCGCGTTCTCGACCCTGACCGGCGACTTCAACCCGCTGCACACCGACGTCGAGTGGGCGGCCGCGAGCGAGTTCAACGGCCGCATCGCCCACGGCATGCTGCTGCTCTCCTACTGCGTCGGCCTGGTCCCGCTCGACCCCGCCCACGTGCTGGCGCTGCGCGGCTTCGAGCGGGTCGCCTTCAAGCGGCCGGTGCGGATCGGCGACACGATCCACGTCGAGGGCGTGCTCGACTCCAAGCAGGAGCTCGACGACGCCAGTGGCCTCGCCAGCTTCAACTGGAAGATCGTCAACCAGCGCTCCGAGGTCGTGGCACTGGTCAAGGTCCGCGTCGTCTGGCGCCGCGCCGCCAGCGCCGCCGAGCTGACCGTGCCGGCGCCGGAAGAGGTCTACCTGTGATCCTCGAGGGCAAGCGCGTCCTCGTCACCGGCGTCGTCAACCGCCGCAGCATCGCCTTCTCGATTGCCGAGCGCGCCCAGGCCGAGGGCGCCGAGGTGCTGCTGACCAGCTTCGGCCGGATGATGCGGATGACCGAGCGCTCCGCCGCCCGCCTCGACCCGGTCCCCGACGTGCTCGAGCTCGACGTCAACGACGACGCCCACCTGGCGGCGCTGCGCGAGCAGCTGGCCAGCCGCTGGGGGCGGGTCGACGGCATCGTCCACGCGATCGCCTTCGCCCCCGCCGACGCGCTCGGCGGCGACTTCCTCGCCACCCCGCGCGCCTCCGCCGCCACCGCCTTCGAGACCAGCGCCTTCTCCTACAAGGCGCTGGCCGAGTCACTGGCGCCGCTGATGACCGGTGGCGGCGGCATCGTCGGCCTCGACTTCGACGCCACCGTCGCCTGGCCCTCCTACGACTGGATGGGCGTCGCCAAGGCGGCGCTGGAGTCGGTCAACCGCTACGTGGCCCGCGACCTCGGCCCGAAGAGCATCCGCGTCAACCTCATCGCCGCTGGCCCGATCCACACCGCCGCCGCCTCCGGCGTCCCCGGCTTCTCGGACCTCGAGTCGGCCTGGGCCCAGCAGGCGCCGCTCGGCTGGGAGGTCGAAGACCCCGCCCCGGTCGCCGACGCCGCCCTCTTCCTGCTCTCCGACCTTGCCCGCGCGATCACCGGCGAGATCGTCCACGTCGACGGCGGCGTCCACGCGATCGGCGCCGCGACGCCGGCCTCTCCCTAGCTCGTCACCGGGTGGCTGGCCCGGAAGAGGTTCTCCGGGTCGTACTGGCTCTTGACCGCCCGCAGCCGCTCCAGCGTCTCTACTGGGAACGCTGCAGCCAGGTCGAACTGCTTTTCGCAGAAGTTGAGGTAGTGGCCGCTGGCGTAGGGGGCGAGGGCCGCGGAGAACGCTCCGAGCCAGGCCTTGGTCGGCTCCACCGCCTCCGGCACCGGCGCCACCCCGACCGCGAAGGCGAGGAACTCGCCCGGAAGTTTCGCCAGGGCGCCGCCGTTCTCGGCCGGCCGGCCCAGGGCGCCGCCGCAGTGGCGCACCTCGGCCGAGACGAGCTGCGAGCCCGAGCCGGGGCCGACCGCCTCGACCAGGGCGTCGATCGCCGCCGCCGGCAGCTCACCGGTCATCACGCCCTCGCCCATGAAGGGAGCCGGGTCGGGCGGGTCCATGTGCAGCTCCGTGATCGAGGCCGGCGGGCCGGCGGCGACCGTGTCCATGATCGGGCCGAGCGCGCGCAGCGGCGCGAGCAGGTCGCCCGCCTCGGACTCGGGGCCGGCGAAGATCGTCTCGATCACCGCGAAGGACTGGCCGCGGAACGGCTCCGGAACCTCGGGCAGCGGCGGGAAGTTCATCAGCCGCCCGACCGAGGTGACCTCCTCGGGGGCGGTCGCAGCCCACTCTCGCCACGCGTGCAGGACCTCGCTCGCGCGCTCGGCCGGGAAGAAGAGGACGCCGGCGTAGACCTCCGGCAGCTCCAGCAGCTCGAACTCGAGCGCGGTGGCGACGCCGAAGCTGCCGCTGCCGCCGCGCAGGGCCCAGAACAGGTCGGGGTCGTTGTCGGCGTCGACGCGGCGCTGCTCGCCGTCGGCCGTGACCAGCTCGACCGCGGTCAGCCGGTTGCAGGCGAGCCCGTGCTTGCGGCCGTAGAAGCTGACGCCGCCCCCGAGCGTGTAGCCGCTGACGCTGACGGTCGGGGTCGAGCCATGCAACGCCGCCAGCCCCTGCTCCGACGCCGCCGGGACGACGTCGCCCCAGAGGGCTCCGGCGCCGACCCTCGCCCGGCGCGCGTCGGCGTCCACCTCGACGCCGCCGAGGCCGGTGGTCCGCAGCAGCACCGTGTCCCCGAGGTCGCCCATCGGCGCCGCGGCGTGACCGGTGCGTTGGGCGGCGACCCGCTTGCCGTCGGCTGCGGCGGCGCGGACCACGGCGGCGACCTCCTCGGCGCTCTCCGGCAGGGCGATCCCGGCCGGCCGCTGATCGATCAGGGCGTTGAAGGCGCCGCGCTCGGCGTCCCAGGTCGCGTCGGTCGGGGTCAGCAGCTCGCTCGCCATGGCACTCTCCTCGGTCGGTTGGGGAGCGCCACGCTAACGGATTTTTCGCCCCCTCAGCGCTCGAACTTCGCCGCTTCCTCCGAGCCGCCGGTGGCGTTGCCCGCCGAGTAGGAATGGGCCCCCGCGCCGGCCAGACCGCCGCCGTCGACGATCAGGTATTCCTCGCGCTGGGGCCGCCCGGCGAAGTAGTTCTCGAGGATCTCCCGCGTCCCGGCCGCGTAGCGCGCCTGCGCCGAGAGGCTGGAGCCGGAGATGTGCGGGGTCATGCCGTGGTTGGGCATCGTCCGCCAGGGATGGTCCTGGGGTGCGGGCTGGGGGAACCAGACGTCGCCCGCGTAGCCGGCCAGCTGACCGGACTCCAGCGCGGCGACGATCGCGTCGCGGTCGCAGATCTTGCCGCGGGCGGTGTTGATCAGGTAGGCGCCGCGCTTCATCCTCGCCAGCATCTCCGCGTCGAAGAGGCTTTCGGTCTCCGAGTGCAGGGGGCAGTTGATCGTGACCACGTCGCAGACCTCGACCAGGCTCTCGACCGTCTCGTGATGGGTCGCGTTCAGCTCGGCCTCGACCTCTGCCGGCAGCGGGTGGCGGTCCATGTAATGGAGGCCGACGTCGAAGGGCTGCAGGCGGCGCAGGACGCCGAGCCCGATCCGCCCGGCCGCGACGGTCCCGACCTGCATGCCCTCGAGGTCGTAGGAGCGCTGCACCGCGTCGGAGATGTTCCAGCCGCCCTCGACGACGATCTTGTAGGAGGGGATGTAGTTGCGGACCAGCCCCAGGATCATCATCACCACGTGCTCGGCGACGCTGATCGAGTTGCAGTAGGTGACCTCGGCGACGGTGATGCCGTTGTCCATCGCCGCCTGCAGGTCGACGTGGTCGGAGCCGATTCCGGCCGTCACCGCCAGTTTGAGATTGGGCGCCTTGGCGATCCGCTCCGCGGTCAGGTAGGCGGGCCAGAAGGGCTGGGAGATGACGATCTCGGCGTCGGCCAGGTGGCGCTCGAACTCGGAGTCGGGGCCGTCCTTGTCGGCGGTGACGACGAGCTCGTGGCCGGCGGCCTCGAGGAAGGAGCGCAGGCCCAGCTCGCCGGAGACCGAGCCCAGCAGCTCGCCCGGGGTGAAGTCGATCGCCTCCGGGGTCGGCGCGCTCTGGCCGTCGGGGTAGGCGTCGATCTTGGGGACGTCGTCGCGGGCGTAGCTCGACGGGTAGCCGTCCACCGGGTCGTCGTAGAGCACGCATAGGACCTTGGCCATCTCACTCCTCCTCCTTGAGGTTGGACCTTGCGACGCTTTCGCCGCGGCAGATGAAGAGCTCGCTGACCATCGACGGCGGGAAAAGGCCATGGGCCGCGATCCCCGGATCGGCCTCCAGCCGCGCTGCCAGCGCGCCGGGGTCGCCGATCTCGCCGCGGTAGTCGGCGATCGTGCCGCCGTCGGGGCTGGGGGGGACGTCGCGCAGCTCGACCTCGGCGCCGAGCCGGGCCAGGGTCGAGGCGGCGCCGAACCCGAACAGCTCCAGCGGCACCGGCCCGCGCAGGGCCTCGACCGGCTTCGTGGAGTCGGCGATGACGACGAAGCGCGCGGCCGCCGCGGCGACGATCTTCTCGCGCAGGTGGGCGGCGCCGCCGCCCTTGATCAGCCACCCGTCCGGGGTCACCTCGTCGGCCCCGTCGATCGCGATGTCGAGCCGCGAGAGCGAGTTGAACTGCTCGACGGGGATGCCCAGCTCGCGCGCCTGGTCCTCGGTTGCGACCGAGGTGGCGACGCAGCGGATTCCGCTCAATCCACGCCTGGCGATCGCCGGCAGCAGGTGGGCGACCGTCGATCCGGTCCCCAGCCCGACCGTCATCCCGCTCTCGACCAGCTCCGCGGCAGCCTCGGCCGCCAAACGCTTCTCGGTATTCACGTCGCTCACGACGCGGACTCTAATCGCTGAGTTGTCCATACTTATGGGCAATCAAGCAAACGAAGACCGGGAGAAACTCGACTCAATGACGACCAGCACCGCAACGCAGGACTACAAGGTCGCCGATATCGGCCTCGCCGACTTCGGGCGCAAGGAGATTTCGCTGGCCGAGGTCGAGATGCCCGGCCTGATGCAGACGCGCGAGGAGTTCGGCGCCGCCCAGCCGCTCAAGGGCGCTCGGATCACCGGCTCGCTGCACATGACGATCCAGACCGCCGTCCTGATGGAGACGCTGGTCGCGCTCGGCGCCGAGGTGCGCTGGGCCTCCTGCAACATCTTCTCGACCCAAGACCACGCCGCCGCCGCGATGGCCGCCGCCGGGATCCCGGTCTACGCCTGGAAAGGCGAGACCCTGGAGGAGTACTGGTGGTGCACCGAGCAGGCGCTGTTGTGGCCTGACGGCGAGGGCCCGAACATGATCCTCGACGACGGTGGCGACGCCACCCTGCTCGTCCACAAGGGGGTCGAGTTCGAGGCCGCCGGTGCCGTCCCGGACCCCGCCTCCGCCGACTCCGAGGAGTTCCGGATCGTGCTGGAGACGCTGACCCGCTCGCTCGAGGCCGACGGCCAGCGCTGGACCAAGATCGCCGCCAACATCAAGGGCGTCACCGAGGAGACCACCACCGGCGTCCACCGGCTCTACCAGCTGGCCGAGACCGGCGGGCTGCTGTTCCCGGCGATCAACGTCAACGACTCGGTCACCAAGTCGAAGTTCGACAACCTCTACGGCTGCCGTCACTCGCTGATCGACGGGATCAACCGCGCCACCGACGTGATGATCGGCGGCAAGGTCGCCGTCGTCTGCGGCTACGGCGACGTCGGCAAGGGTTGCGCCTCCAGCCTCCGTGGCCAAGGGGCCCGCGTGATCGTCACCGAGATCGACCCGATCTGTGCCCTGCAGGCGGCGATGGAGGGCTACGAGGTGCGCAGGCTCGAGGAAGTCGTCGAGACCGCTGACATATTCGTCACCACCACCGGCAACAAGGACATCATCACCCTCGACCACATGTCGCGGATGAAGCACAACGCGATCGTCGGCAACATCGGCCACTTCGACAACGAGATCGAAGTCGCGACGCTGGAAGCCTCCGACGCCGTGCGGACCAACATCAAGCCGCAGGTCGACGAGTGGAGCTTCCCCGACGGCCACTCGATCATCATGCTCTCCGAAGGTCGGCTGCTGAACCTCGGCAACGCCACCGGGCACCCGAGCTTCGTGATGTCGAACTCGTTCACCAACCAGGTGATCGCCCAGATGGAGATGTACGGCAAGGGCGAGCAGTTCGAGGAGAAGAAGGTCTACATCCTCCCCAAGCACCTCGACGAGAAGGTCGCGCGCCTGCACCTGGCCGCGCTCGGGGTCGAGCTGACCGAGCTGACCGAGGACCAGTCCGCCTACCTCGGCATCCCGGTCGGTGGTCCTTACAAGCCGGACCACTACCGCTACTAGGAGCGCCAGGTCCCGATGGACCCGCGGCTCTGGCTGTCGGTCGCCGGTGAGGCGCCGCGGTCGGTGCCGCTGAGCGGCGAGCGCACCGTGGTCGGGCGCTCGCCGGAGGCCGATGTGCTGATCGACGACGAGGCGGTCTCCTGGAACCACCTGGAGATCGAGCGCCGCGGCGAGGTGCTGATGGCAACCGACCTCGACAGCCGCAACGGCACGGCGCTGAACGGCGAGCCGCTGGACCGGCCGCGGCGGCTGCGCGACGGTGACACCCTGATCGTCGGCGGCCACCGGCTGGAAGTGAAGACGGGGTCAGTGACGCCGGTCGGCGCCACCGTCGCCAGCTCCGAGCCCGCGGTCGGGCTCAGCGAGGAGGAGCGGGCGACCGCCGCTGCCCTCGTCGCCCCCTACCGCAGCGAGGGAGCCTTCGCCGGCCGTCCCGCCACCCGGGCCGAGATCGCCGCCGAGCTGAACGTCTCCGAGCGCACCGCCCAGCGCCGCCTCGACGCCCTCGCCGCCAAGCTCGAGGTCGCCGGCGACGCCGGCCGCGACCGCCCGCGCCAGATCGCCGCCCGCGTGATCGAGCTCGGCCTCGACCGCCCCCGCTAGCCGTCCGGCTGCGGCCCGCACCGGGCCAAAGGTGGCTCGGTAGGGGGCGGAGGTGTCGTTGGCCGGTGCGGTGCCGGGGCCGAGCATCCGTGGGGTAATCGACCAACGCTCGAAAGGAGCACCCGATGTCCCACCGCACGATCATCAGCGCCCTGCTCGCCCTCATCGCACTCGCCGTCCCCGCTGCCGCCCAGGCGGCGTCGAGCCCGGCGCTCGTCTTCTCCAAGGTCTCGACCGTGGACGACAAAACCACCGGCGGCCTCTACGCGGTCCGCGACGGGCGCCTCAACCAGCTGACCACCGACCCGACCGACACCGAACCGAATTTCTCCCCCGACGGCAGGACCATCGCCTTCGCCCGCAACGGCGACCTCTTCTCGGTCCGCCCCGACGGCTCCGGCCAGCGCCAGCTGACCAGCGGCCCCGAGGTCGACTCGCTGCCGATCGTCTCTCCGAACGGCAAGTATGTCGTCTTCGAGCGTCGCGCCAGCGCCGGCGCCCCGGCCGACCTCTACACCGTCGGCGCCACCGGTGGTGGCCTGCGGGCGCTGACCAGCGGCGCCAACGACGACCGCGAAGCCACCTTCGCGCCCGACGGCAAGGCGATCGCCTTCGTCCGCGGCAGCGCCGACGCGGCCGGCGCCATCAACGACGACATCTACTCGGTGCGGCCGACCGGGGGCGACCTGGCGCGGCTCACCCAGACCGCTGTCGTCGACGAGTTCGCGCCCCGCTTCTTCGCCGGCGGCATCCTCTACAGCCGTGGTGAGAGCAGCCCCGGCCCGGCCGCCTACGCCGACATCTACACGATGAAGCGCAACGGCTCGAAGATCCGCTCGCAGATCGCCGGCGTCGGCTCCGCCTACGTCGAAGACGTCTCCCCCGACGGTCACACGGTCGTCTTCCGCCGCGACCAGGGCCTCTGGGTCAAGCACATCGGCGCCGGCAAAGCCCGCCGCCTCAGCGCCCTGCCCGACGGCTCGCAGACCAGCTCCGTGTTCTCCTCCAACGGCAAAAGCGTGGCCGCCTTCGTCGCGATCGAGAACGAACAGGCCCTGGTCTCTATCGCCGTCGCCAACGGCCGCCAGACCCGCCTCGCCGACGCCGTCCACTACTCCGAAGGAGACGGCACCGTGATCGGCCCAGTCATCGACTGGCAGCCGGTTCGTTAGGGCTCGGCGTTCTCCCGGCCTGGGGTTGGCATTTCTCGCTGACCTCGGGCCGGCAAGGGAGGGTGGGGGTGTCTCGTGCTCGCTGGATTTTTCGCCCGAGCAACGGAAAAGCTCTCAAGCACGGGCAAGCGAAAAATTAACGCCGCTGCGCGCGAGACACCCCCACCCT
>DATAON010000044.1:0-8511 GCA_036265715.1 Solirubrobacterales bacterium | reverse complement strand
GGCGGCAGCGGGGGAGGGGGCGCCAACGTGCAGCCGCGGCTGGCCGGAGCCGTCGACGACGAGGTCGAGCGGGCGCGCTTCGCGCATCCGCTGCGGCGTCCAGTAATCGAGCACCCGCTGCGCCTGGGCGGCGCTGGCGCTGGCGCTGACCGCGCCGGCGGCGCCGGGGGCGTGGGTGCGGCTGCCGGCGCTGGCGGCGAGCGGGAAGGCGAGCAGGACGGCTGCGACCAGCGCCAGGGCTACCAGCGCTGCGCGGGTCCCGGCCGGGCGATCGGACTCCGTGCGCATCGGCGTGGAGCATAGAGAGCGGCCCCGGCTGGGCTGGACGGTTGTGGGAGGTGGGGAGATGGCGGTCAACTGACGAGCGGGATCACGCAGCGGAATTTCTTGGTCAACGTCGAGACGGAGAGATCAACCTTGCCTTCGGACGAGACGGTGAGCACGCCGTATTTGTCTAGGCCAGAGAAGTTGGAAATATCCCCAGACCACTCATCCCCGACCGCCAGCACCACCCCCGGCTCCTGGGCGAACGCCGCCAGCGCCAGCGCCGCCGGCAGCTCGCCGCCGACCTCGGCGCAGGCCGCCGCTGCCTCCGGCGCCGTCAGCGCCGTGGCGCTGCTCTGCAGCTGCCAGCAGGCGCCGGCGAACTGGCGCGTTCCCGCCGCGCAGCCGGCGCTGTAGCCGTTGAGGCGTTCGGCTTCGGCGCTGCTGGTCGCGTGCCGCGCGGTCGCCGCCTGCCGGGCCGAGTCGGCGCTCTCGGCGTGGGTAGCGCTTGGCACCTGCCCCAGCGTTGCCGCGTCGACCTGGGCGCCGGTGATCGACCCCGCCGCCAGCCGGTCGGCAGCGACCGTGCCCGGGCGCAGTCGGTTGCCCGGCAGCGAGCCGGGCACGAGCCGGTTTCCCGGCAGCGAGCCGGTGCGGACCTGGTGCCCGTCGATCTTGGTCCCCGCGTAGACGCTGCCACTGAGCGCGACGAACAACGCCACGCATGCGATCGCCAGCGCCGCTCTATTTCGGCGCATTCCCCTGAGCATCTTTCCCCTCCGCTGTCAGCTTACCCCGGCCGCGCCGGCTAGACTCGCCGGCGTACATACGGTCGGTGGTCAAGGGAAGTCCGGTGTGAATCCGGCGTGGTCCCGCCACTGTGACCGGGTCAAAGGAAGTCGCGGGCGCCTTGAGCGCCAGCCACTGGGGACGACACAGAGTCCCCGGGAAGGTGCGGCCACCCAACCCCGGAAGCCAGGAGACCTGTCCCCGGCCTGCCAATACAACCCTCGAGGAAAGGGTGGCGTAAATGCCAAGACTCATCCCTGTACGGCTGGCCGTCGCGTGCGCGCTGGCGCTGGTCCTGTCCCTGTCCATCGCCGCGGGTGCGGCCGCCAAGGGCGTCTCCGCGGATCTCCGCGTGGTCGGCTCCGGCGGCAAGATCCTCAGCGAAAAGACGCTGTCGAGCGCTACCACGTCGGTGAAGACGAGCCCGAAGGCAACCTGCTTCGGCAAGGGAACCGGCGGCAGCGGCGACTCCGTCTCGATCAAGGGCGACACCGCGCTCGGCCTGCTGGCCAAAGCATCGCTCTCGACCGCGGCCCTGAAGCCGTTGCTAATCAGCGACAGCTTCGACTTCGGCCTCGCCCTCTGCGGCGTCGGCTCGAGTGTTGCCAAGGGTGGTACCTCCTGGTACCTGAAGATCAACCACAAGTCGGCCTCGGTCAGCGCCGACACGGCCAAGATCAAGGCGGGCGACGAGGTTCTCTTCGCCCTGGCCGAATCGGATCCGAAGACGTACGCCTACCCGGACGAGCTCTACCTGAGCGCGCCGCGGACCGCCACGGCGGGCAAGGCGTTCACGGTCACCGCCTACACCTACGACGAAAAGGGCAAGCGCAAGCCGGCCGCCGGCGTCACCGTCAGCGGTGCCAGCGGCCCGACCGCTGCCAACGGCAAGGCCACGGTCACGCTGTCGAAGCCGCGCCTGCTGCTCGCCACCGACGGGGACCTGATCCCCGACCGCGCCGCGGTCTGCGTCGGCGGCAAGTGCCCCGCTGGTAGCTAGGCCATGAGCCGGGCCCGTGGCACGGCGGTCGCGATGGCGCTGCTTTTGGCAGCGCTTGCGGCCGCCGGCTGCGGCCTCGGTCCTGGCGCCGACGTCGGCTCGGTCGAGCTGGCGGTGACGCACGACTTCGGCTCCGAGCCGGTCCTCTCGACCTCCGTCGAGGCGACCGAGTCGGACACGGTGATGCGGGTGCTTGAAGGCGAGGCCGAGATCGACACCCGCTACGGCGGCGGCTTCGTGAAGGCGATCGAGGGCACCGAGGAAACCCGCCGCGAAGGGCGTCCCTACGACTGGTTCTACTTCGTCGACGGGATCGAGTCGCCGATCGGCGCCGCCGACTACGAGCTGCGCGGCAACGAGCGGATCTGGTGGGACTACCGCGACTGGACCGCCACCAACCGGGTCCCGGCGGTCGTCGGCTCCTGGCCCGCTCCCTTCAGCGACGGCTACGAAGGCAAGCCGCACCCGGTCGCGATCGAGTGCAAGGGGCGAGCTGAGACCTGCGCCAGCGTGCGCGCGGCGCTCAAGGACGAAGGGGTGGAGGTCGCCGCGGGGAGTCCCGAGGGCGCGATCCGCGTCCTCGTCGGGGTCTGGGCGCAGCTGCGCGAGGACCCGGCGGCGGCGCTGATCGAGGACGGGCCGCAGGAAAGTGGCGTCTACGCCGACTTCGAGCAGGGCGCCGGCGGCCAGGGGGTCGGCGGCGGCTTCCGCCTGGTCGGCCTCGACGTCGACGGCGAGCCCGCCCGCGACCTCGGCCCCGACGCCGGCCTGGTCGCCGCCACCCGCCGCTACGAAGCGCCGCCGGTCTGGGTGGTCACGGGCGGGACGCCAGCGGCGGTGCAGGCCGCCGCCGCGCTGCTCGACGCCGAGCACCTGCGCGACCATTACGCGGTGGCAAGCGCGGACGGGAAGGAGATGCCGCTGCCGGTGCTGGTTCGATGAGGTCGCCCTTCGCCTACACGCCGAGGCCAGGACCGCTCCAGGCTGCCTCGCCGGGAGCCGCGGTCGCCTACCTCGGTGCCCTCGTCGTCGTCGCCTTCCTCTACTCGAGCCCGCTGGTCCTGCTCGCCGCCGGCGCCGGGGTGACGATCGCCGGCCGCCTGGCCGGTGCCCGCACCGCGGTCCGCGCGGCGCTGCGCATGGGCCTCAGCCTGGCCGTGCTGATCGTCGTCGTCAACGCGCTGGTCGTCAGTCGCGGGGAGACGGTGCTGGCCCGGCTCGGCGAGTGGCCCTGGCTCGGCCAGGTCGACGTCACCCTGGAGGCGATAGTCGCCGGCCTCGCGATCGGTTTGCGGGCGGCGGTGGCGATGGTCGCCTTCGCCGTCTACTCCGCCTGCGTGGACCCCGACCGGGTGCTGCGGGCGCTGCGCCCGATCGCCGGCCGCTCGGCGCTGACCGCGACCCTGGTCTCGCGCCTGGTCCCGGTCGCCGCCGCCGACGCCGGCCGCCTCCGCGACGCCGGCCGCCTGCGCGGCCCCGGCGCCGCCGAGGTCGGCAAGGCGGCGCTGGCCCGGCGCCTGCTCGCCGGCTCGCTCGACCGCGCCGTCGACGTCGCCGCGACCCTGGAGCTGCGCGGCTACAGCCTCGAGCGCCCGCGTCGACGCTCGCGCCGTTCCGCGCTTGGTCACTTGTACAGGCCAGGGCGTGTACAAACGACCAATCGCTCGCGCTTCGACCGGCGTTTCTACTTGGCGGGGTCGCTGATCTTGGCTGCGGCGATCGCCGGCAAGGTGCTCGGCGCCGACGACTTCCACACCTACCCGCGAATCGAGGTGGCGCTGGGACCGGTCGCGATCGCGCTCTCGGCGCTCTTGGTCGTGAGCGGCCTGGTGCCGATGCGCCGCAAGCGCCGCCGCCCGGCCGCTCGCCGCGCCCCGGCCCTGGAGGCGCACCGTGTCTGAGCTGGCGATCCGCCGCGGCGCCGCTCCCGCCCTCGCGGTCGAGGGCTTGACTTACTCCTATCCCGGCTCGGACCGGCCGGCGCTCGACGCGGTCTCGCTCGACGTCGCCCCCGGCGAGTTCGTCCTCCTCGCCGGCCGCTCGGCCTCCGGCAAGTCGACCCTGCTCAAAGCCGCCTGCGGCCTGGTGCCGCACTTCCACGGCGGCGAGATCGAAGGCGCCGTGGCGGTCGCCGGCATGGACGCGATCGAGGCCGGGCCGGGTGAGCTCGCCTCCGCCGTCGGCTACGTCTCCCAGGACCCCGAGACCCAGGTCGTCTCGACCACCGTCGCCGCCGAGATCGAGCTGCCGCTGGAGCTGCGCGGCGACCCGGCCACCGACCGCGCCCGCGCGGTCGAGGAGGTCGCTCTGGCCCTGGCGATCCCGCACCTGCTCGGGCGCACGGTCGACACCCTCTCCGGCGGCGAGCTGCAGCGGGTCGCTCTGGCCGCCGCGCTTGTCACCCGCCCCTCGCTGGTCTTGCTCGACGAGCCGACCTCCCAGCTCGACCCGGTCGCCGGCGACGAGCTGATCTGGCTGCTGCGCCGGCTCAACGAGGAGTGGGGGGTGGCGGTGCTGCTCGCCGAACACCGTCTCGAGCGCTGCCTCGCCGCCGCCGACCGCGTCGTCGCGATGGCCGCCGCCGCGGTTGCCTTCGACGGCCCCCCCGCTGAGTTCCTCGCCTGGTCCCAGCTCGCCGACCCCGCCCTCGAGACTCCCGCGGCCCGCCTCTTCTCACTCGCCGGCATCGAACCCCTGCCGATCGGCGTCCGCGCCGCCCGCAAGTCCCTCGAAGGGCGTGGTCTCAAGCCCGGGGATCCAGCACCCTCCACCCAGCAGGAAGAGGGTGCCGGGTCCCCGGGTCCCGCCACCGCTTTCCCCCACCCGGGGAAGAGTGGGGGCTCCGGGTCTCGCCCCCCGGCCGCGCCCGTTTTCTCGGCGCGAGCGCTCTGGGTGGAGCTCGAGCAGGCCGAGCAGCCGCATGACGTGATCAAAGGCATCGACCTCGAGGTCCGTCGTGGTGAACGGGTCGCCCTGATGGGTCGCAACGGCGCCGGCAAGAGCACGCTGCTGAAGACCGCGGCCGGCTTGATCGACCCCGCCGCCGGCAAGCTCGCCGCCCCCGAGGGCATGGCCCTGCTGACCCAGAGCCCGGGCGACTACCTGGTCCGCGAGCGGGTCGGCGACGAGCTGCCGGGCGAGGCCGGTGCCGCCGCGCTGCGGGTCGTCGGACTCGCGCACGCCGTCGACGCCGACCCGCGCGACCTCTCCGGCGGCGAGCGCCAGCGGTTGGCGCTGGCGATCGCGCTGGCCGGGCGCATGGACGGCGCCCAGCTACCCGGCCTGGTCGCGCTCGACGAGCCGACCCGCGGCATGGACCGCGCCCGCAAGGACGACCTCGTCCGCCTCGCCGACAACCTCGCAGCGCAGGGCGCCGGCGTCGTCGTCGCCACCCACGACGTCGAGTTCGCCGCTGCCTTCGCCGAGCGCGTCGTCCTGCTCGGCGACGGGGTGGTGATCGCCGACGGCGCCGCTGCCGACGTCCTCTCGGGCGGCTGGTACTTCGCCACCGAGGTGGCCCGCGTGCTCGACCTGCCCGGCATCGTCACCCCGGAGCAGGGGGCGGCGATCCTGGGCGCCGCCGAGGAGGACCGGAGGTGAGTTGGGAGCTGGTCAGCTTCCTCATCCTCGGCGCCGTCCTGCTTGGCGGCTTCGCCTGGTACGAGCGCTCGCGCCCGCCGGCCCAGGTCGTCGCCCTGGTCGCGGCGCTGGCGGCGCTGGCGATCGTCGGCCGCATCGCCTTCGCCGCCTTCCCCAACGTCAAGCCGACCACCGACATCGTCATCTTCGCCGGCTACGCGCTCGGCGGCGCCCCCGGCTTCGCGGTCGGCGCCCTGGCCGCGCTGGTCTCCAACTTCTGGTTCGGGCAGGGCCCATGGACCCCGTGGCAGATGGCCGGCTGGGGTCTCTGTGGCCTGCTCGGCGCCGCCCTGGCGCTCGGTGGCCGCAACGTCGGGCGCCTCGGCCTCGCTGCAACCTGTGGTCTGGCCGGCATCCTTTACGGCGCTCTGCTGAACTTCTCTCTGATGGCAACTTACGGAGGCGAGTTGTCGCTGGAGCGCTTCGGCGTGCTCTCGGCGCGAGCGATCCCGTTCGACGCTGCCCATGTGGTCGGCAACGTCGTCTTGGCGCTGGTCGCCGGGCCGGCGCTCGTGCGCATGCTCGCGCGTTTCCGCCAGCGCTTCGAGTGGCAGCGGGGAGGTGGGGAGGGTGGGCCGCCGCCGCAGCCGCCCGAGCCGCCGGACCGGCAACCGCCGCGCCGCCTGGGCCCGGCCCTGAAGGGAGGGGGGATCGCGGCGTTGGTCGTCGCCTCGGTCTTGCTGGCGATGCTGGCGCCGGGCCGCGCCGAGGCGGCTGGGGCCGACAGCGCCGTGCAGTGGCTGGGCTCGATCCAGAACAACGACGGCGGCTGGGGGGCCTCGCCCGACGACGACTCGGGGCCGGAAATGACGGCCTGGGTGATGCTTGGCCTCGAGGCCGCCGGCCATAACCCCTACGACCTGACCCGCGGCAGCCACTCGCCGATCACCTTCCTGCGCGGGCACGTCGACGAGCTCGAGAGCCCCGGCGACCTCGCCCGCACGACCCTGGCGCTGCTCGGCGCCGGTGCCGACCCGCGCGAGTTCGGCGGCCACAACCTGGTCGCCAGCCTGCGCAACCTCCGCCTCGACAACGGCTCCTACAAGAACTGGCCGAACTCGACCGCCTTCGCGGTGATCGCCCTGCGCGCCGCCGACGCCCCGGGTGGCACCGACAAGTCACTGGAATGGCTGCGCAAGGTCCAGAACGACGACGGTGGCTGGGGCAACGAGCCGGGCCAGCGCAGCGACGCCGAGGCGACCAGCTCGGTCCTGCAGGCGCTGACCCCCGGCTCCAAGCCCGCCAAGGACGGGCTCGATTACCTGCGAGACGCCCAGCAGAGCAACGGCGGCTACCGGGTCGGCGGCAACGGCGCGATCAACACCCAGGCGACCGCCTGGGCAATTCAGGGAATCCTCGCCGCCGGCGGCGACCTCGGCTCGTTCAAGCGCGGCGGCTCGACCGCGCTCGACTACATCGCCTCCAACCAGAGCGGCAACGGCCACTACCGCTACTCGAAGTCGAGTGACCAAACGCCGGTCTGGGTCACCGGGCAGGCCCTCGTCGCCGTTTCCAAGGCCTACTACCCGATCGCGGCGCCGGCGCGCGAGCAGTCCGCGACCGAAACCAGCTCGACGAGCGCCGGGAGCGGCGGCGCGGCCCCGTCCCTCGGCGGCTCGGCGCCGATCCCGCCGTTTGAATCCGAAGCGGCGCCTGGCGCCCCGGGGGCGTCCGGCGGCTCCGGCTCCGGCTCCGGCTCCAAGGGCTCGGCGCCCCCCGGCTCGAAGGCCCCCGGAGGGGCGAATGGCGGTCCGCCGGTGGGCCAGGCCGGCGGCTTGACCAACCCCGAGCTCCCCCCGTCCTCGGAGTCGGAAGCGACCCCCGCGGCGGCGGAGGAACCGACCAGCGACGCCGACAACAACGGCACCGCCGGCGCGATCGTCCTCGGCCTGCTCGCCGGCTGCCTGATCTTCGGCGCCGCCCTGCTCGGCCGCAAGGGCTGGATGCACTGGCGCTACGGTCTATAGATGGCCGCCACGATGGACGTCGAGACCGCGATCCGCACCCGCCGCACCCACAAGGCCTTCGGGTCGGAGCCACTCGACCGCGGGACCCTGGCCGAGCTTTTCGAGCTCGCCAACTGGGCGCCCAACCACCACCTGACCGTGCCCTGGCGCTTCCGCGTCGTCGGCCCGGCCTCGCTGCAGCGCCTGAAGCAGGCCGCCGGCCCCGAGGGCGCCGCCAAGCTCGACCGCTGCCCGACCCTGGTCGTCGTCAGCAGCCGCCTCGACCCCGAGGACCCGGTGCAGAGCGAGGAGGACCTGCACGCGACCGCGGTCGCCTCCTACATCGTCCTGCTCGCCGCCCACGCCCGCGGCCTCGCCGGCTACTGGCGCACGCCGGGCCTGCTGCGGGAGGAGGGGGGGCGAGCCGCGGTCGGCGTCCCCGCCGGGGAGCGGATCCTCGGTCTGCTGCACCTCGGCCACCCGCGCCAGGAGCGCCCGGTGCCGGAGCGCCCGCAGCCCGAGCCGACCGTTCTCTTTCTCGACTGAGCCCATGCTCTCGCGTCCCAACGCAGCCGAGGAGATCGCCGGCCAGCACTTCGAGGTGGTGGTGATCGGCGGCGGCATCACCGGCGCCGGCGTCGCCCTCGACGCCGCCTCGCGCGGCTACTCGGTGGCCCTGCTGGAGCGTGGGGACTACGCCGTCGGCACCTCCAGTCGCTCCTCGAAGATGGTCCACGGCGGCCTCCGCTATCTGCAGAACCTCGACCTCGGCCTGGTCCGCGAGGCACTCCTCGAGCGTCAGCTGATGGTGCAGCTGGCGCCGCACCTCGTCTACCCGACGCCATTCCTCGTTCCCTCCTTCGGCGAGGAGCG
>DATAON010000043.1:0-32149 GCA_036265715.1 Solirubrobacterales bacterium | reverse complement strand
ACCCCCACCAGCCCCCGCCCAAAACCGTGTGCTTCTGAATCGTCGGAGCTGCGCAGCAGCAATTTCCGTCGGAGCTGCCCAGGGATGAGGGGGTGGGGAGGGTCCTCGAACGTATCAGCAGGAGGAGGGGCGCTCCAGCGGGCGATAGCTAGTCCGGAACCTTCGACGAAGAGCGAGTGAGAGGGCCCTCTCCACCCCCTCATCCCTGCGAGCTACGCGGCGTAGAGCTCCTCGATCGCGCCCTCGTGCTTCTGGGCGACCACGGCCCGTTTGACCTTGAGAGTCGGGGTCAGCTCGCCGGACTCCTGGGAGAGGTCGTTGGGGAGGATCGAGATCTTCTTGACCTGCTCGACCCGGGCGAAGTTCTGGTTGATCTTCTCGACGTGCGCCTCGATCGAGGCCTTGACGTCGGGGTTGGAGGCAAGTGCAGCGGGGTCCTCGGGCAGGCCATGCTCTTTGGCGTAGGCGACCGCTTCTTCGGGGTCGAGGGTGACCAGGGCGACCAGGTAGGGCCGGCGGTCGCCGACGACGACGCACTGGGAGACCAGCGGGTGCTGCTTGATTTCAGCCTCGAGGTTGGCGGGGGTGATGTTCTTGCCGCCCGCGGTGATGATGATGTCCTTTTTGCGGCCGGTGATCTTGATGAAGCCGTCGGAGTCGATCTCGCCGAGGTCGCCGGTGTGCAGCCAGCCGTCGACGATCGTCTCGCGAGTCGCCTCCTCGTTCTTGTGGTACCCCTGGAAGACGTTGGGGCCCTTGACGAGGATCTCGCCGTCATCGGCGATTTTCACCTCGCAGCCGGGGAACGGTTTGCCGATCGTGCCGACCTTGAAGTCGTCGGGGGTCGAGATCGTCGCCGCGGTCGAGGTCTCGGTCATGCCCCAGCCCTCGAGCACGAGGACTCCGGCGGCGTCGAAGAAGCGCAGGATCTCCGGGTTGATCGGGGCCGCGCCGGAGACCGCGAGGCGCAGGTTGCCGCCGAACAGGCCACGGATTTTCGACAGCACCTTCTGGTCGGCGAACTTGTATTTGCGCTGCAGCAGGAAGCCGGGCTTGCGGCCGCTGCGTTCGACTTCGCGCATCTTCGCGCCGACCTCGATCGACCAGTCGAAGATCGCTTTTTTGAGGCCGCCGGCTTTTTCCATGCCGCTGGTGGCGGCGGTGTAGATCTTCTCGAAGATGCGCGGGACCGAGGGGAAGTAGGACGGCTTCAGCTCGGCCAGGTTGGGGAGGATCTTCAGCGGGTCCCGCTCCCAGTAGGCGATGGTCGAGCCGAGGTCGAAGCTGCCAAGCTGGATCAGCAGGGCGAAGGAGTGGGCCAGCGGCAGGTAGAGGTAGCTGACGTCTTCGGGCTCGATCACGCTGGTCGTGGCGACCATGTCGAGCATCGCGCGGTAGTTGCCGTGGCTGATCACGCAGCCCTTCGGCGGGCCGGTGGTGCCGGAGGTGTAGATGAAGGTGCAGATGTCCTGCGGGGTGACCGCGGTGTAGCGCTGCTCCCAGACCGAGGGGTCGACGCCGGCGCCCCTGGCGGCCAGGTCCTCGGCCGAGATCGCCTCGGGGTCGGCGCCGGTCATCAGCACGATCTGCTCCAGCTTCGGCAGCTGTGAGCGCACCTGCTGGACCTTCGCCAGCTGTTCGGCGTCCTCGACGACGACCACCTTGGCGTCGGAGTTGTCGAGGACGTAGCGGCACTCCTCTGGGGAGTTGGTCTGGTAAATCGGGACGACGGTGGCCCCGATCGAGAGCGCCGCGAAGTCGAAGTAGGTCCACTCCGGGCGGGTGTTGCCGAGGATCGAGACCCGGTCGCCCTTGGCGATGCCGAGGTCGGTCAGGCCCAGCGCCAGCGGCCGCACGATCTCCAAAACCTCGCTGAAGCTGCGGCTGACCCACTGCTCGCCGTCCTTGTAGCGGACGGCCGGGCGGTCGCCGTAGATCTCCGCGGACCGCTGCAGCAGGTCCGCGAGCGTCTTGGAATTGGTACCCCTCCCCTCCATCTGGGGGGAGTCTAGTTAGTGGCGCGTCTCCAGGTCAGCTTGGCGCGGCTCGAGGGCGCCGAGACTGCGCAGCGAGCTTTCGAAGAGGGTCCTGTCGATGCGGCCGTGGAAGATCGGGATCCCCATCGCGACGCACCTCCCGATCACCTCCTGCTGGTCCATCTGCAGCTGGTCGGCGAGCTCGCTGGGCGTCAGGTGATTGGCCATGTAGACCCTCCCGATAGTTGAAAAGTGGGTAGCGCAGTTCTATCGCGAAAATCGGACGTGTCAACCGCTTTTTGCGCAGCCAGCGGAATGCCGGCGCTCGCGGCTCGCGATAATGCAGGCGATGCCCGAAGCCAACGCCGAAGTCACCGTCAAGCCGATCCCGCGGCGCGGGCGGCTCTGGGTGATTGCCGTCCTCGGCATCTTCCTCTTCGGCCTCGGCTACCTGGTCGTCGAAATGGCGACGATCGAGCCGGGCGACGACATCGTCC
Source organism: Solirubrobacterales bacterium (assembly GCA_036265715.1). Classification (GTDB taxonomy): domain Bacteria; phylum Actinomycetota; class Thermoleophilia; order Solirubrobacterales; family 70-9; genus VAYN01. The sequence continues at coordinate 29,676 of DATAON010000043.1, read as the reverse complement.
GCATCGACGGGGTCAACGACGCGCAGCGGCTGTTCGGCGGCGTGCCGCAGGAAGGCGACCGTCTCGGCTCCGCCGACGCCCCGGTCGCGATCCAGGTCTTCAACGACCTCCAGTGCGCCAACTGCCGCCAGGACTTCCTCAGCACGATCCCGACCCTGGCCGAAGACTACGCCCGGCCCGGCGACGTGCAGCTGCTCTACCGCCACTACTCCAACAGCGAGAACGTCGAGCAGCTCGGCTTCTTTGGCGCTGAGGCCGCGGCCGAACAGGGCTACGGCTGGAACTACACCTATCTCTTCTTCCGCAACCAGGGCGAGGCCAACCACTTCGGGGTCAACCAGGACTTCCTCGACTCGGTGGCCAGCGGCGTCGAAAAACTCGACGGCCCCGAATGGGAGGCGGCGCTGGAACAGAACGGCGGCCCCGACGGCCCGATCGCCCGCCGTCTCAAGGGCTACGAGGAACTCGGCCGGGATCTCGGCATCCGCGTCCGCCAGGCGGCAATCGTCAGCGGGCCCAACGGAACGATCACGCTTCAGGACGGCCCCAAGCTGAGCGAAATCGAGAAAGCGATCGCCGAAGTCGAATAGGGCGCGACGCGAGGGTTGGGCGGAATCAGGCGGCGCGGCGCAGGCGGTTGCGGCCGCGGCGGCCGATCACCGCGCCCCACTCGGAGTCGACGATCCGGGTCGGCTCGGTGCTGGCGATGAAGTCGCGCAGGACCTCGGCCAAGCCCTCGGGGTCTTCGAGGTTGGGGAAGTGGGCGGCGCGGGGGAGGGTCTCGAAGCGGCAGTTGGGGATCGCCCGGTCGGCTTCCATCCCGTGCTTGATCGGGATCGTGCGGTCGCGCTCGCCCCAGACGATCAGAGTCGACATGTCGCCGAGCAGGTAGAGGCGGTCGCGGGCGCTGACTTTCTGGCCGTGGACGTCGATCACGGCGCGCAGGGTCTGCAGGAAGGCCTGGCGCGAGCCCTCCTCGGCCAGCGGGCCGAGCGCCCGGGCCACCGCCTGCAGGTAGACCCCGGTCTTGTTGCCGCTGGCCCGCAGGCGGGCGCCGGCGGCGGCGATGCCGCCGACCACCTGGCGGTGGGCCGCGACCCGCAGCAGGGCGGCCGAGCCGGGCAGCGCCGCCCCCCGCAGCAGCGGGCTGACCTCGTGCCCGAGGCCGCCGCTGGAGACCAGCACGAGCCGATCCGTGCGCTGGGGGAACTGGTAGAAGAACTGCATCGCGACGCCGCCGCCGAGCGAGTGGCCGACGATCGTCGCCGATTCGACCCCGAGGGTCGAGAGCAGGTCGCGGATGCTGGCCGCGTGGGCACCGAGCGAGTAGTCGCCGCGTGGGGTGGCCGAGTCGCCGTGGCCGATCAGGTCCGGCGCGATCACGCGGTGGGAGCCGGCCAGCCGTGTTGCCACCGCCTCCCAGTGCCGCGAGGAGTTGATCATCCCGTGGATGAGGACGACCGGGGGGCCGCTGCCGGCGGTCCGGTAGACGACGCGGTGCCCGTGGATATCAACCTCATGCGCCTCGAAGGCGCCGATGGACTCCATCGGCAAGACACTATCGACGGTGCGGTCGGAAACCGTCATGGGTGAATCATCGGGGCGCCCGGATTTGAACCGGGGACCTCACCGACCCGAACGGTGCGCGCTACCAGGCTGCGCCACGCCCCGAGAGCGGCGATTATCCCAGAGCCGGGCGCAAACGCGGATCCGCCCCCCGTGGAGGCCGCTACTTTGCCTGGTTGACCGGTTCCAGCAAAGGCCATGGCCCGCAAGCTCTCACTCCTCCTGACCCTGTTCGCGCTGGCCTTGCCGGCGGCGCCGGCGGTCGCCGACATCCCACCCGGGTTCATCGGCGTCTCGCCGCAGAGCGCGGCCAAGGCGTCGGACTTCGAACTGATGCGGCAGGCCAGGGTTGACAGCGTCAGGCTGCTCCTCTCCTGGCACGGCACGCAGCCGAAGAGCCCCTACTTCGCCGACCCGAACTGGCGCACCTTCGACCGCGAAGTCGCGATCGCCGCCAAAGAGGGGATCACGATCTTCCCCGTCATCTGGGGCAGCCCCGAGTGGGCTGCGTCCGAGCCCGGCGTGATCCCTGCGCGGACGCCGTTCCAGCGCTGGGCCTGGTCGGACTTCCTGCGCGCCGCCGCTGAGCGCTACGGCCCCGGCGGCGAGTTCTGGGAAGAGCACACGGCGCTGACCGAACTGCCGGTGCGGCGCTGGGAGATCTGGAACGAGGAGAACCTCGTCACCTTCTCCGCTGACGACCCCAGCCCGGCCCGGTTCGCGACCCTGATCCGGATCTCCGGCAAAGCGCTGAAGCGGGTCGATCCCGGCGCCGAAGTGATCCTTGGCGGCTTCTTCGGGCGGCCGCTGCAGATCCCGCCGAACGTCGCCTCGGGCGACTTCCTCGCCCGCATCTACGCGGCTGGCAACGTCAAGCCCTGGTTCGACGGCGTCGGCCTGCACCCCTACGTCGCCGAAGCGCGAGCGATGGGCTCGCAGCTGCGCAACCTGCGGCGGATCATGCGCCACCACGGTGACGCCGCGACGCCGATCTTCATCACCGAGCTGGGCTGGGGCTCCGACAGCGGGCCGACCCGCTGGGAGCGCGGCCTCCACGGCCAGGCCGCGCAGCTCACCCGCGCCTTCGAAATGATCTCCGCAAACCGCGTGCGCTGGGGGATCGGCGGCGCCTGGTGGTTCACCTGGAGCGACGAGGGCGGCAGCTGCAGCTTCTGCCGCTCAGCCGGCCTGCTGACCGCCGACCGCAAGGCGAAGCCGTCTTGGTACCGCTTCAACGAATGGACCGGCGGCGATCCCGACACCGTGCCGCGGGCCGTCACGACGATTCCAGAACAGTTGGCCGGGTAGGCTCCAAGGGACGAATAATCCGAGTAAGGAGACCTTTCGAATGGCATTTTCGGTACCTGATCTTCCCTACGCCTACGACGCCCTCGAGCCCCACATCGACGAGGCGACGATGCGCGTGCACCACGACAAGCACCACCAGGCCTACGTCGACAAAGCCAATGGGGCCCTCGAGGGCACCGAGTGGGCCGACAGCGACGTCGAGGACGTTCTCAAGAGCCTTGGTGACCTGCCCGCCGACAAGCAGGGCCCGGTCCGCAACAACGCCGGCGGCCACTACAACCACTCGCTCTTCTGGCAGATGCTGAGCCCCGACGGTGGCGGCGAGCCCGGTGGCGAGCTGGGCGAGGCGATCACCAGCGCCTTCGGCTCCTTCGACGCCTTCAAGGAGGAGTTCAAAAACGCAGGAATCGGCCAGTTCGGCTCCGGCTGGGCGTGGCTGGTCAAGAACGCCGACGGCAGCGTCGCGGTGACCAAAACCGCGAACCAGGACTCGCCGATCTCCGACGGTCAGACGCCGCTGCTTGGCGCCGACGTCTGGGAGCACGCCTACTACCTCAAGTACCAGAACAAAAGGCCCGAATACCTCGACGCCTTCTGGAACGTCGTCAACTGGGACTACGTCGCGGAGCGGTACTCCGCTTAACCGCCGGGCGCGAAAACCAAGCAATTCGGCGGACGCAGGGAGACGAGGCCGGGGAGCGCACTTAAGTGCGTGACCCGGTCACGTCGACCGAGGACTCCGAAGTGCGCAGGTTTGCAGCGTCCGGTATGCCCGACATGGCGTGCTCGGCCAGGGCGGTGATCGTCAGGCTGGGGTTGACGCCGACGTTGGCCGGCACCGCGGCGCCGTCGCAGACCAGCAGGTTCTCGTAGCCGAAGACGCGCTGGCTGGCGTCGACGACGCCGTCCTCGGGCCCGTGCCCGATCACCGCGCCGCCGAGGATGTGGGCGGTCGTCGGGATGTTCATCAGCGCCTCGGTGGTCGAGCTCTGGGCGACGCCGCCGGTCCGCTGCGCCAGCCAGTCGGCGAAGGCGTTGGCCGCCGGGATGAAGGTCGGCATCGGCCGCTCCGGGTCCTGCTCGGTCTGCAGTCGCACGTCGCCGTTGCGCTTCAGCGTCGGCCGCAGCGCGATCGCGTTGTCGAGCGTCTGCATGACCAGGACGATGATCGTCCGCCGCGACCAGTTGCGCGGCCACAGCGTCTTCGCGAACTGGCGCGGGTGGCGAATGATCTGGGCCAGCAGCTTCAGCGGCCGGGTGGCGCGGGTGCCGTCGCCGACCATCAGCGTGTAGAGCAGGTGCATCGAGTTGCCGTCCTTGCCGTAGGTGACGGTCTCGATGTGGGTGTGGGGGTCGGGGTAGATGCTGGAGGTGATCGCGACCCGCGTGGTCAGGTCCTCGGGGTAGTCCTCGGGCACGGTGACGGCGAGGATCGACTCGCTGTTGGTCCGCACCAGCTCGCCGAGCCGGTTGGAGATGCGCGGCAGGGCGCCGCCGAGGCGGCAGCGCTGCAGCAGCTTGTTGGTGCCGAGCGGGCCGGCGGCGACGATCACGCCGCGGGCGGTGAGGGTGCGGCGGCCGCGGCCGGAGAGCAGGCCCGAGCGCTCGCTGGTGACCGCGTAGCCCTCGCTGCCGTCGGCGGCGCCGAGTGGGCGCACCTCGGTCACGGTGCGGTCGGGGGTGACGGTGGCGCCGCGTTTCTCGGCCAGCCAGAGGTAGTTCTTGACGAGGGTGTTCTTGGCCCCGTGCGGGCAGCCGACCATGCAGCGGCCGCACTGCATGCAGCCGGTCCGGTCGGGGCCCTCGCCGCCGAAGAAGGGATCGGAGACGGTTTGACCCGGGTTGTCGAGGTAGATCCCGATCGGGGTCTTCTGGTACGTGTCGCCGACGCCAATCGCCTCGCCGTACTCGCGCAGGAGCTGGTCGGCCGGGTCGTCGTTGTCGTGGACGACGACGCCGAGCATCCGCTGCGCCTCGGCGTAGTGGGGCGCCAGCGTCGACTCCCAGTCGTCGAGGTCGCCCCACTGGGGGTCCTTGAAGAAGTCGCTGGGGGGGACGTAGAGGGTGTTGGCGTAGCCGAGGCTGCCGCCGCCGACGCCGCAGCCGCTGACCACCGAGACGTCCTTGAACGGGGTCAGCCGGAAGATCCCGCGCAGGCCGATGCGCGGCGCCCAGAAGTAGCGGCGCAGGTCCCAGGTCGACTTCGGGAAGTCCTGGTCGCGGAAGCGCTTCCCGCACTCGAGGACGTTGACCGAGTAGCCCTTCTCGGCCAGGCGCAGAGCCGAGACCGACCCCCCGAATCCCGATCCGACGACTATCCAGTCAAAGTCAAACTGGCTCATCAGCCAGGACTCTAACTGCTGAACGGGAGGTTTAGGCCTCGCCGGGCTCTAGCGGGCGGAAATCAGAGGTGCGAGCGCCGCAGACGGGACAGAACCAGTCTTTTGGGATCTCCTCGAATGCGGTGCCCGGCGGGATGCCGCCGTCGGGGTCGCCGATCGCTGGGTCATAGATGAACCCGCAGCTGTCGCAGATCCAGAGGGTCGCCTCTTGGGTCTCAGTCATGCGCTGATTCTAGGGAACCGCTTATTTATCGAAGCTGACCGCGACCGGCTCGCGCTCGGCCTCGGCGATCTCGAAGAACTCGCGGTCCTCGAAGTTGCCGGCGTTGGCGACGATCGAGCCTGGGAACTGCTGGATGTCCGTGTTGTAGGACTGGACGTTGGAGTTGTAGATCCGGCGCGAGGCCTGGATCTCGTCCTCCAGCTCGGAGAGGTTGCGGCTGAGCTGCTGGAAGTTCTCGGTGGCGCGGAGGGTGGGGTAGTTCTCGGCGACGGCTTTGAGGTCGGCCAGTGCCTGGGTCAGGTGCTGCTCGGCCTGGGCCGTTTCGCCGACGCTCTGCGCGGCCATCGCCTCGGCCCGCGCTTTGGTCGTTTTCTCGAACGTTTCGGCCTCGTGCGCGGCGTAGCCCTTGACCGTCTCGACCAGGTTCGGCACGAGGTCGTGGCGCCGTTTCAGCTGGACGTCGATCCCGCTCCAGGACTCGTCGACGCGGTTACGCGAAGAGATGAACGAGTTGCGCTTCGCGATGAAGTAGAAAACCGCGATGAGGATGATCGCGACGACGACGATTAGAGCGATGAGCATTGAGACTCCTGTATTCGAGCGGTCTTGGCGCCCATCCTAGCGCCGATCGGGGCCGCTGCAACGGGGCCTGGACGCCGAGTGACAACTAGGATCGCCGGATGGGCGCCAAGCAGGAAGCGCAGGAGTGGGCCGAGACCGTGCGGCGCTACGGCGCCGGCAACGAACTCACCTATGAGCCGGTTGGCGGGATCAACCCCAAAGACGCGCCGGTGGCGCTCTGCGTCGGTGGCGTCAACCGCCTGACTGGGCAGCTCGCCGAGGGCTTCTGGGGCTCCAGCTGCGACGCCGACGAAAAGGAAATCGGCAGCCTCTTCAACAAGGCGGTGCTGCCGACCGCGCTGCTGGCCAAGGCGCACATGCCCGACCTGGCCAAAGTCGTGCCCGCCTTCAACGTCGAGTCGCTGGAGGGGCACGAGCACGTGACCCAGCGCTTCTCGCGCAAGGTCGAGTTCGAGTCGCTCGACTTCAACAAGCGCTTCTGGGCGACGGTGCCGAAGGAGTACGACCCGGTGGCGTTACGTGAGCTCTTCGGACCCGGCTTCCTCAGCTGGGTGACGACGATGACCGGCGAGATCAGCTTCGGCGTCAACGACCGCCAGCTCTGGTTCCTCTGGCGGCTGCGAGAGCGCAGCGAGGCGGAGCTGAAGGAGGCGCTGAAGAACGCCGGCCAGCTGTTCAAGCGATTGCAGGGGGAGATGGACGAGAGCGGCATCCACACCTACCCGCCCGGCCCCTGGCACGCGGGCCTCGAGCCCTTTCCGGCGACCTAGGCAGGGGGCTGGTCGTCGTAGCCCGGTTCGCCGGGCAGGACCGGCCGCCAGCCGGCGCCGCCGTCGGCGTCCTCGACGATCTTCGGCATCACCGCGTCGACCGAGCGCCCGCGGTAAGCGGCGAGGGCCTCGTCGGAGGTCCGGTAGGGCAGCAGCCAGCGCAACTGGTGGACGGTCGGGAAGGCCATCGAGTGGGTGCCGGCGGCGTGAGCCTCGAGCGCCTCGGCCGGTTTCACCCAGGCGGCCTCGGTGGTCTCGACGCCGTCGGGCTGGGGTGGGGTGTGGGCGGGGGCGAGGGCGAGGAAGAACCAGGCGTCGAAGCGGGTGGAGACGATCTCCGGCGTGACCCAGCGCGAGAACAGGACCAGCTCCTCGCCTGCGGGCAACTCGATCGCGGCCTCCTCGGCCAGCTCGCGCATCGCGCAGGCGCGGTAGCCCGACTCCTTCTCGCCGTCGCCCGGGTCGACGGCGCCGCCGGGGAAGACCCAGACGCCGGGCATGAACGAGGCCTGCTCAGTGCGCTTCAGCATCAGCACCTCCAGTGCCCGTTCGGAGTGCTTGCCGCCGCGGCGCAGCAGGACGATGCCGGCCGCCGGTCGCGGCGTTGACGGCTCACCTGTGTTGGGCCGCTCCGCCGGTCCTCGCTCGTAGTCGGGCATGGAGCCACCCTATCCGCCGCTCATACCGCTCCGCCGGAAGGGTGTGATCGCCATTTCACCCCTATGGGGAGTGAAATGGCGATCACCCGGCTCAGCCGAGGGCGTGGCGGCGGGCGCGGCGCAGCCAGGCGCGGTGTGCGAGCCAGGCCAGGAGGGCGATCAGGGCGATCGGGCCGACGATCGCGAGGCCGACCAGGCTGACGGCGGCGCCGACGGCGAGGATGCGGCCGGCGTCGCCGAGCGCGTCGCCGATGCCCCAAGAGCCGCCGGCGTCGGGGGCCGCCCCCGCCTCGCCACTCTCGATCCGCAGCGCGACCCGCGAGAGGTTGGCGCGGCGCTCGAGGTTCTGCAGGCTGGTGCGCAGGCCGGCGGCGCGGCGGCGCTCGGTCGCCAGCTCCGCTTCGACCGCTTCGCGCTCGCTGTCGGTGTCAGCCTCCGCGAGCTGGGCGAGCAGGCCGTCGATCCGCGCCTTCGAGTCTTCGAGGTGCTCGGCTACGCCCACCGTGGGCGCGGTGATGTCGTCGGTCGCCTCGTGGCGGGAGCGGACTTCGGCGATCCCCGAGAAGGCGGCCATCGCGTCGCCGAGCTTGGCGCTCGGGATCAACAGCTCGAACTCGGCCGAGGCGGAGTCGGCGGCACCGTCGTCGATCGAGGAGCTGAGGACGACTCCGCGGTAGGCGTGGACGGTGTCGAAGACCTTGGCGGCGGCCTCGCCGACCCCCGCCGGGTCGGTGCCGAGGGTGATCTCGGCCGAGCGCTCGACGGCGCGGTGGCTGCGGCCGGCCGCATAGCCCGAATTGCGATTGATGGCGCCGTCGGCCGATCCAGCGGCGTTGCCGGAGCTCGGGCTCGCGGCGCCCATCGACAGCTCGCGCTCAAGGGGCAGTGAGCCTTCGGTTTCCGCGCCGGCCAAGCCTTCGGAGGGGGACTCCAGCGGCTTGAGGTTGTCGCTCTCTTCCAGGCGCGTGGCGCCATGCGTGTATGAGCCGGACGCGTTGAAGTTCTCGTTGGTCGCGCCAGGCGCGTTCTCGCGGAAGCTGAGCGAATCGGTGGTCTCCTGCCGTGACCCCTGCGAGATCACGACGGCCGCGACGACGATCGCGGTCAGAGCGAGGCCGCCGGCCGGGATCAGCACCTGGCGCGGCTTCAGCTTGGACAGGCGCGCCTTCACGCCCTTGAGCGAGGGCCCGCCGGAGTGCGCCTCGCGCGGGAAGCCGGCGGCGGCCCGCGCGTCGAGCTTGGCGGCGAAGGCCGGCCGTGGGGCCGGGCGCAGCGCGCTCAGCGCCGCGGTGAGATCGTCGTCCCTATAGGGCTCCATCGCATGCCTCCCTCAGCTTGGTCACGGCTCGGTGCAATTTGGTGCCGGCGTTCGACTCGGAGACGCCGATCACGGCGGCGATCTCGGAGTTGGCAAGCCCGGCGAAGAACTTGAGCGCGATCAGCTCGCGCTCGGGCGGGTCCAGGGTCGCGAGGCCGGCGGCGAGGGCGAGGCGGCGCTCGGCTTCCTCGGCGCTCTCGTGGGCCGGTGCCAGCGCAAGGTCCTCGGGCTCGGCCGCCAGATCGGCCTGGCGGCCGCGGCGGCGTAGCTCGTCGAGGGCGGCGTTGCGGGCGATCCCGAAGAGCCAGGCGCGCGGCTCCCCGCGATCCGGGTCGAAGCGCTTGCGCTTGCGGTAGGCGCGCTCAAAGGCCGCCGCGGTCACTTCCTCGGCGGCGGGCCCGTCGCGCAACAGGCTGGCGACGTAGGCGTAGACGTCGTCGCGGCTTGAGCGGTAGAGCGCGTCGAAGGCGACATCGGCTTCGCGCGGGGCGTCCTTGGCGGTGGCGACCAAAGTCTGATTCACGTCTCTACTACGGCGCCGCCACAGATCCATCACAGAAGTGTGCCGATCAATCCCGTGGTTCCTTTTTTACCTGTGGGGTGTTTAAGGAACCACGGGATGCTGGAGCCCGCTGGGCGCCGCGGCTTGGGGGGCGGAGGCGACGGCGGCTTGGATCGACTCGGCGCAGATGCTCATCAGCTCGCGCAGCTCGTCTTCGGAGATCGAGAGAGGAGGGACGATCACCACCGTGTTGCCGAGCGGGCGGATGATCGCGCCGCGCTCGCGGGCCTCGTTGGTGACCCGGTGGCCGATCCGCAGCGAGGCGTCGTGGTCGCCGAGGTCGATCGCGACCATGAAGCCCTTCGAGCGCACCTCGGTCACCTCAGGCAGCGCCGCGATCGCGGCCAGCAGCTCCTCCAGCAGGGCGATCTTCGGCTGCAGGCGCTCGATCGTCCGCTCCTGCTCGAAGACGTCGAGGTTGGCCAGCGCCGCCGCGCAGGCGAGCGCGTTGCCGGTGTAGGTGTGGCCGTGGAAGAAGGTCCGGTACTCCTCCGGCGCCCCGAGGAAGCCCTCGTAGACGGCCTCGGTCGTCAGCGTCGCCGCCAGCGGCAGGTAGCCACCGGTGATCCCCTTGGCGAGGCAGAGGAAGTCGGGCGCGACGTCCTCCTGTTCGCAGGCGAACATCGTCCCGGTGCGGCCGAAGCCGGTCGCGACCTCGTCGACGATCAGCAGCACCCCGAAGCGGTTGCAGAGCTCGCTCACCGCCCGCAGGTAGCCGGGTGGGTGCATGATCATCCCCGCCGCCCCCTGGACCAGCGGCTCGAGGATCACCGCCGCGACCTCGTCGGCGTGGGCGGCGAGCATGCGCTCCATGTCGGCGGCGTCGCCCGGCTCGGCCGCGTGGGTCTCGAACAGCAGCGGCTTGTAGGTGGCGTGGAAGAGGTCGATGCCGCCGACCGAGACCGAGCCGAGGGTGTCGCCGTGGTAGGCGTCGCGCAGGCGGACGAAGGTCTTGCGCCCAAGCTCGCCGCGCTGCTGCTGGTACTGGAAGGCCATCTTCAGGGCGATCTCGGCCGCGGTTGAGCCCGAGTCCGAGTAGAAGACGCGGGAGAGGCCGGGCGGCGCGATCGCGACCAGGCGCTCGGCCAGCTCGGCGGCGCCGGGGTGGGAGAGGCCGAGCATCGTCGAGTGGGAGATGCGGTCGACCTGGGCGCGGATCGCCGCGTCGATCGTCGGGTGGCGGTGGCCATGCACGTTGCACCACAGCGAGGCGTTGCCGTCGATGTAGCGGCGGCCCTCGCCGTCGATCAGGAAAGAGCCTTCGCCGCGCTCGATCACCAGCGGCGCCTCCTCGCCCCAGCCCTGCTGCTGGGTGAACGGGTGCCAGAGGTGCTTGTGGTCGAGGCTCGCGGGATCGACAGGCATCGCATGATCGAGCCTAGTGGGAAGCGGGTACCGGGCACTCGGAGGAACGTGACCAAGGTTCCACAACCATTACACCGATCCGTGTAATACTGAAAATCGATGGCTGAGCGAGGCGCAATACCCAAGGTTTCGAATACGCGTCGGCGCGCCCTTCGCGCGGTCGGCGCGCTGTTCAGCCCGCTGCTCCCCGACGACTACCTGGAACTGATCAACCCGCTCTGGTCGACCCGGGAATTGCGCGGGCGGATAGAGCGGATCGAGCCAGAGACCGCCGACGCGGCGACCGTCTTGATCCGCCCGGGTTACGAGTGGCCGGGTCACCGTCCCGGTCAGTACCTGCGGATTGGCGTCGTCGTCGACGGCGTCCACCACTGGCGCGCCTACTCGCTGACCTCGGATCCGGGCCGGCCCGACGGCTGCATCACGATCACCCCGAAGCTGGTCGAGGCTGGCAAGGTCTCTCCCTATCTGGTGCGCCAGGCGCGCCCGGGGGACCTGGTCCGCCTCGGCGGCGTCGAAGGGACCTTCGTGTTGCCCGATCCGGCCCCCGAGAAGCTCCTCTTCATCAGCGCCGGCAGCGGCATCACCCCGATCATGAGCATGGTCAACAGCCTCGCCGCCACCGGCGCCACCGGCGACGTCGTCCACATCCACTCCGCCCGGACCGTCGAGGACGTGATCTTCGCCAAACGGCTGAGCCGGATCGAGACCGAGCACGAGGCGTTCGACCTGCACTTGCGCCTGACCGGCGAGCACGGGCGGCTGGCCCCGACCCACCTCGACGAGATCTGCCCCGACTGGCGCCAGCGCCACGCCTTCGCCTCCGGGCCCGGTGAGATGCTCGACGACCTGACCGAGCACTGGCGGCTCGAGGGCGACCTCGCACTGCTCAGCATGGAGCGCTTCCAGCCGCACGTCGGTGCCGCCGCCGGCGAGGGCGAGGGCGGGACGGTCCGCTTCGCCAAGAGCGGGGTGGAGGCGGCCTGCGACGGCGCCACGCCGATCCTCGCCGCCGGCGAGGAGGCCGGAGCGGTGCTGCCGTTCGGCTGCCGGATGGGGATCTGCCACACCTGCGTCGGCGAGCTGCGCGAGGGCAAGGTGCGGGACCTGCGCACCGGCGAGGTCCACGGCAGTGAGGGAGAGATGGTCCGGACTTGCGTCAACGCCCCCGAGGGGCCGATCGAGATCGCACTTTGAGCCAACCGAGAGGAACACGATGAGCGCTACCACCGAGGCACCCGTCAGCCCCCTGAGCCGGCTCACCCCCGAGCAGATCGAGTCGCTCGGCCACGAGTTCGACGCGATCCGCGACCGTGTTCGCGCCGACCTCGGCGAGCGCGATCGCCGCTACATCGAGAGCATGATCGAGATGCACCGCCGGCTCGGCACGCTTGCCCGCGTCCTCTTGCTCGCCTCCAACAACCTGCCGGCGCGCGCGGCCGGGACCGCGGCGCTCTCGGCGGCGAAGATCCTCGAGAACATGGAGATCGGCCACAACGTCCTGCACGGGCAGTGGGACTGGATGAACGATCCCCGCATCCACTCCTCGACCTGGGACTGGGACACCGCCTCGACCGCCGAGGCATGGAAGCACTCCCACAACTACGTCCACCACACCTTCACCAACATCCGCGGCAAGGACAAGGACCTCGGCTACGAGATCATGCGGATCGACCCGGAGCAGCCCTGGCACCCGGTCTACCTCTTCCAGCCGCTCTACAACCTCCTCCTCGCCGCCTTCTTCGAGTGGGGCGTGGCGGTCCACGACCTCGACTTCGAAGCGATCCGCAAGGGCGAGAAGTCCAAGCGGCAGGTCAAGCGCGAGCTGAAGGGCATCCGCGAGAAGGCGAAAAGCCAGATCGTCAAGGACTACATCGCCTGGCCGGCGCTGAGCGGTTTGGCGACCGCGGCGGTCGAGCTGGCGCTCGACGCCGGGGTGCAGCGACGCCGCAGCGGCGGGCTCGCCGGCAGCCTCAGGCGCGCCGCCGGCAAGGGCACCCGCGCCTACCGCAAGGCCGCGGCGGCCAACGCGACCGCCAATGCCGCCCGCAACGTCTGGTCCTACGCGATCATCTTCTGCGGCCACTTCCCCGACCAGACCTACACCTTCAGCCAGGCGGAGGTCGAGGACGAGAGCCAGGGCGGCTGGTACGTGCGCCAGCTCCTCGGCGCCGCCAACATCGAGGGCAGCCCGCTTTTCCACGTCGCCAGCGGCAACCTCGGCTACCAGGTCGAGCACCATCTCTTCCCCGACCTGCCCAGCACCCGCTACGCGGAGCTGGCCCCGCAGGTCAAAGACATCTGCGAGCGCTACGGGCTGCCCTACAACAGCGGCCCCTTCTCCCAGCAGCTGGGGATGGTGCAGCGGACGATCCTGCGGCTCGCGCTCCCCGGGGGAGAGGCCCGACCGAAGCCCGGCCCCTACCGCGGCGAGCAGGTTGTGGCCGCCTGACAAAGCCCGCGCGCGATCGTGGGGCCGCGCCTCTTAGAGTCCCGCCGATGCTGATCCTGCTGCCGCCCTCCGAGGGCAAGGCGACCCCCGCGGACGGGGCGCCGGTCGACCTCGACTCGCTGGTCTATGCCGAGCAGCTGGGGCGCAAGCGGGAGCAGTTGCTGGAGGCCCTGGAGACCTTGGCGGCGGCGCCGCGCAAAGCCGCTGCGCGCCGGCTCGGCGTCTCGCCCGGGCAGGCCGGCGAGGTCGAGGTCGGCGCTGGCCTGCGCAGCGCCCCGGCGGCCCCCGCGGCCGAGGTCTACTCCGGCGTCCTCTACGACCGCTTGGGCCTGGCGGCGCTGTCGAAGACGGCGCAGCGGCGGGTCCTGATCGCCAGCGCCCTCTGGGGCGTGGTCCGGCCCGAGGATCGGATCCCGTACTACCGCTTCTCCTCGAAAGCGCGGCTCGGCCGGATCGGGCCGCCGGCCACCTTCTGGCGCCCGGCCCTGGCCGCGGCGCTGCCCGACAACCCCGGCGCGCTGGTCGTCGACATGCGCTCCGCCGCCTACGCCGCGGCCTGGAAGCCGAAGCAGGCGACCCTGCTGTCGGTGCGGGCGTTCAGCGAGCAGGGTGGCAAGCGCAAGGTCGTCTCGCACATGGCGAAGGCGGTCCGCGGCGACGTCGCCAAGGCGCTGCTGGCGGCCAGGAAGGCGCCCGGCGATGCCGAGGCGGCGGCCGACGTCGTCGCCAAGGCCGGCTTCGAGGTCGAGCTGGCCGGCGCCAACCTCGACGTGATCGTCAGCGGCTGAAGCGCAGCCGCGGCCAGGTCCCCGGCGCGGCGAGGTCGAGCTGGGGGAGGGTCAGCACCTCGACCGCGCCGAGCGCGGCGATCGTCTCGCGGTTGGAGCGCTCGATCTCGCTCGGCGCGGCGGGCCAGGGGGTTAGCACGACCGCGGCGATCTCGAGGCCGGCGGCGCGGGCGACCTCGATCGTCAGCAGCGTGTGGTTGATCGTGCCGAGGCCAGGGCTGGCGGTGATCACCAGCGGGTAGCCGAGCTCGATCGCGAGGTCGCGCACCAGGTAGGGGCCGGCGAGCGGGACCAGCAGGCCGCCGACTCCCTCGCAGACGATGGCATCGACGCTCGCCGCGGCCGCGCCCGCCGCCGCGCGCAGGCGCTCGGGGTCGATCTGGTCGGCCGCCAGGGCCGCGGCCAGATGGGGCGAGGCCGGCGGCCCGTAGCGATAGGGCGCGATCTCGTCATCGCTTTGACTCGAGCCGGCGGCCCGCCGCAGCAGCTCGTGGTCGGCCTCGCCGCCCTCGTCGAGGCCGGTGACGCAGGGCTTGAAGACGGCGACGCTGGCGCCATCGGTTGCCAGCGTGTGGGCGGCTGCGGCCGCGACCACGGTCTTGCCGACCTCGGTGCCCGTGCCGGTTACGAACAGTCCGCTCAAGCGGCCACGGGAGCGAGGCCGATCGAGCGGGCCGCAGCTCCGATCGCCTCCGCGGCCGCGGTCAGCTCGGCGGCATCGTGGCTGGCCATCACGGTTAGCCGCAGGCGCGATGAGCCAGCGGGGACGGTCGGCGGGCGGATGCCCTGGGCGAAGACGCCGCTCTCCAGTGCCAGCTCGCAGAGCTTCATCGTCGGCTCGGCTTCGCCGACTTCGACCGGGACGATCTGGGTGGTGGAGTCGCTCTCCAGCCCCTCGGCCGCGAGCGCCGCCCGCAGCGTCGCCGCGTTGGCCTGGAGGCGCTCGACCAGCTCGGGCTCGGCGAGCAGCAGCTCCAGGGCTTTGGCGGCTGCCCCGATCGCGGGCGGGGGCGGGGCGGTCGAGAAGATGAAGGGGCGAGCGCTGTTGACGAGGAAGTCGATCGTCTCCGCGCTCGCGCAGGCGAAGGCGCCGTAGGAGCCGAGCGCCTTGCCGAGCGTGCCGACGACGACGTCGACCTCGCCGCTGAGCCCGGCGGCGGCGACCGAGCCGCGACCGCCCGGCCCCAACGCGCCGAGCGCGTGCGCGTCGTCGATCATCAGCCGGGCGCCGTGGCGGCGGGCGAGCTCCAGCAGCCCCGGCAGTGGGGCCACGTCGCCATCCATCGAGAAGACCCCGTCGCTGACGATCAGGGAGCCGCGGCCGCCGGCCTCGCGCAGGCCCCACTCGAGGTGCTCGAGGTCGGCGTGGCGGTAGACGAAGGTCTCGGCCCGGGCGAGCCGGCAGCCGTCGACGATGCTGGCATGGTTGAGCTCGTCGGAGAAGACGACCTCGCCCGCCCCTGCCAGGGCCGCGATCGTGCCGGTGTTGGTGAGGAAGCCGGAGCCGAACAGCAGTGCCGCCTCGTAGCCGGCGAACTCGGCCAGGCCCGCCTCGAGCCCCCGGTGGACCTCCATGCTGCCGGAGATCAGGCGCGAGGAGCCGGTGCCGGCGCCCCAGCGCAGCGCCGCCTCAGCGGCGGCCTCACCCACCCGCTGGTCGTCGGCGAGGCCGAGGTAGTTGTTGGAGCAGAGCAGCAGCACCGGGCGCCCGTCGAGGGTCACCCGGGGGCCCTGGGGGCCTTCGATCAGGCGCAGGCGCCGGTGCAGTCCGCTGCCGCGGAGAGCGTGCAGCCGCTCGGCGACGTCGGTCACGCAGCGGTCGGGTAGGAGGGCGCCCTCTTGCCCTTCTTGACGACCCGCAGCTGGGTCGAGGGGTCCCACATCGGGGCCTCGTCCTGGGAGTCGATCAGCTCGTCCATCGGCGTTCCCGGCGACTCCCCGTCGAGCCAACCGGAGCGGTTGTCGGGCCGCGGGTTGGCGCCGTTGTCGGGCTGGCGGGCGACGTTCAGCCCAAGCTCCTCGAACATCGCCCGGTCCTCGGCCGGCTCGGCGCCGAGGGTGGTGAGGAAGTTGCCCATCATCACCCCGTTGAGGCCGGCCTTGACGGCGAGCTTGTGCATCGAGCCGAGGTTCTCGACCCGGCCGCCGCAGAGGCGGAAGAGGGCGCCGGGGATGATCAGGCGGAAGATCGCGATCCACTTGACGACGTCCCAGGGGTCCATCACCTCGCGGTCGCCGAACTTGGTCCCCTGCTTGGGGATCAGCAAGTTGATCGGCACCGAGGTGGGGTTGATCTCGGTCAGCTCGAAGGCCATCTCGACCCGCTGCTCGTCGGTCTCGCCGAGGTTGAGGATGCCGCCGACGCAGGTCTCCAGGCCGGCCTCCTTGACCGCCTGGATCGTCCGCAGGCGGCCCTCGTAGCGGACCGTCGAGGAGACCTCGGGGTAGTAGGACTTGGCCGACTCGACGTTGTGGTGGACGCGCTGGATGCCGGCGTCCTTGAGCGATTTGGCGCGCTCGGCTGACATGTGGCCGATCGAGGCGCAGCGCTTGAGGTTGGTCTTCTCGGCGACCAGTTCGGCCCCCTCGAGGATTTTCGCGAAGTCGCGTTTGGAGAGCCCCTGACCCTGGGTGACCATGCAGAAGCGGTGGGCGCCGGCGGCCTCGGCGGCTTTCGCGTGTTCGAGGATCTGCTCCGGCTCCATCATCGCGTGCATGACGGTGTCGGCGTCGGCGTAGCGCGACTGGGCGCAGAAGCCGCAGTCCTCGGCGCAGCCGCCCGACTTGGCGTTGACCAGCGAGCACATGTCGGTCGAGTCGCCAAAGTTCTCGCGGCGCACTTCCCAGGCCCGTTCGACCAGGGCTTCGATTTCCTCATGCTCGGTGAGGGCGCCGTAGGCGAGGGCTTCCTCGACGGTGATCAGCGATGCCATCCGCCATAGCATCGCACTATGGATCGGACGAAGGCGCGTCGCCGCCGGCTGGCGTTTGGAGTTTTGATCGGGCTCGCGCTCGCGGCCTTTGCGCTGGGCGCCGCGCTCGGCGATGGGCCGGCGCCGGAGCAGGTCGAGGTGGCCAGCACGCTGCCGGCCAGCCAGCTCGCTGGCCAGCGCCTCGTCGCCGGCCTTGGCGACAACGAGGTGACGCCGCGGCTGCGCGAGGCGATCCGCGGGGGCCGGATCGCCGGCGTCGTCCTCTTCGCCGCCAACTTCCCGACCCGGGCCGCCGGCCGCAAGCTGATCGCCCGCCTGCAGGCGATCCGCCGCCCGCGGGCCCTGCGCGACCCGCTGCTGATCATGGTCGACCAGGAGGGCGGCCTGGTGAAGCGGGTTAGTGGCGCCCCGACCGCCTCGGCGCGGCAGATGGGCAACCGCGGCGCCGCATACAGCCGCGACCAGGGCCGGCGCACGGCGGCCAACCTGCGCGACCTCGGGGTCAACGTCGACCTGGCGCCGGTCCTCGACGTCGCCCGCCCCGGCGGCACCATCGCCGCCACCGAACGCGGCTTCGGGGCCACCGCCGCCAACGTCGAGGCGACCGCGATCCCCTTCGCCGAAGCGCTGCAGGCGGGTGGGGTCGCCGCCACCGCCAAGCACTTCCCCGGCTTCGGCGCCGCTGGCGAAAACACCGACTTCGCGGTCGAAGAGATCGAGCTCTCGAAGGCGAAGCTGCGGGCGGTCGACGAGGCTCCCTTCGCTGCCTTCGCGGCGGCCGGCGGCGACCTGGTGATGCTCAGCACCGCGATCTACCCGGCCTTCTCGGACAAGCCGGCCGCCTTCGCCCGCCCGATCGCGACCACCGAGCTGCGCGGCCGCCTCGGCTTCGAGGGCGTCTCGGTCACCGACGCCCTCGGCACCGTCGCCGTGCAGGACTTCGGCGGCCCGGCCGCGGCGGGCCTTGCCGCGGCCCGCGCCGGCACCGACCTGCTTCTCTTCAACGACCTTCCTCAGGCCGAATCCGCCTGGAGAGCGCTGGTCCAAAAGCTCCGCTCCCACCAACTCGGCCGTCAAGCCTTCGAGCAGTCCGCCCAGCGCGTTCTCGACCTGCGGGCGGAGCTGCCGCGGCGTTAGTGCTTGGGGAGGCGCCTGGCGGCGTGGGGCCCGGCTGACCCATCCCCACGGGACAGGCAGGGGTTCGGTCAGCCAGGTCGGTTCAGGTGGGACGCCGTTGCTTGGAGGACTTGCTTGACGTACCCGGGTTCGTGCTTGACCTGCCAGTGGGTGAAGCGCAAGCGGGTGAAGCCGGCGGCGGTGTGTGCCTGGTCGCGCCGGACGTCGCGGGCCTGCGCGGAGGGCGTGCGGTGATAGCGCAGGCCATCGGTCTCGATCACGAGCTTCAGCTCGGGCCAATAGAAGTCGACCTCGTAGCCGTTCAGCCAGATCTTGGTCTGGGGGAGGGAGAGTCCGACCCCCAGGGCCAGGGGGAGGAAAAGCCGTTCCAGCTCCTCGTCCGAGAGCACGAAGGTGTCGCGATCGAGGAGCGTCCGGAGCGCCTTGACGCCCGCTTGTCCGGTGTGGCTCTCCAGGGCACGGCGCAGATCGTCGGCCAGGATGACCTCGAGCTTGTCTGCCTCGTTGATCGAGCGCAGCAGGCTCTTCGGGTCCTGCTCGGTGGCGAGGTCGATCATGGTGCGGACCGGGGCGGTGAGTGGAATCCTGCGACGCCACACGGTCTCTGCGGGTCGCAGGGCGCCACTCCTCACCCGCATCCCCGGCCGCTCGGTTTCCCGCCTGCTCGTGCAGCTGACTTCGATTCGTCCGGGTCGCTCCTCGCAAATGCCCCAGAGAGCCCCGGCGCTGCGATGACTCAGGGCCGCCCCTGGGCCACAGGCAAGCAGCGCCGCCATCCAACGACCCTCACGCTTCAGCTCCGGCCATCCCACCGCATAGATCCCCCGCCCCACGGGGTGCAGCCGCCCCGAGTCGACCCGCCGTTCGATCTCAGTACGGCTGAACCCCAACCTCAGCAAGTCCCGCCGCGCCAGCACCCCATGCTGCCGCCGCGCCAACGCCCAAGCGTCCCTGCTCCGTGCATCCGGAGTTCTCCGTCTCATGCGACGGACAAGTCCGGTTACAGCGAAGAGTCTCCCCCTTAGCTTGGGTGGTCCTCGCGTAGCGCCTCAGGGTCGAAGATCCGCACCTCGTCGCGGCCGGCGTCCTTGGCCGCGTACATCGCCGCGTCGGCCTGGGAGGCGACCGAGGCGGCGCCCTGGCGCGGGTCGGCGCCGAACATCGCCACCCCGACGCAGACCGTGATCGGCTCGGCGCCATCGTTCGCGGGAACGTGCTCGCGAACCGCCCGCGCGATCGCCTCCGCCGTCAGCAGCGCCTCCTCACGGCTGCAGCGCGGCAGCACCACCGCGAACTCATCGCCGCCGAGTCGGCCCAGGGAGTCGCTCTCGCGGGTGCGGCGACGCAGGACGTCGGCGATTTCGACGATCAGGCGGTCGCCGGCCGGGTGGCCGAAGTTGTCGTTGACGGCCTTGAAGTGGTCGAGGTCGAGCATCAGCATCGCCCCGGTGGTGCGCTCGCGGCGGGCGCGGGCCATCGCCGTGCGCAGGTCTTCGTCGAAGCGCCTGCGGTTCTTCAGCCCGGTCAGCGGGTCCTCGCTCGCCTCGCGCTCCAGTTCCTGCATTTTTTCGTTGCGGCTCCAGACCAGGATCAGCGAGCCGAGCAGGGTGGCGAGGGCGATCCCGATCACGCCGAGCAGCAGCGGCAGGCTGATGTCGGGGCCGTCGGGGTCGCGGACGACCAGCAGCAGATTGCGGTCGGCGATCCGGATCGGCGTCGTCGCCGCTTCGTCGAGCTCCTCTCCGTAGATGGCTTCCCTGCCGGCTCGCAGCTGGGTTTCGGCCTCGTCGGGGAGGGCGCCGACGGCGGTGGCGACCAGATCGCGGGCGCGGAAGCTGCCGACGACGAACCCGACCAGGGCGGCTCGCCGCTCGTCAACGGTGCCGGTTGGCGCCCCGTCGCGGTAGACGGCGCGGTAGACGTTGATCCCGGCCCCGCCGAGGACGAGGTCGATGACCGGCGTCGCCACCGGCTTGCCGGTGTCGGCTGCTCGCTGCAGATAGGGGGCGCGCTCGGGGTCAGATCCGAGGTCGAAGCCGAAGGCGCGCTGCAGGGCCATCTGCGTTTTGCCGTCGGCAACCGCGTAGGTGAGCGGGTAGTAGACGCCGCGCACGGCTGCCCTTTGCAGTTTGGCGGGCGCGCGGCCCCGTTCGGTGATCTCGACCCCCTGCCGGCGTTCGTAGCCGGCGCGCATCGGGCCCGGCACGCGCTCCACGTAGGCGGTGGAGTTGAGCACGCCCTCTTCCAGCAGCGAGCGCCCCAGCACCTCGAACTCGTGCGCGTCGAGGCCGTCCTGCGCCTGCACGAAGGCGGCCGAGGTCGAGAGCTGCCCGATCGAGAAGGCGGCGACAGCCTCCGTCTGCTGGGCCGCGCGCGAGGCCTCTTCGCGCTCTAGCTGATCGAGGTCGTTGACGTTGTCGGCGTGGACGAAGAGGCCGGCGGCGATCGCCCCGAACGCGATCACCAACACGGCCGAGAGGCCTATCCAGAATCGTGCGCGCATATGGCGTTTGTCGGCGTCGTACACGGGGGTATTGAGCTTGGGACAGCGTATGCGTCTGACCCCCGAGATCTACGCGGGGGCACGTGTGTTTAGTCCGGGACCGCCGCCAGGCTCTCCCAGAGGTACAGCGAGGCGAGGCTCCGGTGCGGGCTCCAGCGCTCGCTCAGCGCCACCGCCTCCTGCGGCGAGGGCATCTCCTCCAGCTCGTACTCGATCTGGATCGCCTTGCGGATGCCGAGGTCGCCGCCGGAGAGGACGTCGGGGCGTTCGAGGTGGAAGAGCAGGAACATTTCGGCGGTCCACTGGCCGAGGCCGCGCACGGCGACGATCTCTGCGATCGCCTGCTCGTCGCCGAGCTCGTCGAGCCGGTCGAGCTCGAGCTCGCCGCTGATCACGTGGCGGGCGAGGTCCTGGATGTACTCGACCTTGCGGCCGGAGAGGCCGGCGCCGCGCAGGTCCTCCACCTTGGCGTCGAGCAGCTGCTGCGGGGACGGGGTGGTGCCGCCGAAGAGGCCGATCACGCGGCCGTAGATCGTGCGGGCGGCTTTGGTCGAGAGCTGCTGGCCGACGATCGCCCGCAGCAGCGCCCCGTAGGCGTCGGGCGGGGCCTCCTCGTTGCGCCGCCGCAGCCGCGTCTCCAGGTCGATCTCGCCGACCCGCTCGATCAGCGCCGCCATCCTGGGATCCGAGGCGGCGAGGGCTGCTCGCGCCTCGGCGCTCACCGTCCGGTCCAGTCCGGGCGCCGCTTCTCGGCGAAGGCGCGGATGCCCTCGCGGAAGTCCTCGGAGGAGAAGCAGGACTCGCGCAGCGCCACCAGCCCGGCCTCCTGCTGGGGGCTCAGTTCGGGCGAGGAGTTGAGCAGGTTGATCGCGCTCTTGTTGCCGCGCGTCGAGAGCGGCGCGTTGGCGGCGATCGCGGCCGCCAGCTGCACCGCCTCGTGGCCGAGCCGGTCGTCGCTGACAACCTCGTTGACGAGGCCGATGCGCTCGGCCCGCTCGGCGTCGATGTTGCGGCCGGTGAGGAAGAGCTGCTTGGTCCGCGCCAGGCCGATCGTGTCGAGGAACTTGCGCAGGCCGGTGTGGCCGTAGATCAGCCCCAGCCTGGCCGGCGGCATGCCCAGCATCGCGCCGGCGGCGCAGATCCGCAGGTCGCAGGTGATCGCCAGCTCGAGGCCGCCGCCGAGGCAGTGGCCGTTGATCGCCGCCAGGGTCGGCCAGGGGTGGTGGGAGATCGCCTCCATCGCCGCGTGGAAGGGGTGGGCGACCAGCGCCTCGGCGTCACGCTCGAAGGTCTCGTCGGGGATCGCGGCGATGTCGTAGCCGGCGGAGAAGACCGGCGCCGCGCCGGTGATCATCACGCAGCGGGTCTCGATTCCGCGGTCGAGCTGGGGCAGCGCCTCGGCCAGCGCGTCGAGGATCTCGTGATCGAGCGCGTTGCGTCGATCGGGATTGGAGATGCGCAGCCGGGCCACCGCCTCGGCGGGCCGGTCGAGCAGGAGCTTGCCGCCAGCAAGCCGCTCTTCCACGGGGCCTACTCCAGCACTACGAGGACGTCGCCTTCACTCACCGACTGGCCCTCCTCGCAGCGAATCTCCACCACCGTGCCGTCGTCTTCTGCCTCCACCGGTATCTCCATCTTCATCGACTCGAGGATGACCACGGTGTCGCCGTCGGCGATCTTGTCCCCGACCGCCACCTCGATTTTCCAGACGTTCCCGGTGATGTGAGCCTCGATGTTTGGCATGGCGGGGACAATATCCGCCCGATGGGACCCGAAACGACTTCAAAGCCAGCGCTTGCGGTGATCGTCGCCGCCCGCAACGAGGCCGACCGCATCGCCGCCACGGTCACGGCGCTGCGCGAAGCGTTCCCGGGGGCGACAGTCTGGGTTGGCGACGACGCCTCCACCGATGGCACCGCCGAGCTGGCGATGGCGGCCGGCGCCCAGGTGGTCAGCCGCGGCAAGCCGCACGGCAAGGGCGCCAACGTCAGCGCCGCGGCTGAGGCGGCCCTGAGCGCGGAGCCGGCTCCGCGCCTGGTCCTGCTCTGCGACGGCGACCTCGGGGGCACCGCGGGGCGACTGGCGCCGCTGGTCGCGGCGGTTGAGGCGGGGGAGTGCGACCTGGCGGTGGCGGCCTTCTCTCGCCGGGTCGGTGGCGGCTTCGGGATCGCGTTGCGCTTCGCCCGCTGGTCGATCCGCCGCCTTTGCGGGGCGGAGACGACGGCGCCGATCTCCGGCCAGCGGGCGCTGCGGGTCGAGGCGCTGCGGGCGACGCTGCCGTTCGCGCCCGGCTTCGGGATGGAGATCGGGATGACCGTCGACGCCGTCCGCGCCGGCTACCGGCTGCGCGAGTACGAAGTCGACCTTGAGCACCGGGCCACCGGGCGCACCGTTGCCGGCTTCCGCCATCGCGGCGTTCAGCTGCTCGCCTTCGCGCGGGTGTGCGCGTCCCGCTACTGAGTGACGTGGGCGACAGCCGCGTCGATCATGGCGGTGGGAGCTTCGGCAACGGTGGCGGCTTTCGCCTCCTCGACCCTGGACGTGGCGGCTACGGTTTTTTCGGCCACCACCTCGTTGGGGGTGTTGTCCGGCAGCGCCTCCGCGACTTTCTTCGCGGTGTCCTCTTTCTCTTTCTGGGTGAGGCTGACCTCGACGCTGCCCGGGAGTTTGATCGAGCTGATCCGCGCGTAGAGGAAGCCCGCGAGAACCAGCGCCGCCCCGGCGCCAAGCAGCGCTGAGAGCAGCGTCTCGGTGGGAAGGCCCTTCGTCTTCGTGGTTTTCGAGACGGCCTGGGGCTCCGCGGTGGTGGTGCCGGTGGTCGTCGTTTGCGCCGCCGGCGTCGCGGTTTCCTTGGTCTCGGTGCCGACCACCCGGTTGAAGACAATCAGGACGAAGAAGAGGGCGATAAAGCCGACGCCGATGCCGACAAGCCAGCCATGAGCCCCTTTCGCTACCGCTACGTTGGAATCCACCTTCTCGACTTCGACGTCTTTCATGGGGCGGGAAGGTACAAGCCGCAAGTCCAAAATCAACCGCTCGGGGACCCTCGAACAGACGTTTACTTAGTAACAGGCAAATGTTCTGCATCTATCGAGTAAATAAACACTGATGATCCTTGCAATCGACCAAGGGACCACGGGAACCACCTGCATCGTCTTCGACGCTGAGGGCCGGGTGGCCGGCCGTTCCTACTCGGAGTTCGAGCAGTTCTTCCCGCGCCCCGGCTGGGTCGAGCACGACGCGAACGAGATCTGGGCGGTGACGCGGCGGGTCGCCGCCGAGGCGATCGCCGCGGCCGGGATCGAGGGCTCGGCGTTGGACGGGATCGGGATCACCAACCAGCGCGAGACGGTGGTCGCCTGGGACCCGGCGACGGGGGAGCCGCTGCACCGAGCCCTGGTTTGGCAGGACCGCCGCACCGCCGAGCGCTGCGGCGAGTTGATCGCAGCCGGTCACGAGCCGCTGGTCCGGGCGCGAACTGGGCTGAAGATCGACCCTTACTTCTCGGCGACCAAGATCGAGTGGCTGCTGGCCAACGCGGAGGGGATGGAGCGGGCCGTGTTCGGGACGATCGACGCCTGGCTGCTGTTCAAGCTGACCGGCCGCCACGTCACCGACTACTCCAACGCCTCGCGGACGATGCTGTTCGACATCCGCCGCCTGCGCTGGGACGAGGAGATCTGCGGCCTGCTCGGGATCGACCCCGCCCGACTGCCCGAGCCGGCGCCCTCTGCCTCGATCTTCGGCACCACCTCCGAGTTCGGCGGCGAGGTCGCAGTCGCCGGAGTCGCTGGCGATCAGCAGGCGGCGCTGTTCGGCCAGGCCTGCCACGCGCCGGGGATGGCGAAGAACACCTACGGCACCGGCAGCTTCGTCCTCCTCAACACCGGTGCCGAGGCGCCCGAGCCCCCCGAGGGCCTGCTGACCACCGTTGCCTGGGGGCTCGGCGGCGAGGTGACCTACGCGCTCGAGGCCTCGATCTTCGTCACCGGGGCGGCGGTGCAGTGGCTGCGCGACGGGCTCGGGATCATCGAGGAGGCGGGGGAGACGGAGGCGCTGGCGGCCTCGCTGGACTCCAACGACGGCGTCTACTTCGTGCCGGCCCTGACCGGGCTCGGCTCGCCGCACTGGGACCCCTATGCGCGCGGGACGATCGTCGGCCTCACCCGCGGCAGCGGCCGCGCCCATCTGGCGCGGGCGGCGCTGGAGGCGATCGCCTACGAGACCGTCGACGCGGTGCGCGCCCAGGAGACCGCTGCCGACGAGCGCCTGGGGGTGCTGAAGGCCGACGGCGGCGCCGTCGCCAACGCCTGGCTGATGCAGTTCCAGGCCGACGTCCTCGACGCGCCGGTAGTGGTGCCGGAGATCGCCGAGACGACCGCGCTCGGCGCCGCCTACCTGGCCGGGATCGCGACCGGGCTCTGGAGCCGCGAGCAGGTGGGGGAGATGTGGCGCCAGGCGGCGCGCTACGAGCCGCGGATGAGCGTCGGCGAGCGCGAGGGACTGCTGGCCGACTGGGGTCGCGCCCTGGAGCGCTCACGCGAGTGGGTGGCCCCCATTCGGCGGGTTTGACTTCGCGTAACCGGGTCGGGGTGGAAGGGTTGTCCTAGCGATGGCCGAGATGAAGCCACAGGTCTACAAGGACCCGCGCCCGGCGGAGTACTTCACGCAGTTCCACGAGTCAGCCCGCCGCGGCTCGATCTGGATGTATTCGATCGCGCGGGTGATCCTGACCCTGCCGACGATCCTGCTCTACCGCACCCGGGCGATCGGGGTGGAGAACGTGCCCCGAGAGGGCGCCCTGATCCTTGCCCCCAACCACTTCAGCCAGATGGACCACTTCTTCGCCGGCGTCTACCTGCGGCGGAAGATCCGCTTCATGGCCAAATCCCAGCTCTTCGGGCCGCCGGTCCTCACCTACATCTACAAGCACGGCGGCGTCTTCCCGGTGCGCCGCGGCCACCACGACGAGGAGGCCTTCAAGACCGCCTTCGAGCTAATCGACCAGGGGGAGATGCTGCTCGTTTACGCCGAGGGCGGGCGCTCGCGCTCGGGCACGATGGGCGAGCCGAAACCGGGGATCGGCCGGCTGGCGCTCGAATCGGGCGCTCCGATCGTCCCGGTCGCGATCCAGGGCTCCGAGCTGGCGCGGCGCTGGAAGCGACTGCGCTTCCCCAAGGTGACCGTCCAGTTCGGCGAGCCGATGAGCTGGCCGGTCGAAAAGGACGCCAGCCGCGAGCGCCAGCTCGAGGTCGCGAGCGAGGTCTTCGTCGAGGTGAAGCGGATGTACGACGAGATCGCTACTGGTAGCGCGGGGCGATCGCGGAGTAGAACTCCGGATCGTGTCCAGGCGTGATCACGGCGCCGGGGAACTGAGAGCGGAACAGTTTCAGCTCCTGCAGGGAGCGGCGGAAGTTGTGGGCGTCGAAAGGACGCGGCGGCATCGCCGCCTTGCCCTCGAGCTGGTCGAGCATGTACATCGCGTCGCCGCCGATCACGAAGTCGTTCTCGGCAAGACGGGTGACCACGGAGATGTGGCCGGCGCTGTGGCCGGGCGTGAAGGCGAGTCGGATCGAGCCGTCGCCGAAGAGGTCGAAGGTGCGGCCGAAGCTGGCGTAGGAGTCGATCTCGCCGCGGTTGAAGTCGACGGTGCGGTAGTCGAAGGCGTAGTCGTAGTGGGGACGCCGGTAGCCGTTCATGAACGGTTTCGGCCCGGTCGCGGCGGCGTCCCACTCGGGCTCGGAGAGGACGAAGGTCGAGCTCGGGAACTCGGAGATCGCGGAGCTGTGGTCGAGGTGCAGGTGGGTCATCACCACCACCGGGATCTCACCCGGGTCGAGCCCACGTGAGCGCAGCTGCGCCGGCACGTCTTCACCCGGCTCCAGCGTCGGTTTGCCAACGCGGTTGGAGATGCCGCCGAAGTTCTGCTTGCCGTCGGTGGCGATCGAGGGGTGAAGGCCGGTGTCGACCAGGATCGCGCCGGCGCTGGGGTGGCGGATCAGGAAGGCGGGGACGGGAACCTCGTAGGCGGGCTTGCCGCTGAGCAGTGCCTTCAGCAGCTTCATGGTCAGGAACGGGCCGCCTGGGCTGACCATCATCGAGCGCGGGAAGGAGACATGACCGGCGACCAGCGGTTCGACTACCACCGACGCGCCGGGGGTGCCCCCGGCCAGCGGCTCGTGCAGCGGATGCGGTTCGATGTTGACCTTCATGCCGCAACAGTAAGCGGATTCGAGCGCCTATAGGCTTCCCGACCGATGGCTGAAAGCTCGCGTTCGCAGGTATTCAGGGAGGGGCTGCTGGAGGGCCAGGTCGCGGTCGTCTCCGGTGCCGGCAGTGGCTTCGGCCGTGAGACCGCGCTGGAGCTGGCCCGGCTCGGCGCCACCGTGGTCGGTTGCGGCCGCCGCCCCGAGCCGCTGGCCGAGACCGCCGAGCTCGCCGCCGGGCTGCCCGGCAGCTTCGAGCAGGAAGCGCTCGACATCCGCGAGGAGGAGCCGGTCGAGCGCTTCTTCGACGGGCTGATCGAGCGCCACGGCCATCTCGACCTCCTGCTCAACAACGCCGGCGGCCAGTTCCTCGCCCCGGCCGAGTCGATCTCCCCCAAAGGCTTCCGCACCGTGATCGACCTCAACGTCAACGGCACCTGGCTGATGACCCACGCCGCCGCCACCAAGGCCTTCATCCCACAGAAGAGCGGCAAGGTCATCAGCGTCACGCTCTCGCCCCACAACGGGATGCCGGCGATGGTCCACTCCGGCGCCGCCCGCGCCGCGGTCGAGAACATGATGCGCACGCTGGCGGTCGAGTGGGCCCGCTTCAACATCAAGACCTGCTCGCTCGCCGCCGGCCAGTTTTCGACCGAGACGCTGCTGACCAAGTACCCGCCGGAGCTGGTCGCCCAGGTCGCCCACTCGATCCCGCTCCAGCGCACTGGCCGCGCCGAGGAGATGGCCTGGATGGTCGCCTACCTCGCCTCGCCTGCCGGCGACTTCATCTCTGGCACCACGATCACGATCGACGGCGCCCGCGACAACTGGGCCGGCCCCTGGCCGCCCGAGTCAGTCGCCACCGAGTCCGGCGAGATGCCCGCGGAGCAGCGCAAGTAGGGGTTTGCGAGAGGGATCCGATGCCCCTCTGCCTGAAGCCGTCGCGCAGCTGGGTCGAGCTCCCAGGGCTCGTGACGTGGTTCCGTGAGCTTCATTCAGAGGGGCATCGGATCCCTCCCACGAATCGTCTCCACGCCTCCAATACGTCTCCACGCTTCCAAGATGATTTAGCTCCACCGGAAGGCGTTGTTCGGGTAGCTCGCTTGCGTTCGCCGTAGGGCGAAGCGGTTACGTCGGAGGGTGGGGATGTCCCTCTGAATGAAGCTCACGGAACCACGCTTCGCACTTCCGGGGCTCGATCCAGCTGCGCGACGGCTTCAGGCAGAGGGACATCCCCACCCTCCCTCACAGCCCTTCGAACTACGCCGTCTACGCCGCCCGCGGCTCGAGCACGACGAGCGGGATCTCGCGGTCGGTGCGTCGCTTGTACGCCTTGTAGCCGCTGTAAGCCTTGACCGCCATCTCCCAGAGGCGCTCGCGCTCCTCGGGGCGGGCGACGCGGGCGTGGACCGGGCGCCGCTCGCTGCCGATCTGGACGGTGGTGTCCGGGTTGGCGAGGAGGTTGTGGTACCAGGCGGGGTGCTTGGGGAAGCCGCCTTTGGAGGCGACGATGACGACGTTGGCGCCGTCGTCGACGTAGAGCAGCGGCGAGGTGCGCAAGGTGCCGCTCTTGGCGCCAACGTGGTCGAGCAGCAGCATCTTCCCCTCGACCCCCGGGAACGAGTGGCCGATGCGGCCGCCCGTGTGCCGGTAGAGGAAGGTGTGGGCGCCCATGAAGCGGTGCAGGGCAGGCCAGACCCGGTCCGCCACGTCGAGGTAGCGGGGGCCCGACCTGCCTGCTGTCGCCGTGTCGCTCAGGTGTACATCCCGCCGAACATGCCGCCGGTCACGTTGAGGACCTGGCCGTGCACGTAGTTGGCCAACGGTGAGGCGAGGAACAGCACCGGGCCGGCAGCCTCGTTGGGCTGGGCGGCGCGGCCGAGCGGGATCACGGCCTGGGCCATCGCCCGCATCTGCTCGGGGATGCCCAGCTCGATCTTCTCGCCACCGGGAGCGGTCATCTCGCCGCCCTCCTCTTTGGCGGCGGTGAGGCGGGTGTCGACGAAGCCGAAGGCGACCGCGTTGACGTTGACCTTGAACTGACCCCACTCCTTGGCGAGGGTTTTGGTCAGGCCGACGACGCCCATCTTGCCGGCCGAGTAGTTGGCCTGGCCCGGGTTGCCCATCGTCCCCGAGGTCGAGGAGATGTTGATCAGCTTGCGGAAGACCTCTTTGTCTTCACCGCGCTCGGCCTTGGCGGCCTCGCGCCAGTGCGGTGCCAGCGCCCGCGCGACCCGGAAGGGGACGATCGTGTGGATGTCGATCATCGCCTGGAACTGCTCGTCGCTCATCTTGTGGACGACGCCGTCCCACGTGTAGCCGGCGTTGTTGACGACGATGTCGACCTGTCCGAACGCCTCGTTGGCCTTGGCCACGAGCTCGTCCGGGATGCCCGGCTTGGTCAGGTCGCCCGCGAACACGGCCGTCTCGCCCTCGATCTCGCCGGCGGCCTGCTCGGCGACGTCGCCGTCGATGTCGTTGATCAGCACCTTCGCGCCCTCGCTGATGAAGAGCTCGGCCGTGGCGCGGCCGATGCCTCGGGCCGAGCCGGTGATGATCGCGGCCTTGCCGTCAAGTAGTCCCATCGGTTGTCGGTTCTCCTCTCGGAATCTCTGTGGGTGGGGCGGGAACCGTATCCCGGTCATGGCGAATAGGTCGCGCCACGGCGGGAATAGGCGGTGCATGGAGGATCGGACGACAGCCCCGATGGGGCTCGATCTGGCGCGGCTGCGCCGAGGCGAGATCACGCTCGCGAGCGGCGCGCTGATCGTGCTGATGGGGCTCTTCGTGGCTCCCTGGTACGAGGCTCAGGGCGCCAATCTCGAACCCGCGGGACAGCCGGGCGGCACGATCCCCTCGTCGTTCGGCGCCTGGAGCGGCGCGGGCTGGCTGGGCACGATCGGCGATCTCGTGATTCTCGCCGCCGTCGTGTTCGCGATCGGGGCGGTCATCTCGGGCGCCC
>DATAON010000042.1:0-16351 GCA_036265715.1 Solirubrobacterales bacterium | reverse complement strand
CGGCTGTCGAAGGCGACGACGGTCCGGTAGCCGGAGCGGACCTGTTTCGCCAGCTCCGACTCGGCCTCTTTGACGCTGCGCGCCGGCGACTCGGCGCGGGCGGCGCGGAAGGCGTCCTCGTCGTCCTCGCCGGCGCTGGTCAGCGAGAGCGCGGCGCGCTCCTGGAGCGGCGCGGCAACGTCGACGTAGAGGTGCTGGGCGTCGTCGGCGTGCATCGCCGTCGTCGCGTCCTCCCAGTGGTCGCGCAGGGCCGGCTCGATCTCCTCCGGCGAGGCGAGGATCACCGCCGCCGCCTCCGGGACGAGGTCGAGGGGCGCGCCGAAGCGGTCGAGGGGCAGCACCTCGGCCAGCGCCGGCGCCTCCCTCCCCTCCTCCTCGGCCTCCATCGCCGCCAGCTCGGCGAGCTCTCGGTGCTCGACGTCGAGCTCGGCGGCCGGCGCCAGCTCGACCCGCGCGGTGTCGCCCAGCGAGCGCTGCGTGAAGGTGGAGAACCAGCGCATCGACTCGACCTCGTCGCCGAAGAGCTCGACCCGCACGGCGCGCTCCTCGGTCGCCGGGAAGACGTCGAGGATGCCGCCGCGGACGGCGAACTGGCCGCGCTCCTCGACCTGCTCGACGCGCTCGTAGCCGGCCCCGACGAGGTCGTCGGCGACGGCGCCGAGGTCGACCTCCTCGCCCTTGGAGATCGCGAACCCGGCCGGGCGCAGCGAGGCGTCGGGGACCGCCTCGGCGAGCGCCGTGGCGCTGGCGACGACGACCGCGTCGGCTTCGGAGGAGAGCGCGTCGAGGGCGTCGATGCGCAGCCCGACCAGGTGCGGCGGCGGCGTGATGCTGGAGGCGTAGCCGGTCCCGCGCGAGGGGTAGAAGCGGACCCGGCGCGGTGCCAGGTAGGCGCGCAGGTCGGCGGCGAGGTCGCGGGCGGAGCGGTCGTCGGCACTGACCAGCAGCGCCGGCCGGCCGGCGAGGCCGCGGTCGTCCTCCAGCAGCGCCGCCAGCAGCAGCGGCCGCAGCATCGCCGAGGCGCGCACCTCGACCGCCTCTCCCCCGCCGGCGGCGGCATCGCGCACGCGCCCGCAGAGCGCGTGGACGCGCTCGTTCTCGGCGGCGATCTCAACCAGGGGGCGAAGGCTCATGACACGCAAAACGACCGGATCGGCGATCCGGCGCGCCGTCCGATTCTAGGCACGACCGTCGATGGGCCGATTTGTCCCCTCTAAGGCGACTTTTCGGCCCGCCGGCGGGTGGGGTCAGACGCCGCCGCGCTGGGCCCGGCAGGCGTCCATCAGGCGTTCGAAGTCGCCGGTCCTCGGTGCCTCGGAGAGGCCGTCGGCGCCGGGACGGGCGCGGCGGTTGGGGGCCCAGGGGCATTCGAAGCGCGGCTGGCGGCCGGGTGAGACCGGGCTCGACTCGCGGTGGGGGACCGGGCCGGTGCAGCCGCGGTGGCAGGTCTCGCCCCAGCGCCCCGGCCAGGCGGCCCAGCTGCCGGCAAAGGGCAACGCCGCGTCGCCCGTGTCCTCGCCGAGCTCGGGCAGCGGACGCACGCAGCGGGTTTCCGCGCACTCGGTCTCGCGGTTGCCGCCCCAGGAGACGGCGCCGTCATGGTTCTCCTCCGGCAGGCCGCCGTACTGCGAGCAGTCGCGATCGCAGTCGAACGGGTAGGCCGCGTGGGTGCCCTTGGCGACCCAGACCAGCGGGTGGCCGGCGCCGGTCGGCAGCACCGATGCGTCAACCAGGGTGCGGTCGCCATGGGCGGCGTAGATGGCGCCGAGGACTTCCGGTTTCAGCGACGGCGTCGTGATCACGGTCACGCCCTCCCAGTCGCCCTCGTGGTCGCCGCAGACGACGAAGCAGTTGTTGACGTTGCCGTTGTAGTCGTTGTAGCGCAGGAACCACCAGTAGTCCCAGTACCACTTGCCTTCGTGGCTGCTGCGGCGGTAATAGATGACTGCGGGCGGGCCGCTGTTGCAGTCGACCGCCGGCGGCGAGCGCAGGCAGCCGGGGGCCGGCGAGGTGAAGTCGGCGCCGTTCTTCTGTTCACCGCGGATGTCGAGGTAGGCGGGCGCGCCGGGTCGGGCGCGGAGCTGCTGCAGGCCCGCGACGGTCGGGCAGGGCGGGTCGGTGCCGCGCTCGCAGGCGCCGTGGCCGCCACCGTCTTCGAAGCGCTCGTCGAGGAAGGCGCCGACCTCGATCGGCCGCCACGGCTCGAGGCTGTCGAAGCGGATGCGTGGCCGCAGCAGGGTCGCCAGGCGCCGCTCTTCGGGGCTGGCGTGGCCGCCCAGCTGCTCGACCGCCACTTTGGCGACAGCTGCGGCGCCCGGAGGTCCCGGGCAGGAGAAGGTCGAGGAGAGGTCGCCGTATTCGGTCTTCGTCACCTGCTCGGACGGGAGCGTGACGACGCTGGTCTCCTTGCCGAACTCCTGACCGAGCAGGACCAAGCCGCCGCCCTCGCCGATCAGGCTCCCGCCCTCCGGGACCTGACTCGACTGGGTGCAGACATGGGCCTGCTCGAAGGAAAGCGAAGCCGCGAACATGACCGCCGGCGTCAGCGCGACCGCGGCGGCAATCGCCGCGACCAAACACATGCTGCCGATCGTCGACCAGCCGCTGGTGGCGACGACGCGAAGCTCGTGCCAACCCGCGTACGCCACGGCGAAGGTCACCAGCACGCCAATCGTGGCGGTGAGGATGCTGAGGGTGGGGCCGTCGGTCCAGAGCGCGTGCAGGATCGCGGGCGCGACCAATGCCAGGGTGATCACGGCGAGGACGAGGATCGCCCAGCGCGAGACCTGCCCGCTGGTCGGCGCCTGCTTGATCGGGTTCCCCCAGATCCCGACGACGAAGGCGGCAAGCAGGCCGAACGCCAAACCCACCGTCGCCGCCGGCAGCAGCACGTCGACCATCGCGGTGCTGATCACCAGCTCCCGCGGCAACTGGCCGACGACGGTGACCACGGTGTTGATCGAGAAGGAGTCGAAGAACAGGCGCAGCGCGATCACCAGCCCGCCCAGCACGTAGACGACCGCGACGACGCCGGCCAACAGGCCGAC
This sequence comes from Solirubrobacterales bacterium, assembly GCA_036265715.1. Taxonomy (GTDB): domain Bacteria; phylum Actinomycetota; class Thermoleophilia; order Solirubrobacterales; family 70-9; genus VAYN01. Next base: position 13,304 of record DATAON010000042.1, on the reverse strand, counting down.
GATCGCAGTCGCGGTCTTCAGCGGGTCGCCGCCGCTGTTGCCGTTGCCATCGTTCCCAGACACGAAGGCGGCAGCATGCCCGACTGGCTTAAAAAGTCAAGATCACTGAGGTTTGTTAAAGCAGCGCCCTACTCCAGCACGGTGAACTTGCGCGTCAGCACGGCGCTGACGTTGCCGGCCGCGTCGGTCGCTTTGACCTTGAAGACGTGCTTGCCGGGCTTCAGCTTCTTGTAGGTCTTCGGCGACTTGCACTTGGCGAAGGCCTTCTTGTCGAGCTTGCACTTGAAGCTGGAGCCAGCCTCGTCGGAGACGAACTTGAACTTCGCCGTGGTGCTGGTCGATTGCGCCTTCGGGGCCTTCTTGATCGTCACCTTCGGCTTGGTCGTGTCCGGAGTCGTCGGGGACGCAGGCGGGGGCGGCGGGCACTGTGAGGGGACCGCCGGGCAGCCCGACGGCGGGTCCGGCGGAACACTCGCGGTGGCGCTGACTTCCGAGGTGCCGCCTTCGTTGTTCGTCTGCGTGGCGGCGACCAGCGAGCCGCCGGCCACTGGACTGAGGAAGGTGAGTTTCCAATCACCGTTGACGTCGGCGGTCACCTTGCCGAGATAGGCGCCCAGCTCGCCCACCGCGGGGCTGGTCTTCGCAAAGACTCGGACCACGTCTTCTGGGTCAGCGGTTCCGCTCGCCTGCGTTTTGCTCGCCGTCGCCACCGCCGGCGGTTTGATCCCGCCGTTGGGCCCGACCGGTTCGGTGCCCGGGCTGTCAGCTTTCAGGCGAATGAACTTGCCGCCGTTGCCAGAGCCCGTGTTGGCGCCGATTTCGTTCTGCGACGGTTCGACGTTGACGATCTCGATCGCGGAGAAGTCGCTGCCGACGATCGTGTTGGCTTCTTTGTCGCCGTCCTTGCCGATCACGTTTTCGCTCGAGGCGAGGCTGAGGAAGTTCTCGATCCCGATCCCGGTGCCGGCGCCGCTGACGTAGTTGCCGATCACGACATTGAGGTCGTTCTGGATGTAGATGCCGGTCTGCCCGGAATCGAAGATCGTGTTGGCTTTGATCAGATTGCCGATCCCGGCTGCTTCGGTGTCGCCCCGGACCCAGATCCCCTTGCCGCCTTCGTAGACGGTGTTCCCGGCAATCGTCGCCCCGGTCGAGTTGTTCTCGATCCCCGTTCCTTCGGCGGAGATCTGGTTGGCTTCGATCACCGCGGCGTCTGCCGCGGTGGTGATCCCAGCCGAGAAGATCCCCAAGCCTTGGTCCGGGGGAAACGAGGCAACCGAGTTGTCACGACTGCGGCCGATCGTGTTGCCCAGCACCTTCAGCTTTTTCGCCGGCGTGGGGCCGGGGCCGCCGGAGAAGACAGCGTAGTTGCCGCCGTTGATCCAGTTGCCGCCGCCGACCGCTTTGCTGCCGACCGTCACTTCGCCTGCGGTGCCGACCAGGACGCCTTCGTCGGCCGCCGTGGTCGCGACTTCTCCATTTGCCTTCATGCCGATGTAGTTGCCGACGATCGTGGTCGGGCCGGTCGCCGCTTTCTCTTCGAAGGCGGACTCACCCTCCAGGTCGATAGTCGCCTCCGAGCTGTCCGCGCTTACGAAGACGTTGCATCCGAGGTCGCAGGCGGGCGTGCCGGCGCCGCCGACGCCGACTTCGGCACCGATCGTGTTCCCGGTCGCGCCGACGCCCACCGCCGAGTCGGCGACGACCAGGTCGCGCACGTTCGGTCGGACCGTGGTCCCGTCCGGGCCAACGCCGAAGTAGTTGCCCGCGACCACTCCGTCCTGGGAGCCGCGCAGCCGCAGCCCGGTCATGCTGTTGGCGAACACGTTGCGGCTGACCTCGGTGGTGCCGCCGATCTGGGTGTCCTCGGCCCCCGGTTCCACCGCGATCCCGAAGCTGCTCGTGGTCCCCGGCGTGCCATCGAGTTTGAGGCCGAACCAGTTGCCGGCCGCGGTGAAGCCGTCGTTGCTGACTTCGATCCCTTTGCCGGCGTCGACGAACGCGAGATCGAAGACCGACGCGCCCGTGGCGGCAACCCTCATCGCCGTTTCGGAGGTCGGCCCGCTGACTCCGGCGCAGGGGCCGTTCACATTGGCCTGGGTGAGGCAGGTCCCAGCGTTGATCGTGACCGGGGCGAGGATGATCGGCAGCTGCGAGGAGAGCGTGATCGTCGAGTTCGAGACCTGGCCTTTGAAGACGGTGGCGTCGAAGATGATGTTGTCGGCCACCGCCGCGAGGTTGGTCACTTCGATCGCTGCGCGCAGGCTGCATTTGCCGGCCGCGGTTTCGCAGGCGCCGCCGGAGAGCGCGTCGGGTGCGTCTTCGACCGTGTTGACGATCTGGGCCGCCGAGGCGAAGGCCGGCAGGGCGAGCAGCAGGCAGGCGGAGATGAGCAGGGCGCGGGCGCAGCGAGCGATTGACATCGGCGTACCCTAGTTGCGCTGGCGGCAGACCGGCAAAGGGTGGCGGACGGGACTCAGCCGAAAGGCAGGCTGGAGGCGCCGCGCACGTGCTCGACCTGGCCGCGGCCCTCGGCGGCTGAGCGGCCCTCGACGTCGTCCCACTCGTGCAGCATCGCCTTCAGCCGCGCGACCGCCTCCGGTGGGTGGGCGGCGACCCCGGCCGCCAGCTCCAGCGCCGAGGCCTCGGTCGCCGACGCGGGGGCGACGCGGTTGACGAGCCCGATCCGCAGCGCCTCGTCGGCGCCGACCGTGCGCGAGCTCAAGAGCAGGTACTTGGCGGCGGCGAGGCCGCAGAGGGTGACGAGGCGGGCCGGGCCGACCGGCATCCCCAGCGCCGCGCCGGGGAACCGCATCCGCAGGTTGGAGCCGCCGACCCGCATGTCGCAGGCGATCGCGATCTCGGCCCCGCCGCCGACGACGTCGCCGTGGCAGGCCGCGATCGTCGGCTTCGGGAAGGCGACGACGGTGTCGTAGAGCTGAGAGAAGAGCTCCATGCGAGCGACGTGCGCCTCGGCGTCGAGCTGCTCGCGGACGTCAGCGCCGGCGGAGAGGCCCATGTGGTCGGTCGAGCTGAAGACGAGCACCCGCACCGCCTCGTCGCCGCGCGCCACCGCCAGGTGCTCGAGCAGCTCGCTCAGCATCTGGGTGTCGAGCGCGTTGCGGGACTTCGGCCGGTCAAGGCGGATCAGCGCCACGCCCTGCTCGTCGACCCCGTACGTCGTCACCGCCGCGTCCTCACTCATGGCCGGAACCTAACCGTTCGACCAGCCTCTCGGTCTCGCCGGCGGCGTCGGCGACCAGCGCCTCGACCTCGGCCTTGGGCTCGCGGAACTTGCCGAGCACGTAGGCGGAGACGATCTCGGGGTCGGTCGAGTCGGGCCTCCCCACCCCCACCCGCACGCGCCAGAAGTCAGGGCTGGCGAAGCCTTTCTTCAGGCTCTTGAGCCCGTTGTGGCCGGCGAGGCCGCCGCCGAGCCGGGGCTGGATCTCGTCGAAGGGAAGGTCGATCTCGTCGTGGACGACGATCACCCGGTCCAGCGGCACCTTCAGCGAGCCGCGCGCCGGCCCGGCCGAGGTGCCGGATTCGTTCATGAAGGTGAGCGGCTGCAGGACCGCGACCCGCGGGCCGCCGGGGCGGATCCGGCCCTCGGCGAGGCGGCCGCGAAACTTGTCCTTGGCCCGCGGCAGCTCCCAGCGACGGGCGAGCTCGGCGATCACCTCGAAGCCGACGTTGTGGCGAGTGCCGGAGTACTCGGGGCCCGGGTTGCCGAGCCCGACGATGAGGATGCGGTCGCCCTGCTCGCCGCGATCGCCGCGGCGGCCGAACAGACCCATTAGCGTCCTCTTTCGAGACGTTGGACCACCGATGACGGTCCCGCGCCGACGCCATGCGGCGTCCTCAGTCGCCCAAATGGCGCTGCCATTCGGGCTCCCTGCGTCCTTGCCTGTCGTCGGCTGGGCCTCGTCATCGCTAGGCCCACGTCCCGAAAGAGGACGCTGGGGACTACCTACTCCCCGTCGGAGTCGCCCGAATCGCCCTCGGAATCGCCCTCGCCGCTGTCCTCGCCGACCAGTTCGGTCTCCTCCTCGACCTCGGTCTCGACGACCTCTTCGACGCGGGGCGGCGAGAGGTTGACGATCGTGATCTCGTCGAGGTCGTCGGCGACGAAGGTGACGCCTTTGGGCGGGGTCACGGCGGAAAGCTGGAGCGTGTCGTTGATCTCCATCGCGGAGACGTCGACGACGATCCGGTCGGGGATCTCGGTCGGCAGCGCTTCGACGGTGATTTCGTGGGTCACATGCTCAAGCACGCCGCTGGCCTTGACGCCGGGCGCGTCGTCGGCACCCTCGAGCTCGATCGCGACGTCCGCCTGGATCGCCTCGTCGAGCTTGACCTGCTGAAGATCGATGTGCTGGATGCTGCCGCGGACCGGGTGCAGCTGCTGGTCCTTGATCACGACCGGGACTGCTTTGGCGCCCTCGATCTCGAGATCGAAGAGGGCGCTGCCTTCCTGCATGATCGAGCGCACGTCGCGTTCGGAGACCTGGAAGGACTTCGCCTCCTCCCCGCCCGAGTAGACAACGCCCAGCGTCAGGCCTTGGCCGCGCATGCGGCGGGCGGCCCGCGAGCCGTACGCGGCGCGCGGGGCTACCTTCAGGGTTGAGCGTGCGGTTGCCATCGGACGGGAGAGAATAGAGAAAGCCGCCGGGAAACAGCGGCTGTGGCAACCTAGGACGATCGCTGAGGACTCGAAGATCCCCAAGGGAAGGCTGCGGCGCTCGGCCAAGCTGGGCTCGATAGTGGGCGTTCAGGGGGCCCGCTACGCCGGCACCAAAGCGACCAACGTCGGCCGCTCGGAGGAGGGCAGCAAAGAGCGCCTCGAGCAGCGCCACATGGAGACGGCGATGAAGATGGTCGGCGCCCTGGGGCAGATGAAGGGCGCGGCGATGAAGCTCGGCCAGTTCGCCTCCTTCATCGACACCGAGTTCATCCCCGAGGAGTACCGCGAGATCTACCAGGAACAGCTGGCGAAGCTGCGCACCGACGCGCCGGCGATGCCCTGGGAGAAAGTCGTCAAGGTCCTGGAGGAGGAATACGACGGCGAGCCGCTCTCCGAGTACTTCGCCGAGATCGAGGAGGAGGCGTTCGCCGCCGCCTCGATCGGCCAGGTGCACCGGGCCGAGCTGCTCGACGGCCGCATCGTCGCGGTCAAGATCCAGTACCCGGGGATCGCCGAGGCGCTGGAGGCCGACCTCCGCAACGCCGGCACCCTGGTGCGCCTGGCGCGGGCGATCGCGCCGGGGCTCGACGCCAAGGCGATCGCCGACGAGCTGCGCGAGCGGGTGATGGAGGAGCTCGACTACGAGTACGAGGCGCAGAACCAGCGCTCCTTCGCCCGCGCTTACCGCGACCACCCCTTCATCTACGTGCCCGAAGTCGTCACCCGGCTCTCGCGGCGGCGCGTCCTCGTCACCGAGTTCGTCGCCGGCCGCGGCTTCGAGGAGATCAAGGAAATGCCGCACGAGGAGCGCAGCCGCTTCGGCGAGATCGTCTTCCGCGGCAGCTTCGGCTCGATCTACCACCTGCAGCACTTCAACGCCGACCCCCACCCCGGCAACTACATCCTCATGGACGACGGCCGCGTCGCCTTCCTCGACTTCGGGATGACGAAGAAGCTCGACCGCGAGCAGATCCTGCTCGAGCAGCGCGCCTTCGACGCCGCCTCGCGCGACGACCCCGAGGCCTTCCGCCGCGCCCTGCACGAGCTTGGCTTCGTCAAGAAGCCCTCCAAGCTCGACGCCGAGCGGCTGCTGGAGCACATGCGCGCGGTCGGCGGCTGGTACGTCGAGGACCGTGAGGTCGAAATCACCGCCAAGCGGGTGATGAAGATCATCGAGTCGACCAACGACCCGCGCTCGGAGTACTTCGACCTGATGCGGCGCGAGTCGATCCCGGCCGACGAGCTGATGGGCCGGCGGATGGAGATCGGCGTCGTCGCCGTGCTCGGCCAGCTGCGGGCGAAGCGCAACTGGCACCGCATCCTCCGCGAGTGGGTTTACGCTGACGAGCCGGCGACCGAGCTTGGTGCGCTGGAGTGGGAGTACTTCGAGGAGCGAGGGGTAAAGCGAACCCCCGGCCTTGCCGAAACCACGTAGACAACGGCCAGTCACGGGATCGAATTGGAGGCACGATGAAGCGGATCAAGCGCGGTTGGGCGCTGACGAAGAAAAGCTGGGCGCTGCTCAAAGAGCACCGCGAACTGATCCGCTTTCCGCTCTACGGCGCGGTGGCGACGATCCCGCTGGCGATCATCTTCCTCGGCCCCGGCCTCTATCTCTTCGACCAGAAGGAGCTGGCCGGGGCAATCCCGCTGGTGGTGATCGGCATCTACGTCCTCTCCGTGGTCAGCGTCTACTTCGCCGTCGGCCTCGCCGCCGCCGCCAACCTGATCTTCGGCGGCAAGGACGACGCCACGGTCGCCGACGGGCTCGCGGTGGCTCGCAGCCGCTTCGCCGCGATCTGCGGCTGGGCGGCGCTCTCGACCGCGATCAGCCTGTTCATGGCCTTGCTGGAGAACCAGGGCGGGGCGCTCGGCAACATCGCCGCCCGCCTGGTCGGCATGGCCTGGGCGCTGGTCACCTTCATGGCGGTCCCGGTGATCGCGATCGAGGGCACCGGCCCGCTCGACACGCTGAAGCGCTCGGCGACGATCTTCAAACAGAAATGGGGCCAGCAGATCACCGGCAACATCGCGATCGGCGGCGCCGTCTTCCTGATCGGCCTGCTGCCGGCCGCGCTGCTGATCGCCGCCGGCGTCATCCTCTGGCCCTCCTCGGGCCCGGCCGCGGTTGTGCTGATCCTGATCGGCGCCGTGATCCTCTGCGTGGCGCTGCTGATCTCGAAAGCGCTGAGCGGGGTCTTCGGCGTCGCCCTCTACCGCTACGCGGTCGAGGGCCAGGAGGTCGGTGGCTTCACCAAAGAAGACCTGGAGTCGGCGGTGCGGCTGAAGAAGGGCCGCAAGAACGCGCCGCCGACGGCGACGCCCGGCACCGTCTGATCGCCATCGCGTGGTTCTTTATTAACGACGCAGGTAAAAAAGGAACCGCGCGATTCGACATGCTGCAACGCGATGCCTGAGCTGGAGGTTCGCAACCTGACCAAGCGCTACGGGAGGACCGTGGCGGTGGACGACCTCTCGTTCGCGGTCGAGGCCGGCCGGGTGACCGGCTTCCTCGGCCCCAACGGGGCCGGCAAGACGACGACGATGCGGGCGCTGCTGGGCCTGCTGGCGCCGAGCAGCGGCGAGGCCCTGGTCGAGGGACGGCGGCCGGTGGCGATGCGGGCGCCGCTGCAGACGATCGGGGCCGCGCTCGAGGCGACCGCTTTCCACCCCGGCCGCAGCGGCCGCAATCACCTGCGCGCGCTCGCCGCCGCGGCGGGCCTCCCCCGCACCCGGGTCGAGGAGGTGCTGGAGATGGTCGAGCTGACCGGCGCCGCAGACCGCCGCGTCAAGGGCTACTCGCTGGGAATGCGCCAGCGGCTGGCGCTGGCGGCGGCGCTGCTCGGCGACCCGCGGATCCTGATCCTCGACGAGCCCGCCAACGGCCTTGACCCGCAGGGCATGCGCTGGCTGCGCGACCTGCTGAAAGCGGAGGCGGCCGCGGGCCGCACCGTCCTCGTCTCCAGCCACGTCCTCTCCGAGGTCGCCCAGACCGCCGACGAGCTGATCGTGATCCGCAAGGGCAAGCTGGTCTCGCAGACGACGCTGGCCGAGTTCACCGCCGGCGGCCAGGTCCCCTCGCTGGTGCGGGCCTCGCGCCTCGATGAGCTGGCGAGCGCGCTTGCCGAGGCGGGCGCCAAGGTCGAGCCCGCCGAGGACGGGGGGCTGCTGGTCAGCGCCCTCAGCGGCGAGCAGATCGGCGAGCTGGCGCTGGCGCGCGGAATCGCGCTCCACGAACTGGCGCCCCAGCACTCGAGCCTGGAGGAGCGCTTCCTCGAGGTGATCGACGAGGACGAGCTCGGCGGCGCCGGAGGCCCGAGATGAACCTGCTGCGCAGCGAGTGGATCAAGCTCTTCACCACCCGCACGACCTGGGTGATGATCGGCATCGGGTTGCTGTGCGAGGGGCTCTTCTCCGGCCTCTTCATCGGCCTCGCCTCCTTCGGCGACATCGGCGACATCACGGAGGTGATCACCGGCCTCGGGCTGCTGATGACGCTGATGCTCGTGCTTGGGGTGCTGATCATCACCACCGAGTTCCGCCACGGCACCACCGGGTCGACCTTCCTGGTCGCGCCGCGGCGCTGGCCGGTGATGGTCGCGAAGCTCGGCGCGGCGCTCAGCATCGGCGTGCTCGCCGGACTGCTCTTCGTCCTCGTCAACGGCGGCCTGGCGCTGCCGATCTACTCCGGCCGCGGCGGCCATCTGCCGGCGACCCGCGAGATCGTCGACGTCTACGCCGGCGTCGTCGTCTCCTTCGCCCTGCTCGCCACCTTCGGTCTCGGCATCGGCGCGATCGTCCGCAACCAGGTCGGGGCGATCATCGCCGCGATCGCCGTCTTCTTCGTGATCTCCAGCCTGCCCGAACTGCTGCCCGGGTCGATCGGCGAGTACTTCCCGGCGCAGGCGGTCGGCACCCTGCACGGCCGGGTCGAAGGCGATGGCACGCTGAGCCAGGTCGGCGCCGGCTTCATCCTCGCCGCCTGGTCGCTGGCCCTGGTCGCGATCGGGACCGTGCTGACGATGGTCCGCGACCTCAGCGAGTGAGCTCGATGGATTGACGCCCCTCCAGGGGCGCTAATCCATCAGAGGCGGTCGAACAGGCGCGGGTCGTTGGAGACGAGGCCGTCGACGCCGGCGTCGACCAGCTTCTGCATCCGCCCCGCGTCGTCGACCGTCCAGGCGATCAGCTCGACCCTGGCCAGCTTGCAGATCCGCGCCAGCCGCGGGCTGACCAGCGGGTGGTAGACCCACATCGCCTCGACCCCGAGCTGGGGCAGCTTCTGCGCCGCCAGGCCGGGCAGGCGCTGGCGCATCGCCACCAGGGCGCCGGCCATCGGCAGCTTCGCCCAGCGCTTGCGGGTCCAGTCCTTGGTCACTTTCGGATAGGTCCAGCCGCGCCGCAGCTCCGGCGCCAGCCGCAGCACCTCGCCGAGCGTGAACAGCTCCATCGTCGAAATCATCGCCCGCTCCGTCAGCCCCCGTTCGCGCAGCGCGAAGACCATCTCCTCCTCGCGGCCGGGCAGCTTCACGTCGAGGTCGAACTCGACCTTGTCCAGCGGCGGCTCCATCAGGGCGTCAAGCACCTCGGTCAATGCAAGCGGGGTGCGGCGCTCGGCGTCCTCCCAGTCGTGGGCGACGACCAGCGGCGCCCGCTGCTCCAGCGGCAGGTGCGCGTCCGGCAGCCAGAGGACGTCGAACTCGATCGTGTCGACCCCGGCCTCCACCGCCGCCCGGAAGCTCTCCAGCGTGTTCCCGGGAACGATCGCGTCGGCCCCCTTGTGGCCGACCAGGCGCAAGGTCTTCGTTTCGCCTGCGCGAATGGAGTTGTTGGCTTTTTCGTTCATTGAAACGGCCCGGCGGTCGGCAAGGCGAGGCGTGGTGACTGGGCGACTAGGGCCAAGCGGGACGTCGGGGAGCTGGCGAATCCGCGCCGGCGATAGGCGTCCAGGCGCCGCGACTCGCCGCAGCCGCCCGCCTAGAACAACTGGTTCTCCCCCGCGAATATCTCACTCACCGAGTCGTCGGTGAAGATGCGGCGGATCGAGTCGGCGAAGGTGCCGGCGGTCGAGAGCACGGTGATGTTGTCCGGGGCGCCGGGGCGCAGCGGCAGCGTGTCGGTGACGACGATCCGCTCGATCGCCGACTCGGCGAGCCGTTCGTAGGCGGGGCCGGAGAAGACGCCGTGGGTGGCGCAGGCGATCACGCGGGCGGCGCCCTCGTCGAGAACGGTCTGCGCGGCTGCGCAGAGGGTGCCGGCGGTGTCGATCATGTCGTCGACGAGGACCGCGGTCTTGCCCTTGACGTCGCCGACCACGTAGCCGATCTCGGCAACCTGCTGGGCGGGCCGCTCCTTCTCCATCACGGCCCACTGGGTGCCGACGCGGCGGGCGAAGTTGCGCGCCGTCTTCACCCGGCCGGCGTCCGGGGAGACGATCACCAGCTCGTCTTTCAGTTCCTGGTCGATGAACCACTGGGTCAGCATCGGATACGCCGTCATGTGATCGACCGGGACGTGGAAGAAGCCCTGAACCTGGCCGGCGTGGAGGTCCATGGTGAGGACGCGGTCGACCCCGACCGCCTCCAGCGTTTTGGCGACGATGCGGGCGGTGATCGGCTCGCGCGGGGCGGACTTCTTGTCCTGGCGCGCGTAGCCGTACCAGGGCATCACGGCGATGATCCGGTGGGCGGAGGCGCCCTGGGCGGCGTCGATCATCGTCAGCAGCTCGACCAGCGAGTCGTTCGGGGTCATCTCGGTCTGCTCGTTGGCGCAGGTCGACTGCACGAGGAAGACGTCGGCACCGCGGATCGACTCCTCGTAGCGGCAGTAGACCTCGCCGTCGGCGAAGGTCTTCAGGGTCACCTGGCCGAGGTCGAGTTCGAGCTTGCCGGCGACTTTGGCGGCGAGGTCCATCGAGCTGCGGCCGCCGAAGACCATCATCCGTTTCCGGTAATCGTGCTCGATGCCGCTGTCCACCTGGGGCTGATCCTCGATCGTGCTCACGAGCTTTCTTCCTCTCGAATCTTCGCTGCCTTGGCGGCGGCGTATCCGTCGATGTTGCGTTGCGAGTTCTCGCTGACCGCCAGTGCCCCCTCGGGCACGTCGGACTTGATCACCGCGCCTGCGGCAGTGTAGGCGGAGTCGCCGACTTCTACCGGCGCGATCAGCATCGTGTCAACGCCGATGCGGACGTCGACGCCGATCACAGTCCGGCTCTTGCGGAAACCGTCGTAGTTGGCGGTGATCGTGCCGGCGCCGATGTTGGTCCCGGGGCCGATGTCGGCGTCGCCGATGTAGGAGAGATGCGGGACCTTGGCGCTCTTGCCGATGTGCGAGTTCTTGATCTCGACGAAGGTGCCGGCCTTGGCGCCGGCGTCGAGGACGGCGCCGGGGCGCAGGTAGGCAAAGGGGCCGACGTTGCAGCCGTCTTGGACCTCGCACTCGACCAGGTAGGAGTGGAGAACCACGGACTCGACCCCGACCGCGCTGTCGATCAGCGTCGTCTGCGGGCCGACCACGGCGTGGGCGCCGACGCTGGTCTCGCCGCGCAGGGTGGTGCCGGGCTCGATGCGGGCGTCGGCGGCGATCTCGACCCCGGCGTCGACCCAGGTCGAGGCCGGGTCGACGACGGTGACGCCAGCGAGCATGTGCGCCTCCAGCAGGCGCCGGCGCGCCTCGGTCTCGACCGCGGCGAGGTCGACCCGGTTGTTGACGCCCATAGTCACCGCGAGGTCGTCGGCGAGGTGGGCGGCAACCGTGTGGCCGGCCTCGCGCAGGGCCGGGAAGACGTCGGGCAGGTAGTACTCGCCCTGGGCGTTGTCGTTGGAGAGGGTGGCGAGCGCGGCCGCCAGCGGCGCCGCGTCGAAGACGTAGGTGCCGGCGTTGATCTCGCGGATCGCCAGCTGCTCGGCGTCGGCGTCGCCGGCCGCTTTGGCCTCGACCACGCGCTCGACCTCGCCGGACCCGGTGCGGAGGACGCGGCCGTAGGAGCCGGGCTCGTCGAGCTCGATCGTCAGCATCGTCGCCGCCGCGGGGGACTCGGCATGGGCCTCGAGCAGGCCGGCGATCGTCTCGGTCGAGATCAGGGGCACGTCGCCGGAGAGGACCAGCACGGTCTCGGCCGCCTCGACCAGCGCCCCCGCGGCCCGGATCGCGCCGCCGGTGCCGTCGGACTCCGGCTGCTCGACCGTCTCCACGCCCTCGGGCAGGCCGGCGGAGATGTCGTGGCCGGGCGAGACGATCGCCGCGACCTTGCCGGCGCCGGCCTCACGGGCGGCGAGGATCGGCCAGGCGACCATCGCCCGTCCGCAGACGGGGTGCAGCATCTTCGGCGTCGAGGAACGCATACGCGTGCCTTGGCCGGCGGCCATGACCAGGACGAGCGGGGAACTCACCGTGGAAGCTTATTAACGGAGCCGTCTGGGCCGGCGCATGCCTGCGTCCTCGGTCGCTCGTGTGCAGAGCACGCTCGACGAGCCTGCGCCTGCGCATGGCGGCGTCCTCGATCGCTTACGTGCGGAGCACGCTTCGCTCCCTGCGTCCTTGCCCTGCTTGCCTCAGGCTCGTCGAGCCAAGTCTTTGCCGACCAATGCGATGGACGTGAGCGTCCAGCCGGCGAAGATCAGGTCGATGCCGACCAGGAGGCCGATCGCCCAGTCGGCGGAGTCGGGGAACTTGATGAGGATGAGGACGCCGATCAGCAGGCCCGCGACACCGCTGAGGCCGACCAGGCCGGCGCCCTGCTGACCGCGGCCCACGAAGGCGACAGCGATCCGGGTCAGGCCCATGAAGAGGAAGTAGATCCCCAGCACCAAGGTCAGCGTGAGCGTGCCGTTGTGCGGTTCGACGATCAGCCAGACGCCGACGACCACGGTCAGCGCCGCCCAGATCAACCGCACGACCAGGGAGCCGACCGAGTGGGCCGAGAAGGCCGCTGCGACCAGGAAGGCACCGAGGACCAGCAGGATCCAGCCGATGAAGATCGCGGTGCCGACCGCGGCGACCGCCGGGACGAGGATCGCGATGCAACCGATAACGATCGCGGCGACGCCGACGAACATCAGCAGCTTCCAGCTGCGCTCCAACCCGGCGCGAACCTCTGGGTCCATCGACGCTCCTCCGATCTCCACGACGGAAACCCTAAGCGGGCCAGCGGACGAGGCCTGCATTTTCCCCCTATGCGGGGGCAATTGCAGGCCTCGACTGGGAGGCCCGGACTCGAACCGGGATAGCTGGCACCAAAAGCCAGAGGCTTGCCATTAGCCGACCCCCCAAGGGAGCCAGCAAAGCTTAAGCGCTCGAACCGTCAGTCCTCTTTGTTGCGAGCGACCTTGCCGCCCTTGGAGCCGGGCTCCTGGGCGGGACCGCTGGGCGAGGCGATGCCGAGCACGCGCATCGCCTTGAGGCCGAGGCCGAGCTTCTCGCGGCCCTCGGTCGCCGAGACGTCGTGGCCGCAGAGCTCGCGCACGCGCTCCAGCCGGTAGCGGATCGTGTGGCGGTGGGTGAAGAGCTGTTTGGCCGTCGCGGCGACGTTGCCGTCATTGTCGAGATAGGCCTCGACCGTGGCGACCAGCTCGGTCTCGTACTGGTCGTCATAGGCGGAGAGCGGCGCGATCGTCTC
>DATAON010000041.1:0-12506 GCA_036265715.1 Solirubrobacterales bacterium | reverse complement strand
CGGGTAGACCGTGTTGTCGGTGCGCGGGTAGGAGATGAAGCCGTCCATGTAGAGGTCCTCGGCGATCCGCATCGCGCTGGCGGGGGTGATGCCGAGGCGGCTGGAGGCGTCGGTGCTGAAGGCGGTGGTGTTGTAGGGGGTCGGCGGCTTGCGGGTGTTTTTGCGCGCCGTCACCGCTTTCACGGTGCCCGGGTTCGAGGTGCCGGCGAGCGCCGCGTCGGCCTCGGCCTTCTCCCAGAATTTGTCGACCGAGTGGTGGGTCTCGAAGGTCCCGTCGGGGTGCTCGAACTTCGCGAACAGCTCCCAGAACGGTTTGGCGACGTGGGCGCGGCGCTCCATCTCGCGCTCGACGATCAGGCCCAGGGTCGGGCTCTGGACGCGACCGACCGAGAGGAAGTTGGAGCCGAAGCGGCGGCTGGCGAGGGAGACGGCGCGGGTCAGGGTGGCGCCCCAGAGCAGGTCGATGTCCTGGCGGGCGGCGCCGGCGTTGGCGAGCGGGTAGGAGAGCTCGTCGAGCTCGTTGAAGGCGCGCTCGATCTCTTCTTTGGTCAGTGCCGAGTAGCGGGCGCGCTTGATCCGCAGCGTCCCGTCCGCGGTGCCCTCGCGCGAGCCCAGCTCCGGGTTGGCGTCGAGCATCTCCTCCAGGGCCTCGAGGCCGATCAGCTCGCCCTCTCGGTCGAAGTCGGTCGCGATCACCAGCTCATCTGCCTGCTTGGCAAGTTTCTTGATCGCTTTGACGACGTTCTTGTCGGTCGGCTCCTTGATCAGCTCGGCGTCGATCAGGTCGTGCAGGTCGGTCTTCTGCCAGTTCGAGTAGCCCTCGGGGAAGGCGGGGCCGAGCACGTGGCCCTTGAGCCCGATCGTCATGTGGTCGCCGTCGGCGTCGCTCCACGTGTAATACGGGACTTTGAAAGTTTTGTCGGTGCTGGGGCCGCCGCTGCCGGCGCCGAGGATCTCGGCGATCTTTTTGGCGCTGTTGTTCTTCTCGGTGACGATCAGTCTCATGGGGCGGCAAGGTAGCAGGGACGTTCGGCTGCCCCGCTCAGACAGCTCTCAGCCGATCTCCCGCCGGCCCTCGGCCGATCCCCATAGGATCGGCCCCCTGATGAAGTGCTTGGTCACCGGCGGCGCGGGATTTATCGGCTCGAACCTGGTCGATGGACTGCTCGCGCGCGGCGACGAGGTGACCGTGGTCGACGACCTCTCGACCGGGCGCCGGGTCAACCTCGACGGGGCGCTGGCGGCGGGCGCCGAGCTGGTCGAGCTCGACATCCGCGACGCCGCCGCGCTGGCGGCGCTGGCCGCTGAGCGCCGGCCCGAGACGATCTTCCACCTGGCCGCCCAGATCGACGTCCGCAAGTCGCTCGAGGACCCCGCTTTCGACGCCGCCGTCAACGTCGGCGGCACCGCCAACGTGCTGGAGGCGGCGCGCGGCGCCGAGACCGGCCGCGTCGTCTTCGTATCCACCGGCGGCGCCATCTACGGCGAGGGCGCGGGCCAGAAACTGCCGCTCGACGAGGGCACCGCGATCGCGCCGCTCTCCGCCTACGGCCAGAGCAAGTACGCGGCCGAGGGCTACCTCGCCCTCTACCAGCGCCTCTACGGGATCTCCAGCATGGCGCTGCGTCTCGGCAACATCTACGGCCCCCGCCAGGACCCCCTCGGCGAGGCCGGCGTGGTGGCGATCTTCTGCGGCCTGGTCCGCTCGGGCGGCAAGCCGACCGTCTACGGCGACGGCACCCAGACCCGCGACTACATATATGTGGGCGACGTGGTCGACGCGGCCCTCGCGGCCGCCGCCTCGCGCAGCAACGGCTCGGTCAACATCGGCACCGGCCGCGAGGCCAGCGTCCTCGACCTGGTCGAGATCCTCGCCGGGCTCGGGGGCGCCGAGAACTTCGAGCCCGAGTTCGCGCCGCCGCGGGCTGGCGAGGTGCAGCGGATCTCACTCGACGCGGGCCTGGCCGAGCGCGAGCTCGGCTGGCGGCCACAGACCAGCCTCGAGGACGGCCTGCGGCTGACCCTCGACTCCATGTAGTCGTCGATCACTAACCTTCACAGCGATGCCAGCCCAGGCCTACGCCGGCAAGGAGTGCGTCTGCCAGTTCCGCAAAGGGATCTGCGACCAGACCTGCGTGCGCGACATGCTGGAGACGCCGTTCTACATCGCCTGCCTGAAACTGACCGGGCGGCGCTGCCTGGTGATCGGCGGCGGCGACATCGGCCTCGAGAAGGTCGAGGGGCTGCTCGCCTGCAGCGGTGACGTCACCCTGATCGCGCCGACCGCCCACCCGGAGCTGGAAGCGCTGGCGGCCGAGGGCTCGATCGCCTGGGAGCGCCGTCCCTACGGCGGCGCCAGGGACCTCGAGGGCGCCTTCATGGTGATCGCCGCGACCGACGACAGCGAGGTCAACATCGGCGTCTTCAACGACGCCGAGAAGCGGGCGATGCTGGTCAACATCGTCGACGTGCCGCCGCTGTGCAACTTCATCCTGCCGGCGATCGTCCGCACCGGGGCGCTGGCGATCGCGATCTCCACCGCGGGCGCCTCACCGGCCCTGGCGAAGCGGATGAAGCGCGAGATCTCCGACCTCTTCGGCGACGAGTACGCGCGCCTGGCGGTGATGCTGAACGACGCCCGCGGCTGGGCCAAGGGCACGCTGCCGACCTACAACGACCGCAAAGACTTCTTCGAGGGCATCGTCAACGGCGATCCCGACCCGATCGAGCTGATCCGAGCCGGCGACGAGAGCGCCGTACTGGCGATCATCGAGTCCGCCAAAGAGCGGGCCGCGGCGGCGCTGGCTTAGTCCCGAGAACCGTGAGGTCGCTCTAAGCCGCGCATAGCGCGGCCAACTGCGACCTCACGAAGTTCGTCGCCCTAGTTGACGCCGCGGCAGGCGTCGGCACGGAGGCCGTCGAGGGTCGAGCGCAGCTCGTTGGCTTCCTCGACGCTGAGGTTGGCCGAGAAGGCGAGGTCTAGCTCGCCGACGATCACCGGCCGCATTTCGGTCAGCAGGCTGATCCCGGCCGGCAGCAGGGTCGCGTAGCTGACCCGGCGGTCCGTCTCCTGGTAGGTCCGCTCCAGCAGGCCGGCTTTGACGAGCCGGTCGACGAGCTTGGTCAGGCCGCCGCGGGTGATTACCAGGGCCTCGGCGAGGTCCCCCATCCGCATCCGCTGCTCAGGCGCCTCGGCGACGGTGGCGAGCACCTCATACCAGGGCAGCGGTGGGAAATCGCCCTGGGCGAGCGCGTCCCCCAGGCGCTGGGAGATCGCCGCGTGGGTGCGGGCGAGCGAGCCCCAGGCTTCGCCGTGGGGCGTGTTCGCCGGGCATTCGCCGGGCAGCGTCGCGGTCGTGGTGGGGGTCGTTTGCTCACTCATCGCCTCCAGATCATCGCAGATGAACGTTGCCGGGACAATAGTTGACGTGAAAATCATTTCTGCTACGATTGTTTCTGCCTCAATTATTTCAGCAGCAACCTTCACCCAAGCAACTTCAAGGAAAGGCAGCAGAGATGAGCACCGAGACCCTCAACCAGCAGGTCCCCGCCGGGACCTGGACCCTCGACCCGGTCCACTCCTCGATCCAATTCGGGATCACCCACAGCGGGGTCGCGACCTTCCGCAGCGGCTTCAAGCAGTTCGACGCGTCCCTCACCGGCGGCGAGGCCCCGAAGCTCGTGGGCTCCGTCGAGGCCGCCAGCATCGACATCGAGGAGGAGCAGTTCAAGGGCCACCTCCTCAGCCCCGAGTTCTTCGACACCGAGCAGCACCCACGGCTGAAGTTCAGCTCGACCGAGCTGGTCGTCGACGACGAGGGCAAGGTCCGCCTCTCCGGCGAGCTCGAGATCCGCGGCCAGACCCACGAGGTCAACGCGGTCGGCAAGTTCGGCCAGGTCGGCGCTTACCTCGACGGTCGCGAGCGGATCGGCCTCTCGGTCGAGGCCGGGATCGACCGCCGCGAGTTCGGGCTCAACTGGAACGCCGACCTGCCCAGCGGCGGCAAGGCGCTCGAGTACGAGGTGGCGATCAACGTCGAGCTGCAGTTCGTCCCGGAGGCCGAGTAACCATGCGGGTCCTGGGCATATCCGGAAGCCTGCGCCGGGACTCGCTCAACAGCGCCCTGCTGCGGGCAGCCGCTGAGCGGCTGCCCGCTGGGGCGGAGCTGGTCGAGTACGAGCGGCTGCGGGAGATCCCTCCCTACGACGCCGACCTCGAAGCGGACGGCACGCCCGCCGTGGTCGAGGAGCTGCGTGAGGCGGTCCGCTCCGCCGACGCCGTCCTTCTCGCCACCCCGGAGTACAACCACTCGCTTCCCGGCCAGCTGAAGAACGCGCTCGACTGGATCTCACGTCCGGCCGGCGAAAGCGCCCTGCGGGGCAAGCCGGCGGCCGCGATCGGCGCCTCGACCGGGATGTTCGGAGCGGTCTGGGCGCAGGCCGAGGCGCGCAAGGTGCTCGGCGCCCTCGGCGGCCGCGTGGTGGAGACCGAGCTGCCGGTCTCCCGCGCGGCCGACCAATACAAAGACGGTCGGCTCGAGCTCAGCCCCGAGCAGTCCCAACAGCTCGGCGAGCTGTTGGCCGAGCTGGTCTCCGAAGTCGAGGAGCTGGCGGTCGCGGCTTAGCTGAGGCCGCTGAAGACCGAGGCGACGGTGCGGGCGCTGTTTTCGCCCGCCCGTTTGCGCGCGTTGGCGAAGGCCTTGGCCTTGGTCGTGCCGAGGGCGGAGATGTAGACGCCGTTCTTCTTCTGGACGACGGCGCCCCAGCCGTTGAAGACCCACAGCGCCGACTTGCAGTGCGGGTCGCCGCAGCGGTTCTTGGCCGCGTCCTTGGCGTCCTGCGCGGTCGCCCTGCCGCTGGCGATCCCCTTCTTGCCCGTTTCCGGGTTGATCGCGATTGAGCCCCAGGAGGCCTGGGCAAGCGCGGGCGCAGCGAGCAGCAACGCGAGGGAGACGAGGGCGAGCGCGAGGGACCTTGGCATTTGGGGGATCCGATCAGGCTTGGGGGAGGGCGAAGAAGGCGATGGCGGAGAAGTGGGCGACGGCGGCGGCGATCACCAGCAGGTGGAAGACCTCGTGGTAGCCGAAGACCCTCGGGCTCGGATCCGGGCGCTGGGTGGCGTAGACGACCGCGCCCGCCGTGTAGAGCAACCCCCCGGCGACGACCAGCATTGCCCCACCCACCCCCAGCGAGGACCAGAGGTCGGGGAAGGCGACGACCGCGACCCAGCCGAGCGACATGTAGATCAGGGCCGAGACCCATTTCGGGTGGTCGATCCAGATCGTCTCCACGATCGCGCCGGCGATCGCGCCCATCCAGACGACGACCAGGATCGCCATCCCGAGGGTGCCGTTGAGAACCAGCAGGGCGAACGGCGTGTAGGTGCCGGCGATGAGGAAGAAGATCATCGAGTGGTCGAGCCGCCGCATCCACATCCGCACCTGCGGCCGCGTCCAGTTGACCCCGTGGTAGAGCGCCGAGGTGCCGAACAGGGCCGAGAGGCTGACCGCGTAGATCGCCACCGCCAGGGTCGCCTTCGGCGTCTTCGCGACCAGGATCAGGACGACGCCGAGGACCAGCGAGACGAAGAACGCCCACTTGTGGGAGCTGCCGCGCAGCTTCGGCTTGACCGCGGCGATCGCGTCGGCCGTCGCCTCCTTGGCGGCTGTCGCGCGCTCTCCAACCGCGTCTTTGGCGGCGGTGGCGCGATCGCCCATCGCGTCGCGGGCCGCCGTGGCCTTCTCCCCCATCCGCTCGGCGCTTTTGCGCAGCTCATCCACCATCGACAAAGGGTACTCGGGGGACGCCCGATCATTTCTCCGCGAGTGCAAATGAGGCTCCCTAGGACCTATTTGGGCCTCCAGCGCGTGATCGAACGCAGTGGCGCGGGCCCGACTATTTCGGGGCGGCGAGCCTGTTTTGTCGCCCATCATCGTCGCTATTTCTTGAGGGTTTTGGGTAGATCCGAGTACCGGGCGATTGAATGCGCCAAAATTCGGAAACGGCTTGGCCTCAAAATCAGCGTGTCTCGTGTTTTTCCCAGGCGCCTTTTCCAGATAGCCGAAAGAGCGAGGTTTCGGCGGGCGTTTTGGCATCCGACGAGCGGTGAGAGCATCACTAGCCCACAAAGAACAAAAAAGAGGGCGGACAACGATGGCTAAAACTGCAGAGAAACTTGGAACTGACTCTCTTCAGGGGCTGGCTATCGAACGCAAGTTCTCGAAGGCCGGAGTCCATCCTTTCGACCAGATCGAGTGGGAGATCCGGGATGCCGTGATCGGGAATCCGGAGAGCCCGGCCTTCGAGCAGCGCGGGGTCGAGTTCCCCAAGAGCTGGTCCCAGAACGCGACCAACATCGTCGCCCAGAAGTACTTCCGCGGGCAGCTCGGCAGCCCCGAGCGCGAGAGCTCGGTCAAACAGATGATCGGCCGCGTCGCCGGCACGATCTCCAACTGGGGCCGGGAAGGCGGCTACTTCGCCTCCGAGGACGACGCCGACGCCTTCGAGATGGAGCTGACCTCGATCCTGCTCAACCAGAAGGCGGCCTTCAACTCGCCGGTCTGGTTCAACGTCGGCTTCGAGGAGAAGCCGCAGTGCTCGGCCTGCTTCATCCTCAGCGTCGAGGACACGATGGAGTCGATCCTCGGCTGGAACACCAAGGAGGGCAACATCTTCCGCGGCGGCTCCGGCTCCGGCATCAACCTCTCCAACATCCGCGGCTCGATGGAGCCGCTGCAGAAGGGCGGCACCGCCAGTGGCCCCGTCTCCTTCATGCGCGGCGCCGACGCCTGGGCCGGGACGATCAAGTCCGGCGGCAAGACGCGGCGGGCGGCGAAGATGGTCGTGCTGGACGTCGACCATCCGGACATTGAGCATTTCATCTGGTGCAAGGCCGACGAGGAGAAGAAGGCCGAAGCGCTGCGCGAGGCCGGCTTCGACATGTCGATCGACGGCGAGGGCTTCACCTCGATCCAGTACCAGAACGCCAACAACTCGGTTCGGGTCAGCGACGCCTTCATGGAGGCGGTCGAGGCCGGCGAGGACTGGGACCTGACCGCCCGCACCACCGGCGAGTCGGTGAAGACCCTCGACGCGCGCGAGCTGATGAATCAGATCGCCGACGCCGCCTGGCGCTGCGCCGACCCCGGGATCCAGTACGACACGATCATCAACCGCTGGCACACCTGCCCGGAGTCGGGCCGGATCAACGCCTCCAACCCTTGCTCTGAGTACATGCACGTCGACGACTCGGCCTGCAACCTCGCCTCACTCAACCTGATGAAGTTCCGCCGCGAGGACGGCAGCTTCGACACGGCTGAGTTCGAGCATGCGGTCGACATCGTCTTCCTTGCCCAGGAGATCGTCGTCGGCTTCTCCAGCTACCCGACCGAGGAGATCACCGCCAACGCCTTCGCCTTCCGCCAGCTCGGCCTCGGCTACGCCAACCTCGGCGCCCTGCTGATGTCGGACGGCCTCCCCTACGACTCCGACGAGGGCCGCAACGTCGCCGCCGCGATCACGGCGCTGATGACCGGCCGCGCCTACCGCCAGTCGGCGCTGATCGCCGCCGGCGCGACCGGGCCCTACGACGAGTACGCGAAGAACCGGGAGCCCCACAACGGGGTCATGCGGATGCACCGCGACGCCGCCTACGACGTCGACGGGACCGGGATCAAAGGCGAGCTGCTGGAGGCCGCGCAGCGGGCCTGGGACGAAGCGGTCGAGCTCGGCGACGAGCATGGCTACCGTAACGCGCAGGCAACGGTGCTGGCTCCGACCGGGACGATCAGCTTCCTGATGGACTGCGACACGACCGGGATCGAGCCCGACTTCTCGCTGGTCAAGTTCAAGGAGCTGGTCGGCGGCGGCTCGATGACGATCGTCAACAAATCGGTGCCGATGGCGCTCGACGCGATGGGCTACTCGGAGGCGGAGATCGACCAGATCAACGCCCACATCGCCGAGAAGAACACGATCGTCGGCGCCCCCGGGCTGAAGGACGAGCACCTGCCGGTGTTCGACGTCGCGGTCGGCGAGCGGGCGATCTCCCACACCGGCCACATCGACATGATGGCGGCGACCCAGCCGTTCATCTCCGGGGCGATCTCGAAGACGGTCAACCTGCCGCAGACGGCGACCGTCGAGGACATAGCCGACGCCTACACCCGCGGCTGGAACGGCGGCCTCAAGGCGCTGGCGATCTACCGCGACGGCTCGAAGACCGCGCAGGCGCTGCGCACCGACGCCCAGGACGAGAAGCAGGCCGAGGCGGAGGTCGTGATGGCGCAGCCGGTGCGCAAGAAGATGCCGCGCGAGCGCGAATCGATCACCCACAAGTTCTCGATCGCCGGCCACGAGGGCTACATCACCGCCGGCAAGTACGACGACGGCACGGTCGGCGAGATCTTCCTCACCGACATCGGCAAGGAGGGATCGACGATGCGCGGGCTGCTCAACGCCTTCGCCACTTCGATCTCGCTCGGCCTCCAGTACGGCGTGCCGCTGGAGACCTTCGTGCGCAAGTTCAGCTACATGCGCTTCGAGCCGGAGGGCATGACCGGCAACCCGGAGATCCCCTTCGCCAAATCGCTGCCCGACTACATCATGCGCTGGGTCGCCAGCCGCTTCATCGAGGACACCGAAGCGCTGGAGGAACTGGGGATCATGACCCAGGAGGT
The DNA here is from genome assembly GCA_036265715.1 of Solirubrobacterales bacterium. Taxonomy (GTDB): domain Bacteria; phylum Actinomycetota; class Thermoleophilia; order Solirubrobacterales; family 70-9; genus VAYN01. The sequence goes on along the minus strand of DATAON010000041.1, from coordinate 3,828 downwards.
CCGCAACAAGAAGGAAGCGGAGACCACGCAGATGAGCATCGGCCTGAGCAGCGACACGGCCGGCCCCGCCAACGGCCACGCCAAGCCGGGCAACGGCAACGGCGGCGCCACGATCAAGCCGGGGACCACGGTCGCGGCCGCTTCGGCGATGACCGACAGCCCCCCGGTGGTGCCGGCGAAGATGCAGGGCCTCGACCTCGGCCCGGCCTGCGAGCAGTGCGGCGGCATGATGCAGCGGACTGGCAGTTGCTACACCTGCAGCAGCTGCGGCAACAACACCGGCTGCGGCTGAGAACCACGGCGATTGCCGTCCTCGCCTTCGTCAATCCTCACGAGGCAACTCTGGGACGAAGAAGGCTTCCTCTTCTTCGGTGGCGGCGATTGGAAGCTTGCGGGCGTGGCGATAGTCGTCGCGGTCGCCTGCGGCCAGATCTCTCTGCTTCCTCGCCTGGGCTCGCAGCGGCACGCTGGAAATCGGGGCCGGCACCGATGTCGGCGATCGCGTCTACGGAGTGCTGGCGATCCTCTACCTGCTCCCCGTCACCCCGCTGCCGCTCTTCACGCTCGGACGCGACCGCTCGCGCTTGTGAGACTGCCGCCACCCGTCGCCACCTTCCCCATTGCCGACATGACGCTGGCGGGGACCTCCGAGCGCCACCCGAACGAGTCAGCGCTCGAGCATCCCGTGGTTCCTTAGTCTCCGTATAGGTCCGAAAGGAACCACGACTTTCGGCCGCCCCGGCGGATGGGCGCGGGCTAGCGTCTGGGGCCGGCGTCGCAGCTGTGTGACTTGCCCCAGCCCTCTTGGCCGTCGCAGTAGTCCCAGCCGGTGCCGCCGTAGAGCTGGTCGGGGCTGCGGCCGCCGTAGAGGCGGTCGTTGCCGGCGTCGCCGTGGCAGCCGTCCTGGCCTGGGCCCATGACGCAGACGTCGTTGCCGGGGCCGCCCCAGCATCCGTCGCTGCCGTTGTAGTGGCGGCAGTAGTCGTTGCCGGCGCCGCCGACGCAGTCGCTGTTGCGCATGCCGGTGATGCAGATGTCATCGCCGCCGCGGCCGATGCAGCGGTTGCGCCGCGCGCCTTCTGAGTAACAGGTGTCGCGCTCGTTGTTGCCGATGAATTTGTCCGAGCCGTCGCCCAGGTATGCGGTGAGCGAGAGGGGCAGCGGGTCGGCGACCTCGACGAAGTCGCCGCCGTCACCCATCACGACCGCGATCGAGCTGGCGTTGGCGGTCGGGCAGACCGCCCTCATCCGACTCGGGGCGAGCCAGCAGCCACGCGGGTGGGCGGCGGCCATGCCGCCGCTGACGATCACCTTCTCGCCCTTCGTGCTGAGGGTCAGGTGAGAGCCGGAGGGCGAGCCGAAGACGACGATCTTTCCGGCAGGGGTGGCCGCGACCGGGGCGACCAGGAGGGCCACCAGAGCGAGCGCGAGCAATAGGAAACGTCGGCCAAAGGAGGTCGGCATTCGAGGCGATGCTAGCCGTCCGACATGATTGACAAACCATTCGCTCATGATTTACCTGCTCAGACACGGAAACGCGGAGGACGGAAACGGCGACGACTCTGCTCGTCGCCTCACTTCGAAGGGCGAGCGCCAGGCGCGCGACGCGGGCCGGGCACTTGCCGCCCTCGATCTGTCTATCGGCAGCTGCCTCACGAGTCCTAAGCGCCGCGCCGCCGAAACCGCCGGCCTCGCCTGCGAGGCGCTCGGGATCGAGCCCGAGACCGCGCGCGAGCTGGGCGGCGGTGCCTTCGACTCGCTCTCCCTCGCCGCCGGCCGCGGCGACGTCCTCCTGGTCGGCCACGAGCCCGACTTCTCCGACGAGGTGGCGCGGCTGACCGGAGCCCGGGTGAAGATGCGCAAGGGCGGCCTCGCGATCGTCGACGGCTCGACCCTAATGGCCCTGCTGGGCCCGGCCGAGCTGCGCCGGATCGCCGGCTAGCTGCTCGCGAGAGGACTAGCCTCTCCCCCACCAACGACCGACGGAGGTGGGGTCAATGCTGTCGTGGCTTGCGAAGAGGATGATCGCCCGCAACATGGCGAAGGCCAGCGCCGGCGACATCGCGCCGACGCTGAAGATGGACGCCGAGGACGTCAAGTTCAGGTTCCCCGGCGACAGCTCCTGGGCGGGCGAGATCGAAGGCAAGGAGAAGCTGGAGCCGTGGCTGCGGCGCTTCGCCGACGCCGGCATCGTGATCTACCCCGACGAGGTGGTCCTCAAGGGCTGGCCCTGGCGGCAGACGCTCTGCGTCCGCGGCCGCGACCACCTCGACGCAGCGGGCGGCGAGCGGGTCTACGAGAACCGCTACGTGATCTGGGGGCACATCTCCTGGGGGCTGCTGCGCGACTACGAGGTCTACGAGGACACCCAGAAGGCAAAGGCGCTCGACGGCTACCTGGAGAGCGTCGGCAAGCTTTAGGCGCTCAGGCGGCCGCCAGGCGCATCGGCGGGCCCTGGCTGACCAGGCGGTGCAGCCCGGAGAGGGTCAGCGCCCCGACCAGGCCGCGGTAGGGCTCGTACGGCGCGTAGAACTCTTCGACCTCGGGGACGGTGGCGCGCCGGCCGAGCCCGGCGAGGCGGCCGACCAGCTTGATGTAGCCGAGGTCGCCGGCCGGCAGCGAGTCCATTTCGCCGCGGCCGAACAGGCCCAGGCACTGGATCGTCCAGGGCCCGATCTGGGAGATCGCCAGCAGGCAGCGGTCGGCGGCGGGGTCGTCGATGGCGCAGCGCCCGCGCGAGACCTCGAGCGCGACCCGGCGCAGGGCGGCGGCACGGACCGGCGCCAGGTCCATCGAGGCGAGTTCGGCCGGGCCGCGGCCGGCGATCGTCGCCGCGGTCGGGACGTCGCGCAGCGCCGCCCGCCCCTCCCCCAGCCGCGGTCCCCAGCGGCCGGCGATGCGGCGCTCGATCTGGGCCGCGCGATCGGCCTCGATCAGCTGCCCGACCACGGCCGTCGCCAGCGCTTCCCAGGGCCACGGCTTGCGCAGCGGCCGGTAGCTCGGCATCCGCCGGATCAGCGGCCGCAGCAGCGGGTCGTCGCGGAAGCGGCGGTGAAACTCGTCGAGGTCATCGTCGACCGCGAGCGCGAAGCGCATCCGCTCGATCGCCAGACCCAGTTGGGCGCGCCCGGCGGGCCGCGGGTCGGCGACGGGCAGCGGCTGCGTCACAGCCTCCGGGTCGAGCGCCTCCGCCCGTAGCTTCAAGCGCCCCGGCCCCGGTTCCCAGGCCCGCACCAGCACCGGGCTGCCTTCGACCGCCAGTAGGCGGGTGGCGATCCGCTGGCGGATCCGCAGCGTCCCGTCGGAGCTCCCCCGCCCCAGCCGGAACGGCGAGGAGGGCCGGACTTCGACTTCCACGGGCTAGCGCCCGAGCAGGTGGACGTCGACGAGGAAGGAGCGGCTGGCGACGATGTTGGGGCGCTCGGCGCGGCGGCGGCCGACCCGGCGCCCGGAGCGCGGCTTGGAGCCGACGGCGGCGACGGCGCGGACGGCGGCGACGGTGGCGGCACCGGCGAGGACGCCGCCGGCAGCGGCGATCGCGGCGGTGCGGACGTCGGCCCGCAGGACCGGCAGGGAAGGCTCCTCGTAGGGCGCCGGCAGCGCCCGCACCGGCTCGGTGGCCTCGCGCGGCTCGACCACTTCCTCGGCCACGATCTCGCCGTCTAAGTCGAGTTCGCTCACCGCCTCGACTCTAGCGACGCCCCAGGTCGCCTCCCCCAGCTCTAACCGCAAACTGCGGCCTTCGACACCGGGGCACTGGCGCGGGCTCTGGCGTGGAGGTCGGGTAGGACCCGCCAAGCCTCCACAGCTGTTGCGCAGGCGGGTCCT
>DATAON010000040.1:0-4140 GCA_036265715.1 Solirubrobacterales bacterium | reverse complement strand
GAAGCCGAGGAAAGCGGCCAGGAAGCCGGTGCAGAGGAGCAGCCACTCCGAGGCGTGGGCGTCGACGGCGCTGGCGCCGGCGGCGACGCGGAGCACGAAGAGGCCCGCCAGCGTCATCACATCGATGATCACGATCTGCTTGAGGCCGAGGCTGTAAGCCATCTGGGCGACGCCGTAGCCGACCACCATCAGCCCGACCTGCCAGTTGACGGCGAAGGCGATGGCGATCGCGATGGCCGCGAGGACCGGGGCGATCGCCTTGGCGATGCTCTCGGAGAGCTCGCGGGCGGCGAGCGGGCGGAAGCGCTTCTTCGGGTGCTTGCGGTCGAGCTCGACGTCGATCAGGTCGTTGACGAAGTAGCCGGCGCTGGAGATCAGGCAGAAGGAGGCGAAGGTGAGGACCGAGAGGAGGACGTCGTGCGGTTGGTTGAACTTGCCGGAGAAGAGCAGGCCGGCGAAGACGAAGACGTTTTTGATCCACTCCTTCGGCCGCCCCGTCTTGATCGCCGCGCGCAGCGGCGAGCGCCGGGGGACGACGTTGCCGTCGGCGTCGACGTTTCCGTGGACGGGCTCGGCGGGCACCGTTGGCTGTTCGGAGGTGATCGTTTCCATCTGAGAGGCCGCGAAAGGGTACCTGCGGCGGCCGTCAACCCCCCTGACAGGCGCCCGTCGCGGGCGAAAACGCTCGCAACGAAGCGCGACTAGAAGGGGCCCAGCTTGCCGGTGAGGAGGATGAAGATCACCGCGACCGCGAAGCCCAGCAGCGTCCGGTTCAGCGAGTCGAAGCGGGCGTTCAGAGCATCGAAACGGGCCTCGACGTGTGCAAAGCGCTCGTCAACCTTGTCGAACCGGGCGTCGACCCTGTCGAATCGGGCATTGACGTCGACGGCGGTGCTGTCGAACCTGGCGTTAACGTCGACGGCGGTGCTGTCGAACCTGGCGTTGACGTCGGCTGCCCGAGCGGTGGCCGCCGCGTTCAGCTGGTCGAGCCTGGCACTCACCTCGGCTTCTCGGGCGGAGGCCGCCACGCTCAGCTGATCGAACCTGGCACTCACGTCGGCTGCCCGAGCGGTGGCCTCCACGTTCACGTGGTCGAACCTGGCATTCACCTCGGCTGCCCGAGCGGAGGCCTCCACGTTCAGCTGGTCGAACCTGGCGTTCACCTCGGCTGCCTGGGCGTTGGCGTCGCGCTTTGCCTGGTCGAAGCGGGCGTTCATTTCTGCCCGCAGGGCGGCGATGTCGGACTTGAATTCATGGCGCTGAGAGCGGATCTCGGTCTCGACCCGGTCGAAGCCGTGGTCGACCTTGGAGTTGAGGTCGTCGAGCCGCTCATCGGTCCATGCTTCCCGCATCGTTTCCATCTTGCCACCGTAAGGTTTTGTCTGCAACCGAACAAGGCGGGCGGGTGCCGACTTTGTGACGTCTTCGTCAGGGATCAATCAGGACGCCGGGGTTGAGCATCCCCGCCGGGTCGAGCTCGGCCTTGGCCGCGCGCAGGGCGGCGGCGAAGGGCGCTGGGCGCTGGCGGTCATACCAGGGCCGGTGGTCGCGGCCGACCGCGTGGTGGTGGGTGATCGTGCCGCCGCCGGCGATCAGCGCCTCGGAGACCGCCGCCTTGATCTCGTCCCACTGCTCGACCTCGCCGCCGCGGATCGCCGGCGCCAGGACCGTGAAGTAGGGAGCGGCGCCGTCGGGGTAGACGTGGGTGAAGCGGCAGCTGACCCGCGGTGCCCCGGGTCCCTCGCGGGGCACGCCGGAGACCGCGGCCACCGCCGCCCGCGTCGTCTCCATCACGTCGGCATGGAACTCCTCCAGCCGGTCCCAGGTGATCGCCGTCTCGAAGGTCTCCGAGAGGACCCCGCAGGCAACGAAGGTGTCGCGCAGGTAGGGCGCCAGCAGGAAGGCGCCGCGCCAGGCCCCGACCGCGTCCTCGCCCTCACCCTCGCCGGCCTTCTGGCTGCGCACCTCGCCGGGCACGCCTCCGTGCGCACGGGCGATCCCCAGGGCTGCCGCCATCGGAGCGTCGACCGGCAGCCCGGCGGACTCGAAGCCGAGGATCAGCAGATTCGACTTGCCGCTCCCGGCGCCGGTCAACTCCGCCTCGGAGGCGTCGAGCAGGCGACAGTTGGCCGGGTGCAGCCCCGACTGGGCGATCTCGCGGATGGCGCCGGCGGCGGCGAGGAAGTCGTCGAACTCGACCCCGGCCGAGGCCTTGAACTCAGGCCGCGGGCGCACCCGCACCCAGGCCTCGGAGATCGCCCCCAGGATCCCCTCCGAGCCGACCAGCATCCGGTCCGGCGAGGGACCGGCCCCGGAGCCGGGCAGCCGCCGGCTCTCCCAGGTCCCGCGCGGCGTGATCGCCCGCACCGACTCGACCAGGTCGTCGATGTGGGTCAGCAGAGTCGCGAAATGGCCGCCGGCGCGGGTGGCGATCCAGCCGCCGAGGGTCGCGTACTCAAAGGATTGCGGGAAGTGGCGCAGGGTGAGGCCGTGCCCCCGCAGCTGCTCCTCCAGCCGCGGCCCGGTCGCGCCGGCCTGGATCCGCGCCGCCAGCGAGGCGGGGTCGACCTCGAGCACGCGGTCGAGCCGGCGCAGGTCCATCGTCACCACCGGCCGCTCGCCCAGCCGTGCCTCGACGCCACCGCAGACGCTGGTGCCGCCGCCGAACGGGATCACCGCCGCGCCCTCGGCCTCGGCCCAGCTCAGCACCGTCTCGATCTCCGCCTCCCCGCGCGGAAAGGCGACCAGGTCCGGCGGGTTCTCGAACTCGCCGCGGAAGCCGCGGACGACGTCGCGGTAGGCCTTGCCGAGCGCGTGTGAGACGCGCTCGTAGCGGTCGTCGCTGAACAGGTCCCCGAAGGCGTCCGGCCGCTTCAGCCGCGGCTTGCGCAGCTCGACCTGATCCAGCGGCACCGGCCTCTCGACCTCACCCCCGAAGCCGAAGCGCTCGCGAATCCCTTCCGCGGCCTCGCGCATCTGCGTCGCCGTCGGCGTCTGGTCCTCGTACCCCCACCCCCAATGCTTGAGCCTCCGCTCAGCCATCACCCCACGCTATACGCAATCCCGTGGTTCCTTATGCACCCAGGAGGACCAAAAGGAACCACGAGTTGCCCAGCGTCCCTCGTCCATCCCACGACCACGGGCGGTCGCTTGCCCCGGCCCGAGCAAAGCGTCCTCTTGGTGGCGCTCCTCCGGCGGGTGGCGCCGGGGTGGGGTCTCGTGCAGCCCGGAGACTTCTGAGGGCGAGACTTCAGCCCTTTGCCCGGTACCGACCCCCTGCCCGAAGAAGTGCGAAGGGCCAACGAGGCCCCACCCCGGCGACAGGACCCGCCGGCCGGAGCACCTACCAGTGAACGCCTTTCATCAGGTGCGCGAAAGCGACCGCCTCGGTGGTCGGCGGCTTGTCGCGCGCCTCGCTCTCTTTGCCTTTGGCGGCCTGGGAGTCGGGGAAGAGTTTGTAGGCGGTGTTGAGGATTTTGTCGTTGGCCTTCGGCGCCACCGCGTAGAGCAGCTCGCCGAAGTTGCCGAGGCGGGTCGCGACCTTCTTCGGCTTCGTGATCATCGCGTTCGTGATCATCTCGGCGGCCTGATCGGGCGTGATCGTCGGGAAGGCGTCGTACATCTTGGTCGGGGCGATCATCGGCGTCCGCACCAGCGGCATGTGGATGGTGGTGATGTTGACCCCGTCGTCGACGACCTCCGAGGCGACACAGCGCGACCACGCGTCGAGCGCGGCCTTGGATGCGACGTACGCCGAGAACCGAGGGGTGTTCGTCTGCACCCCGATCGAGCTGACGTTGATGATGTGGCCGCCCTTCCGGCCCTTGGTGCGCTTCCGCATCGCCGGCAGCAGGCTGAGGATCAGGCGGAGGGCGCCGAAGTAGTTGAGCTGCATGGTCCGCTCGAAGTCGTGGAAGCGCTCGTAGGAGAGCTCGACAGAGCGGCGAATCGAGCGGCCGGCGTTGTTGACGAGGACGTCGACCCGTTCGTGCTGGTCGAGCACCTCCTTCGCCATGCGCTCGACGTCATCGATGTCCGAGAGGTCGCATTGGTGGATGTAGGCGGTGCCGCCGGCGTCCTCGATCTCGGCCTTCGTCTCCTCGAGCTTCTCGGGCGTGCGGGCGACGAGCAGGACCTCGG
>DATAON010000039.1:0-28836 GCA_036265715.1 Solirubrobacterales bacterium | reverse complement strand
GATGATCGGCAGGCCGCTGCCGACCGGACCGAGATAGCCGATGGGACCGAGCTCGCGCTCGATCTCCTCCCCGCTGGCGGGACGAAAGTCGGACCTCATCCCGTTCCGCAGCTTGATCTCGTTGAGTCGATGGTCCCCGCGCAGCAGGACCAGGACCATCCCACGGCCCTCGACAACGATCGGCAGGGTCTTGATGAAGGCGCCGCTGGGCAGCCCCAGGTGGCCCGCCACCTCTGCGACCTTGGTCAGCCCTGGCGTCTCGACCTCCTCGGGAGCGTTCAGCGGCGGCGGCAGCTCGACGGGCTGCGGCGAGGCCGAGGCGATCTCGACGTTGGCGGCGTAGCCGGGCGCCAGCGCCACCTCGTTCTCGCCGGCCGGGCAGGGCGCCATGAACTCGTCGGCGCCGGAGCCGCCCATCATCCCGACGTCGGACTCGACCTTGTGCCAGCGCAGCCCGCAGCGGTCGAAGATCTTCGCGTAGGCGCCGGCCTGGGCCTCGTAGGAGGCCGCAAGCCCCTCCTCGTCACGGTCGAAGGAGTAGGCGTCCTTCATCACGAACTCGCGGGTGCGCAGGACGCCGGCGCGCGGGCGCGGCTCGTCGCGCTCCTTCGTCTGCATGTGGAACAGCATCAGCGGCAGGTCGCGGTAGGAGCGGACCTCGCGGGCGACGTGGCTGGTGATCGCCTCCTCGTGGGTCATCGCCAGCACCATCGGCGAGCCCTTGCGGTCCTCGAGCTTGAACAGCTCGTCGATCGCGTAGCGGCCGGTCTCCTTCCAGGGGTCGGCCGGCTGCAGCACCGGCATCAGCATCTCCTGGCAGCCGATCGCTTCCATCTCCTCGCGCAGGATCGCTTCGACCTTGCGGTGGACCCGCCAGCCCGCGGGCAGGTACGTCCACAGCCCCGCCCCCAGCTGCCGGATCAGCCCGGCCCGCACCATCAGCTTGTGCGAGATCGCCTCCGCGTCGGCGGGAGCGTCCTTGAGGGTCGGGAGGAAGGTCTGCGACTGCCGGCTCACGCCGAGAAACCTACGCGAAGATCGGGTGCGGCTACCGCTACGGGGCGCGCAGCGTCAGCTTCTTGGTCTTCAGGACCTTGGTCTTGCCCTTGCCCAGCTTCTGCGTGGCGTGGAAGGTGAGGCGGAGAACCCCATCGCGTTCGAGGATCTTCTTGCCCTTGGCGTTGAGGTTGACCGTCACCTGCGCGGACTCACCGCCGGCGAGGCTGACCGTCTTGGTGCCGACGACCACCCGGCGGGTCTTGCGCTTGGCGCTGGCGGTGGCCAGTCGAGGTTTCGTGCCCGGCAACCCGGTCACGTATTCGTGCGTGTCGAGCAGGTAGACGAGGCTGCAGACGTCCTGCGGCGGACCGACGCAGATCTGGGTCAGGCGCAGCGACTTGGCGCGCAGCTCCGGGTCGTTGACCTTGGCGACCCCGGTGCCGGTTGCCTTGGCCACGGCTTTCCCGGCGGCGGGCGTCGCCGTGCCGCCGCCGGGGGGAGGTGGCGGCGGGCCTTCGCCGACGACCCCGGCGAGCCGGCCGACGTAACCGGTCGTGTCGCCGTTGACGGCGAACCAGACGTTGCCTTTGGTGTCCGGCGCGACCGAGAGCGGCGATTTGCCGGTGCCGAGTTTGTAGACGGTCACGGTCGGCGGGTCGGTCGGCACGATGCGGACGATCGCGTTCGCTTTCGGGTAGGAGATGAAGCCGAACTGGGCGAGCCAGAGCGTGCCGTCGGGCGCGACCCGGATCGACCTCGGTTCGCCTCCGGCCAGATCCGGATCGATCGCCGGCAGGCTGTACTGGGTGAAGGTCGAGGTGAGGGGGTCGAACTTGCCGAAGCTGTTCTTCAGCACGTTGGTGAACCAGATGTTCCCGTCGAGGTCGCTGGCGACGCTGAGCGGGCCGGTGCCGGTGTTGGAGCCAGAGCAGGTCATCGGTTCCGGCGCGCAGGGCTTCACCTGGTACTCCTCGTAGAGCCCGCCGGTGGCCCGCGCCAATCGGTAGCCAGGGAAGCCGGCGTTCGACTCGGCGAACCACGGGAGCCCGTCTTTCTTGCCGATCGTCACTCCGGCCGGTCTAGCGTCGTACCGGGTCGAGTTCTCCGGGACGCCAGTCTGGTGCCAGAGGTCGGGGTACTCGCCAATTACCAGCGACCCATCCGTGTGGGCGATCCGGTTGCCGGCATAGGCGGGGCCGACGTTGCTGGAGCTTTTCTCCGTGAACCAGGCGGTGCCGCTCGAATCGACCGCGATGTCGCCGAGGTCGGGGGCGCCGGGCACCAGCGCCACCTGCTGGCCGCTGGTCGTGCCGGCGCTCATCGATGCGGGGCTGCCGTAGCCGTAGACGCCCATGCTGCGGGTGAACCAAACTCGATCTTTCGTGGGGTCGTAGGCAACATCGCGCATCGAGAAGGAACAGCAGCCTTCGCCGGCCGCATTCGGAGTCGGGAAATAGACGATGCCGTTAGAGGTGCCCGCGGTCGCCTGCGCGGGCGTCAGTCGCGCCAGTGCCGGTGGAGTGGTGAAGAAGTTGGCGGCGTTGACGGCGAACCAGACGTTCCCCGCGGGGTCGGCGACGATGCCGGTGTTGATCCCGCGCGATTCCGGCGCCGGGAAGTATTCGGGCGTCGCCGCGACGGCAGCGGTCGGTGCGAGCGCGAGCGCGACGGAGGCCGCGGCTGCGGCGAAGACGAGGGCGAGCTTCCCTGACACGGGCGCAAGCCTAAACGGAAGAGGAACCTTTTTCGGTCAGCCCCAGCGCCGGGCGGGTAGTTCTTACCCGGATGTCCGCTGGGCGGCTCAGGCGCGGGTGAAGCGGCGGGAGGCGGTGGGCGAGGCCTGCTCGTCCAAGAGGACCTTGTCGGACTCGCCCTTTTCGACCGCTTCCTTCTCCATCAGGGCGATCTTCTCGGGCGTGAGTTCGTCGGCGTTTTCCTCCTCGATCTTGGCCAGCCACTCCGCCCCCTCGCGCGACTCGTGCTCGTCGAACTCGACCTTGCCCTCGCGGCCGAGGCTCTTGTCGATCTCTTCGAAGAGGGTGTCGACCAGGGTCTCCTGGGGCACCTTGCGCAGCGGTTTGCCGCCGGCGAAGATCAGCCCCTCGTTCTTGGCGCCGGCGATCCCGAAGTCGGCGGCGCTGGCCTCGCCGATCCCGTTGACGGCGCAGCCAAGCACGGCCACCTCGACCGGCTCCTCGTAGCCTTCCAGCCGCTGCTCGATTTCGGCCACGACCGAGTCCATGTCGAACTGCAGGCGCCCGCAGGTCGGGCAGGCGATCAGGACCGGGCCTTTCTCGCGCAGCTGCAGCGCCTTGAGGATCTCCCAGGCGACTTTGACCTCCTCCTCGGCGTGGAAGGTCGAGAGGCTGATCCGGATCGTGTCCCCGACTCCGTCGGCCAGCAAAGTGCCGAGGCCGACCGCCGATTTCAGCGAGCCGGACCATTTGGTCCCGGCCTCGGTGATCCCCAGGTGCAGCGGATACGGGACCTTCTCGGCCAGCAGCCGGTTGGCGGCGATCGTGTAGGGCACGTTGGTCGACTTGATCGAGATCTTGAAGTTTTCGAAGTCGAGGCTCTCCATCAGTTCGGTGAACTCGATCGCGGCGGCGACCAGGGCCTCGACCGGGGCTTCGCGCTCAAGCTCGTGCAGGTGCTTGGGCAGCGAGCCGGAGTTGACCCCGATCCGCATCGGCACGCCTTTGGCGTTGGCCTTCTCGGCGACCTCGGCGACTTTGTCGCGGCCGCCGATGTTGCCCGGGTTGAGGCGGATGCAGTCGGCGCCGGCGTCGATCGCTTTCAGCGCCAGCGTGTGGTTGAAGTGGATGTCGGCGATGATCGGGATCGGCGAGCGCTTGACGATCGTCTTCAGCGCTTCCACGTCCTTCTCGCGCGGGACCGCGCAGCGGACGATGTCGGCACCGGCCTCGGCGACCTTGTGGATCTGCTCCATGGTCGCCTCGAGGTTGGCGGTCTCGGTCTTGGTCATCGTCTGCACGGCGACCGGGGCGCCGCCGCCGATCGGCACTTTTCCTACGAAGATTTGCCTTTTAGAAGCCATATGCAGAGGTTATCTGGGTGGGCAGCGCGCCCGGTCAGCGCATCGTGACGTTGTCGCCGAGCCGGCCGAGATCATTCGAGAGGCCCAGCACGAACAGCATCAGCACCAGCGCAAAGCCGATCATGCTGGCTTTTTCCATCACCCGCAGGGAGACGGGCCGGCCGCGCAGTTTCTCGACCAGGCTCCAGAAGATGTGGCCGCCGTCGAGCGGCAGGATCGGCAGCAGGTTGATCAGGCCCAACGAGAGGCTGACCAGGGCCAGTAGCAGCAGTGAGCGGGTGGCGCTTTCGTCGATCGTCTGGTTGGCGACGTCGCTGACGCCGACGATCCCGGAGACCTGTTCGCGCTTTTCCTTTTCGAACAGGCGGCTGAAGACGGTGACGGTGCCGGAGGCGACTTTCCAGACCGCGTCGCCGGCTTCGCTGGCGGCGGTGCCGGGGCCGACGTCGACCGAGCGGCTGTCATAGGAGAAGCCGACCAGGGCGCGTTTGGCGGCGCCGTCGTATTCGGGCTTGACGAGGATCGTCCGCGCTTCGCCGTCGCGCACGACCCGCAGCTCCACCGCCGTCGCGGCGATGCAGCCGTCGACCTGCTTGCCGGCGCATTCGTGTGAGCCGATGTCCTCGCGGAAGCGTTCGAGCCGGTCTTCGATGTCGAGGCCGGGGTATGACTTGCCGTCGACGGAGACGATCCGGTCGCCGGGCTGCAGCGACTGCGCCGCCGGCGTTCCGGCCTTGACTTCGCCAACCGACTGGATCGGGTCCTGCTGGCCGTTGGCGAGGACGACGAAGAAGATGATCGCGAAGGCGAGGACGATGTTGACCGCGGGCCCGGCGCCGATCACGACGATCCGCTTCCAGACCGGCTGGCGGTAGTAGGCGCGCTCGGCGACCTCCGGAGGAATCTCCTCCTCCGGGTTCATGCCGGTGATTTTCACGTAGCCGCCGAGCGGGATCGCGGCCACCCCGTACTCGGTCTCCCCGCGTTTGACCGACCACAGCTTCGGCCCGAAGAAGAGGAAGAACTTCTCGACCCGCATCCCGGTCGCCTTGGCGGCGAAGAAGTGCCCGGCCTCGTGCAGGATGATCAGCAGCGCGAAGCCGAGGAAGATCAGCAGCCAGTTCATGCTGGAGTCAACCCCCGAACCTGGTCTTCGCTGCGGCGGCGGGCCTCGGCGTCGGCGACGAAGAGGTCGTCGAAGTGGGTCACCGGCGCTGCCGGCATCTCCGCCAGCACCCGCTCGATCACGGCGGCGATCCCGGTGAAGGGGATCTCGCCGCCGAGGAAGGCGGCGACCGCGACCTCGTCGGCGGCGTTCAGCACGCAGGGCGCCGTCCCCCCCGCCGCGCCGGCCTCCAGGGCCAGGCGCAGGCAGGCAAACGTCTCCAGGTCGGGCGCCTCGAAGGTCAGCGAGCCGACCGTGGCGAGGTCGAGCTGGGGCAGGTCGACGTCCATCCGCTCCGGGTAGTGCAGGGCGTAGGAGATCGGCACCCGCATGTCCGGGTAGCCGAGGTGGGCCAGCGAGGAGCCGTCGTTGAGGTGGATCAGCGAGTGGATCAGCGACTGCGGGTGGACGACGACCCCGATCCGCTCGTACGGCACGGCGAAGAGGTGGTGGGCCTCGATCGCCTCGAAGCCCTTGTTCATCAGCGTCGCCGAGTCGATAGTGATCCGTCCGCCCATCTCCCAGGTCGGGTGCGCGAGGGCATCGGCGACGCTGACCCCGTCGAGGTCCTCGCGGCCACGGAAAGGGCCGCCGGAGGCGGTGAGAACGAGCTTGGTCACGGTGCCCGGCGCCTCGCGGCCGATCAGCTGGTGCAGGGCGGAGTGCTCGGAGTCGACCGGCAGCAGCTGGGCGCCGGTGGCCTCGGAGAGCGCCATCACCAGCTCGCCGCCGACGACCAGGCTCTCCTTGTTGGCGAGGGCGACGTCGATCCCCTCGGTCAGCGCGACCACGGTCGAGCCGAGCCCGGCGGCGCCGACGATCGCGTTGAGGACCAGGTCAGGCTCGGTGGCCGTGATCAGCTCGCGCACGCCCTCCTCCCCGCTCAGCACGCGGCCGCTCCAGGCCTCGCGGGCGCTGGCGGCGGCGTCGGGGTCGGCGAGGGCGATTGCCGGCACGCCGTGCTGCCGCGCCTGCTCCACGGTCGTCTCCCAACCGCGCCCGGCGGCGAGTCCGACGACCTGGAGCTCCTCGGAGCGCGCGACGACTTCCAGCGCCTGCGTCCCGATCGACCCGGTCGAACCGAGGATCAGCAGCTTCTTCATGCTCTTCAGAGGATACGGAGCGCGTCTTACGGGACGCTCAAGCACCGCGCCGTGGGCGCTAGAAGCCGTTGGCGTTCTGCTTGCCGTCGAGGCTGAAGCCCACGCGGCGCGGCTTCGAGGCGTTTCCGAACTTGTCGGTGGCGACCACCTCGAACTGGTACAGCGCCCCCGGTTTGACCTTGCCGCCGCCCCAGTCGCCGAGGTAGGTGAACTTGTTGGCGCCGGCTTTGCCATTGGTCCGCAGCCGTTGCACGCCATCGTCGTGCTGCAGGCACTGGCCGGAGATGTTGCGCGTCGGGTTCCCCGGTTTCGCTTTCAGGCAGCCGAGCTTGTCGACCGTGATCGTCAGGCTCGCCGGCTCGTCGAGGCTGACCAGGAGCCGGGTGCCGAACTTGAGCGGGATGCGGACCGATTTCCACACGTAGGACGGGTCGCCGTCTTTGACCGCGATCTGATTCAGCTTGCCGCCCGGCGCGAAGACGTTGCGCGAGAGCCCGACCTTCAGCTTCGGCGGCGTCGTGTCAGGGGGCGGTGGGGCTGGAGGGGCTGGAGGCCCGGCCGGATCTTTTTTCGGCGGCGTCGGGCCCGGCTCGTAGACCGCCGTCCCGGCCCGGAAGTAGAGCTGGTCGTTTTCGTCGAAGATGTGTTCGATGCCGACGACCGCGCGCCCGTCGGCTGCGACGACGAGGTCGGTCACGTAAGCGTCGCCGCCCGAGATCTGGTCGGCGACAGCGGGGAAGCTCGCACCTGCTGGGCGCACCGAGGCTTCCGGGATGAAGAAGCCGCCGTCGAAGCGGGTCCAGGCCGCGTAGGCGGTCCCTTCCGGGCCGATCGCGGCCTGCACGGCGGGGGCCTGAGTGGCGGGGCTGTCCTCGATGCTCTCGTTCTCGTCGGAGAGCTCGATCGGCGCGCTCATCGTCACCCCGTTGCCGACCGCGGCCCGCGCCTGATCGCAGCAGGCCCCTGCCAGTGCCTCCGGGTCCTGGACGAAGTGGCTCCAGGTGACCAGGACCATGCCGGTCGGGAACTCATCGGTTTTCGGCCCAACCACGAGGTCAAGGTCCGAGGGCACGCTCAGGGTGGCGATGGTTACCGGTTCGCTACTGCCGCGCTTTACCTTCAGCACGTTCGACTCCAGCCAGGCGGTGACCGGTTCCCCGTTCGGCGCCACCGCGACCTGCGGTCGGGAAGTCGGATTCGCGATGAAGGCGCCGGTGTCCCAGCTGGAGCCTTCATAGGTGAAGAGGTTGAGGCGGGTGTTGCCGAGATCCTGCTTGTGGCCGACGAGGTAGCGGCGGCTGGCGTCCCGGGCGATCGCCACGTCGGCTTCGTTGTTGCTCGAGAACGGCGAGGTTTCGAAGGTTTTGCCGATGCCGGCGGCGAAGTTGCCGCCCTGGATGAGCTTCACCTTGTCGTATTCATCGCCGCCGATGCGCCAGGCGAGGAGTCCTTCCCCGTTAGGAAGCATGTCCATCGTCAGGTAGTCGGCGGTTCCGTCACCTGGGTCGGTGAGTTCGGTGACCCCGCTCCAGGTCCCGGAGGTGCGGGTCGCCCCCTCCATGATGTCTTTGCTCGGAGCGCCGCCGTTGTTGCGCTCCCAGGCCACTACCGCGTTGCCGTTGGCGAGGACGGCGATCCGCGGGTTGCCGGAGCCGGCCGTCGAGTTGAGCGGCTGCGGTTTCGCGTACTCGCTCGCCCCGAACGGCAGCACCGCCGAGGAGATCGTCAGCACGCCAAAGACGCTGGTGATGTTCGGGTCGTTGCGCCAGACCGCGGTCACGTTGCCAGCGGTGTCGACGCCAACCTGGGTCTGGGTGGCTTCGACTTTCTCCGGCGAAGCGAACTTGAACGGCAGCCAGCCCTCGGCCGAAGCGCCCGCGGGCAGGCAGAGCGCCACCGCCAGCACCAAACCGGCGGCGAGCGAGCGGATGCGGATGCGAGCCCCTGACGTCACGGAAGCAGATGTAAGGCTATGCGCAAAGGGCGGGTCCGTGAATACGGCAACTACCGTAAATCGATCGTGAATTCGGCTCTAAACTGAGGTAGATGCCAGCGCTTGCCGCCGCCGACCTGCGGATGGCCCTCGATTTCATCGCCGACGCGCACTCGTTCGAGAGCGTCGACGCCTTCCGCCACGGCATCCTGCCCGGCCTGCAGCGTCTCCTCCCCTCGGACTTGGTCGGCTACAACGAGGTCGACCCCGGCGGCGAGGCGCTGGTCCTCACCTACCCGGACCAGGTTCCCCCCGCGGTCAACCTCGAACTTCCCCGCCTCGCCCACCAGCACCCGCTGATCTGCGTGCAGCTGAACGGCGACTGCGGGACCTACAAGATCTCCGACTTCCTCAGCGCCCGGCAGTTCCACGCGCTCGAGCTCTACGAGGGCCTCTACAAGCAGATCGGGGCCGAGGACCAGATCGCCTGCGGGCTGGGCGGCCGGGCCGTGATCGGGATCGCGATGAACCGCGACCGCCGCAGCTTCAGCGAGCGCGACCGGGCGATGCTCGACCTCCTCCGCCCCCACCTCGCCCAGGCCCACGGCCGGGTGCTGGAGCGCGAGCGCGCGGTGGAGTTGCTGGCGGCGCTGGAACAGGGCCTGGCCGAGCGCGGCAGCTCAATCGCCCTGGTCGAGGGCGACGGCACGATCGCCCACCTCAGCGGCCCCGCCCTGAATCTGCTTGACAGCTACTTCCCGGAGCGCCGCGGCGCCATCCTCCCCGCCCCTATCGCCGAGTGGCTGGCTGCCGGCGCCGGCGCGCCGCTGGTCGCGGAGACGGCGGCGGGCAGGCTCACGATCTGCGCCCGGCCCGGCAGCGGCACCACCGTGCTGATCCTCGACGAGTCGGCGGCGATCACCCCCGAGCGCCTGCTCCCACTCGGCCTCACCAGCCGCCAGGCCGAGGTGCTGGCCCTGCTTGCCGGCGGCGCCGGGGTCGAGCAGATCGCCCGCGAGCTCTTCGTCTCACCCGCCACCGTCCGCAAGCACCTCGAGCACGTCTACACCCGCCTTGGCGTCCACAGCCGCGCCGAGGCGATCGAGCGCGCCCGCGCCGCCTGAGCCCTATTTCCCGCTCTTCTTCGGCGCCTTGAAGAAGATCGTCTTGGTCGTCGTCGCGGCGCTACCACCACTGGGGGTGAAGATGATCGCCAGCTTCGCGCTCAGCTTGCCCCGCTTCGCGAGCAAGGCCCCCAGATTCATAAGGCGGAACGCTAGAAACGAAATCGATCGCTGTGGATACGGCAGTTGCCGTACTCGGGCCGAGCATCGCGTGGTTCCTTTTTCACCCCTGAGGTGAAAAAGGAACCACGACTTCTGCGGGAGAACCAACGCGGCGGGTGATTCCTCCACGCTTCCGACATTTGCCCACTCTGATCGGATCAATGCGGGAAGCGGCGCACTGCGGTCGCCCCCAGGCCAGTTGACCGCCGCGGGATTCGCTAGTCCCTCTTAGTAGACGAGCCAGACCGAGAGGTAGTAGCCGACCACGATCGTGAACAGGACTGCGTCGAGGCGGTCGAGGATGCCGCCGTGGGGGCCGAACAGGGTGCCGGTGTCCTTGGTTCCGAGGTCGCGCTTGAGCATCGACTCGAAGAGGTCGCCGATCGGCGCCACCGCGGCCACCGCGGCGCCGATGATCAGGGCGTCGGTGCCCGAGAGCCAGTCCTGGTAGAGGCCGGCGAACCAGAAGGCCATGGTGCCGATCAGGAAGCCGCCGACCAGGCCCTCGATCGTCTTGTTCGGGGAGATGTTGGGGGCGACTTTGTGGCTGCCGAACATGCGCCCGGTCGCGTAGGCGGCGGTGTCGGCGACGAAGGTGCCGACGAGGACGTCGACCAGCAGGCCGGCGCCGTGGTCGGGCAGGTCGCGCAGGAAGACGGCGTGGACGAGCGGGACGCCGATCCAGACGATTCCCAGCAGGGTGACGCTGATCGAGACCGTGACCCCGCGCTGGGGCACTTTGGTCCCGAAGAAGAAGAGCAGCGGGAAGGCGGCGGCCAGCACCATCAGCACGTTGAAGGAGGTGCCGAAGTGGGCGGCGACGACGAGGCCGGCGACGGCGACGTAGGCGGGGATCGCCAGCGGCCGCGCACCCTCGGTCATCGCCAGGTACTCACGCAGGCAGGCGGCGCCTATTGCGACCATCGCCAGCGCGAAGACGGGGCCACCGAGGACGGTGATCGCGATCGCGAAGACGATCCACGGCAGCGCCACCAGCACCCGCTTCGCGGTCTCCCCGCTGAGCCCGCGCTTGCGCGGCTCGCGCGGCGGCTTCGGCGCCGGCGGCGGGTCGGGCTCGAACATCTCGTCGTCGAACAGTTCGACGGTCACGAGCGGGCCCCGAAGCGGCGCTGCCGCGTCTCGTACTCGCCGAGGGCGGCCTCGAAGGCGGCGCGGTCGAAGTCGGGCCAGAGCGCGTCGCTGAAGACCAGCTCCGAGTAGGCGCACTGCCAGAGCAGATAGTTGGAGATCCGCTGCTCGCCGCTGGTTCGTATCAGGAGGTCGGGGTCGTGCATCTCAGGCGCGTAGAGGTGGTCGCGGAACTCCTCCTCGGAGTCCCCCTGGAAGCTTCGCGCCGCGTCGACGATCTCCGCCCTGCCGCCGTAGTTGAAGGCGACGAAGAGGGTGATTCGGTCGTTGCCGGCGGTCGCCTGCTCGGCCCACTCCATGCGCTCGACCAGCTCCTCGCCGACGCCCTCGCGGCGGCCGATGAAGCGTATCCGCACGCCTTCGGCGTCCAGCTCGGGCGTTTCCGAGGCGATCCGCTCGCCGAACATCCGCATCAGCGCTCCCACCTCCTCGTCGGAGCGGCTCCAGTTCTCGGTCGAGAACGAGAACACGGTCAGCTCCTCGATCCCGAGCTCGGCGGCATCGCGCAGCCGCGCCTTGACGACATCGGCTCCCGCCCGGTGCCCCTCGATGACCGGCAACCCGCGCTGCTGCGCCCAGCGGCCGTTGCCATCGGTGATGATCGCGACGTAGCGCGGGGTCAAACCTCGAGGATTTCCTCTTCCTTGCCCTTGAGCAGAGAGTCGATCTCGGCGATCGCCTCGTCGGTCTGCTTCTGCAGCGCCGCCTCCGCGCGGCGCTCGTCGTCCTCGCCGGCTTCGCCCTCTTTCTTGAGGTCGCGCAGGTCTGACATCACGTCGCGGCGGACGTTGCGGATCGCGACCCGGCCCTCCTCGGCGACGCCGTGGACGACTTTGACCATCTCCCGCCGCCGCTCCTCGGTCAGCTCCGGGATCGAGAGCCGGATCACGTTGCCATCGTTGCTCGGGGTGAGGCCGACGTCGGACTCCTGGATCGCTTTCTCGATCCCGCCCAGCGCGCCCTTGTCGAACGGCGTCACGGTCAACAGGCGGGCGTCGGAGGTGGCGACGTTGGCGAGCTGCTTGAGCGGCGTCTGCGAGCCGTAGTAGTCGACGACGATGCGGTCGAGCAGGTGCGGCGAGGCACGGCCGGTGCGCACGGTCGCCAACTCGCCACGGGTTGAATCGACCGACTTGGTCATCCGCCCCTTGGCGTCCTCGAGAAGTTCGTCGATCAGCTCCACGGTCCCCATTTCCTCGCTATGCGGCCGGTCCGTTGGAGACCAGCGTCCCCACCTTCTCGCCGCTGACGATCCTATCTATGTTGCTCTCGTCGGCCATGTTGAAGACGTAGATCGGCAGATCGTTGTCCATGCAGAGCGAGAGCGCGGTCGAGTCCATCACCTTGAGCCCACGCTCGATCGCTTCCCGGTGCGTGATCGCGGGGATGAAGGCGGCGTCGGGGTTCTTCGCCGGGTCGGAGTCGTAGACGCCCTCGACCCCGTTCTTGGCCATCAGGATCGCCTCGGCGTGGATCTCCAGCGCCCGCAGCGCCGCCGCGGTGTCGGTGGTGAAGAACGGGTTGCCGGTGCCGGCGGCGAAGATCACCACCCGCCCCTTCTCCAGGTGTCGCATCGCGCGGCGCCGGATGTAGGGCTCAGCGACCTCCTTGACGTCGATCGCCGACATCACCCGCGTGTACTGACCCTGGGTCTCGAGCGCGTCCTGCAGGGTCAGCGCGTTCAGCACCGTCGCCAGCATCCCCATGTAGTCGCCGGTGGCCCGGTCCATCCCTTTGGCGGCGCCCTCGAGGCCGCGATAGATGTTGCCGGCGCCGACCACGATCGCGACCTCCACCCCGCGTTCGCGAACCGCGGCCACCTGGCGCGCGATCCGCTCCACCTCGGCACCGTCGGTGCCGTAATCCAGCTGGCCCATCAGGGCCTCGCCGGAAAGCTTCAGCAGGATTCGTCCGAATCGAGGTTCGGCTGGGTCGCTCACGTCGCTATGAGCCTATTCGTCGCCGACGCGGAAATAGGCGAAGCGGGCGATGCGGATGTTCTCGCCGGTTTTCGCGGCGAGCTCCTGGCGCAGCTCCTCGATCGTCTTCGAGTCGTGTTTCTCGGCGTTGACGTGGGTCTGATCGAGCAGCGCCACCTCACTCGCCCATTTCGAGAGCTGACCCTCGACGATTTTCTCGACGATATTGTCCGGTTTGCCTTCTTCGCGGGCCTTCTCGGCGAAGACCTTCTTTTCCGCCTCGCGCTCGGCCTCTGGAATCTCGTCGGTCGAAACGAACTGCGGCGCCGTCGCCGCCACGTGCAGGGCCACCTGGTAGGCGAAGGTCTTGAAGTCCTCGTTGCGGGAGACGAAGTCGGTCTCACACTGGACTTCGACCATCGCCCCGACCCGGTCGTTGGCGTGGATATAGGAGGAGACGACGCCCTCGTTGGTGCCGCGGCCTTCGCGCTTGGCGGCCGAGGCCTGGCCCTTGACCCGCAGCAGCTCGATCGCGCGATCGGTGTCGCCGTCGGCCTCCGTGAGGGCGGCCTTGCAGTCCATCATCGCCGCTCCGGTGCGATCCCGGAGCGCCTTCACGTCAGCAGCGCTGATGCTCATTTGTCCTCCCCTTTCTCAGCCTCGGCCGGCGCGGCCGCCGGGGCCTCCTCGGCTTTCGGCTCAGCCGGCGCGGGCTCCTCGGCTTTCGCCGCGGCCTCAGGCGCTTTCGGCGCCTGCTGCTGAGGCGGAGCCTGGCTCTTGGCGGGCGCGTCCGGGCTTTTCGGCGGCGGCTGCGAGGGCGTCGCGGCGGCTTTCGCCTGCGCGTCGGCCTGCGCTTTGGCGGTTTTCTCCGCGTCTGCAGCCGCTTTTTTCGCTTCCTCGGCTTCGACCCGGACTTTCTCTTCTTCCTCGCGCTTCTTGCGCTCTTCCTCGTCGCGTTTGCGCCGTTCCATTTCTTCGGCGATCCGCTTCTCCTCCTGGACGCGCCAGGCGGAGGAGCCCTCGTCGATAGCGGTCCCGATCGTGCCGATCACGAGCTCGCAGGAGCGGATCGCGTCGTCATTGCCGGGGATCACGTAGTCGACCGGGGTCGGGTCGCAGTTGGTGTCGACCAGGCCGATGATCGGGATCCGCAGGCGGGCCGCCTCGTGGACCGCGATCTCCTCGGTTTTGAGGTCGGTGACGAAGACCGCGTCGGGCAGTCGGTCCATGTCGCGCACGCCGCCGAGATTGAACTCGAGCTTGGCGAGTTCGGCCTCCATCCCCATCCGCTCCTTGGTCGGCAGGAGGTCGAGTTTGCCCTCCTCTTTCCAGCCGTTGAGCTCGTGCAGGCGGGCGATCCGCTGCGACATCGTGTTGAAGTTGGTCAGCAGCCCACCCAGCCAGCGTTTGTTGACGTAGGGCATCTTGCAGCGTTCGGCCCATTCCTGGACCGTGTCGCGGGCCTGCTTCTTGGTGCCGACGAAGAGCACCGTGCCGCCGCCTGAAGCGAGCTCGCCGGCGAAGCGACGGGCGTTCTCCAGCAGCGCCTCGGTCTGCAGCAGGTCGATGATGTGGATCCCGTCGAGCTCGCCGAAGATGAAGCGGCGCATGTTCGGGTTCCAACGGCGCGTCTGGTGGCCGAAGTGGACTCCGGCCTCGAGCAGCTCTTTCAAGCCTGCTTCGGGCATTCGATTCTCCTTGGGTTTGTGGTGATGCTCCCGCTCCGCTTGCCGGGACCCGGCGCTTCTTGCGCTGGGCAGGATCCGGTTCGCCCTGAACGGGGATTGAGTTTCCGAGGACGGGATTGTAGACGGCGGCGCTAGGGAGCGCGGGCGGCCTCCAGCGCGGCCGCGAGATCGTCCGGCAGCGGCGAGGTGAAGCTCAGCCGCTTGCCGCTGAGCGGGTGCGCGAAAGCGAGCCGGTGGGCGTGCAGGAACTGCCGCTGCAGCTCATAGCGCTCGGCCCCACCATAGGTCGGGTCGCCGGTCAGCGGGTGGCCGATCGCGGCGAAGTGGGCGCGGATCTGGTGCGTGCGCCCGGTCTCCAGCTTCGCCTCCAGGTAGCTCTCGCGCGGCAGCAGCTCCAGCACCTCGAAATGGGTGCGGGCCTGGCGCGAGGCGGCGCCGGAGACGGCCATGCGGTGGCGCTGGCGCGAGGCCCGGCCGATCGGGGCGTCGATAGTCCCCGTCCGCGAGCCGAGCCGGCCGCCGGCCAGGGCCAGGTAGACCCGTTCCACCTTGCGCTCGCGCACCGCCTGCTGCAGGGCGGCGTGGGCGGCGTCGTCGCGGGCGACGACGAGCAGGCCGCTGGTGCCCTTGTCGAGCCGGTGGACGATCCCCGGCCGCTCCGGGTCGCCACCGCCACCGAGGATCTCGGCCAGCTCGTCGACCAGGGTCGGGCCGGTGTGCGAGGGGGCCGGGTGCACGACCAGGCCGGCGGGCTTGTCGACCACGGCCAGCGACTCGTCGAGGTGGACGATGCGCAGCTGCGGCTCAGCCACCCTCGTTTGCCCCCTGCTCCTTGGCCTCCGCCCCCGCGTCGAAGAGGTAGAGCACGACCAGGAGGATGACCCCGGCGGTGATCGCGACGTCGGCCAGGTTGAACGGCGGCCACGGCGGCAGGTCGATGAAGTCGGTGACGTGGCCCTGGAGGATGCGGTCGACCAGGTTGCCGATCGCGCCGCCGGCCAGCAGCCCGACCGCCACCCACATCCCGGGCCGGGCCGGGTCGCGCGAGAACAGGTAGCCGACGACCCCGAGCGCGATCAGGGTTATTCCGATCAGCGGCGCGCCCGCGCCGCCGGCGAGCCCGAAGGCGACGCCGCGGTTGTGGGTGAGGGTGAGTTCGAGCGGCCCCAGCACCTCGACCTGCTCGCCGAGCGTGATCTGCCCCTCGACTATCGCCTTCGCGACCTGGTCGGCGACCAGGACGCCGAGGGCCAGCAGACCGGCCAGGAGCCAGGCCCGCCTGGCGGCGGCGCTCACCCTTCGATCAGGCCGACGACGACGGCCCGGCCCACGAACAGCAGGATGATCCCGACCATCGGCGCCAGGTCGATCGCGAGGCCGCCACCGCCGATCGGTTTCATGAAGCGGCGGAAGAAGTTGAGGTACGGGTTGGTCGTGTCGGTGATGAAGTCGAGCACCGAGCGCAGCCAGGGCCGGTAGGGCATCCGCGGGACGTAGGAGATCAGGATGTTGGCGAAGATGAGGATGATGTAGACGATGAACAGCGCGCTGACGTAGTCGGCGACGTCGTACCGGGTCAGCGCCAGCGGGATCATCCGCGCATCCTCTCCAAGGAGGCGGCGACTGCCGCCGCAAAGGCCTCGCGGGCGCCTTCGCGGTCGAGCGCTTCCAGCCCGGCTTCGGTGCTGCCGCCGGGCGAGGTGACCGCCTCGCGGACTTCGGCCGCGTCGCGGGTCCGCAGCAGCTCGGCGGTGCCGGCGGCGGTCTCGACGACCAGCTCCCGCGCCAGCGCGGCGTCGAGGCCGGCGGCGGTGCCGGCATCGGCCAGCGCCTCCACCACCAGCGCCAGATAGGCGGGCGCGCAACCCATGATCGCGGTCGCCTCGTCGAACTCGCCGTCGGCGATCTCGACCACGTGCCCGAGCAGCCGCAGCTTCTCACGCGCCTCGGCCCCGGCGTCGCCGGCGAGGCAGAGGACGCCCTGGCGCACCTCGACGCCCACATTCGGCATCACCCGCAGGATCTCGGCGCCCGGCAGGGCGGAGCGCAGGCGCTCGAGCGAGGTTGCGCCGAGGATCGAGACCACCCGCGCCGCCGCCGCCAGGTCCGGCGCCACTCCCTCCAGGCCGGCGGGCTTGACCGCGAGAACGACGAAGTCGGAGCGCTCAGCGAGCGCGGCGTTGCCGACGGCCTCGCCGCCAAGCTCGGAGGCGAGCGCCTGGGCCTTGCCGGAGCCGTTGTCGGAGAACAGCATCGACTCGAACTCCCCGGCCCAGCCGCGAGCCATGGCGGCTGCCATGTTCCCGGATCCACAAAAACCGACGATCATCGTCGGGAGACTATTGCTAGGACTGGTTGAAGAAGCCCTTGTCGATCAGCCGCGCTTTTTCCTCGGCTGAGACCTCGACGTTGCGCGGCGTCAGCAGGAACATCTTCTCGGCGATCCGCTGCATGCCACCGTCCAGCGCGTAGGTGAGCCCGGAGCAGAAGTCGATCATCCGCTTCGAGAGCTCGTGATCGGCGGTCTGCAGGTTGAGGATCACCGGCACCGACCGTTTGAACTGGTCGGCGACCTGCTGGGCGTCGTTGAAGTTGCGGGGGATGACGAGGTGGACCTGGATGTCGCCACCGGCGCCGCCGTTGTCGACCGGGCGCAGGGTGCGGGTGCGGCTGGCCGCGATCGGCTCGTCGTCGGCGAAGATGTCGTCGATCTCGTCGCGGCGGGCGCGGCGCGAGGTCGGCAGACGCCGGACCGAGCCCTGGTCGCGCTCGCGGCGCGCCTCGAAGACTTCCTCGGAGCCGGTCTCCGGCTCGAAGTCGTCCTCGTATTCGGGACCGTAGTCGTGGTGGTCCTCGGCGAGGCCGAAGTAGACCAGTGCTCTATGCCAGGTATCTCTCAGTGCCATCTCACGCGTGTTTCGGGCTGGGCTGCTGGACTCCTTTACCCATTTGCGGGGAGATTAGCGGCGATTCACACGAATAGGGCCGTGCCCAAACGGATGATCGTCGCCCCCTCGGCGACCGCGACCCGCCAATCCTGCGAGGTCCCCATCGAGAGCCGGGGCAGATCGTGGGCCGCCGCGAGCGCAGCCAGGCGGGCGAAATGGGGCCGCGAGACCTCCGGGTCAGAGCTGTAGGGAGGCATCGTCATCAGGCCACCGACCCGGACCGGGCAGCGGCCGATGAAGTCGGCGAGGTCGGGAACGGCGACCCCGCCCTTGCCCTCCTCGCCGGCGACGTTGACCTCGATCAGGACCTCGGTCTCCGGCGTCCCGTGCTTGCCGAGCTGGTCGAGGACCGAGTCGGTCGCGACCGAGTGGATCAGCCGCACCAGCGGCAGCACCTGCTTGACCTTGCGGCTCTGCAGGTTGCCGATGAAGTCCCAGGTGAAGCTCTCGCCCCAGCGCTCCTGCTTGGCGGCGAGGTCCTGCTGGCGGTTCTCGCCGATCAGGGTCACCCCGGCCGCGGCCAGCGCCCCCATCTCCTCCTCCGGCACGTACTTGCCGGCGACAAGGATCTCCACCCCCTCCCCCGCGACCGCCCGCACCTCGTCGAGGTTGGCGGCGACGCGAGCGGGGTCGATATCGCGGAAGGGCTCAACCACGGCCGGAGCCTTCCGGCTCGAGCCAGGCGAGGCTGCCCTGGCGGCCGGTATGGCCGGCGTCACGCCGGTGGCTGAAGAAGAGCTCGGCCTCGCAGCTGGTGCAGAGCCCCGCCGCCTCGACCCGCTTCACCCCGGCCCGCGTCAGCAGCCGCCGCGCCACCTCCGCCAGGTCCAGGTGTCGATGGGCCGATTGCGGGCCCATATCTCCCGAATTCGGCCCGTCGGCGGTGATGCCGTCGCCGAGGTCGGCGAAGGCGGCCAGGACCTCGGGGCCTACCTCGTAGCAGCAGGGGCCGATTCCGGGGCCGATCGCGGCGCTGCTGGCGCCGACGGCCGCGGCGGCCTTGGCGACGATGCCGCCAGCGAGCCCGCGCCAGCCGCAGTGCACCATCGCCACGCCACCGGGTCCGCGCAGCGCGACCGGCAGGCAGTCGGCGGTGAAGACGAGCCCCGCGACCCCAGGCTCGCCGATCACCTGCCCATCCACCTCCGCCAACCCATCGCGTGGTTCCTTTTGGTCCTGTGGGGTGCAAAAGGAACCACGAAATGAGGAGGGGACGGTTTCGAGCTCGGCGCCGTGGACCTGGAGGCCGTAGGCGACCCGCTCCGGCACGAAGCCGAGCGCGGTCGCGAGGCGGCGGCGGTTCTCGATCGCGTTCTCGTTTGAGTCCTCGGTGAGGATCCCGATGTTGAGGCTGTTGAAGGGCGCCGGGCTGACGCCTCCCAGACGGGTCCCGAAGGCGACCCGGGCGCCGCCTAGGTCCGCCTCGAGCCAGCGCACCCCGTCGTTCTCACGCCAATCCATGGGCCAACCCAAGCAGAACCCGTGCCGATGGGCCGAAATGGGGCCTATAAGGGAAGTTTTCGGCCCGTCGGCGGGCGGTATCAGGCGGCGCGGGCGGCGGCGAGGGCCGTGGCCAGCTCGGCCTCGCGGCCTTCGACCTCACCGTCGAGCTTGCCCTGCAGGGCGGCGGCGAGGCCGCGGCCGAGGGCCGGGCCCTCCTCGATGCCGGCCTTGATCAGGTCGGCGCCGTCGATTTCCAGCTCGACGTTGCGCCAGACGCCCATGTAGTCGTCGAGCCACTCGGCCCCGAGCGCGCGGGCGACCAGCAGCTCGGTCGGGTCGTGGCCGCGGGCCAGGGCGACGGCCTCCGAAGGCTTCGCGGGCTGTGCGCGGGCTATCTCGGCGCCGAGATCGTCGGGCCCAAGGGCGACCGCGATCCAGGCGTACATCGGCTCGACCTCGCCCGCCCAGGGCGCGTCGGCCAGTAGCTCGGGCAACGCCGCAGAAAGAGCGCCCCAGCGCGGCCCCAGCCGCAGCAGACCCCATCCGGCCAGCAGTTCCAGGCCCGCGGGCGCGGTCGGTTCCGCCGCCAAGCGCAGCAGCTCCGCCCGCCGCCGGTCCGCCGAGACGGCTTCGAGGTCGGTGGCCCGCAGCAACCACTCGGTCTCTTCGTCGAGGCTCAGTCCGAGCCGGGCCGCGTAGCGGGCCGCGCGGATCGCCCGCGTCGGGTCGTCCTTGAACGAATCGGCGTGCAGCACCCGCAGCCGACCAGCTTCGAGGTCGGCGAGACCGCCGTGGGGGTCGATCAGCCGCGACTCCCCCTGCAGCGGCACCGCCATCGCGTTGATCGTGAAGTCGCGGCGGGCGAGGTCGGCCTCGATCCCCGCTCCCGGCTCGACTACCGGCAGCGCCCCGGGGGCGGGGTAGCTCTCCGAGCGCGCCGCGGCGATGTCGATCTCGTGACCGTCGAGCTCGACCTTGACCGTGCCGAAGCGGTCGTGGTTGGCGTGCGGGGCGACCCCGAGCGTGGCCGCCAGCGCCTCCGCGTCGCCCTCGACCACCAGGTCGATGTCGGCGCGCCCGCGGCCCAGGAGGAGGTCGCGGACGGCGCCGCCGACCAGGTGCACCGGGTCGACGGCCGCAGCTGCAACCGACCCCAGCTCGGGGTAGGTCCGGCGCGTCGCCTCGCCGACGTCCTCTTTCGGGATCAGCTCAGGCATCCGTGAGGCGGACCGGAATGCCATCGGCGGCCATCCGCTCCTTCGCCTCGCGGACGCGATAGGTGCCGTAATGGAAGATCGAGGCGCAGAGGACCGCGTCGGCGCCGCCCTCGGCGATCGCCTCGCTGAGGTGCGAGAGCTCACCCGCCCCTCCCGAAGCGATCACCGGAACCGAGACGGCCTCCGCCACGGCCCGGGTGAGCGCTAAGTCGTAGCCGTCATTGGTGCCGTCCCGGTCCATGCTGGTCAGCAGCACCTCCCCCGCCCCGCGCTCGACCGCCTCTTCGGCCCAGCCGACCGCGTCGCGCCCCTCGACCCGCTTGCGGCCGCCGTTGACGTAGACGCCCCAACCCTCGTCCTCGCCCTTGGCGTCGATGGCGATCACCACGCACTGGGCGCCGAAGTGGTCGGCCAGCTCGGTCAGCAGCTGCGGCCGCGCCAGCGCCGCCGAGTTGACCGAGACCTTGTCGGCGCCGGCGTCGAGCACCGCCTGCGCGTCCTCGACCGAGCGGATGCCGCCGCCGATCGTGAACGGGATGAAGACGTTGTCGGCGGTGCGCCGGGCCAGCTCGACGATCGTCTCCCGCTTTTCGTGCGAGGCGGTGATGTCAAGGAAGACGAGCTCGTCGGCGCCCTCGGCGTCGTAGCGCTCGGCCAACTCGACCGGGTCGCCGGCGTCGCGCAGCCCGACGAAGTTCGTCCCCTTGACGACCCGCCCCGCATCGACGTCGAGGCACGGTATGACCCGCTTCAGCACCATCGCCGGAGCGTACCGTGGCGAGTTTGTTCGACCCCTCCGAACAAAGTCGCTAACGCAGCGCTGCGATGCCCTCGGCGACGGTGAACTTGCGCTCGTAGAGGGCGCGGCCGACGATCGCGCCTTCGAGGTTGGGTGTGGTGGCGCCGAGCCGTGCGAGGGCTTCAAGGTGCGAGAGGTCGCCGACGCCGCCGGAGGCGATCACCTGCGCCTCGGTGGCCGCGGCGATTTCACCCAGCTCACCGAGCGCCGGCCCCTCCATCGTCCCGTCGACCTCGATCGCGGTGCAGAGGAACCTGGCGACGCCGCGAGCGCCCAGCGCCGCCACGGCCTCGACCACCCCCTCCTCGCCCGCTTCGGTCCATCCCTGCAGGGCGATCCGTCCCTGCTTCGCATCGGCCGAGACCACGACCCGATCGCCGTGCGCCGCCACTACCCCGTCGAGGAACGCCGGGTCGCGAAAGGCCGCGGTCCCGACCACCACCCGAGCCGCCCCCGCGTCCAGCAGCGCCGCCACCGATGCCTCGTCGCGAATCCCGCCGCCGACCTGGATCGGGCACTCGACCGCGGCGGCGATCCGCGCCACCGCCTCCAGGTTCTGCGGTGAGCCCGCCTTCGCGCCGTCGAGGTCGACCACGTGCAGGCACTCGGCCCCTTCGCCCGCCCAGCGCAGCGCCGCGTCAACCGGGTCGGCGTCGTAGGTGGTCTCGCGCTCGTAGTCGCCCTGCAGCAGCCGCACGGCCTGGCCGCCGCGGATGTCGATCGCCGGGTAGAGGATCACGCCAGGCGCGCCCTAGGCGGGGACGGCGGCGCAGACGCCGGCGAAGTTCGAGAGCAGCCGCAATCCCGCGGCGCTCGACTTCTCCGGGTGGAACTGGACGCCGAAGACGTTGTCGCGCTCGGCCGCGCAGGCGAAGCGCCCGCCGTAGGCGGCGCTGCCGAGCAGCTCGTCGGCCTCGGGGCGCGGCGCGAAGGAGTGGACGAAGTAGAACGGCGTCTCCGTCTCGATCCCCTCGGTCAGCCGCGACTCGCGCTCCCAGCGCACCGGCGACCAGCCGATGTGCGGGACCTTGAGCCCGCCCGCCTCGACCCCGGACACGGGGCCGGAGAGCAGCCCGAGGCCGCTGGCGCCGCCGAGCTCGGTGGTCGAGTCGAAGAGCAGCTGCAGGCCGAGGCAGATGCCGAGGATCGGGGTGCCGGCGTCGCGGCGCTCGGCGATCAGCTCGTCGAGGCCGAGCTGGCCGATCCGCTCCATCGCCCGCGGGAAGGCGCCGACCCCGGGCAGGATCACCCCGTCGGCATCGCTCACCGCCCCCGCGTCGTTGGTGATCGTCGCCACCGCGCCGACGTGCTCCAGCGCCTTCTCGACCGAGCGCAGGTTGCCCATCCCGTAATCGAGGATCGCGATCCGGGCGCTACTCACTGAGGGTTCCCTTGGTCGACGGCACGCCGCTCTCCTCGGGATCGATCGAGACCGCGACCCGCAGGGCGCGGGCGAAGGCCTTGAAGCTGGCCTCGATCATGTGGTGGGCGTTGGTGCCGTAGCGGACGTTGATGTGCAGGGTCAGCTTGGCGCTGTTGGCGACGGCGCGAAAGAACTCCTCGGCCAGCTCGGTGTCGAAGCCGGCGATCGAGGTCGGCGGCAGGTCGGCGTCGAAGTGGCAGTAGGGGCGGCCGGAGATGTCGATCGCGCACTCGGCCAGCGACTCGTCCATCGGCACCACGGCGGAGCCGTAGCGGCGGATCCCGGCGCGGTCCCCGAGCGCCTCGTCGAGCGCCTGCCCAAGCACGATGCCGACGTCCTCCACCGTGTGGTGGGCGCCGGTCTCCAAGTCCCCGTTGGCCTCGACCACGAGGCCGAGGCGTCCGTGGCGGGCGAGCAGGTCGAGCATGTGGTCGAGGAAGCCGACTCCCGTCTGCGAGCTCGAGGCACCGGCCCCGTCGAGGTCGAGGGACAGCTTGATCTGGGTCTCCGCCGTCTGGCGCTCCCTGTTCGCGGATCTGCTCATCGCCTAATCATTGCCGACTCACCGTGAACGGGGAAGCCCTCGACCCTGGCGAGGGCGTCAACGTGCGGCGCCAGCGCCGCCGCCGCGGCGGCGTCGATCTCTACGTTGGCGATCCGGCGGCGGAAGGCGGCGGGCCCAAGCGGGCCGGAGAAGCGGCCGGCGCCGCCGGTCGGCAGCACATGGTTGGAGCCGGCGGCGTAGTCGCCGAAGGCGGTGGCCCCATAGCGGCCGCTGAACACGCAGCCGGCGGTGGTCACCCGCTCGGCCAGCAGCGCCGCGTCGGTCTCGTCCAGCTCGAGGTGCTCGGGAGCGAAGGCGTTGGCGAGCGCGATCGCCTGCTCGGTCTCGCTGACCTGGACCAGGGCCAACGGGGCGTCGGCGACGCTCGGGCGCTCGGCGGCGACGCTCTCAGTGGCGGCGGCGATCGCCTCCAGCACGCGCTCCTCGACCGCGACCACGATCAGCGGGCTGTCGGGGCCGTGCTCGGCCTGCGCGCAGAGGTCGCGCGCGGCCCACTCGGGGTCGGCGTCGTGGCCGGCGATCAGCATCAACTCCGAGGGCCCGGCCAGCGAGTCGATCCCGACCGAGCCGTAGACGGCCCGCTTGGCCTCGCGGACCCAGGCGTTGCCGGGGCCGGCGATGACGTCGACGGCGGCGATCGTCTCGGTCCCGTAGGCGAGCGCGAAGATCGCCTGGGCACCGCCCATCGCGTAGATCTCCTCGACCCCGCAGAGGGCAGCGGCGGCCAGCACCAACGGGTGCAGGTTGCCGTCGGGGCCCGGTGGCGAGGCGAGCGCGACCCGCCCCACCCCGGCCGCCTTGGCGGGAATCGCGCACATCAGAACCGAAGAGGGGTAGGCGGCGCGGCCGCCGGGGGCGTAGATGCCGGCGGCGCCGACCGCGACCTCGCGCACGGTGACGCTGTGCCCCTGCGGCAGCTCGACCACGGCGGGCTCGGCCAGCTGCGCCTCGGCCACCGCACGGATGTTGGCGGCGGCGACCTCCAGCGCCTCGCGCAGTGGCGCCTCCAGCTCTGCCAGTGCCGCGCTCGCCAGCCCGGGGTCAACCCGCGATGCCACCAGCGGCGTCTCGACCGCGTCGAAGCGGTTGGTCAGCTCCAGCACGGCGGCGTCGCCGCCCTCAAGCACGGCCTTCCCGATCGGGGCGACGTCGACGGCCTCGCTCAGCTCCGAGGCCCAGAGCCGGATCTCGTCGGCGAGTGCCTGTGCCTCGCTCCAGGCGAAACGGCGCGTCCTCATCCCCCGCTCGCCTTCCGCAACCGCGCGGTGAGGTCGTCGACCTCGGCGGCGCGGAGCTTGTGGGCGACGCGGTTGGCGACGAAGCGGGCGGTGCACTCGAGGATCTCCTCGCGCACCTCGAGGTTGTTCTCTTCCAGGGTGCGGCCGGTGGCGACCAGGTCGACGATGCCGTCGCCGAGCCCGATCAGCGGCGCCAGCTCGACCGAGCCCTTGACCTCGATCAGGTCGACCTGGCGGCCGGTCGACTCGAAGTGGCGTTCGGCCGTGCGCGGGTACTTGGTCGCGATCCGCATCATTCCCAGCCGCCGCTGCGCGTCGCTGAGGCGGGTGTCGCCGACGACCCCCGCCAGGACCATGCGGCAGCGCCCATAGCCAAGGTCGAGCAACTCGTAGACGGCGCGGTCGGGGTTCTCCAGCAACACGTCCTTGCCGGTGATGCCGACGTCGGCGGCGCCGGCCTCGACGTAGGTGGGGACGTCGGAGGGCCGCATCGTCACCACGGTCAGGCCATCGGTCTCGAAGATCAGCGAGCGCGAGTCGCCGCGCAGCTCGGTGGTGTCGATGCCGGCGCCGTCGAGCAGGTCGAGCGACTCGCCGAACAACGCCCCGCGCGGGAGCGCCAGCTTCAGCGGCCCGTCGGACTTGGCGCGGCTGCTCGCGACCGAGCTCACGAGGCGCTCCCCCGCCGCGACTCCTCCATCATCTGGGCGACGTGGACCCGCTCCAGGTAGAGCGCGAAGCCAGCCGCCGGCAGATCCATCCCGAAGCGCTTCATCAGGCCGTCGTAGCGACCGCCGCCGCCGAGCACGTGGCCCAGCGCCGGGTCGTAGACCTCGAGGATGGCGCCGCTGTAGTAGTCGAGGTCGCGCAGTAGCCCGAAGTCGATCTGGACGCGGTCGGCGGCGCCGCGCTCCGCCAGTGTCTCGTAGGTCGCCTGCAGCTGTGAGATAGCCCGCTCGACCGCCTCGCCGCCGAGCTTGCGCGCCTCCTCCAGCACCTCGCTGCCGCCCCGCAGCTGCGAAAGCGCGATGCAGGTGGCGGTCTGCTGGTCGCTGATCCCGGGCACAGCGGCCAGCTCGGTCTCGAGGCCGACGATGTCGTGGGCGGCGAGCCGGTCCAGCAGCGAGTCGCGGGTCTCGCCCTCGACCCCGAACTCGGTCAGCAGCTGGCGGTAGAGGTCGGCGTCGCCGAGGCCGATCACGGCGCGGTCGAGCCCGGCGGCGTCGAGCGCCGCCTCCAGCACCTCGATCACCTCGACCGTGCCCGCCGGCGCCGGCGCCCCGATCAGCTCCACCCCGGCCTGGACGAACTCGCGCATCTGGCCCCGCTGCGGGCGCACCGCCCGGTAGGCGCTGGCCAGATAGCAGAGGCGTAGCGGCGGCTCCGCGTCGGCGTAGCGGCTGGCGGCCAGGCGCGCGATCGGCACCGTCATGTCGGAGCGCAGCGCCAGCAGCTGGCCGTTCTCGTCGAAGAAGCGGTAGGCGCTGTCGGTGTCGCGGCCACCGCCGCGCGAGAGCACCTCGTCGTACTCGATCGCCGGCGTCGCCACCTCGCCGTAGCCGCGCGCCTCGAAGACCTCGATCAGGGCACGGTTGAGCCTGCGCAGCTCGCGCATCTCGTCGGGCAGCACATCACGGCTTCCGGGCGGAATCGGGTGGATCATCGGAGTGACCTTACGAGGTAACGCAGGGAAGCCCTGCTACGCGGGAACCTCGGCAGAGACCCGTTCAATCTGGGCGCCGAGCCCGCGCAGGCGCTCGTCGATCTGCTCGTAGCCACGGTCGATCTGGCGGATGTTGCCGATCTCCGAGGTTCCGTCGGCCGCCAGGGCGGCGATGAGCATCGCCATCCCGGCGCGGATGTCGGGACTCTCGACGCGCTCACCATGAAGCCGGCTCGGACCGCTGACGATCGCCCGGTGGGGATCGCAGAGCGTGATCCGAGCGCCCATCGCGACCAGCTTGTCGACGAAGAACAGACGGTTCTCGAACATCTTCTCGAAGATCAGGATCTCCCCGTGGGCCTGGGTGGCCAGCGCCAGCGCGATCGAGGTGAGGTCGGCCGGGAAGGCCGGCCAGGGCCCGTCCTCGATCTTCGCGATCGCGTCCCCGAGGTCGTCCTGGACCTCGAGTTTCTGTTCCGGGGGCACGATCACGTCGTTGCCCTCGATCTCCGAGCGCAGACCGAGGCGGCGGAACTGGCGCCTGGTGTTCTTCAGGTCGAGCGGCTCGACGTCGCGGATCCGCAGCTCCCCCCCGGTCGCCGCGGCCAGGGCCATGAAGCTGCCGACCTCGATGTGGTCGGGGGTGATCGTGTGCTCGGCGCCGGCCAGTTTGTCGGCGCCGTTGACCGTCATCACGTTGGAGCCGATGCCGTCGACCCTGGCGCCCATTTTGGTCAGCAGCCGCGCCAGGTCCTGGACGTGCGGCTCGGAGGCGGCGTTGGCGATCGTCGTCGCGCCGGGCGTCCGCGCCGCCGCCATCAGCGCGTTCTCGGTGCCCATCACCGAGGGCTCGTCCATGAAGATCTCGCAGGCGCAGAGGCCGCCCGGCGCGGTCAGCTCGATCCAGCGATCGCCGTCGACGACGGCGCCGAGGTCGCGGAAGGCGTCGAGGTGGGCGTCGAGGCGGCGGCGGCCGATGAAGTCGCCGCCCGGCGGCGGCAGGCGCGCCTCGCCGAAGCGGGCAAGCAGCGGGCCGGCGACCAGGAAGGAGGCGCGGATCTTGGCCGAGAGCTGCTCGTCCACGTCGGCCCCGGTGACGTTGGCGGCGCAGAGCCTGACGCTGTTGTCGCCGACCCAGGCGACGTCCACCCCGAGCCGCTCCAGCAGCGCGATCTGGGCCTCGGTGTCGCGAATTCGCGGCACCCGGTGCAGCAGCAACTCCTCCTCGGTCAGCAGGCAGGCGGCGAGAATCGGCAGAGCCGCATTCTTGTTGCCGGCGACGGTGAGCTCACCGGAGAGCGGCGCGCCGCCCTGAATCAGGAACTTCTCCATTACTGGGCTAGGGTAACGACCGGCATGGGGAGAGGCTGGAAGATCGCCTGTGGGGTAGTGCTGGCGCTGTTCGCGTTGGTAGTCGTCAACACGCTCGTGGTCGACGCCGACACCGACGGGGCCACCGTCACCGTGCCCGGGGGCAGGATCCTCGAGCTTCCCGGTGGCGACATCCAGGTGGTCGATCGCGGCCCCCGCAGCGGCGACCCGATCGTCCTCGTCCACTGCTTCAGCTGCGCGATGGACTACTGGGACGGGATGCTCCCGGCGCTCGCCGCCAAGCACCGGGTCATCGCGGTCGACCTGCGCGGCCACGGCGGCTCCGAGAAGCCGAGCTCGGGCTACAGCGTCCCCGAGCAGGCGGACTTTGTCGCAGAAGCGCTGCGAGCGCTCCAGGTGAGCGACGCGGAGGTGGTCGGCCACTCCCTCGGCGGCGCTGTCTCGGTCGCCCTTGCCGAGCAGGCGCCGGCCCTGGTCGACCGGGTGGCGATCGTCGACATGCCGCCCGACGGCAGCTACGGGGGTCTCGGCTTCATCGCCGGCCTCGCCTTCCAGCCGGTGCTGGGCGAGGCGCTTTGGACGATCAAGCCCGACTTCTCCGTGCGCAAGGGGCTCGAGGTCGCCTTCGCGCCCGGGTACGACGTCCCCGACGCCTTCGTCGACGACGTCAACCGCCTCACCTACACCGCCTACGACGAATCGCCCGCTCGGGTCGACGACTACTTCGGCGCCGAGTCGCTCGACCGGCGCATGCGGGCGACCGGGAAGCCGCTGATGGTCCTAATGGGCGCCGAGGAGCAGGTGGTCAACGACCCCGAGCGCGCCCTGGCCCAGTACGCCGGCACCGTGCCCGGCACCGAGACCCACCTGATCGCCGGCGCCGGCCACTCTCCGAACGTCGAGAAGCCGACCCAGAGCGCCCGGCTGGTCCTCGCGTTTGCAAATTCCCCCTGAAGCTGCGTAAGATCCATCACACAAGGCGATTTGGGGCTCAGCTCGCAGCTGGAATGTCGAAGCCCCCATGAGGGACGCCTTAAGAAATGCGCTTCTGGGGTTCGCAACGCTACTGACGACCAGTAGCGTTGCGGCGTGCCTGCGGTGCGGCGCCCGTATTTCGCTTTATAGAGCGGTTTGCCACGCTATCATGCAAGCACGGTTGCAATGCCGATAAGACGTCCGAGGGCCTCCGTACCTTACGAACTCATGTTCGATTCTAAGCAAACGCTCACCGAACGCCTGTCCGACGCGTTCGACCTGATGATCGACTTCGCCACGCTCGGCGAGTACGGGCTGGAGCCCGTTGAGAGAACTTCTCCGAGCTGTGAGACCCGCCGTCGCAGCGCCGCCCCTTCCGGGACGCGCTCGCGGCGCCGGGCCGGCGATCGAGCCCCAGGTCCCCGGACCCGCGCCTAGGTCCCTGAACGACGACGAGCCGCCCCGAGGGGCGGCTCAAATCGTACGAAGAA
Organism: Solirubrobacterales bacterium; assembly: GCA_036265715.1. GTDB lineage: Bacteria > Actinomycetota > Thermoleophilia > Solirubrobacterales > 70-9 > VAYN01. Next base: position 442 of record DATAON010000039.1, on the reverse strand, counting down.
CCGGCGGCGACCTACTCTCCCAGGGGGTTGCCCCCCAAGTACCATCGGCGCTGAAAGGCTTAACTGCTCTGTTCGGAATGGGAAGAGGTGTCTCCCTTTCGCTATGCGCCACCGGAGATTTGCGAGACAACCGCCCCGGTGGAGCTTGAAAACCGCACAAGGCCGCAAAAGTATTTAATAAATCCGTCAAGCCCTCGACCCATTAGTACCAGTCAGCTGAGCACATTACTGCGCTTACACCGCTGGCCTATCAACCTGGTGGTCTACCAGGGGTCTTACTCCCTCAAGGGGATGGGAGAGTTCATCTCGAGGACGGCTTCCCGCTTAGATGCTTTCAGCGGTTATCCGTTCCGTGCGTAGCTAATCTGCGATGCCCTTGGCAGGACAACAGATACACCAGAGGCACGTTCATCCCGGTCCTCTCGTACTAGGGATGACTCCT
>DATAON010000038.1:0-4227 GCA_036265715.1 Solirubrobacterales bacterium | reverse complement strand
AACGCTGCTGCTCTCTGATCGAGCGGGCTGGCCCCGCCTGCGTGGCGGCCAAGCTCCAACTGGCCTGCTTCGAGCGGCTCGGCGCGCCGGGCTGGGAGGCGCTCGAACTCACCGCCTCGGCCGCGCGCGACTCCGGGCTGTTGGTGATCGCCGACGGCAAGCGCGGCGACGTGCCGGTCAGCGCAGGGGCCTACGGGCAGGCGCTCTTCGGATCGACGCCGACCCCGTGGGGGGACGTCGCGGGCATCCGAGCCGACGCCGCCACGGCCAACCCGATGCTCGGCGGGGACGCGCTCGAGCCGCTGCTGGACGAAGCCCGCGCCGCGGGGGCCGGGCTGTTCTGCCTCGTACGCACGTCCAATCCGGGCGCCGCGGACCTGCTCGACCTTCCCGCCCCGGACGCGCCGCTGTTCGAACGAGTGGCGGAGCTCGTCGCCGAGCGCGCTGGTCGGCTCCCCTCCGAATCCGGCCTCTCCGGCGTGGGGGCCGTGGTCGGGGCCACGGAGCCGCGACATCTCGCCCGCCTGCGCGAGCTGATGCCGCGCTCGATCTTCCTGATCCCGGGCGTCGGCGCCCAGGGGGGCCAGCCGGAGATGCTCGGAGCCGCCTTCGCGGCTGGGCCGGCCGCGGCGATCGTGCCCGCCTCGCGGGCGATTGCCAACGACCCCGACCCCGCCGCCGCCGCCGAGCGCTTGCGCGCCGCCGTTTGGGACATTTCCACCGCCTGACGGCGGCTCCCGCCACTACGATCAGCCGCCTCGAATCAGCAGCGCAACTCACAACCACCCGGTCCGATGAAAAAACGCACGAGCGCCTTCGCCCGAATCTTCGCCGTCCTCGCCTTGGCGGCGGCGGTCGCTGCCGTTTTCCTGGTCGTCTCCGGCGCCGTCGACGACTCCGACAAGAAGTCGGGCAACAAGACCCACCAGTCGAGCGAGCCCAAAGAGAAGCCGCGCACCAAAGCCGCCGTCTATGTGGTCAAGCCGGGCGACACCCTGACTGCGATCGCCGGCAAGACCGGGATTCCAGTGAGCGAGCTGAAGGAACTGAATCCCGAAGTCGACCCGCAGATCTTGGTCGAAGGCGAAAAGCTGAAACTGCGATGAGGGTGGCCCGACTGGGCATCGCCCTGCTGGCGGTGTTCTGCTCCTGCCTGCTCGTGACCGCTCCGGTCGGGGCCGCTCCCGAAAAGGGGCAGCAGAAGCAGAAGCAGAAGCAGGCCAAGCCAAAGCCGCCGCAGCCGGAAACGCCGGCCGAAAAGCTCGGGATCGAAGCGAAGGCGTGGGGGGTGATCGACGCCCGCAGCGGCGAGCTGCTGCTCTCGCAGGCGGCCTCCGAGCGGTTGCCGATCGCCAGCACGACCAAGCTGATGACCGCCTACGTGGCGATGAAAGAGATGCCGCTCGACAAGATCGTCCGCGCCGCCCCCTACGACGCCGAATACGGCGAGTCGCTGCTGGGTCTGAGGACCGGGCAGGAGATCAGCGTCCGCGACCTGATCTACGGCCTGATCCTGCGCAGCGGCAACGACGCCGCCCACACGCTGGCGATCGCTGCCGCCGGCACTCAGAAGCGGTTCGTCGCGCAGATGAACCGCCACGCCGCCGCCCTCGGGCTCTCCAACACCCACTACGCGAACCCGATCGGGCTCGACGACAAGCGCAACTACTCGAGCGCCCGTGACCTGCTGACGCTGACTCAGCGGCTGCTGGCGATGCCCGCCTTCGCGAGGATCTCCGACACCCGCAGCGTCGTCCTGCGCAGCGTGCGGCCGCCGCGGCGGATCAACACGATCAACGAACTGCTGCTGATGGAGCCGTGGGTGACCGGCGTCAAGACCGGCCACACCTGGGGCGCCGGCTACGTCCTCGTCGGCTCCGGGCGCAAGAAGGGGATCGACCTGATCTCGGTGGCAATCGCCGCCCCCACCGACGAAACCCGCTACTCCGACAACCTGGCGCTGCTCGAATACGGCTTCTCCCAGTACCAGCGCCGCGAACCGGTCCACAGGGGCGAGGAGATGGCCGAAGCCTCGATTCGCTACTCGGGCGGCGAGCTGCCGCTGCGCGCCGCCAAGGGCCTCGACGTCGGCCTGCGCAAGGGCCAGCAGCTGCAGGTCAAGGTCAGCGCCCCCGGCGAGGTCGAGGGGCCGATCAGGCGCGGCGCCGTGCTCGGCAAGGTCAGCGTTTACGTCGACGGGATGCGGGCCGGAGCGGTGCCGCTGAAGGCGGCGAGGGCCGTGCCCGAGGCGAGCGCTTTCGACCGCGTCCGGGACTTCGTCGGTAACAACCCGGTCCCTATCGCGATCGCATTGTTCGTGATACTGATGGGAGGGGTAGCGCTTTACCGCCGGCTATCCCGCTGAACGAACAAGGAGCACTGACCCAGGTGGACGCGAAGTGATCCTCACGGTGACGCTGAACGCGGCGATCGACCGAACTGTCGCCGTTCCGAACTTTCGCCTCGCCCGCCGCCACCGGGCGGTTGAGAGCCGCACCGTGGCCGGCGGCAAGGGCATCAACGTCGCCCGTGCCCTGACCCTGCTCGGGCGGCCGGTGATCGCCGCCGGCTTCGTCGGCGGCCCGACCGGGACTCGCGTGCTTGAAGGGCTGCGCGAGGAGTCGGTGCTGTCGGACTTCACGCGGATCGCGGCCGAGACTCGGATCAACCTGGCGGTGATCGATCCCACCTCCGGCGACCAGACCGAGATCAACGAGCGTGGCCCCGCGGTCAGCCCCGAGGAGGTCAAGCGCCTGTTCGAGCGGATCGGCTACCTCTCCAGCGGCGCCAAGATCTGCGTCCTCGCCGGCTCGCTGCCGCCGGGCGCCGGCGACGACCTCTACGCCCGCCTGATCGCCGACCTCAGCCGCCGCGGCGTCGCCGTCGTCCTCGACGCAGAGGGCGAGGCGATGATGGAAGGCGTCCGCGCCGGCGCCTCGATGGTCACCCCGAACGAGCGCGAGGCCGAGGAGCTGGTCGGCCAGGAGTTCTCCGACAGGGGCGATCTCGCCGCCGGCCTCAACGAGCTGGTCCGGCTGGGCGCGATCGAGGCGGCGATCACCCGGCCCGAAGGCTGCGTCGCCGCGGTCGGCGAGGGCGCTGAGCGACGCCTGCTCGAGGTCCACACCGAGCCGCTGGAGCCGGTCTCGACCGTCGGCTCCGGCGACGCCTTCCTCGCCGGCTACGTCGCCGCCCGCTACGAGGGCCGCTCGGCCGAGGACTGCCTCGCCTACGGCGTCGCCTGCGGTGCCGAGTCGACCCAGCACTTCGGTGCCGGCACCGTTGACCGCAATCAGGTCGAGCGCCTGCTCGGCGAGGTCGCGGTCCACGATTTGGAGGTCCCCGCGGAAGTGTAGGCTGGTTGATTCACCCCGCCAGCCCTGGAGGACTAACTTGGAAATTGAAATCGGTCGCGGCAAGAAGGGGCGGCGCGCCTACGGATTCGACGACATCGCCATCGTTCCTTCGCGTCGTACCCGCGACCCCGACGACATCGACGTCACCTGGACCCTCGGTCCTTATCGCTTCGACATCCCGCTGCTCGCCTCCGCCATGGATGGAGTGGTCAGCCCCGAGACCGCGGTCCTGACCAATGAGCTCGGCGGTCTCGGCGTCCTCAATCTGGAGGGCATCTGGACCCGCTTCGAGAACGCTGAGGAAAAGCTCGAGGCGATCGCCGCGGCGCCCAAGCACGAGGCGACGCGGATGATGCAGGAGATCTACATGGAGCCCGTCAAGGAGGAGCTGATCTCCAAGCGGGTGGCCGAAATCAAGGCTCGCGGCGCCGTCGTCTGCGGTTCCCTGACCCCGCAGAAAGTGCGCGATCACTACGAGGCGGCGGTCGAGGCAGGTCTCGACATCCTCGTCATCCAGGGCACTGTGATCTCCGCCGAACACGTCTCGACCACGGTCGAGCCGCTGAACCTGAAGGAGTTCATCTCCGAAGTGCCGGTGCCGACGGTCGTCGGCGGCTGCGCTTCCTACTCGACCGGGCTGCACCTGATGCGGACCGGGGCGGTGGGCGTGCTGGTCGGCGTCGGCCCCGGTGCCGCCTGCACGACCCGCGGCGTGCTCGGGATCGGTGTCCCGCAGGCGACCGCGATCGCCGACGTGGCGGCGGCCCGGGCCCAGCACATGCTGGAGACCGGCGAGTACGTCAACGTGATCGCCGATGGCGGCATGCGGACCGGCGGCGACGTCTCCAAGGCGATCGCCTGCGGCGCCGAC
>DATAON010000037.1:0-27474 GCA_036265715.1 Solirubrobacterales bacterium | reverse complement strand
GGAGCTGATCGGGCGGCGGATCGCCGAGATCAAGGAGAAGGGCGCCGTCGCCTGCGGCTCGCTCACTCCGCAGAAGGTCCGCGAGCATTACGAGATCGCGGTCGAGGCCGGGATCGACATCCTCGTCATCCAGGGCACCGTGATCTCCGCCGAACACGTCTCGACCACGGTCGAGCCGCTCAACCTGAAGGAGTTCATCTCCGAGGTCCCGGTCCCGACCGTGGTCGGCGGCTGCGCCTCCTACTCGACCGGGCTGCACCTGATGCGGACCGGCGCCGTCGGCGTCCTCGTCGGTGTCGGCCCCGGCGCCGCCTGCACCACCCGCGGCGTGCTCGGGATCGGCGTCCCGCAGGCGACGGCGATCGCCGACGTCGCGGCCGCCCGCGCCCAGCACATGCTGGAGACCGGCGAGTACGTCAACGTGATCGCCGACGGCGGCATGCGGACCGGGGGGGACGTCTCCAAGGCGATCGCCTGCGGCGCCGACTCGGTGATGATCGGCTCCCCGCTGGCCCGGGCCAAAGAGGCTCCGGGGCGCGGCTTCCACTGGGGGATGGCGACCTTCCATCCCTCGCTGCCGCGCGGCACCCGTGTCTCGACCAAGCAGGACGGGACGATGGAGCAGATCCTGCTCGGCCCGGCCCGTGAGAACGACGGCACCTTCAACCTGATCGGGGCGCTGAAAACCTCGATGGCCACCTGTGGCTACGAGGACATCCGTTCCTTCCAGCGGGCCGAGGTGATGGTCGCGCCGGCACTGATGAGCGAGGGCAAGAAGCTCCAGAACGAGCAGTCCGTCGGCATGGGCTCTAACGGCCGTGCCGCGGTTTCGGCCGGGGTCGCAGTGAGCGACGACTGAGCCCTGGTGACTGAGCCACAGCTAACCGCCCGAGCCGACCCGGATCTACTTGCTAGTGGTCCTGGCGTCGAGCCGGGCGAGGAGCTGCCCGCTGAGGACGTTCGTGCCCTCGAGGAGGTGCTGGTCCTCGACTTCGGGGGCCAGTACTCGCAGCTGATCGCCCGCCGCATCCGCGAATGCGGCGTCTTCGCCGAGCTGCTGCCCTCGACCACGTCGGTCGAGAAGATCCGCGAGCGGGCGCCGAAAGCGCTGGTGCTCTCCGGCGGCCCCGCCTCGGTCTACGAGCCGGGGGCACCGCCGTTCCCGACCCGGCTGCTCGACCTGGAGATTCCGATGCTGGGCATCTGTTACGGCATGCAGGCGCTGGTGCTGGCGCTCGGCGGCAGGGTCGAGTCGGCTGAGTCGGGCGAGTTCGGGCGCACCGACCTCGTCCTCACCGGCGGCGGCGGTCGCCTGCTCGGCGGCCTTCCCGAGGAGCAGAGCTGCTGGATGAGCCACCGCGACGCCGTCTTCCAGGCTCCCGAGGGGTTCACGGCGCTGGCCTCGAGCCCGAGTTCCCCGGTAGCGGCCTGTGAGATGCCCGACCGCGGCCTCTACGGCATCCAGTTCCATCCCGAGGTCGTCCACACCCCTTACGGGACCGAGATCCTCACCCGCTTCCTGCGCGACGTCGCCGGCTGCGAGCAGCAGTGGTCGCCGGAGTCGGTGATCGCCGAACAGGTGGAGAAGATCCGGGCCCAGGTCGGCGACGGCCGCGTCATCTGCGGCCTCTCCGGCGGCGTCGACTCCTCGGTCGCGGCGATGCTCGTGCACAAGGCGGTGGGGGGGAAGCTGACCTGCGTCTTCGTCGACCACGGGCTGATGCGGATGAACGAGGCCGAGCAGGTGGTCGAGACCTTCGCCCAGTTCGACATCCCCCTCGTCCACGTCGATGCCGAAGAGCGCTTCCTCGCCAAGCTGGCCGGGGTCGAGGACCCCGAGACCAAGCGCAAGATCATCGGTGCCGAGTTCATCCGCGTCTTCGAGGACGAGGCGGAGAAGCTCGAGGACGTCTCCTTCCTGGTCCAGGGCACGCTCTACTCGGACGTGATCGAGTCCGGCGGCTCCGACCACGCGGCGACGATCAAGTCGCACCACAACGTCGGCGGCCTCCCTGATGACCTCGAGTTCGAGCTGGTCGAGCCGCTGCGGATGCTGTTCAAGGACGAGGTCCGCGCCGTCGGCGCCGAGCTTGGCCTGCCGGAGCGGATGGTCTGGCGCCAGCCCTTCCCCGGGCCCGGCCTCGGGATCCGGATCGTCGGTGGCGAGGTCAACAAAGAGCGCCTCGACATCCTTCGCGCCGCCGACGCGATCCTGCAGGAGGAGATCCGCGCGGCCGAGCTCTACCGCCAGCTCTGGCAGTCCTTCTGCGTGCTGCCGGTGGTGCGCTCGGTCGGCGTCCAGGGCGACGGCCGCACCTACGCCTACCCGATCGTGATCCGCGCCGTCACCTCCGACGACGCGATGACCGCCGACTGGGCGCGGCTGCCCTACGACCTCCTGGAGCGCGTCTCCAACCGGATCATCAACGAGATCCGCGACGTCAACCGCGTCGCTCTCGACATCTCCTCGAAGCCGCCGGCGACGATCGAGTGGGAGTGACCGGCTGCGGGGCGCCCGCCCGCCCCGCCGCGGCCTAGTCCTCCTGCGAGCCGCCGGTCTCGAAGCTGGCCAACCCGACCACGGCCGAGATCGAGTTGCCTGTGGCGCCGCCCGAGCTTTCGAGGCGGTCCTGGCTGCGCAGGTGGGCGGCCAGCACCCGTTCGGTCGTCTCTTCCATGATTGCGACCACTTCTCGCCAGCCGAGGGAGTCGAGCAGCAGCGGCAACCAACGCAGGACGGTGTCGTCCCGCCCGTCCATGGTGCCCGCCGCCATCGCCGCCGCGGCCTTGTCGATGAACGTCTGCAGAGTCGCACCGGAGACGCCGGGCAGGATCGCGCTGGGAACGCCGCGCCAGGCGGGGTTGCCGAGGAACGAGTCCGGCATCGCCTTGTAGAAGTGCTCGGTGGCGCCGCGTCGCTGCGCGGTGTCGACGAGCTGCAGGCAACCGCATTTGTCCAGGGCACGGGTGTGGTACGCGACGTCAGTGAGGCCAGTCTCGAGCGTCTCCGAGAGGCGGTTCGGGCTCGAGACCTTGTCGCTGAGGACCTCGAGAATGCGCACTCGCAAGGGGTGTGCGAGTGCCTTGACAAGGCGCTGATCGATCATTTGTGGGGATTGGGGGTCCATCGGTGGCTCCTTTGGGGTCGGTACGACAGCGTTCGTAACGTACCTCAATACGTACTGACTAATGAGCTTGGATCACAGTATTTGAAGAACTCTGCTGTAGAGCGTAAATACAAACTGGACTCATTCTCATTTATGCTGCGCCCGTGCTCGAGGCCTTCGAACTTCCCTTCGTGCAGCGCGGCTTGGTCGAGGTCCTGATCCTGTCGATCCCCGCCGGGCTGTTGGGGACCTGGATCGTTCTCCGCGGCCTCGCCTTCTTCTCGCACTCGGTCGGGACCGCCGCCTTCCCCGGCCTCGTGCTCGCCGACGGCCTCGGCTTCGCGGCGCCGCTGGGGGCGCTGGCGGCGGCCCTTGCCTTCACCGCCGGCAACGCGGCGCTGGGGCGGGGGCGAGCGCACGGGCGCGACAGCGTCGTCGCCCTTGTCCTGGTCGGCTGCCTGGCCGCCGGGGTGATTCTCGCCAGCGACGTCTTCGGCTCCGGCGCCAACGTCGAGACCCTGCTTTTCGGCAGCCTGCTGCTGATTGACGCCGCCGACATCCGTCTCGCCCTGGTCGCCGCGGTGGCGACGCTGGCGGTCAGCGCCGTGGTCGGCCGGCGCTGGCTGGCGCAGGGGTTCGACCCCGAAGGCGGGTCGGTGAGCCGGCGCCAGGGCATCGCTCTCGACGCCGCCCTGCTGGGGCTGATCGCGCTCGCGACCACGGCGACGCTCTCGGTGGTCGGCGCCCTCCTGGTTGCATCGCTGTTCGTCGTCCCCGCTGCGACCACGCGGCTGTTCTGCGAGCGGATGCGGAGCTGGCAGGTCGCCAGCGTCCTCCTCGTCGCCGCCGAGGGCACCGCCGGCCTCTGGCTCTCGGTCGAAACCGACGCCCCGCCCGGGGCGACGATCGCCTGTGTCGCCGGCGCCGTCTTCGTCCTCGCAGCTGCCGCGCGCGCGCTTTTGGCGCGCGCTCCGCGCCGCGGCGGCGCGGTTGTGGCCGCCACCCTGGCGCTAGCGCTGCTCGTCGCCGGCTGCGGTGGCTCGGGCTCGGGCTCCGACGGCAGGCTCGCTGTGGTCGCGACCACCACCCAGATCGGCGACTGGGTGAGCGAGGTCGGCGGCGAAGCTGTCGCCGTCGACCAGATCCTCGCCCCGAACACGGACCCGCACGAGTACGAGCCGCGCCCCAGTGACGTCGCCGCCGCGGCTGACGCCAAGGTCGTCTTCGCCAGTGGCGACAACCTCGACGCCTGGATCGATCAGATCGTCGCCGACAGCGGCAGCGACGCGGAGATCGTCGACCTCGGCGCCTCCGTGCCGGAGCGGCTGCCGGGTGAGTCGAGTGGGGAGGAGGCGTCGAAATACGACCCGCACTGGTGGCACGACCCGCGCAACGCCGCCGCCGCGGTGCGGGAGATCGCCGCCACGCTGGCCGTCGCCGACCCCGCCCACCGGCGCCTGTACCTGCGCAACGCGCGCGATTACCTGCGCCGGCTCGGCCGGCTCGAAGCCGGCATCGTCAACTGCTTCGACCAGATCCCGGTCGCCGAGCGCAAGCTGGTCACCGACCACGACGCCTTCGGCTACTTCGCCAACCGCTTTGGGATCGACGTGGTCGGCGCCGTGATCCCCTCCCAGACCACCCAGGCCCAGCCCTCGGCCAAGGACGTCAGCGAGCTGATCGACCTGATCGAGCGCGAAGGCGTGCAGGCGGTCTTCCCGGAGAGCTCGCTGAGCGCCAAGGTGGCCGAAGCTATCGCCCGTCAGACCGGCGCCTCGGCGGACTACGAGCTCTACGGCGACACCCTTGGCCCGGACGGCTCCGACGGCGACACCTACCTGGGGATGGAGGCCGCCAACGCCGAGGCGATGGCCCGAGGCTTCAGCGACGGGAGGGTGGGATGCCGGCTCAACCCCTGATCGCCGCCAGCGGCCTCGCGCTCGCCTACGACGCCGGGCCGCCGGTGGTCACCGGCGTCGAGTTCGAGCTGCGGGCGGGTGAGCGCCTGGCCCTGCTGGGCCCCAACGGCGGCGGCAAGACGACGATCCTCCGTGCCCTGCTCGGGCAGCTGGCACCGCGCTCCGGGTCGCTCAGCGTTGACGCCTCCTGCGGCTCGGTCCCGCAGACCGAGCGCTCGCGGCTCGACTACCCGGTCTCGGCCCTGGAAGTGGCGGCGATGGGCGCGCTCTCGCGGCTGCCCTGGTGGCGGCGCCCCGGCCGCGAGGCGCGCGAGCAGGCGCGGCGGGCGCTGGCCCGGGTCGGCCTCGCCGAGCTCGGCGGCTCGACCTTTGGCGAGCTTTCCGGCGGCCAGCGCCAGCGGGTGCTGATCGCCCGCGCGCTGGTCCAAGACGCGCGGGTGCTGCTGATGGACGAGCCCTTTACCGGCCTCGACCGGCCGGCGGGCGAGCGCCTGGAAGCGCTGATCTCCGACCTCGCGGGCGAAGGCCACGCGATCGTGATGGCCACCCACGACCTCGAGCAGGCGCGGCGCTGGGACTCGGTCCTCTGCGTCAACGGCCGCCAGATCGCGGTCGGGCCGCCGGCCGCGGCGCTCGACCTGCCGGTCCTCGAGGCCACCTACGGCGGCGCCATCGTCGAGCTGCCCGACGGCGGCCGCGCCGTGCTTCCAGCTCAACATCACCACGACCACTGACCATGTTCGAGCCGCTGACCGAACCGTTCATGCAGAGGGCGATCGCGGAGATGACCCTGCTCGCCCTCGCCGGCGGCGCCCTCGGCTGCTGGGTCGTGCTCTACGAGCTCTCCTACGCGGCCGAGTCGCTCGCCCACTCGCTGTTCCCAGGGTTGGTGATCGCCGCGATCGCGGGCATCCCGCTGCTGCTCGGGGCGACTCCGGCGATCGTGCTGGCGGCGCTGGCGATCGCGGTCGCCTCGCGCCTGCCCGGCGTCGGCCGCGAAGTCGGCGTCGCCGTCGTGGTCACGACGATGTTCGGTCTCGGCGCCCTGCTGGCGCTCTCGCCCGACTCGCCGCCTGGGATCGAGGGGCTGCTGTTCGGCGACATCCTCGGCCCCAGCGACGGCGACCTCGCCGCCGCCGCGGTCCTCCTGGTCGTGATCGCGGTGGCACTGCCGCTGCTGCACGGCCGACTGCTCGCAACTGGGTTCGACCGCGACGGCGCCCGCGCCCTCGGCCTCTCGCCGGGTTTCGCCGATGCGGCGCTGCTGGTGCTGCTGGCGGCGGCGACGGTGGTCGCGGTTCAGGGCCTCGGCAACCTCCTGGTCGTCGCCGTCTTCGTCGGCCCGGCCGCGACCGCCCGCAACCTGACCGACCGGATCGGGCCGATGATCGCGCTCGCGGCAGCCCTCGCGGCGCTCGCCGGCCTCGCCGGCCTCTACCTCTCCTACTACGCCGGCACCGCCGGGGGCGCCTCGGTCGCCCTCGCAATCGTCGCCCTCTACCTGGTCTCCTTGCCGATGGGTCGAAAAGGGCCCCTATACGGGCGGTTTTCGGCCCATCGGCGGCTACGATCACTGGGATGACCGCGGGCACCGACACCGATTGGGCTGGGCACGCGCTCGAGGTCCTGCAGCGGGCCGGCCACCGCCGCGGAGGGGCCCGCACCGCCGTGGTCGAAGCCCTCGCCGGCCACGACTGCGCGGTCACCGCGATCGAACTCGACGACGAGCTGCGCCGCCGCAAGCCGGCGGTCGCCCGCGCCAGCGTCTACCGCGCCCTCGAGCAGCTGGAGGAGCTGAGCCTTGTGCGCCGGATCGAGGTCTGCCGCGGCACCGCCGGCTACGAGCGCGTCGACCCCGCCGGCCACCATCACCACCACGCGATCTGCCGCGACTGCGGTCGCATGGTCCCCTTCGAGGATCGCTCGCTGGAGCAGGCGATCGGCGAGCTCTCCAAGAGCATCGACTTTGACGTCTCAGAGCACGACGTCGTGCTCCGGGGCCGCTGCGACCGCTGCGCTCGCTGAACTACCGGAGCGCGAGCGGGGCCGGTGATGCCTCCTCTCGGAACATCGTCGAATTGGAGTGGTGCCGCTGTCGCCCGGATCCCTGCTCTCCTCCTCCGCAAAACGTTCGGAGGCACCACCGGCCCCGCTCCCAGGCCGCAAGGTCGGCAGGACCCGTCGCAACGACCGCGGAGCAGTTGTTCAGCTAGGAGCGACGGAGATCCTGCTGGCGGGTCCCCGAGAGTTGCTCATCTAGAGCGGAAGCTGATTCTCCTTGGGCGGATTCGTGGGGAGGGGGCGGGTATCCCTCCGAACGTTTTGCGGAGGAGGAGGGGGGCTCTCCCATGGCGCCAGCCGGCGGACGATTCTTCGACGATGTTCCGAGAGAGGAGGGATACTCGCCCCCTCCTGGCAAACCCAGTCCCGCGGAGACCTAGGTTCAGCTGTACTTGTCCCACTTCATGAGTTCCGCCAGAGGATCGAACGGCGAGCCTCCCTCGTACCAGCCGGGGGCGCCCCAGATCTCGAAGTGGAGGTGGCAGCCCTGGGCGTCGCCGGTGTCGCCGACGATCCCGAGCGGCTGGCCGGTGCGGACGAGTTCGCCCTCTTTCAGCGGCGAGGGTTCGGCCAGGTGCATGTAGGCGAAGTCGTTGGGGGTGCCCTTGCCGTCGATGACGATGTAGTTGCCGGCGTTGCCGTCGTAGCGGTTGTACTGGACGCGGCCGCCGCGGGCGGCGACGAGGGGGACGCCGCAGGCCGCCATCACGTCCTGACCCTGGTGGGTGTGGCCTGAGCGGCCGGCGCCGAAGCGGCCGCCGCTGCCGCCGTAGTCGTGGGCGCCGAGGATCGGGAAGGTGTAGCCGTAGAGGGTGAAGCCGAGGCTGAGCGTCGTCGAGGCGGCCGCCTTGCGGGCGGCCGGCGCCGGCGTCTGCGGGCTGACCCGGAAGCTGTACTTGCCGTTGCGGGCCGGCTTGCCTTCGTTGGTGGTCCCGTCCCAGCGGATCGTGGTCGGGACGTTGGGGGCGACGTCCTCGAGGTAGAAGCTGCGGACGACTTCGGCGGCGACGTTGACGACGTCGACGCGGAGGTCGTTCTGCGGCTGTGAGCTGCCGATCGTGAAGCTCAGCCTCGGGTAGCGGTAGCCGAAGTAGAAGGACTTGCGCGGCTTGGTTTCGGCCGCTACCAGGGTCAGGGTGCCGGCGCTGGGAGCGGTGGATGGGGCGCCGGAGCCGCTGCCTGGAGGGGGCGGGCTGCCGCTCGGGGTGGGGGCTCCACCGGTCGCCGCGAGGGCCGAGCCGCCGCTGCAGGCAAGCAGCATGAGCGCCGCCAATATCCAGATCTTCCCGGCCGTCCCCGGCCGGATTTTCGCCTTGCGCACCGCTGGCCCTCTCTTTCGATCGCCTGCGGAGTTAGCTGTCGGGCTCGCGCTGAAAGAGATGCGCTACGGACTAATGTTTCGTCCGATTCGCCCCTGGGACCTGCTTCGATCCCTGCGGGTCCTCCACTCCCTTTCGGACGTCCGAAAGGGACTCGGCATTGCTGGGGCGGCAGTATAGACGCCGAGATGGCTATCATCCGCCGGCCGCGCCGTTCGTCCGCGCGGTTTTTTGCGCGATAAGACCTTCCATGAAGACCTACGTAGCCAACTCCGAGAACCGCCAGCGCGACTGGTACGTCGTCGACGCCGAGGGCAAGACCCTGGGTCGGCTCGCCACCCAGATCGCCGACGCCCTGCGTGGCAAGCGCAAGCCGGAATACACGCCCCACGTCGACACCGGCGATTTCATCGTCGTCGTCAACGCGGAGAAGATCCGGGTCACCGGCAACAAGCTGGAGCAGAAGACCTACTGGCGCCACAGCGGTTACCCCGGCGGGATCAAGTCGCGGACGCTGGCCGAGATGCTCGAGCGCCGACCCGAGGAAGTGATCCGCAAGGCGGTCAAGGGAATGCTGCCGCGCAACAGGCTCGCCCGCCAGCAGCTGACCAAGCTCAAGGTCTACGCCGGGCCCGAGCATCCGCACGAGGCGCAGCAGCCCAAACCTATGGAGACCAACTGACTTGATGGCAGACGAGGACAAAGCTTTGGACGAGACCAGCGAGCCGAGCGCCGAGGCGCCGGAGGAGCCGAGCGCGGAGGAGACCCCCGCCGCTGAGCCCGCTGAGGAGACGCCGGTAGAGGAGACCCCTGCTGAGGAGGCCGCCGAGGACGCCGACCCCGCCCCCGTTGCCGAGGAGCAGGGCGAGAACGACGCCCCCGCCGATGAGGCTGCCGCCGAGCAGATTTCTGAGCAGCCCGTCGCCGAGGAGGAGCCCGCCGAGGAGCCTGCGGCTGAGGAGCCCAAGGCTGAGGAGAAGAAGAAAGACGTGATCCCGGGCGCCGACCTGGAGCCGATCCTGGTCGAGGCCGACGGTCCCGCTCTCAGCGCCGAGGAGAAAGCGGCTCTGGAAGCCGAGGAAGAGGAGAAAGCGCGCCGCGAGGCCGCTCTCACCGCTGACGAGGCCGACGACGACGCCGCCACCAGCCGCGCCCCGGCGAAGATGGAGAGCGGCTCCCGCTTCCTCGCCACCGGCAAACGCAAGCGCTCGATCGCCCGCGTCACCCTGATGCCGGGCGACGGCAAGATCGAGATCAACAAGCGCAGCATCGAGGAGTTCTTCCCCCGCCCGCTGCACCAGACGATGGCGCGCCAGCCGCTGACCGTTTCCGGCTATGAGGGCAACGTCGACGTCCGCGTCCGCGTTCACGGCGGCGGCATCAGCGGCCAGGCCGGCGCTGTCCGCCACGGGATCGCCCGGGCGCTGACCGAGATCGACCCCGAGCTGCGCGGCGACCTCAAGCGCCGTGGCTTCCTCACCCGTGACGCCCGCGTCAAGGAGCGTCGCAAGGCCGGCTTCAAGAAGGCCCGTAAGAAGCCGCAGTTCAGCAAGCGCTGAGCCTGTGCCCCTTGCGGCCCCTGGGGCCGCCGCTGTAGAACTGGAGTTATCGGCCGGCCCGCATCACGGGTGAAGGATCGGGTACCCGATGCCGAACTAAGGAGGAGAGCATGGCCACCCAGACGAGTAGAAAGCTCTTCGGCACCGACGGTGTCCGCGGCGAGGCCGGGACGTTCCTGACCGCCGAGCTGGCGACCGCCCTCGGCCGCGCCGTGACCGCCTCGCTCGACGCCGAGCGGCCGCAGGTCCTGATCGTTCGCGACACCCGCGAGTCGGGCCCGATGCTGGAGTCGGCGCTGGCCGCCGGCGTCGCCGCGGCCGGTGGCGACGCGATGCTGGGCGGGGTTCTGCCGACTCCGGCGGCGGCGATCCTGGTCAAGAAGCTGGGCTTCGACCTCGCTGCGGTCGTCTCCGCCTCCCACAACCCCTTCCATGACAACGGGATCAAGTTCTTCGACGCCAACGGCACAAAGCTCGGCGACGAGATCGAGGCGCGGATCGAGGCCCTGCTCGAGGAGCCGCCCCCGGCGACCGCTAGCGCCGGCGATGTGCGTGAGCTCAACGGCGGCCTCGAGGACTACCTGCGCGAGCTCTCCGCTGCCTTCCCGCTCGACCTCTCCGGCCGCCACATCGTCCTCGACTGCGCCCACGGCGCCACCTTCCGCGCCGCCCCCGCGATCTTCGAGCGCCTCGGCGCCAGCGTCGAGACGATCGGGATCGAGCCCGACGGCCGCAACATCAACGCCGGCTGCGGCTCCACCCACATGGAGGCGCTGGCCGAGCGGGTTATCGCCAGCGGCGCCGAGATCGGCTTCGCCTTCGACGGCGACGGCGACCGCGTGCTCGCCGTCGACGGCTCCGGCCGCGTCCACGACGGCGACGAGCTGATCGCGCTCGGCGCCCACGGGATGGCCGCGCGTGGCGAGCTCGCCGGCGTCGTCGTCACCGTGATGACCAACTACGGCTTCCACCGGGCGATGTCCGACGCCGGCATCGAGGTCGCCGTCACCCAAGTCGGCGACCGCTACGTGATCGACGAGATGCTGCGGCGCGGCTGGCAGCTCGGCGGCGAGCAGTCCGGCCACATCATCGCCACCGACTTCGTCGCCACCGGAGACGGAATCGCCGCCGCGCTGATGACGATGCGCGAGCTGGGCGGGCGCGGGCTCGACGCCGCCGCGCCGATGCAGAAGCTGCCCCAGACCCTGGTCAACGTCAAGGTCGCCGACCGCGAGGCGGTCAACGACGCCGCCGCCGTCTGGGAGGCCGTCGAGCGCGAGGGCGAGGCCCTGGAGGGCCGCGGCCGCGTGCTTCTGCGCCCCTCGGGCACCGAGCCGCTGGTGCGGGTCATGGTCGAGGCTCCGAGCGCCGACGAGGCGGACGCGGTCTGTGGGCGCCTGGTGTCGGTAGTCCGCG
This sequence comes from Solirubrobacterales bacterium, assembly GCA_036265715.1. Classification (GTDB taxonomy): domain Bacteria; phylum Actinomycetota; class Thermoleophilia; order Solirubrobacterales; family 70-9; genus VAYN01. The sequence goes on along the minus strand of DATAON010000037.1, from coordinate 16,093 downwards.
CAGAGCTGGGCTGAGGGCAGCCGCCCTCTACCCTTTCTCGCCTCGTGTGCGGAATCGTCGGATATGTGGGCGGCCGGCCCTGTGAGGAGCTACTGCTCTCCGGGCTGGAAAAGCTCGAATACCGCGGCTATGACTCGGCCGGGCTCTCCGTGCTGGAGGACGGCGAGGTCGAGAGCGTGCACGCGGTCGGCAATCTCGCCAACCTGCGCGCCGCGGTAGAGGGCCGCGCCAACGGCGCCGACGCCCTGCCGCCGTCGAACACCGGCATCGCCCACACCCGCTGGGCCACCCACGGGCGCGTCACCGAGGAGAACGCCCATCCGCACGACGACAGCTCCGGCAAGGTCCACATCGTCCTCAACGGGATCGTCGAGAACCACACCGAGCTGCGCCGCCAGCTGCAGGCCGAAGGCGAGGTCTTCACCTCCGAGACTGACGCCGAGGTGGTCGCCCACCTGATCGCCCGCCACTACGAGGGCGACCTCGCCGCCGCCGTCCGCGAGGCCTACGCCGAGCTGCGCGGCCACTACGCCTTCGTCGCCATGCACGCCGACGAGCCCGAGCGCCTGCTCGGCGCCCGCAAGGAGTGCCCGCTGGTCGCCGGGCTCGGCGAGGGGGAGACCTTCCTCGCCTCGGCGATCCCCGCCTTCCTCGCCGACACCCGCGTCGCGATGCCGATCGAGAACGACGAGATCGTCGAAATCGACGCCTCCGGCATTCGTATCTCCGACCCCTCCGGGGCGCCGATCGAGCGCGAGGCCGAAGAGGTCACCTGGGACGCCGACGCGGCCGAGAAGGGCGGCTACGAAACCTTCATGCTGAAGGAGATCCACGAACAGGCCGACGCCGTCGCCGAGACGATCGCCGACCGCCTGCCCGGCAGCGAGGGCGTCGACCTCTCCGACGTCGCCCTCGACGACGAGTTCCTGCGCACGGTCGGGCGGATCGTGATCGTCGCCTGCGGGACCAGCTACCACGCCGGCCTGATCGGGCGCTACGCGATCGAGGAGTGGGCGCGGGTGCCGGTCGAAATGGACATCGCCTCCGAGTACCGCTACCGCAACCCGGTGGTCGGCCCGGGCGACCTGGTGATCGGGATGACGCAGTCGGGCGAGACCGCCGACACGCTGGCGGCGATGCGGCTGGCCCGCGAGGCCGGCGCCACCGTGCTCGCCGTCACCAACATCATGGGCAGCCAGGTCACCCGCGAAGCCGACGCCGTGCTCTACACCCGGGCCGGGCTCGAGGTCAGCGTCGCCGCGACCAAGACCTTCGTCGCCCAGGTCGCGGCGATGTACCTGTTGGGGCTGCGGATCGCGGAGCTGCGCGGCACCCTGGAGCCGGCCCGGATCGCCGAGCTGGTGGCCGAGCTGAAGGCGCTGCCGACCAAGATCGACGAGACGCTTGAGCAGACCGAGGAGGCCGTCAAGGCCGTCTCCGTCGCCCACTCCGAGCAGAACTTCTTCCTCTACCTCGGTCGCCACATCGGCCTGCCGGTCTGTCTCGAGGGGGCGCTGAAGCTGAAGGAGGTCTCCTACATCCCCACCGACGCCTACGCCGCCGGCGAGATGAAGCACGGCCCGATCGCGCTGCTCGACGAGTCGACGCCGGTCGTCTGCGTGGCCACCGACAGCCCGGTGCTGGAGAAGGTTCTCTCCAACGTCGAGGAGGTGCGCGCCCGCGGTGCCCAGACGATCGCGATCGCCACCGCCGGCTCCGAGCGCGCCGCCGAGGTCGCCGACGAGTCGATCTTCGTCGCCGCCACCGACTGGATCCTGCAGCCGATCGTGGCGATCCTGCCGCTGCAGCTGCTGGCCTACGACATCGCCCGCGCCCGCGGGCTGAACGTCGACCAGCCCCGTAATTTGGCCAAGACCGTCACGGTCGAGTAATTCGCTCCATTCGGCTTGCTAGCCTGCGCCGTCGCATGAGAGTACGTCTCGTCTCGCTTCTCGCCTTGGCTGCCGCCGCGCTTGCGCTGGTCGTCGCCGGCTGTGGCGGTGGAGACGACAGTTCGGGCTCCGATCCGGCCGCGGTCGCGCCGGCCGCCTCGCCGGTCTACATCCAGGTCGCGCTGAAGCCGGAAGGGACGCTGCAGTCGAACATCGAGTCGTTGGCCGCGAAGGTCGCCGGCGTCGACAACCTCGGCGCCCTGATCGTCGAAGAACTTGAAAGCTCGGCCGTCTCCTCCGACGAAGATCTCGACTTCAGCAAGGAAATCGAGCCCTGGCTGGGCGAAAAGGCGGGGATCTCGCTGCAGCAGTACGACGGCGATGACTTCCAGGGCTTCGCGGTGGCGATCCAAAGCACCGACACCGACGCGACCCAGGACTTCATCGACAAGCAGTCCGCCGACGAGGTTGCCAAGAAGGGCTCCTACGAAGGCAGCGAGTTCCTGATCGAAGAAGACGACGACACCGCCGTCGGGATCGTCGGCGACTTCCTCGTCGTCGCCGAAGACGAAGACAGCTTCAAAGCCGTGGTCGACGCCTCCGACGGTGACTCTCTCGCCGACGAGGACGCCTACACGAGCGCGATCGGCAACGCGCCCGACGACAGCCTCGCCGACGTCTTCGTCGACATCGGCGGCCTGATCGAGGAATCGGGCGGCACCATCGACCCCGAAGCGCAGCAGTTCCTCGAAACCGCCGGGATCGACGCCAAGGAAGCGACCGCGATCGCCAGCCTCGTCCCGGGCGCCGACCAGGTTGAAATCAACTTCTCAACCAACGCCGCCGGCGACAACCCGCCGACCGGCGACGCCTCGAAGATGCTCGGCTCGCTGCCGGGCGGCTCCTTCGCGGCGCTGGCCACCGCCGACTTCGGCGAGCGTTTCAACGAAGCGATCGACCGCCTCGACGAAACCGGGATCCCGGGCGAGATCGAACCGAACGAACTAAAGAAGGCGTTGAAGGAAGAAGCCAACATCGATCTCGAAAAGATCGGCAGCTCGATTGGCGACATCGGCGTCTTCGCCCAGGGCAACACCGAGAACAACCTCACTGGCGCCCTGGTCCTCGAATCGACCAGCGCCAAGGAAGCCACCAACACCGTCTCCAACATCGGCCTGCTGCTGCGCGCGACCGGGACCCCCGGCGTCACCGCGATCTCCGGCGACGCCACCGGGTTCTCGATCCGCGACGCCGATCTCGGCGGCCAGCCGATCGTCGTCGCCGCCAAGGGCGACAAGATCGCGGTCTCCTACGGCCTCGCGGCCTCGACTCAGGCGCTGACCGCGGGCCAGGGCTCGACCTTGGCCGAGAACCCGGCCTTCAAGGCGGCAGGCAGCGCCCTCGGCGACACGCCGATCAGCGGCTTCGTCGCCGGCCCGGCGGCGCTGGCGTTGATCGAGAACATGCTGCCGGCCGAAGAACAGGCCGAGCTCGAAGAACTGCGGCCCTACCTCGACAAGATCGAATATGTGGCCATCGGTGCCGGCGCCTCCGGCGACCTGGCGACCTCGAAGCTGATCATCGGCTTCACCCCATAGGGCCTCCCGCCTTAACCTGAGCGGATGGAGCCTTGGCTCGAGCCGCTGTATGACGCCGAGGGCATCCGCGCCGTCGACAGCTGGGCGATCGATGACCAGGGGATTCCCTCCGAGCAGCTGATGGGCGCCGCTGCGAAGGCGCTGGCTGAGGCAGTGGCTGGGTTGGCTCCCGAGGGCCCCGTGCGGGTCCTCTGCGGAAAGGGCAACAACGGCGGCGACGGCCAGATCGCCGCCCGCCTGCTGACTGAGCTGGGGTTCGAGGTTGACGTCGCGTTGCTGTGGTCCGACCAGGTCCCGGCGGACTTCGACGCCTGGCTGGCCGGCTCCGGCGCCGTCGTCGACGCGATTTTCGGCACCGGCTTCTCCGGCGCCCCGCGGGAGCCCGCCGCGGCCGCGATCGCGGCGATCAACCGCTGCCCCGCGCCCGTGGTCGCCTGCGACATCGCCTCCGGCGTCGACGCCTCGACCGGCGAGGTCGCCGCCGAGGCGGTCGAAGCCTCGCTCACGGTCAGCTTCCACGCCGCCAAGCTCGGCCAGTGGATCGCTCCCGGCAAGTCCCACACCGGCGAGTTACGGGTGGTCCCGATCGGCATCCCCTCCGGCGCCCCGGGCGAGCCGACGGGTGGCCGGATCTCCACCGCGGTGCTTGACCTAGCGCCGCGGCGCGGCGCGCACTCGACCAAGTTCAGCTCCGGGCAGGTGACGATCGCGGGTGGCTCGCGCGGGCTCACCGGCGCCGTGCGGATGTCCTCCACGGCGGCGATCCGGGCCGGCGCCGGCTATGCCACGGTGGCGATCCCGGCCGACCTCGAGCCGGTCTTCGAAGCCGGCCAGCAGGAGGTGATGTCGGTGGGCTGCCCCGGCGGCGACGGTCGCCTCGTCCCGGTCTCCTTCAAGCTGGTGATGGCGGCCTTCGAGCGGGCCGCGGCGGGTGTGCTGGGGCCGGGCCTCGGGCGCGATCCCGGCTCGTTGGAGCTGGCCCGCGAGATCGCGGCCGCGGTCGAGTGCCCGCTGGTGATCGACGCCGACGGGCTCAACTCCTTCGCCGGTCGCCCCTCCCGAATCGCTTCCCGTAAAGCGCCGACGGTGCTGACGCCGCACGCCGGTGAGCTCGGCCGCCTGCTCGACCGCGAATCGAGCGAGATCAACGCCGCCCGTCTCGCCGCCGCCCGCGAGGCCGCCCGCACCGCCCAGGCGGTGGTCGTCCTCAAGGGCGACGACACGATCGTCACCGACGGCACCCGCATCGCCGTCAACGCCGTCTCCGCGCCCGGCCTGGCCACCGCTGGCAGCGGCGACGTGCTCTCGGGCATCGTCGCCGCCCTGCTCGCGCGCGGGCTCGATCCCTTCGCGGCGGCCTGCGCCGCCGTCATTGCCCACGCTCGCGCCGGCCGCGACGCGGCTGCCCGGATCGGCGCCGCGGAGTCGGTGATCGCCAGCGACGTGATCGACTCGATCGCCGTTGGCCTGCGCCCGGCGCTGCCGGTCGAATAACCTCCGAGCGATGGAGCGTGCGGTCGCCCGGATCGACTTCGATGCGATTCGTGCCAACTGCGCCAGGCTCAAGGCCGAGCTGGGGGACACCCAGCTCTGCGCCGTCGTCAAGGCCGATGGCTACGGGCACGGGGCCGACGGCTGCGCCGGCGCCGCCCTGGCCGGCGGGGCCACCTGGATGGCGGTGGCCACCGCGGTCGAGGCCGAGGCGGTCGGGCGCCGCTACCGGCATGTGCCGCTGCTGACCCTGGGGGCTCTGACTCAGGAGGAGGTCGACATCGTCCTCGCCGCCAGCTCTGAGATCTCCGTTTGGCGGGCGGGGTTCCTGGAGATGCTCTCGGCGCGGGCCTCGGCACAGGGGTCCAGGGCCCGCGTCCACGTCAAGCACGACAGCGGCATGGGTCGGCTCGGCAACCCCGACCCCGAGCAGGTGTTGGCGCTCGCCCGCGCCTGCGACGCCGACCCGAACCTGGAGCTGGCTGGCGTCTGGACCCACTTCGCGACCGCCGACGAACCCGACTCCGCCTTCTTCGACGAGCAGCTCGAGCGCTTCGAGCGGGTCGCCGCGGCGGTCAAGGCGGAGTTCCCCGAGGTCCTCGTCCACGCCGCCAACAGCGCCGCCGTCTTCCGCGAGCGTCGCTCCCACTTCGACCTCGCCCGCTGCGGGGTCGCGATCTACGGCCTTGACCCCTTCCAGGGCGACCCAGCCGAGCGCGGGCTGGTCCCGGCGCTCTCCCTGCGCTCCTACGTGGCCGACGTCAAGCGCTTCCCGGTCGGCGCCAGCGTCGGCTACGGCCAGCGCTGGTCGGCGCCCGAGGACACCTGCATCGGCGTGATCCCGCTCGGCTACGGTGACGGCGTTCGCCGCGCGCTCACCAACAACGCTGAGGTCCTGGTCGGCGGCAGCAGGTATCCGCTGGTCGGCACCGTCTCGATGGACAACATCACGATCGACCTCGGGCCCGGGTGCGAGGTCGAGGTCGGGGCGGAGGCAGTCCTGATCGGCCGCCAGGGCGACGAGGAGATCCGCGCCGAGGAGGTTGCCGGCCGCCTGGACACGATCAACTACGAGGTCACCTGCGCGCTCTCGGCGCGGGTGCCGCGGCGGCCCTTGGCGAGTTAGTCAACCTGTGGTTGACAAAGTCGACAACCCCGGCCGGGGACTAGCTTCCGCGCCGCTCGTCGCCGCGGTCCAAGGGGCGCTCGGCGAGGCGGAGGGGGTCTGGATCGTCGGCGGCGCCGTCCGCGACGCTGCGCTTGGGCGCGAGGTGGCCGACCTCGATCTCGCGGTCGCCGGCGACCCGGGAGCAGTCGCCAAGGCGATCGCCGCGGAGCTTGGCCAGCACGCCTTCGAGCTCTCGGCCGAGTTCGGGACCTGGCGCGTCGCCGGCGGCGACAACGGCTGGCAGGTCGACGCGACGGTGCTGCGCGGCGAGAGCATTGAGGCTGACCTCGGCGAGCGCGACTTCACGGTCGGCGCCGTCGCGGTGCCGCTGGCCAGCCCGTCCGAGCTGATCGACCCCTCTGGCGGCCTAGCCGACCTCGAGCGTGGGGTGCTGCGGACCGTCTCCGCGCGCAGCTTCGAGGACGACCCGCTGCGGCTGCTGCGGGCGGCGCGCCTGGCCGCCGAGCTTGGGCTCGAGCTCGATCCCCCGACCGTCGCCCAGGCGCGGGCGCAGGCTGCCCACGCGGGCGATCCCGCCGGCGAGCGCCAGCTCGCCGAGCTGCGGCAGCTGGTCGGCGGTCCCGACCCCCTGCGCGGCCTGGAGCTGCTGGACGCGCTCGGCCTGACCGCGGTGGTGCTGCCGGAGCTGGAGGGCCTGCGCGGCGTCGAGCAGGGCCCCAACCACCACCTCGACGTCCACGACCACACGATCGCGGTGCTTGAACACACGCTCGAAGTCGAGCGCGAGCTGCCGCGCTTCGCCGGCGAGCGGGCCGACGAGGTGGCGGCGCTGCTGGCCGAGCCGCTGGCCGACGAGATGACGCGTGGCACCGCCCTGCGCTTTGGCGCCCTCCTGCACGACATCGCCAAGCCGCAGACGCGGGCTGAGCGCGACGGCTTCGTCGGCTTCCGTGGTCACGACGTCGAGGGCGCCGAGACGATCGGCGTGATCTGCGCCCGCCTGCGCGCCAGCCGCCGCCTCACCCAACACCTGCAGGGCCTGGCGCTCCACCACCTGCGGCTCGGATTCATGATCCCGGAGGCGCCGCTGCCGCCGCGCCGGGTCCACGAGTACCTGCGCGCGACCGAACCGGTTCCGGCCGACGTCACCCTGCTGACGATCGCCGACCGCCTCTCGGCCCGGGGGGCGGGGCCGCTGGCCAGCCCGGAGATGGTCGAGGCCCACCTCGAGCTGGCGCGGGAAGTCATCGCCGCCGCGCTCGACTGGCGCCGCGACGGCCCGCCGGCCCCGTTCCTGCGCGGCGACGAGCTCGCGGCCGAGTTGGGGATCGAGCCGGGGCCGGAGTTGGGTCGGGTGATGGCGGAGCTGGAGGCGGCTCAGTACGCGGGCGAGGTGGCCGATCGCGCCGCCGCGGTCGAGCACGCGCGCAACTGGCTGACCTGGTCCGAGGAGGAGGCCTGATCCGTTAGGCACGCTTGGTCCGGTACGCTGCATGGGATGGCCAAAGAGGAAAAGATCGAAATGGAGGGCGAGATCACCGAGGCTCTCCCCAACACCATGTTCCGGGTCAAACTGGACAACGATCACGACGTTCTCGGCCACATCTCGGGGAAGATGCGCCGCCACTACATCCGCATCCTGCCGGGAGACCGCGTCAAGATCGAGCTCTCGCCGTACGATCTCGACCGCGGCCGAATTACTTACCGCTACAAATAACTCGCTAGCCCGCCCTCGTCTGGGCTAGCCATCTCCGCGATCAGCGCTGACCAGGCGAAGTCTTTGGCGCCCTGGCCCTTGCCGGTGCGCGGGTCGTAGTACTCGCGCAGGCCTTCGCGGGCGGCGGCGCCGATGACGCCGTCGGCGAGGCGCTCGGCCTCCTCGGCGTAGCCAAGGCGGCGCATCCCCAGCCAGACCATCCAGGCGGAGTTGATCCAGGTCGGCCCGCGCCAGTAGCGGCGGATCGGGCCGCGGCCGCCGTCGGGCTCGTAGCTGGGCTCTGAGGCGGCGACCGAGGGCGGCGCCACCGGGGTCAGGAACTCGCGCTCGTTCAGCAGGTGCTCCTCGACCAGGCGGCGGCCGATCGCCTCCGGCAGGTCGGGCAGCGCCAGCGGCGCCAGCGAGGACCAGGTCACCGGTGCCGGCCGGATCGCCCCGGGCTGACCCTCGTCGACGAAGAGGCCGCGGCGGTCGTCCCAAAGGCGCTCGACCAGTGCCGGCGTCGCCGAGGGCCGACCCAGTGCTTGCAGCGAGAGCGACCACATCGTGTTGACCAGCGTTTCGCAGAGCAGCGGGCGGCCGCGCTCGCGCACCCGCCTTGCGTCGAAGCCGAGCCGGCGGTTGCGGCGGACCAGCAGCGGGAAGCCGATGCGGCCGTTGGCGTGAGCGCCCCAGAGGTCATCGAACTTCGGCGAGGCGTCGAGGCCGGACTCGTCCGGCTGCAGGATCCAGAGCAGCCCGTCGCCCTCGAGGTCGCGGCTCTCCGCCAGCCAGTCCATCTGGGCGCCGATCCGCGGTTCCTCGTTCGGATCGCCGACGGCGATCCGCCAGGCCCAGGCCAGCAGCGGCGGCTGGATCGTCTCGGTCTGCAGGAAGCCGCTGCGGGTGGCGACGTTGTAGAAGGCGAGCCGCGGCAGCTTGACCGGCCGCTGCCAGAAGATCGTGTGGCCGATGAACCCGTTCGGGCGCTGGGCTTCGAGCAGGCTCTCCAGCTCCGCCCGGGCGCGGGCCGGCTCGAAGCGCCGCCAGACGATCGCCGCGAAGCACGAGTCCCAGTACCACTGCCACGGGTAGCGTCCCGGGCTCGGTTCCGTGTACGCGTATGAGCGCCCGCCGCCTTCGCCCTCGTTCCAGTTCTGGCGCAGCACCCGCTCGGCCTCGGCCAAAACCGCCGCCGACGGGCCGATCTCGGGAGGCATAGGCCCGTTTGCGGCCCGTCGGCGGGGGGTCATACGGCGGTGCGGCGCATCTCGCGCAGCGCCAGGGCGCCGAGCAGGGCCAGCAGGGCGGCGGCGGCGACGATCCCGGGCCAGGTGTCGGCCCAGGTGACGGCGCCGACGAAACCCTGTCGGGCCGCTTCCAGGATCTGGGTGGCGGGGTTGACCTCGGCTACCGCGTGCAGCCAGCCGGCGAGCAGGGCTAGCGGCGCGTAGGCGGGGGTGAGCAGGGTCAGCGCCATCATCCCCGACTGCATCAGCGGCGCCGCCGACTGGCTCTTCGCCCGCAGGGCGAGGAAGCAGCCCCAGCAGGCGCCGACCGCGGCCATCATCACCACCATCAGGTAGGCGATCAGGAGGCCGTCGATGCCGGGCCAGCCGGCGCCGAGCGCGAGCGCGATCGCCAGCACGAAGGTGCCCGGGATCAGCGCTCGCACGCTGGCCGAGATCACGGTGCCGGCGAGCAACACCCAGCGCGGGGCGGGGGAGGCGAGCAGGCGGTCGAGCCAGCCCGCTTCGATGTCGCGGGCGAGGTTGACGCCGGCCGCGGCGCCGGTGAAGCCGGCCCCCTGCAGCATGCTGACCGGGACGATGAAGGCCTCGTAGCTGCCGGTGCTGAAGCCGTTGAGCTGGGTCAGGGCGCCGAAGACCCCGTTCAGGCCGAGGAAGAAGATGGTCGGCGCCAGCACCCCTGGGATCGCCGCCCCGGGGACCCGCAGCAGCTCGTTCTTCGAGCGCGCCATCAACGCCGCGATCGTCGCCAGGTTGACCCGCCAGCTCGGCAGCCTCACGGTCGCTTCCATCAGCCGACCCTCAGACGGTGGCGCAGGGCCCTGGCGCTGAGCAGCAGGCCGGCGATGCTGATCCCGAGGATCGCCACCACCGCGCCGAGGGTGTCGGTGGCGTCGATGCCGGAGATGATCGGCTCGCGCACCCCTTCGACAACGAAGCTGAGCGGGTTGTAGGCGGCGATCGTCTGCGCCGGCTCGATCATCAATTCCTCGGGGAAGAAGGCGGAGGAGAGGAAGAGCAGAACGAGCACGAGCGGGAACAGGCCCTGGACGACGCTGGCGCTGCCGGTGCGCAGGGCGATCGCGGCGCCGAGCGCGCCGACCGCCAGCGCCGAGGCGGTGATCAGTGCCACCGCCAGCAAGGCCCCGGCGAGGCCGCCCTCGATCTCGGCCCCGAAGATCAGGCCGATCACGAGGAACCAGATCGAGGCGAGCAGGCCGAGCGCGGCGGTGCCGGCGAGGCGACCGAGGACGATCGCGAAACGTGGGATCGGGGCGGCGAAGAGGCGGTCGGTGAAGCCCATCTCGATGTCGACGGCCAAGGCGATGCCACCGCTGTTGCCGGCCAGCATCATCGACTGCATCATCGCCCCGGCGAGCATGAACTGGAGGAAGCTCTGGACTTCGGGGAAGCCGGGCAGTTCGAGCGCGGCGCCGGCGCCGCCGGTCTGGATTGCCAGCAGCAGGGTGGGGAAGACGATGATCGGCGCGATCAGCTGCGGACGGCGGAAAGTCTGGCGGATCGAGCGCATGCCCAGCGCCCGCACAACCCGCAGGTTCGCCGCCAGCGAGCCCGGCTCTCTCACGCGGTCGGCTCCCCCTCGGAGCCCTCCTCGCCCTCTTTTTCCAGGTGGTGGCCGGTGCGGGCGACGAAGACGTCGTCGAGGGTCGGCCGCACCAGCTCCAGCGACTCGACCGCGATCCCGGCCTCGTCGAGGATGCGGACCACGCGGGGGATTTCGGCCGACCCGTGCTCGACCTCGACCAGGACCTTCTTGCCGTCCTTGGGCGGCAGCAGGCGCCCGACCTCGGCCAGCTTCGCCTCCGCCGCGGCGACCGAGCCCTCGGCCAGCTGCAGCTGGATGTGGGGCCGGCCGACTTCCGCCTTCAGCGCCTCCGGCGTGCCTTCGGCGACGATCGTGCCGCTGTCGATGATGCCGACGTTGTCGGCGAGCTGGTCGGCCTCCTCCAGGTACTGGGTGGTGAGGAAGACGGTGGTGCCGTCGTCGTTGAGCGCCCGCACCTCCTCCCAGATCGTCTTGCGGCTGACCGGGTCGAGGCCGGTGGTCGGCTCGTCGAGGAAGAGCACGCGCGGTTCGTGCACGAGCGCGGCGGCGAGATCGAGCCGGCGCTTCATCCCGCCCGAGTAGCCGCCGACGCGGCGATCGGCGGCGCCCGCCAGGTCGACCCGTTCCAGCAGGGCGTCGGCGCGGCGCCGGCCCTCGGCCGTGGGGATGCCCTGCAGCGTCGCCTGCAGCCGGATCAGCTCGCGACCGGTCATCAGCGGGTCCAGCGCGGCTTCCTGCAGGGCGACTCCGATCGAGGCCCGCACCGCCCGCGCTTCGGAGCCGACGTCGTGGCCAGCGACGCTGGCGCGGCCGCCGGTCGGCAGCAGCAGCGTCGTCAGCATTCGCACCGTGGTCGTCTTGCCGGCCCCGTTGGGGCCGAGGAAACCGAATATTTCCCCCTCCTGCACGGAGATGTCGATGCCCTGGACCGCGAGCACCTCGCCGAAGGCGCGCTCCAGTCCCTCGGCGACGATCGCCGTGGTCGCCATCGCTCAGGCCTCCGCCTGCTCGGCCAGCGGCGGCCGGGCGTCGACCTTGCGGCGGCCGTTGGCGCCCTCCAGCGCCTCGGCCGCGTCGAGCAGCAGCTCGTCGTGGCCCCAGGCGGCCTGCAACTGCAGGCCGATCGGCAGGCCCTCGGAGAAGCCGACCGGGACGCTGATAGCGGGGATGCCGGTGAGGTTGGCGAGAGCGCCGCCGCGGACGTTGGCCTGGTCGGCGGTGGTGGTGCCCGAGGGGAGCGCGACCAGAGGCGCCTCCAGCAGCGGCGCCACCGCCGGCACCGTCGGCCAGGCGATCAGGTCGACGTCCTCGAACAGGGCAGCGACCCGCTGGCGCATCAGCGCCCGCACCTGCTGGGCCTTGATACTGGCGGCGGCCGGCAGCAGCATCCGGTACTTGAGCAAGCCGCGACCGATCGGGCTGAGCGCGGGGTCGAGGTTGTTGAGACGCTCGGGGGTGAGGCCGTTCATGCCCTCGGTGTTGGCGATCAGGACTGCGGCCAGGGCCGAGGGCTCGAGGTCGGGCAGCCCGATCTCGACGATCTCGCCGCCGGTCGCCTCGCAGAGCTGGCCGATCGCCTTCGCGCAGGAGGCGCGGACGGGCGCTTCGACGTCCTCGGAGACGACGTCGCGGACGACCCCGATCCGCAGACCGCGCGGCTCGCCCCGTCGCAGGTCCTCGCCGCAGAGCGCCGAGCCGAGCAGGCGCGCGTCGGCGGCGTCGCCGCAGAGCGGCCCGGAGACGATCATCGTCGAGTAGGCGGCCATGTGGTGGCCGTCCATGGCGGCGCGGCCGAAGGTCGGCTTCAGCCCGGTCAGCCCGCAGTAGGCGGCGGGGTAGCGGATCGAGCCGACCCCGTCGGCGCCAACCGCGCCGGCGACCATGCGGGCGGCGACCGCGGCGGCGGGGCCGCTGGAGGAGCCGCCCGGGCAGCGCTCGGGGTCCCAGGGGTTGCGGGCGGGGCCGTAGAAGGAGACGTTGCCGGTGCTGCCGGCGCCGAGCTCGTGCATGTTGCCGACGCCGACGATCACCGCGCCGGCGTCGCGCAGCGCCCGGTAGGGCCCGGACTCGCCCGGGGCGCTGGGGGTCAGCATCTCGGCGGCGCCGAAGCGCTGCGCGCGCCAGGGCAGCGGCCACTCGTCCTTGATCACGATCGGCACGCCGTGGAGCGGCCCGCGCGGCGCCGTGGACAGCATCTCCTGCGAGCGCTCCGGGAAGGTCTCGACGATCGCGTTCAGCGCCGGGTTGCGCTCGTCGATCCGGGCCAGGGTCGCTTCCAGCAGCTCGCCGGCGTCGGCTTCGCCCGCGGCGATTGCGGCGGCTTGGCCCGCCAGCGAGAGGTCGAGCGCGCTCATCAGGGCGGCGGCTGGGAGAGGTCGGGGCGGGGTTCGGGGGTGGCGGCGCTGACGTCGAGCTTGAACAGCTCCAGGATTGGGGGCCAGAGCATCGTGTGCGCAGCGCCGATCACCGCCAGCTCGATCTCGTCGGCTTCCAAGCCGAGAGAGGCGAGACCGGCTGGGATGAAATCGTCTGCCCGGTCTGAAGCCTCCATCCGGTCGAACCCTAACCGAGCCGGTTGGCCGGGATCGTGCAGGCGCCCAGGCAGGTGAGCATTCCCCCGGCGTCGAAGGCAGAATCCCCGGCGCAACTGGCCAACCGGGCCGGTGTTGCTTTAGATCCATGCCTTTCACAGAGAACAAAATCCGCTCGCGCCGCAGCTGGGCCTTCCTGGCCGCGGCCGTCTGTGCCTTCGCGGGCCTGGTCGCGATCGCCGCTCCGGGCGCCGACTCGGCGCCGCTGCGGGTGATCGTGCTCGGCCAGACCGCCGAAACTCCGCCCGCCTCCTGCCCGGGCAAAATCGTCAACAACGTCGAGATCACCCCCTGCCGGGTCGAGGGCCACGTGACCGGATTCCAGGCGATCGCCGGCGGCGTCCCGAAACCGTACGAGGCGCCCTTCGAAGGCAAAATCGTCGCCTGGTCGATCACCCTGGCCAACCCCTCCAGGGTCGAATCGGACACGACCACCGACGAGGTCGGCTTCTTCAACGACTTCCTCGGCGACCCCTCGATGGCCCGGATCGGCGTCCTGCGCCCGGTCGAAGGCTCCGACCCGCCCAAGTACACGCTGGTCCGCCAGAGCCCGCTGAAGATCCTCAACCCCTACTTCGGCTCCACCCCCGTCTTCGCCCTCGACCACCCGCTGACCGTGCTCAAGGGCCAGGTCATCGCGCTCACGATTCCGACCTGGGCGCCGATGTTCGCCTTCAATGTCTCCGCCGACAACACCTGGCGCGGCAGCCGCCTGCCCGAACACTGCGCCTCCAAGGAAGACATCCAGGGCGGCCACCCCCAGCAGGGCGTCGGCAAAATCAAGACTTACGGGTGCTACTACTCGAATGCGCGGTTGCTCTACACCGCGACGCTGGTCAAGAAGCCTTAGCGAGGCTGACGCAGGGCGGGCGTCGGGTGATGCTCCTCACTCGCACTTCGGAGATGGAGAGCTCGCATGCTGTCGCCTCTTTCGAGCGCCCCTCCTCATGCTGTATACGTTCGGAGCACCACCCGACGCCCGCCCCCCGGAAGCATCTCGAGATGCTTTAGATGAGAAGAAGTGACGGCTTGCGTGCCATGGGTGCGCTGGCGGGGGTCAGCATCGGGGGCGATGATCGTGATTGCCCTCGCGGCGCTCGTTGGCGCCGTGCTTCCTGAAGCCGAATACCCGTGGCCGGAGCGGATCGGGATCAGCTTTCCCTTTACCATCGCCGGTGGCCTGGGTGTTGCGGCGGGAGCGCTACCCAGGCGATCGACGCCAGCAGCCAGGGACCGCGCCACTCGCATCGGCAGCTTCATCGGCTTCTGGGTCGGATCGGTGATCTTTTGGCGCTGCTGATTGCTCGGGTAAGCTCTCAGGGATGAAACCTCTTGTCTTCAAGGAACTGGGCGCAGGATGGATCGCAGTCGGCGTGGCAGCCTTCGTCGGACTGCTCCTTTACGGTCTCACCGGGCTCAGCTACGAACTACTGGCCTTGCCGGCCTACGTGCTGCTGGCCGTCTTCTGGGTGTGGCGACGGCTTATAGAGCGGTCTGGCGGAGCCCGCAATACGGGCAGTCACTGACGTCCAGCCCGATCAGCTGGTCGCAGCGGCGGCAGGCCCGGAGATTGGCGGGGCTGCGGGGGAGGGAGGAGGCGGAGGGGGCCAGGGGCAGGACCTTGGCCACCGGAACCATCTCCTCGTCGGTCTCACGATCGACGTAGATCTGGCCGGGCTCGACGTGCGAGATCGCCTCGCGGCCGGAGGCCGGGGCGCGCAGGCGGAAGAGCTGACGGTCGTTCATCGCCGCGAAGACTAATAGCTTGGGCGGAATGAAGGTCCTGATCTTCCACGGCTATCTGCTGCGCGGCACCGGCAGCAACATCTACAACGCCAACCTGGCGCCGGCCCTGGCCCGGCTCGGGCACGAGGTTCACCTGCTCTGCCAGGACCGCGAGGTCGAGATCGAGGGGGTGCAGATCCACAACCCCGACATCGGCGGCCTGCTGCCGGTGTATGTGAAGGACCCCTACGAGGGATTCGAGGTCAAGGCCTTCCCGGAACTGAGCGAGGCGGAGATCGATCGCTACCTGGAGGCCAACGTCGCCGCCGTGCGCGCCGTCGCCGAAGCGGCCGGCGGCATCGACGCCGGCCTCGCCAACCACCTGGTGATGGGGCCGGCGATCCTCGCCCGGGCCGGGGTCTCCAGCTACGCCGCCAAGATCCACGGCTCGGCGCTCGAGTACACGGTCAAACCGCACCCGCGCTTCCTGCCCTACGCCGAAGAGGGGATGCGTGGGGCCGCCGGCGTCCTCGTCGGCTCCCGCCACACCGGCGAGTCGCTCTGGAACGCACTCCCCAGCCTTCCGGGCCTCCAGAGCAAGACTCGCCTTGGTCCCCCGGGAGTCGACACCGACGCATTCCGCCCGGGGGAGACCGGTGATGGGGGTCCGAGAACGAACACCTCGCCCGCAGGATCCCCATCACCGGGCTCTCGCGAGCGCAATCTCGTCGCCTTCCTCGGCAAGCTGATCGTCTCCAAGGGGGTCGACCTGCTGATCGCCGCCTGGCCACTGGTCAAGGCCGAGCATCCCGAGGCCCGTCTGGAGATCGCCGGCTTCGGCGAGTTCGAGACCGGGCTGCGGCGCCTGGCCGCGGCGCTGGAACGCGGCGACCTCGACGACGCCCGCGAGGTGGCCCGGCTGGGCCGCGCCCTGGAGGGCGGGGAGGAGGGCGAGCTTTCGATCCTCGCCGGCTTCCTCGCCGACCCGCCCGCCGGCTACCTCGAGGCAGCCCGAGGCATGGCCGGGAGCGTCTCCCTGATCGGGCGTCTGGAGCACGACGAAGTCGCGGAGCTGCTGCCGCGCGCGCAGGCGATGGTCATGCCCAGCACCTTCCCGGAGGCGTTCGGGATGGTCGCCGTCGAGGCCGCGGCCT
>DATAON010000036.1:0-16879 GCA_036265715.1 Solirubrobacterales bacterium | reverse complement strand
TGCGTCGCTGGCCAGCGACGCCTCCAGAGCGCGATCCAGGCGATGGCATTGGGCGAAATCGAGTTCGCCGTTGAGTCGGATCACGAAGGCGTCGCCGTCCTTGACGGCTTCGAGGTCAAACAGCGGCTGCGGCACTGCGAGGCGCCTGGTGAGCCTCGACGGAGGCTGAAAGGCAGTGGGCATAGTCGGCTCCTTGGATCGCTGGGACTGCGTCAAGGAAGTCTGGCGGCGCTGCCCAATCCATTGAGTGGACTGGACCCCGGAGCTGGTGCCCTCCAGTTCCTAGGATAACACCCCGATCAGTGGCTGAGAGCGGGCTCCGTCAGCACGAAGATCTCGATCTCGATGTCGGGGCCGACATGGGAGTTGGAGATGAAGGCGAGCACGTCGCGGCCGGAGAGCCGTTCCACCTCGTCGATGAACTTCTGCTGCATCGCGTCCTGGAAGGCGCTGCGGGTCTCCTGCACGATGGTCCCGCGCTGCAGCTCGATCATCGTCTTCTCGACGTCGGTGTAAACACCGCCCATGACGCAGGCGAGCAGATCGTTGCCGAGCATCTGGGTTCTGGCGCTGGCGGGAGCGCGATGGTGGTAGCGCTGGTGCAGGGCGACCATCGCCTCGGTGACGGCTAGGAGTAGATCCTCGCCCTGCAGGGGTCGTTCGGTGGCCATTTTGTGGCCTTCTCTCTGTCCCTCTGGCTAGGCGCTCGCGAGGCAGAGGGGTTGGAGGACCCGACGAACGATGCCAGTCCAGCGTAGCGCGGGGGGTTAGGATTGCCACGGGTTGACTGAAACCAGGCAACAGCACGGCGACGCACTGACCGCGATCTCAGACGGCCTGGTCGCGCTGCTGAAGGAGTACTACGGTCGCGGTCCAACCCAGGTGAAGTCCTATTTCCAGGACGACTTGGTCGTCTGCCTGCTGCGCGGCGGCTTCACCCGCGTCGAGCAGACCCTGCTCGACGGAGGACGCGGCTCGGCGGTGATCCAGCAGCGGATGGAATTCCAGGATCTGATGCGCGGGCGCTTCGAAGCAGTGGTCGAAGATGCGACCGGGCGCAAGGTGATCGGGTTCATGAGCGGCAACCAGCAGAACCCCGACATCATGTGCGAGGTCTTCATCCTCGATCCGACCGATCTCGTCCCGGGTGATCCAAACCTCTAGGCACCCGAGTAGTCCTTGAGAGGGTCTCCAGAACGGAGATGCCCTACGAAGGGTCATCGATGGACAGCGGCACCGCGAATTCGAGGCTGACCGACGCTATCTCGGCGGCGATGGTCGATCTCTATGGGCGCTTCTACGGCCACGATCGCACCACCGCCACCACCTACATCAACGACAACGTCGTCGTCTGCATCTTGGAAGACATCCTCAGCACCGGAGAGTCCCAGCAGATCGCGGACGGAGCAAGCAGCGACGTGATCGACGGCCGGGTCGCCTTCCAGGCAGGGGCGGAGGATGAGTTCAGCCTCGCGATCGAACGTCTGACCGGCCGAACGGTGACCGCTTTCCTGAGCGCGAACCAGACCGATCCGGGAGTCGCCTCCGAGTTGTTCTTCCTGGGGCCAGGCTGACCCACCGCACACCTGATCCTCGACGGCAGCTCCAAGTACATGGCGGAGGAAGTCCGCGAGTTGGCGGGGGTGGCTCGGGTCATGAAGATCGTCAAGTTCCCGATCTTCGACGAGGGCGGCGAGATCGTCGCCGTCGGCGGGATCTGAGCGCCGCCGCGCCGATGCACGACGTGGGCAAGATCGCGATGCGGGACGGGATCCTGCGCAAGCCCGGGGCGATGACCGACCGTGATGTGGGCTGAGCGGGGGAGGCAGTTCGACCCGGAGATCGTCGACGTCCTGCTCGCCAATCTCGACGCGGCGCTCGCCCTCCGCAACGGCTGAGTCCCCGCTCAATCGGGCTCGGCGACCCCGATCGAGTCTCCGCCTTCGGCCTTCGCCCTGTAGAGCGCGAGATCAGCCTCGAGCATCGCACGGCGTGGCCCTTTGTCCAGTGGCGCGACTCCGACAGTCGCCGTCAGTGACTCCTCGCCGCCGGTCAGTCGGATCGCTTCGAGCAGGCGCCCGGCGATCGCCTCGCCGGCGCTGGTTTCGGTGTGCGGCAGGATCAGCGCGAACTCATCACCACCCAGTCGCGCAGCGAAGTCTCCCTCGCGCAGACGCGACTTGATTGCCAGGAAGACCTTATGCAGGACCTCGTCCCCGGCCGCGTGCCCGAAGGTGTCGTTGACCTCCTTGAAGTGATCGAGGTCGAGCATCAGGATCGTGACCGGGGTCGCCGCGGAGGAGTCTTCGAGAGCTGCCAGGCGATCGTCGAAGGCGCGGCGGTTCGGGCCCTTGGTGATCGGGTCCTCGTAGGCCAACCGCCGGTAGGCGTGGGCCATGCGGGCATGGGTCCGGGCGAGGTCGGAGGCGTCGGTCGCGGCTTCCAGGAGAAGCCCCTCGGGGGATTCGTCCACCGCTCGAATCAGAGTGGGCTCCGGCTGCGAGCTGGCCAGCGTCGAGACGCCGCTCATCTGACCAAGGAGGGCTTCGACCTGTGCGACCAGCCCTTCGACGCCGGGTGCCCGCACCACCTGACCCTCACCCAGGACCTCGTCCGAGACTCCTTGTCCGCCCAGGATGATCGGGACCCCAGGGAAGGATCTGGCCACTCGCGAAACCGCGGCACCCAGCGACGAGGAGTCGAAATCGAGGGTGCTGGAGAGGCCGACCAGGTCGGGATTGCGCGACTCGATCGCGGCGACCAGCGCGTCGAGCGGCACGTCCTCGCCGACGTAGTTGACCTCATAGCCGGCCAATTCGAGGACGTCCGCCGCCATTCTCAGTCCGAGCGCATGCCGCTGACCCTCCACCGCCGCCAGCAGAATCCTCCCCGGCCTCGAGGCGGCACGGCCGAAGCTCGTCCCGTATGCGCTTGCCATCACCCGGTGCGTGATGGCGGTTGCGAGATGCTCGTCGGCGACCGTGATCGCGCCTTCCTCCCAGAGGCAGCCAATCCGCCACATCGCCGGCGCGATCACTCGCCCGTAGAGCGTCTCCATCCCCATTCCCTCCTGCAGGGACTCGAATGCGACCCGTTCGGCAGCGGCGCCGTCCGCGGCTCGAAGAGCATCCCCGTAGCGGCGCGAGATCCCCTCCGAGGACCGATCCACCTGGCGGCGGTCCGGCTCTTTCGCGGCGTCTTTCTCTGCGTCTGGAATCAAGGCTCGCTCGCTCAGAATCGTGATCTGAGAACGATCTCGTACTTCTACGATACGCTGTTTGTGTGATGTGTCACAAAAAGCCGGGCAGGGTCCCGCGTTTAGTGAGCGCGAGCTTCATGTAGGGCGCCCATGGGCATCGATCCCACCTCTAAGGCATCGATCGCGGTTCAGGGCCTTCCTCTCGCCCGGATCTTGGTGACGGACGATCAGCCGGCAATGCTCGACCTCATGGACCGGGCACTAGGGGACACCTACGAGTGCGAGTTCGCGAGCTCGGTCGCGGAGGCTCGCCGGCACCTCGAGACGGGCGCCTTTCAGCTCGCGATCTGCAACTTCGAATCCGATGGCAGCTCTGGGCTGGGTCTCGCCGGCGAGATCGTCGACGCCTATCCGCAGACCGCGACGATCGTGCTGATGACCGGGGAAGACGACCCGGAGGCGGCGCGCCAGGCTTTTGCCCACGGCGTCTACGGCTACCTGGTGGAGCCGTTCTGGCCGGGTCAGCTGCTGATCACCGTGATGAACACGCTGCGAGGGCGCGATCTCGAGATCGCCGCTCGAGCGCACAGCCAGAACCTCGAGGACCGCCGTCAGACCATCATCGACATGGCGCCGATCGGCATCTACGCCAAAGACGTGACAGGCCACTACGTCGTTTCGAACGACACCGCGGACCTGATGGCGGGCATGGAGTCCGACGGGCTGCTCGGCAAGACCGACGAGGCATTCCTGTCGGGGGACGCGCTCGAGGTCGGTCGGTCCAGCTTCGACCGCGTCATTGAGGATGGCGTCCCGCACGAGAGGGTCGACACCGTCGAGATCGCCGGTTTGACGAGAACCTTCAAGACGATCCGATTCCCGCTGCTCGGGGAGGATGGGGAAATCAACGCGGTGGGGGGGATCTCAGTGGACATCACCGCCGAGTGCGAGGCGCTGCGCCTTCGCGACGAGCTGACTGCCACCCAGCAGGACGCGATCGAGGCCCTGCGGCTCTCTCGGCAGGAGACGATCGAGGGGCTTGCGAAGGCGATCAACCTGCACGACTCCTCGACCGGCGAGCATGTCGACCGGATGGCCGCGATCGCATCGTTTCTGGCCACCCTCCTCGGCTTCGATCCCGACCGCGCCCTTCTCCTGCGCGCCGCCGCACCCATGCACGACGTCGGCAAGATTGGCGTCTCGGCCGAGCTGCTCCGCAAGCCGGGCCCGCTGAGCGCCGAGGAGCGCAGCGAGATGGAGCGCCACACCGTGGTCGGTCACGAGATCTTCGCCCAGTTCGAGAGCGACCTCTCCCGCACCGCTGCTTCGATCGCCCTGACTCACCACGAGCGCTTCGACGGCAGCGGCTATCCCCAGGGACTGGCCGGTGAGGAAATTCCACTGGAGGGACGGATCACGGCGGTCGCGGACGTCTTCGACGCCATTCTCTCCGACCGCAGCTACAGGACCGCGATGTCGGTCGACGAGGCGGTGGAGGTGATGAAGACCGGCAGGGGGAGTCAGTTCGATCCCGAGGTCGTCGACGCTCTGCTCGGCCACCTCGACGAGGCGCTGGCCCGCCGCGCTCGAAGCTGATCTCCTCGTCGTCGCTGGAGAGCATGTTCGCGAAAATCTCCATCGCTCATTCCCTCGGCATGCCGTAGCGGGCGGTCGGGATCTTTGGGCGAACATAATCGCCTGCTCGCCTGTTGCCAGGTTAGGGTTGCTGTGGTGAAGACGGTTCGACGCGGGGCGCTGGTGCTGCTGCTCGACGCCGCGATCCTCCTCCTGCTCTCCGGCCTGCTGGCGGGCTTCCAGCTCGACGGCTTCGGCGCCGCGCTCCTCGCGGCGCTGGGGATCGGCGTCCTCAACGCCCTGCTCTGGCCGCTGCTCGCCCGCCTCGCCCTTCCCTTGACCGTGCTGAGCCTCGGATTCGCGGCCCTGCTGCTGAACGGGCTGCTGGTGACCTTCGCGATCGACCTCGTGCCGGGGGCGGAAATCTCGGGGCTCGGCGATGGGATCGTGATCACGGTCGCGATCGCCGCGCTCACCGCCGGGGTCTACTCGGTCCTCTCGATCGACGAGGACGAATCCTGGTACCGCAACGTCGTCCGCCGGCAGGCACGCCGCCGCCGACAGGTGACGGAGAGCGAGATCCCCGGGGTGCTGTTCCTGGAGATCGACGGCCTCGCCCACGACGTGTTGCTGCGGGCGATGGAGGACGGCAACGCGCCGACCTTGGCGGCCTGGGCTCGGTCGGGCTCGCACCGGCTGCGAGTGTGGGAGACCGATTGGTCGTCCCAGACCGGCGCCTGCCAGGCCGGCCTCCTGCACGGCGACAACGACGACATGCCCGCCTTCCGCTGGTGGGAGAAGGAGCGGGGCCGGGCGATCGTCACCAACCACCCTCGCGACGCCGAGGAGATCGAGCGGCGCCACTCCGACGGCCGCGGCCTGCTCCACGCCGACGGCGCCAGCCGCGCCAACATCCTCTCCGGCGACGCCCCGCACTCGATGCTGACGATGAGCACCGCCCTGCACCGCCGCCGCCCGATCGGCAAGGACTACGCGGCCTACTTCGCCCGCCCCTACGCGGTTGCCCGCACCCTCGTCCTCGCCGTCGCCGACATCGCTCGCGAGCGCCGCGCAGCGCGCAGCCAGAGCCGTGACGACGTGCGCCCGCGCATCGCCCGCAGCCGCCGCTACGCCCTGATGCGGGGGTGGGCGACGGTGGTCCAGCGCGACCTCCAAGTCGCGACGGTGATCGGCGACGTGCTGGCGGGGCGACCGGTCCTCTACACGACGTTCCTCGCCTACGACGAGGTTGCCCACCATTCGGGGATCGAGCGCCACGACACCCTCGCGGTCCTCCACGATCTCGATCGCCAGATCGCGCGGATCGCGTCGGCCTGCGAGGAGGCGCCCCGGCCCTATCGGCTGGTCGTGCTCTCCGACCATGGCCAGTCGCAGGGCGAGACCTTCCGCGGCCGCTACGGGCAGACGCTCGAGGAGCTGGTCCGCTCGGTCTGCGAGGCAGACAGCGTGGTCGCGGTCGAAGGGGGAGACGACGACGCCTCCTCCTACCTGAGCGCCGGGCTCACCGAGGTCGCTCGCGACGACACCGTCGCCGGGCGCGCGATCCGGGTCGCGACGCGCGAGCGTCGGGTGGACGGCGCGGTCACGGTCGGCGCCGGCCGCCGCCAGGACATCGAAGAGGAGCACGGCGACGGGTTGCCTGAGCTGTCGGTCCTCGCCTCCGGCTGCCTCGGCCTGATCAGCTTTCCCCGCGAGCCCGGGCGGGTCAGCCTGGAGCGGATCGAAGCGCTCCACCCGCGCCTGATTCCGGCGCTGCGCGCGCACCCCGGCGTTGGCTTCCTCCTGGTCCGCTCCGAGCGCGAGGGGGCGGTGGCGATCGGCGCCGCCGGCGCGCGCCTGCTCGACGGCGATCGCGTGACCGGCGTGGACCCGCTTGCACCCTTCGGCCCGAACGCGGCCGACCACCTGCGCCGCACCGACGGGTTCGCCCACTGCGCCGACGTCATGGTCAACAGCACCTTCTGGAACGACTTTGGGGAGGTCGCCGCCTTCGAGGAGCTGGTCGGATCACACGGCGGGATGGGCGGCACCCAGAGCTACCCGTTCGTGCTGCACCCGAGCGAGCTGGAGTGGCCGCGGGAGGAAGTGGTCGGGGCCGAGCGCGTGCACCGCATCTTCCGCAGCTGGCTGGCTGGCCTGGGGCAGGCGGCCTACGCGAGTGAGAGCGACGCTCCAGGCGCCAGCACGCGGGTCTGCACCTGAGGAGCCAGGCGCCGCATCTGCTCGGCGAACCTCGGCCCGGGCGAGCGCAGGGGGGAGGGGCGAAGGCGGGCGAGGCCAAGCGGGTAGAGCGTGCCCCAGTGGATCGGCACCGCTATCCGCGGTGAGAGCAGTGCCGCCGCTCGCGCTGCGCGCTCAGGGTCGAGGTGGCCGGGTCCGATGCTCGGTCCCCAGCCCCAGATCGGCAGCAGGGCGAGGTCGAGCCCGGGCCCGAGGTCTCCCATGCCGGGGAAGAGGTCGGTGTCGCCCGCGAAGTAGATGCGCCGGCGGCCCTCGATGAGGAAGCCGATCGCCGTCGCCTGCTCAGCGAAACGACGCCCGCGCCCCTCGTGGTCCGCATCGACGGCGCTCACCTTCACCCGGCCAACCTGGGTCGAGCACCCTGGCTCCAGTTCGGTCACCGACTCGAAGCCCTGGCGCTCGAAGAAGCGTCGCGATCGCGGCGGCACCAGCAGCGGCGTCCCGCGGCCGATCCTGCGCAGCGAGCCGAGGTCGGCATGGTCGCGGTGGAGGTGTGAGATGAAGACGGCGTCGAGGCCCTCCGCTATCGCCGGATCCGGAGTCTGGCCGTGGCGGGCGAGCGGCCCGACCCGCCGGCCCAGGATCGGATCGGTGAGCAGCCGAGCGCCCTCGACCTCGACCAGAACCGTGCTGTGCCCGACGTAGGTGACGCGATCGAGGTCCCGGCCCAGCAGCATGCGATGAGCCTTTCATTTCACTGCCGATAGCGCTGCTCGCGGCGGTCGTCGACCAGCACCTCGGTCTGTCGCGATCGGCGGGACCAGACGGCCCACTGCCAGATCGCCAAAGCCAGCCCGACGGCGCCGGCGATCATCAGGATCAGCCCGATGGTGCGCAGGTCGAAGCCCTTGACGTGCAGGTGGGTGGCGAAGCGGAGGATCGCTCCAACCACGATCAGGAGGATGCTGCCCGCGAAGGTCATCGGGCCGCTCCTAGAAGACCCGGCGGAACAGGGCGATTGCGAGCAGGACGAGAACGATGACGATGATGATCCAGACGATGGTCAATTTGAGCTCCTTATTTGTTTCTGGTTGGTTGCGATGAAGATTGGAATCAACTGAGTCGGTGCTGGTAGGAGGGCAGCAGGGCCTGGGCGTCGGTTGCGCCGGGGGCGGTCCGCTCGAGGCGGAGCGTCGCTTCGTCGCCGTCGAGGGTCAGGGTCGAGACCTGGTTGTCGAAGCAGGGGCCCTCGATCAGTCGCCAGCGGCAGCCCGGCTCGGGGGCGCCGGCGAGCTTGGCGAGGCCGGAGCAGAGCAGGCCGAGCGGGCGCCCGAACGCCGCCCGGACGACCCGCCGCTCTTTCTCCTCGAGGGGGTTGCGGTACGGAGAGCAGACGGCCTGGTAGATCGGGCTGCGCTCTGACTCGCCGCCCGGCAGCCCCAGCTCGCAGAGGTAGGCGTGGTGCACGTCGCCGGAGAGGACGACGATCGACTTCGGCGCCTTGCCGTGCTCGCCCCTCGCCACCTCGGTGAGCAGGTCCCTCATCCGCGCGAAGGAGTCCTGAAACGCGGCCCAGTGGTCGAAGTCGACCTCGCGCCGCAGCAGCTCGCTGCCCCTGGCGATCAACGAGCCCCAGGCGCCCTCGCAAAGCCGCTCGTTCCATGCCTCCAGCCGGTCGAAGGCGGGGGAGAGAAGGAAGGGCACCGTCGTCGCCAGCAGCAGGTGGTCGAAATCGCCGCTGCAGTGCTCGACGATCCAGTCCCACTCCCGCTCGTCGAGGATCGCCCGCTTGTCTGCTTCAAGCACGCGCCCGGCGCGCGAGTCGATGAACACCGCCCTGGTGCGCCCGAAGTCGCGATAGAAGCTCCACCGCGAGCCGGACGCGTCGACGTCGATCTCATTTGCCCAGGCCCGAAGCACCTCCGTGGCCTGCTGGTTGCCGCGAACCTCTCGGTAAACCCAGCTGTTGTCGAGCTCGTCCGGCGAGAGATTTCCGAGGTGCTGGTAGATCCAGTAGCTGGTGATGCAATCGACGGCGCGTCGGTGCCACCAGGAGCGTCCGCGCATCTCTTCCAGCCACGAGTGGGAGATGTTCCAGTCGTCGCTCATGTCGTGGTCGTCCCAGAGCATCGAGACCGAGACCGTCGAGAACAGCCAGCGAATCAGTGGCTCGCGCCAGCTCTCCTCGTAGAGCCAGGTGTACTCCTCGAAGTCGAGGATCTCCTCGCCCGGGGCCGTGTCGGTGCCACGTCGCTCCCGGATCTTCGCCCGGGTCTTCGGCGAGCCCTCGTCGACGTAGACCTGGTCGCCGAGCAGAAAGAGCTGGTCGGGGCGGCGAAAGCGCTCGTTCTCGACCATCTGCTTCGCGAGAACCCAGAGCGCGTCCGGCTCGAAGCCGTTCTCACGGTCGGCGCTCTCGGTGAAGGGCGGCTCGTGGGGCACGGCCACGCGGCAGGAGCCGAAGGCGATCTCCAGCGGATCGGAGCCGCCGAGGGTGTGGATCACGCTCGGCGGCATGCCCTCCAGCGCCGGCCACGCCTGCCTGCCGTCAAGCGTCACCTCGTACTCGTAGGCGGAGTCGGGGTCGAGGCCTTCGAGCCGGACCAGCGCGTAGTGGTGGTCTTCGAACCGAAAGGTCGGCTCGCTGCGACCGAGGATCTGCACCTCGCACTGCGCGCTGGTCTCGACCCAGATCGTCGCCTCGCTGTCGGAGACGTAGCGAAGCAGCGGGCCGATCAACAGCTCGGGCATCGACTCACAGCTAGGCCTGCTGATCCTGCTTGACCTGTGCGGCAGCGACGACGCAGCGAGAGAACGGCGTTCCCTTCGTGCCCTCGACGTGCTTCTTGCTGAAGCTCTTGCAGGCCTCGCGGGCACTCGTGCCCTCGTCGGTCGCGGCCTTTGCCATTGCCGTCACGCAGCGGCTGAACGGCGTGCCCTTGGTGCCCTCGACGTGCTTCTTGCTGAAGCCGCGGCAGTAGACGCCGTAGGCCTTCGCCTTCTCCGGCAGTGCCGCCTTGGGACCCGGGGTCGGATGGGCCGGGTGGGTTGGATGCTCGGGGGCGGGGGTGTAGTCGACCCCCTGAGCCAAAGCGGCGCTCGGTGCCAGGACAAGTGCCAGGGTCCCGGTGATCACGGCGATCTTGCTCTTCAAGGTCATCGTTCCTCCTCCAGTCCGACCCTCGTTCTCGGGCCGATTTGAGTTCAGAGCAGGAACGTCGCCGTGGCGCGGATGTCAGGGGCTACTTGGGCGGTTTGCCGCCCGGCGGCTTCGCTTCCGGCTTGGCGGCGGCCGGTGCCTCGGCGCTCCTTCCCGCCCCGGAAGCCGATTCGGAGCGCCCCGAGCTGTTCGGGCCCTGGGCCTTTTCAGGCTGGTGGCCAGCCGCCGTTTCCTGGCCGTGGCTGGCGGCGGGCGGCGTCTGCTTGGCGTGACCGCGCCCGGATGGATGGTCGACGCCGGACTTCCCGGGGGAGGTGGCGACGCGACCAGCGCCCGAATCGGCCGGCGGCGGCACCGGGTCGACGACCGCTTCCGGATCGTCGCTGCTTTGCTTGGCGGCAGCGCGGGCATCGTCGAGGTCGCTCTTGGCGGCGTCCCGGGGCAGGGCGCTGTCGATTGAGGTCGCATGGGCGCGATCGGAGCCCGCTGACGACGGGGCGCCCGGCTCGGCTTCGGGTTCGAGGCGCTTCGTCTCCGCAGCCGCCGGCGGCTTTGACCCGGAGTCACCGCCGAGGTGGATCAGTCCCCCGCGATCGGCACCGCCCACGCCGATCGCGGCGACGACGGCAACCGTCGCCGCTCCCTTCAGCAGGGTCGCCGTGCCGAGCGATTTGACCGCCGCGCCGCCGGCCAGGCCGCCGGCCCCGCCCGCGGCAGCCCCGCCCGCGCCCGCGGCAGCCCCGCCGACCGAGCCGCCACCGATCAGGCCCTGCAGCAGCGCCCCCGCTGCAGCTGCCGGCAGTGGTGAGATCGCCGCCAGGGAGGTCCGGCGCGAATCGATTTCCTCGGCGAAGCGCCGGCACTCGCCGCAGTCGCGGAGGTGGGCGCGGATATCGCGTCGGCGCAGCACCCGGCCATCGCCGTCGGAGAGAGCCTTGGTGACGGTCTCGCACTTCATTTCACGACCCGCGTCCATCTGGCGCAGCCCCAGCCGCGCCTCGTAGAGCGTTTGCCGCGCCACCGCGGCTGAGGTCTCCAGGGCCGCTCCGATTTCGTCGAAGCCGAGACCGCCGGCCTCCCGCATCAGCAGCGTCTCCCGCTGGCGGCCGGGGAGGAGGCTGAGGTCGGCGATCAGGTGGCGCAGGCGTTCGCGGGTCTCGACCTGCGCCGCCAACTCCTCGCCGGCCCTCGGCTCGGTTGCCTCCAGTGAGACATTCTCGCGCCGGCGCCGCAGCAGGTCGATCGACTCGTTGTGGGCGATCCGGTAGAGCCAGGGCTTGAGCGCGATCTCGCGCTGCTCGCCCGGCAGCGCCCGCAGGACCTTGACCATCGTGTTCTGCAGCGCTTCCTCGGCATCCTGCTGGTTGCCGACGATCGCCAGGCAGAATCGGTAGAGCGGCTGGTGGAACTCGCGGTAGATCGCCGCCAGCGCGCCATCGGCGCTGCGGCTCGTCCCTGGGGTCAGGACGCCTGTCGCCGCGACGCCGCTCATTCGGCGCTCGTTCGGTCGGCCTGCATCCAGTCCAATGCACGGCTCGCGCAGCTGTGATTGCAATGGTCATGGGCCCAGCATTGGAACGCTTGCCAATCGCGTTCGTCAGGAGTCAGATTCGGCCCCGCTGTCCCCCGGTGGCGCATTGCGTCACACCTTGCGGTAGCGGGCGTCGGTGATCGAGTAGATCGCGAACCCCGCCAGGCCGGCGGCGACGATGCCGAGCAGGATGGGGCCGTAGGAGGAATCCGCCAGTTGGCGCAGGGCGCCGTCGAGCCCGATCGCTTCCTTCGGGTCGTAGCTGATCGCGGCCTTGATCAGCCCGTAGCCGACCAACCCGAAGATGACGGCCCGGGCGACGTGCCCGAAGACGCCGAGCCAGGTGTAGCCCCTGCGCACGTTCTCGCTCATCTCGCCCGTCTTGGCATCGTCGAGGAACTTCTTGCCGAGGCCCTTGTAAGCCTGGTAGACGGCGACGCCGATCAGGGCCGCGCCGGCGATCGCGACCAGCACCGTGCCGCCCGACCATCCGAGGATGCCACCGGTCGCCTCCTTCGGCGTCCCCGAGCTGCTGGCTCCGGCGCCGACGATGATCTCCACGGCGGTCACGCAGAGGATTCCGTAGGCGATGCCGCTGGCCAGCGCCGCGACCCGGTCGGCGCCGCTGTCGCGTTGCTCGGCGCCGTGGCCGACGGCCGCGCGGACAAGCCTCCAGAGCGCGTAGCCGGCCAGCCCGACCGCGACCAGGATCAGCAACAGCCGTCCGAACGATTGGTCGGCGATCGCCTTCAGGGCGTCCTGCTGGTTGGCCGCCTTGCCACCCTCGCCGAACACGAGCTCCAGCGCGAGGATGCCGATGATCAGGTAGACGAGCCCGCGGGCGACGAGTCCCGCCCGCGCCAGCCAGCCGAGCGGCTTGGCGCCGGCGAGGTTGTCGCCTTCGCGCTTTGCCTTGTCAGCGAGGCCCTTCCCCGGCTGTTGCGCATCGATCATCTCGCTGTCCTCTCTTCCCGCGCCGAGCGTGGGACGCAGACCGTGATCGCGCCGGGTTCGACGTCGACCTTGAATGACTTGACCTTGGTGCGGTCGCCTCCGTCGAGCTCGTAGGGGACCTTGCGGTCGAGCTTCACGCGCACCTTTCGCGCCTGGGTGATGCGGACGAACGGCGACTTCTCGGCGCTGCCGACGGCCGTGCGGGCGGCCGCGCGCACCAGCTGCAGCGGGCCCTCGGAGGTGAGCACGCCGACGTCGAGCACGCCGTCGTCGGGGCGCGCGTCGGCGAACACCTCGATGCCCCCGAAGAGGGCGCCAAGGTTGCCGACGAGGATGCAGCTCGCGGGCCCCTTGTGCCAGCGCGTCCCGTCGATCTTGATCTTGGCCTCGAAGCTCGGCGTGTTGAGCTTGGTCGCCCCGCCGAGCACGTAGGCCCCGCGGCCAAGACGGTCCTTGAGATCGTCGGCGCCCTTGATCATCGCCGCGTCGAAGCCGGCTCCGGCCATCACCGCGAAGCGCTCGCCCTCGAAGCGGCCGACGTCAAGCCGGCGGCGCTCCCCGTGAAGCGCGATCTGCACGGCGGCGGCGATGTCGCGCTCGATGCCGAGGTTCGTGGCGAACAGGTTCGAGGTCCCCGCCGGGACGATCGCCAGCGGAACCTGGCTGTCCTCGAGCGCGTTGACGCAGCGACGGACCATGCCGTCGCCGCCCCAGGCGAGGATCAGGTCGGCGCCTTCCTCCAGCACTCGCCTGACCGCGGCCGGCGCCCGCTTGCTCTTCGGCACCTCGATCCACAGCGGCTCCGGGATGCCCGCCTCGGCGAGGGCGCGACGCAGCTCGGAGAGCCCGCCCCCGAGCGTCTTGCCCGCGTGGGCGACGACCGCCAGCTTCATGCTCGGGACCTGATCTCTGCGGCCGCGCTAGCCGCGCGGCAGGCGAACAGCGCGAGCAGGATCGCGCCGATGCCGACGAGGACTCCTCCGGCGACGTCCAGCGGGTGGTGCATGCCCTGGTACAGCCGCGAGAGGGCGACGAAGGTGACCAGCAGGATCGCTCCGGCCCAGGCCAGCGCTTTTGGCGGGCTGCTGGTCAAGCGGCTCGCCAGCAGCAGCACGAGGCCGACGTAGACGGCGACCGCGGCGGCGGTGTGGCCCGATGGATAGCTGGTGTCGGGCTCGAGGTCTTCGAGCCTGGGGACCGATGGGCGCTCGCGCGGAACCGCGAACGAGGTGACGTAATAGGTGGCCGACTCGACCAGCAGGGCGAAGACCGCGAACGCCGCGAGGCGCCAGCGGCGGCTGGCGGCGCAAGCGATGGCGAGTAGGGCGACGAAGGTCACGAGGACCGCGGCGCCGACGTGCGAGCCGACTTCGGCGATCGCCGTGAGCGTGCCACTGCGGTGGTCGGCCAGGGTTTGGTTGAGGCTCTCATCCGCGCCGTCCAGCCCGAGAGCGCTGTGGTTGACCAGCACGTCGACGACGAAATGGGCGAGCAAGATCGAGGCGGCGAGGAGCAGGAGGAGGCCGCCGAGCAGCGCCAGCGCGAAGACGAGAGCGGGGTGGCGGTCGCCGACGGCGGCGGCGAAGCGGTAGGCGTATCCCCCCGGGCGGGCCGCGAGTGCCGTGGCCGGCCGGCGGGCCGGGTTCGCCGGCTTCGACGTCCGCGGCGGAGCGGTTCGGGATTGTTGGCCAATCGTCACGGCACCGCCTCTACTTCCCGATCAGCCGCAATCTAAGCCCCCGAGCGCTCACGCTTATTCCTCGCCTTGCGGGTACGGGCATGCTCAATGCCGCTGCTCCTGCTCTTGGCCCTTGCCCTCTGCTCGGGGCTCGCCGTCGCCTTTCTGGCGCGCGGCTATCGGCGCCGCGCCGCGGCGCCGCTTGTCATCGAGGCGGCGCACGAGGCCGGGTTGCACGCCACCGGCCCGCTCGCCCGGCGGGCGGCGCGCGCCGCCCGCCGGGGCCCGGAGAAGGCCACGGAGCTGGCGCTCGCGCTGGCGGGCGCCGCAGTCCTTCTGGGCGGCACGGTGCTGGCCCTGCTGGCGGCGCTCGTGCGAAGCACCGACGTGCTGGCGGGCCTCGACACCGGCGCCGCCGAGTGGGGCGACCGCCACGCGACCGCGTGGTCACAAGACGCGATCACGTCGATCACCGAACTGGGCGGGACGCGTGTCGTGGTCGTCGTCGCCGTGGTGGTGGCGGCGATCGAGATCGCTCGCACGCGCAGCCGCTGGGTCGTGCCGTTCCTGCTCGCGGTCATGCTCGGCGGCACGCTCCTCACGGAGGCGATCAAGCAGCTCCTCGATCGCGCCCGCCCGGAACTCGAGGCCCTAGCCGCAACGCTCGGGCCCTCTTTCCCCAGCGGCCACACTTCCACTGCTGCCGCCTCGTGGGCGGCCTTCGCCCTCGTCGCCGGCCGCTGGTGGGGGCCGCGAGCCTGGCCGGCCCTCGCCGGCGTCGCCGTCGGCATCGCGGTGGCGGTAGCGGCCAGCCGCGTGCTGCTCGACGTCCACTGGCTCACCGACGTGCTCGCGGGCCTCGCCCTCGGCTGGGCCTGGTTCGCCGCCTGTGCGATCGCCTTCGGCGGCCACCTCCTGCGCTTCGGCGCCGCCGCGCAGGCCGCCGGCCGGGGCGCGGTCGAGGCCGTGACGAGTGGCTCTGAGGGGACTGGGGGAGAAGCTCGGTAGTCGAGGTCCTCGCCGGGGTGCTGTTCCTTGAGACTGTGGCCGCAAGACACTGCCTCTTGTGCCAGGACTTCGCCTGAGCGGCCAGGATCCCGGCCCTACTAGAACCTGGAGTCCTCATCCATGCGCTCTGCCTCGTAGGTCTCGGGGAGCTTGCCGTCGACCGCCGCCGGGGCCTCCCGCATGCGTTTGAACTCAGCGGCGATCTCCCGAGGGTGGCGCAGCTTGGCGAGCCAGTGGCGCTCCTCCGAGGTGAAGAACCCGGTCGTCAGCAGGCCCAAGGGATAAAGGCAGAGGAGGAAGGTGCGGCTGAGCAGGCCGAGGGCGCCGTCAGTCGGCATCAGTAGCTCGCCGAGCCCGACCAAGAGGGCAGCGGTGAGCACCACCCGGGCGAGGCGGCCCCACTGGTAGGGGACCGGGAAGAGGCGCTGGGTGAAGACGTACATCAGGACCACGACCACACCGTAAGAGGCGACCAGGGCTATGCCGGCGCCGACGATCCCGTGTGAGGGCACCAGCAGCAGGTTGAGCGTGACGTTGGCGACGAGCGCGGCGATCGCGGCCGGAAAGTTGAACTCGGTGCGGCCGGTCCGGCCGAGGATCACCACCATCACCATGTAGATCGCGTAGAGGGTGACCGCGGTCGAGATCAGCCCCACCGCTTCCCACGAATCGAAGAATTTGGGATCGGCGAGGACGCGGGCGATCCAGCGGCTGAACAGCCACATGCCGGTAACCACGAAGGCGCAGGCGGCGACGAACAGCGTCATCACCGTGGCGTAGGCGCGTCGGGCCTCGTCGTCGTCCTTGATCGAGTAGGCGAGCGGCGGCCAAGCGAGCTGGAAACCGCGAACCAGGACGTTGACCGACTGCGAGAACTTGATCGCTAGGGAGTAGAGGCCGGCCTCGGCGACGCCAAGGGTGCGGACGATGATGATCCGGTCGACCCAGTTGAGCAGGTAGAGCGAGGCCTCGGCCGGCATCGTCGGCAGGCCGAAGCGCAGCAGTCGCCCCAGCAGGGCGGTGTCGAAGACGAGCGAGAGCTTGCGCCAGTGCAGGGCGATCAGCCCGAGCACGAACGCCGCTCCGGTCGCGTAGCTGCCGAGCAGCAGCCCGCGGGCGCCTTCGTCGAGACCGACCACCAGCACGATCGTCAGCGCGATCGTCGCCAGCACGTTGAGGATCGTGGTCACGAAGTAGGCCCGCGCCCGCTCTTCGAGCCGGAACAGGGTGAGCATGAACTCGAACATCGTCAGCACCCAAAGGCCGCCGATCGCGATCCGGGTGAGTTCCGGGGCGGCGGCGAGCTCCGCCGGCTTGTGGGGATTGAGCACCCATTGGGAGATCGGCTCGGCGAGCGGCATCGCCACCGCAACCGGCAGGAGGGAGAGCCAGAAGAGCGCCGCGAAGGTGCTGGCGACGACCCGCTTGGGGTCCTCGTCGTCCTTGTAGTAGAAGCGCAGCAGGGCCTCGATCAGGCCGAAGCGGACGATGATGCTGATCGAGACGACAGAGGCGAAGAGGACCTCGGCGGTGCCGTAGTCGCCGGTCGTCAGGTAGCGCGTGTAGAGCGGC
>DATAON010000035.1:0-89208 GCA_036265715.1 Solirubrobacterales bacterium | reverse complement strand
TGCTGTCGATCGCTGCCTTCTACCCGGTCACCGACTGGCTGATGAGCGACCCGCTGCGGCTCGGCTTCGCCAACGCCGGTGCGGAGACCGTCAGCGTGTCCGACCTCTGGCTCTGCGCCGTGATCGGCGTGGCCGTCACCGCGCTGCTCTTCGGGATCACGGAATTTTATACGTCGACCCGGTTCCGGCCGGTGAAGATGATCGCCGAGGCGTCGGAGACCGGGCACGCGACCAACATCATCGCCGGCCTCGCCCAGGGGTTCCAGTCCACCGCGGCACCCGCGTTGGTTCTGGCCCTGGCGATCCTCGCGGCCAACGAGTTGGCGGGCATCTACGGCATCGGCATCGCGGTCGTCGCCCAGCTCTCGCTCTGCGGCCTGATCGTGGCGCTCGACGCCTTCGGGCCGATCACCGACAACGCGGGCGGCATCGCCGAGATGGCGGACCTGCCGGAGGAGGTGCGCAACGTCACCGACCCGCTCGACGCGGTCGGCAACACCACCAAGGCGGTGACCAAGGGTTACGCGATCGGCTCGGCGGCCCTCGCCGCGCTGGTCCTGTTCGCCGCCTTCCGCAGCGAATTAGCCGACGAAGCGCCGGCGGGGTACAACCTCAACTCGTTATTCAACCTGACCAGCCCCGACGTGCTGATCGGGCTGATCATCGGCGGGATGATGGTCTACCTGTTCCTCGCCTTCTCGATCGAGGCGGTCGGCAGAGCCGGCGGCCAGGTGGTCGAGCAGGTGCGCAAACAGTTCAAAGAACACCCGGGGATCATGGACGGGACCGAAAAACCCGAGTACGGGGAAACGGTCAGCATCGTCACCCTGGCAGCGCAGAAGGAGATGATCGCTCCGGCTCTGATCCCGATCGTGGTGCCGGTGATCGTCGGCCTGCTCAGCGTCGACGCGCTCGGCGGCCTCTTGATCGGCGTCATCGTCGTCGGCCTCTTTGCCGCGATCTCGATGACCGCCGGTGGCGGCGCCTGGGACAACGCGAAGAAGCTGATCGAGGACGGCGCGCACGGCGGCAAAGGCTCGCCGGCGCACGAAGCCTCGGTGACCGGTGACACCGTCGGCGATCCCTACAAGGACACGGCCGGCCCGGCGATCAACCCGATGATCAAGGTCGCGAACATCGTCGCGATTCTGATCATCCCGATCGTTCACTTCTAAGGGTTGGGCGGAGAGGGGCCGGGTGCCCCTCTCCGCTTAACTTTTTTGTGGGTCGTCTTGTAGCTGGCGCCTAGAGCGCTGCGGCAAAAAAGTGCAAGACGCTGCGAGGGGCACCCAGCCCCTCTCCGAGCAGCCGCTCAGGTGGACGGGTGGGATGGTCGGGTCGCGCCGTTCGCGGGGCTGGCTCGCCCTGGAACCCATGAGAGCCGTCCGAGGGGGCGTTTCCGGTGCCCTTCGCAAGTTGTGGTTCCTTTTTCTCCCTATAGGACCGAAAGGAACCACGAGTTTGGGGAGTCGGTAGCGTTTCTGGGCGTGCGGGGGGTTTGGAGCAAGTTGACTTATCCGCTGCGGCGCTGGCCGCGGCTCTCAATGGCTGCGCTTGGTGGGGCGGCGTTGCTCGCCCTGCTCGTAATCGCCGCTAACGCGTACGTGCTGCTCAGCGCCGGCGGCGATTACACGGACGAGGTTGCCGAGGTGCCGGCGGCGGAAGTGGCGATCGTGCCGGGGGCGCTGGTTGAGCCGAGTGGGCGGATGAGCGCAATGCTGGCGGACCGGGTCGAGCAGGCCGCGCGGCTTTGGCACGCGGGCAAGGTCGAGAAGATCCTCGTCTCCGGCGACCACGGCAGCTGGATCTACGACGAGCCGGACACGATGCGCAAGGCGCTGGTGGCCGACGGGGTGGCGCCAGAGGACATCTTCGAGGACCACGCCGGCTTCGAAACCTGGGCGACGATGGTGCGGGCGCGCTCGATCTTCGGCGTCCGCGACGCCGTCGTCGTCACCCAGGGCTTCCACATGCCGCGGGCGCTGTTCCTTGCCGACGAAGCCGGGATCGACGCCACCGGCCTCACCGCTGACCTGCACCACTGGGGTTACCAGGGCCGCAAGAGCTCCGCCCGCGAGGTGCTCTCACGGGTCAAGGCGATCGTCGACGTCACCCTCGAAACGCCCGCGATGGCCGGGCCGAAGATCCCGATCGCGACCAGCGACGGCCGCGAAAGCTGGGGCCCGCCCCCGCCCAAGGGCACGCCCCCGGCCGGCTCCCCCGGCACCTAGTCGCTCCTCTTGACTCTTGTAACCCAGAGGGTGACAAAGGTCAAAAAGGCTCAGTTGCAGTGGGCTAGGGAGTTGGCGTAGAAGCGCAGGTAGGTGGGGAGGTGGGCGTTCCAGTAGGAGCCCTCGTGGCCGCCGGGCCAGGAGTGCGCGCTGAGGTCGGCGTCGCCGGCCTCGAGGTAGTCGACGAAGCCTTCGTTGTAGCCGCGGAAAGGGTCTTCGCTGCCGTAGTCGTTCCAGATCCGCATCTCGCCGAAGGCGTCGGGGTTGGCTCGCACGGCGCCGACGACGTCGTTGCGGTCGAAGTCGGCGGCGTCGTCGAATGCGCCGGGCGCGGTTTCGCCGCCGTCGAACCAGAGTGCCGCCGAGTGGCCGCCGACCGCGCAAAAGCGCCGCGGGTGCAGGAGGGCGAGGTCGTAGGCGCCGAAGCCACCCATCGAGATGCCGCCGATCGCCACCCGGCGCGGGTCGGTGCCGAACTCGCGGGTCACGGTCGGGATCACCTCCCGCATCACGTAGGTGCCCCACCTGCCATCCCGCCGGTTGTGCCAGTAGCTGTGGTCGCCGCCGTCGGGGAAGGCGATCACCGGCGCCCTGCGCCCAAGCCTGGCCAGCCCGGAGTAGATCGCCTCGTTGTTGGTGCCGCTGGCGTCTGAGCCGCCGCGGCCATGGAGGAAGACGAGGAGCGGTCGCCTGCGCTCGGGCTCCGGCCCACCCGGCTCGATCACGCTCACCCCGAGGTCCTCGCCGACCGCCCGGCTCTCGATCGTCAGCTGGCTCAGCCTCGCGCCTTGATGGTCGACCGGGCCGAAGAAGGTTGCGGCGAGGACGACCGCGGTCGCGGCGAGCGCGGTCAAGATGAGGACGAGCAGCGCGGTTCGCCGCCGTCGCCTGACCTGGCTTCGCCGCCGTTGTGCCGCGCTCGTATTCGGGGTTCGCCGCTCATGCACCGACCGTGAGCGTATATTCGCGCCAGTGATCGTCCTCCGCAGGATCTAATGGCCCAGCGCATTCCCAGAGACGAGTCGCTGAGCCGCGTCCACGGCGTCGGGGCGCTGTTCTCAGCTGCCTACGGCAACGTCGGCTCCTCGATCTACTACGCCCTCGGCGTAACCGCGGCCTTCG
This sequence comes from Solirubrobacterales bacterium, assembly GCA_036265715.1. Lineage (GTDB taxonomy): Bacteria > Actinomycetota > Thermoleophilia > Solirubrobacterales > 70-9 > VAYN01. The sequence goes on along the minus strand of DATAON010000035.1, from coordinate 85,855 downwards.
CGCTCGGCCTCACCCCGATCGCCTTCGTCATCTCCGGGCTGATCTTCGCCGCCACCGCCGCCACCTACGCCGAGGCGACGGTGATGTACCCGGAGGCGGGCGGCTCCTCCAGCTTCGCCCGCCACGCCTTCAACGAGTTCGTCAGCTTCGTCGCCGCCTGGGGGCAGATGCTGAACTACACGATCACGGTCGCGATCTCGGCCTTCTTCGTGCCCCACTACCTGGCCGTCTTCTGGCCCTGGCTCGGCAGCTCCCCGGGCGACATCATCGGCGGCGCGGCGCTGATCGTCGGCCTGGCGGTGATCAACATCCGCGGCACCGAGGAGTCGGCGAAACTGAATCTGATCCTCGCCGTCGCCGACCTCGCGACCCAGGTGGTGCTGGTCCTGATCGGCCTCGTCCTCGTCTTCAACCCGGAGATCCTGGTCGACAACGTCCACCTCGGAGTCGCCCCGACCTGGAGCGACTTCGCGCTCGGGATCGCGGTCGGGATGATCGCCTACACCGGGATCGAGACGATCTCCAACATGGCCGAGGAGGCCAAGGACGCGGCCCGCACGATCCCCCGCAGCGTCGGCCTCACGGTGGTCGCCGTGCTTGGGCTCTACCTGCTGATCCCGATCGTCGCGCTCTCGGCGATGCCGGTCACCCAGGACGCCGCCGGCCACTACACGACCGCGCTCGGCACCACCTTCGCCGACGACCCGATCCTCGGCATCGTCGAGAACCTCGGGCTCGCCCACGGCCCGACCGAAATCCTCCGCTACTACGTCGGCGTGCTGGCGGCGGTGATCCTGCTGATCGCCACCAACGCCGGCCTGATCGGCGTCTCCCGCCTCACCTACTCGATGGGCCAGCACCGGCAGCTGCCCGAGGGCCTGCGCCAGGTCCATCCCAAGTACCGCACCCCCTACATCGCGATCCTGATCTTCGCCGCGATCGCGATCGTCACCCTGCTGCCGGGGCAGACCGACTTCCTCGCCACCCTGTACTCGTTCGGGGCGATGCTCTCGTTCACGATCGCCCACGTCGCGGTGATCCAGCTGCGGCGAAAAGACGCCGACCGCGAGCGCACCTGGAAGCCGCCGATGAACTTCCGCGCCTTCGGCTTCGAGGTGCCGCTGACCGCCGTCCTCGGCGGCCTCGGCACCTTCGGCGCCTGGATCGTGGTGATGGCGCTGAACCCGCGCACGCTGTTCGTCGGGATCGGCTGGATGCTGCTGGGGATCGCCGTCTACGTCCTCTACCGTCGCAACCAGGGCCTGCCGCTGACCGAGACCGTGAAGGTGGTGACGCCGGAGCCGCTCGGGGTCGAGGAGGTCGAGTACAAGAGCATCCTGGTCGGGTTCGAGGACGACGACCCGTTCTCGGCGGAGATGGTCGCGACCGCGGTCAAGCTCGCCTCCAACCGCCGCCGCGGCATCCACATCCACTCGATGATGACCGTGCCCACCAACCTGCCGCTGAACGCGGAGATGCCCGACCAGGAAGCCGAAGCTCAGGCCAAGGTCGAGGAGGCGCGGCTGATCGGCGGCCAGCGGGTCACCGGCCACGTCGCCCGCGTGCGGCCGGGCCAGGCCGGCTACTCGGTCTCCGGCGAGGCACGGGAGATTCACGCGGCCGCGATCGTCGTCGGCCTGCGCTACCGCAACGGCTCGCCGCTCTACGACAAGACCCTGCAGACGGTGCTGGGCGAGCGGCCCTGCCGGGTGATCGTCGTCTCCGACCCCTCCGAACAGAGCGCGCCGGTCGCCGGGAGGTCGCTCTCGTGAGCGGCGACGGCGGCGAGCGCCTCTACCGCGGCGCCGTCCGCGGCTTCTCGATCATCTTCGTCGTGGTCGGGATCGCCGTCCTCGCGGTCACCCTCGCCAATGGCGGCGGCCCCCTCTCGACCGGGTTCTTCATGGGACTCGCCTTCCTCGCGGTCGGGATCGGCCGGCTCTGGCTCGGCTACAGGATGGAACGGTGAGCGCCCCCGAGGCGCCGCGCGGCGGCCGCCGCCAGGAGCTGGCGCGGCGCAGTCAGCGGCGGATCGAGCGCGGCACCGGCGTCCCCTGGCTTTTCGCCGCCGCCTACTCGGCGGTCGGCTTCTCGATCTACTTCGCGCTCGGCGTCGTCGCCGACCGCGGCCTCGGGCTGACGCCGCTGATCTTTCTCGCCTCCGGCCTGCTGTTCGGGCTGACCACGCTCACCTACGTCGAGGGCGGGGCGATGTTCCGCGAGCGCGGCGGCTCCTCGACCTTCGCCCGTCACGCCTTCAACGAGCTGATCGCCTTCATCGCCGGCTGGGCGATCCTGATCGATTACCTGATCGTGCTTGCCCTGGCGGCGGTTTCGGTCCCGCACTACCTGGCGCCGATCTCCGACGACTTCGCCAAGCCGGGGCTGGAGATCCCGATCGCCGGTTTGGTGATTGCCGCCGTCTGTGTGCTCAACATCCTCAACGTCACCGGCCGCGCCAAACAGCGCTCGCTGGCGTTGCTGGCCCTCGCCGACCTCTTCCTGCAGCTGGCGGTGATCGTGGTCGGCCTGCTGGTTGTGATGCACCCCGACCGGCTGACCGAACAGCTCGACCTCTTCACCGACCCCAGCTTCAAGGACATCGTCTACGCCGGGGTCGTGGCGATGCTCGCCTACGCCGGGATCGAGGCCGCCTCCGACCTGGCGCCGGACATCAAGGTCAGCCGCGCCGACCTCAAGCGGGTCGCCTCGCTGGGGGCGTTCGCGGTGCCGCTGGTCTACGCCGGGATGGCGGCTATCGCGCTGATGGCGGTGCCGGTGGTCAGCGGCGTCAACGGCCCGGAGACGGCCCTCGGCAGCACCTACGTGGAGGAGCCGGTGCTGGGCGTCGTCTCCGCCTTCCACCCGCAATGGGTAGCCGACTCGATGCGCTGGATGGTGATGCTGATCGCCGTCCCGGTCCTCTTCTGGGCCGCCAACACCTCGATGCTCGGCGTCTCCCGCCACATCTACACGCTGGCGATCAACCGCCAGATCCCCAGCTGGCTCGGCAAGCTCGAGCGGCGCAAGGCGACCCCCTACGTGGCGATTGTGATCTGCGGCCTGATCGCCTTCGGCCTGGTCGTCCCGACCAACGTCAAGCTGCTGGCGGGGATCTACGCCTTCGGCGCCACCCTGGCGATCACGATCGCCCATCTCTCGATCATCCGCCTGCGGATCGGGAAGCCCGACAAGGCGCGCCCGTTCAAGATCCCCGGCAACGTCCGCTGGGGCAACGCCGAGCTGCCGCTGCCGGCGGTCTTCGCGGCGATCGTCAGCGGCCTCGCCTTCCTCAGCGTGCTGGCCTACCACTCGACCGCGCGCTGGGTCGGGCTCGGCTGGATGGCCTTCGGGCTGACCTTCTACGTCGTCTACCGCAAGGTCTTCGAGGGGACGACGCTGACCAAGCGGGTCTCGGTGCCGGAGCGGGCGCTGACCAAGCAGGTGCCCGAGGTCGAGTTCCGCAACATCCTCGTGCCCGTCTTCGGGACCAAGTTCGACGACGACATCGTCGCCACCGCGGGGCGCCTGGCCGCGGCCGAGCACGCCGAGCAGGATGGCGCCGACCCGCGCCTGGAGGTGATCTACGTGATCGAAGTGCCGCTGACCCTGCCGCTCGACGCGAAGCTGCCACCGGAGAAGGAGGCGGAGGCGCAGCGGACGCTGGCGCGGGCGCGTGACGTCGCCGAGGAGTACGGCGGCGTCGAGGTCTCGACCGAGGTGATCCGCGCCCGCAAGGTCGGCGCCGGGATCGTCGAAGCGGCGCGCGCCAGCGGCTCGGAGGCGATCGTGATCGGCGGCGAGGCGCCGACGAAGATCCGCGGCGGCGCCAAGATCGGCGGCATCGGTGCCGCCAAGCCGGCCGAGATCGGCGCCGCGACCGAGTACGTGCTGAAGAAAGCGCCCTGCCGGGTGCTGCTGACGGCACCGCCCGAACCCGAGCCAGAGCCCGAAACCGGCTAGCGGCCCGTATTCCCCGGCGCGTAGTTCTAGTATCTCCGCCGTGTTCATTCTGATCGTCGGATGCGGGCGGGTCGGCTCCTCGGTGGCACGGGGGATGCTCCACGAGGGGCACGATGTCTCCTGCCTCGACGAGGACCCGGAGTCGCACGCGCGGCTCGAGGTCGGCCTGGAGAAAAGCTGGGAGGACCTCGGTGGCCAGTTCACCGTCGGCGCCGGGCTGGAGACCGAGGCCCTGGAGGCCGCCGGGATCGAGCGCGCCGACGTCTTCATCGCCTCCACCGACGGCGACAACACGAACATCATCATCGCCCAGATCGCCCAGCGCCGCTACGAGGTGCCGGACGTGATCGCCCGCGTCCTCGACCCGCTGCGGGCCGAGTGGTACCAGCGCCAGGGGCTGCGCACGATCTGCCCGACGCGGGTCGCCATCGACATGCTCGAGGACGCTGTGCGCTCGGCCGGCGGCCGCGGCGGCGGCACCCCCGACGGCAGCGCGGAAGCCGCGTAGGGGAGGGGCGGAGCGCATGTACATCATCGTCGTCGGAGCGGGCAAGGTCGGTTGGAACCTGGCGCGCGAGCTGCTCGAAAAAGACCACGAGGTGACCCTCGTCGAGGCCAACCGCCGCCGCTACCTGACCGTCGAGCAGGAGCTGGAGCACAACATCTCCTACGGCGATGCCTCCGAGCTCTGGGTGCTGGAGCGGGCCGGGATCCAGCGCGCCGACATGGTGATCGCGGTCACCGGCGACGACGAGGACAACATGCTGATCTGCCAGGTGGCGAAGGAGAAGTACGAAGTCGCGCAGATCATCGCCCGCGTCAACAACCCCCGCAACCGCCAGCACTTCGACCTGCTCGGGGTCAAACCGAGCGTCTCCGCGACCGACCTGATTCTGCGCCTGCTCGAGCACGAGGTGCCCGAGTACGGGCTGGTCCACCTGCTCGACCTGCAGGAGGAGCAGCTGGAGATCATCGAGATGCTGCTCGGCAAGGACTCCAGCGTCACCGGCCGCCGCGTCGGCGACCTGAAGATGCCCGACGGCAGCCTGCTGATCTCGGTCCTGCGCGCCGGCAAGGGCTTCGTCCCCAGCGCCGACACCGTGCTGGAGGAAGGCGACGAGATTTTGGCGGTGCTGGATCCGGGTAAGGAGGAGGACTTGAAGGCTCTCTTCGGACCCGAAGGCAACGGCAGCAGCGGTGGCTGACCGCCAGGTCGACTTTCTCCTGATCGGCGGTGGGATGGCTTCCGCCAACTGCGCCGCCCAGCTGCGCAAGCGCGGCGCCGAGGGCTCGATCCTCCTGGTCGGCCGCGAGCCGGAGCCGCCCTACGAACGGCCGCCGGTCTCCAAGGAGTACCTGCGCGGCGAGGCCGAGCGGGCCGATGCCTACGTCAACCCACCCTCCTGGTATGAGGAGAACGGGGTCGAGCTGCTCAGCGGCAAGAACGTGATGTCGCTCGACACCGAGGCGCGGACGGCGAAGATCCAGGGCGGGGAACAGGTCGGCTTCGACAAGGCGCTGATCGCCACCGGCGCCAACGTCAACATCCTCCGCGTCGAGGGGGCCGAGAACGAGGGCATCCACTACCTGCGCGCCTTCGGCAACTCGGACGCCATTCGCGCGGACGCCGAGACGGCCGGGCACGTGGTCCTGATCGGAGGCAGCTACATCGGCACCGAGGTGGCGGCTTCGCTGACCGCGAAGGGCACCAAGTGTTCGATCGTGGCGATGGAGGAGGTGGCACTCTCGCGCACCTTCGGAACCGACGCCGGGCGCTGGTTCCAGGACCTGATCGAGTCCAAGGGGGTCGAGTTCCACGGCGGCGAGGAGCTGGAGGCCTTCGAGGGCGACGGCCGCATCAAGGCGGTCGTGACCAAGAGCGGCCTGACGATTGAGTGCGACACCGTCATCGTCGGGGCCGGCGTCCGTCCCGACGCGATGCTGGCGCAGCGCGCGGGGATCGAGGTCGACGGGTCGATCGTCTGCGACTCGAAGCTGGCGACCTCGGTGCCCGGGATCTACGCCGCCGGCGACTGCTGCTCCTACGACAGCGTCGTCCACGGCCGCCGCATCCACGTCGAGCACTGGGACGTGGCGATGCACCAGGGCATGCACGCCGCCCGCAACATGCTCGGCGAGGACGCCGACTACGAGGTGGTGCCGTACTTCTTCAGCGACCTCGCCGACTGGGCCAGCCTCGAGTACGTCGGGCCCGCCCAGGACTGGGACGAGGAGGTCTGGCGCGGCGACCGCGAGAGCGGCGAATTCTCGGTCTGGTACCTCAAGGCCGGCAAGGTCGCCGGCTGCCTCAGCGTCGAGCGCTCCGAGGAACTGGCGAAGGCGCGGGCGATGATCGCCGAGGGCAGCGACTTCTCCGAAGCCGGTCTGTAGGTATCCTGCGGAAGCTCTTTGCGCCCTGGTGTAATGGCAGCACGCCTCGCTCTGGACGAGGAAGTCGGGGTTCGAGCCCCTGGGGCGCAGTTCGAAGTGCCTGCAAAGTCGTCGATTCGCTCTGCTAGCGTCGCCACCGATGAGACTCCGAAAGTTCCCCTTTGCCGCCCTTGCCCTGCTGCTGATGCTGGCGCTGCTCTCTGCCGGCTGTGGCGGCGGTGGCGACGACACCACCGCGCCGGTTGAAGCGACCGTCGAAGAACCGACCAGCCTGACCCAGGCGGAGCTGATCTCGCAGGGCGACGCGATCTGCGGCGAGGTCAACGCCGCCGTCGGCGCGATCGGCTCCAGCGAAGGCGAAATCGCCGAACAGACGACCGAAGCCGCCGACCTCTACGTGGGCATGGTCGAGAGCATCCAGGCGCTCGGCGTGCCGAGCGAAAAAGACGGCTACTCCGACTTCTCCGAAGCCGCGGAAGAGCTGGCCAAAGTCGAGGGCGAAGTGAAACAGGCGGCCGAAGACGAAGACACCACCGCGCTTGGCGAAGCTGCCACCGCGGCCGCGCCGGCGCTCGAAGAATTCCAGGCCCAGGCGGCGATCTACGGCTTCGAAGCGTGCAGCGAAGGCCCCAGCGCCCCGACCGCCGCTCCCGAAGCCGGCGGCGAAGGCGGCGAAGTCGAAGAAGGCGGCGTCGAAGTCGCCCCCGAAGCCGAAGAAGAAGTGATCCCGGAAGAAGTCGCTCCGGAAGAAGTGGCGCCCGAAACTGGTGGCGCTGGTGGTGGGGTTGAAGAAGCGCCCGAAGAAGCGGCTCCGGAAACTGGCGGCGGGAGCTCAGGAGGCGTGGGACCGGGGTGATCCGGGGGGCGGGGGTGTGATCCCCCTCTCCGTGAATTGAGTCGCGTCCCCTAAAGGGGACTGCTCCGCAATCGTGAGCCCGCCTATGGCGGGCAGGAATAAGGAAAGGGCCTTCGGCACATTCCCGGAGAGGGGGATCACACCCCCGCTCACGAAACGTCCCGCTCCGACCTCGAAGGCGGACCGAGGTTCAGATGCTTAGCGGCCGAGAGCGGCGCGGTTTTTCTGCTCCCAGCACTTAGACGAGCCCTCGCTGCTGTTCTCCTTGCTCCGAGCTCCCGTCCCTCGGTCGATCCCGGCGGCGCGTGTCGGAGGGAGCCGGTTGGACCCGTGGGCGAATGTTGCCCGAAGGGCGCGATATGCAATCTGATTCCTGCCCGCCATAGGCGGGCTCCATCTGCGCGGAGCAAGCCCCCTTCAGGGGGCGCGACTCAATTCGCCCGAGAGCACATCCGGCTCCCCCTGCCTCACGCCGCCGAAGAATCGGCCCAGGCCCCGTACAACTTGGAGTAAGCCCCACCCGCCGCAATCAGCTCCTCATGCGTCCCCTGCTCGGCAATCCCCCCATCCGCAAGGACGACGATCTTGCCGGCGCGGCGGATCGTCGAGAGGCGGTGGGCGATGACGATCGCGGTGCGGCCCTGCAGCAGCCTCTCCAACCCTTTCTCGATCGTTTTCTCGGTGCGGACGTCGACGTTGGAGGTGGCCTCGTCGAGGATCAGGATGCGCGGCTCGGCGAGCAGGGCGCGGGCGAAGGCGACGAGCTGGCGCTGGCCGGCGGAGAGCTGGATGCCGCGCTCGCCGACCTCGGTCTCGATCCCTTCGGGCAGAGCCTCGACGAAGGCGGTGGCGCCGACGGTGGCGATCGCCGCTTCGATCTCCTCCAGGCTCGCCTCTGGCCGCCCGAAGGCGACGTTCTCGCGGATGCTGCCGGAGAAGAGGAAGCCCTCCTGGGGGACGATCCCGAGCTGGCGCCGCAGCGCCCGCTGCTGGACCCCGCGCAGGTCGTGGCCGTCGACGAGGACGCGGCCCTGCTGGGGGTCGTAGAAGCGCGCCACCAGCTTCGCGAAGGTCGACTTGCCGGCGCCGGTGGCGCCGACCAGGGCCAGGGTCTGCCCCGGCGGCACGTGCAGGTCGACGTCTTTGAGCGCCCAGACGTCCTCGCCCGGCTCCGCCGCTTCCTTGTAGGAGAACCAGACGCCGTCGAGCTCGATCTCGCCGCGCAGGGTGCCGGGGTCGATCGCGTCGGGGGCGTCGACCATGTCCGGCGCGGTGTCGAGCAGGTCGAAGATCTTGTCCAGCGCCGCCATCCCCTGCTGGTAGGTCGTGTAGAGCTGGGAGAGCTGCTGGATCGGTTCGAAGAAGGTGGTCAGGTAGCCGACGAAGGCGACGATGACGCCGATCTGGATCGTTTCGTCGATCGCCATCGTGCCGCCGTAGACGAGGATCACCGCGGTCGCCACCGCCGCCAGCAGTTCGACCGCCGGGAAGTAGGAGGCGTTGAGGTAGACGGTCTTCATGTTGACCTCGCGGTTGGCCTCGTTGAGCGCGGTCATCTCGTCGACGTGGCGCGGCTCCTGGCCGAAGCTGCGGACGACGCGGACGCCGCTGAGGCTCTCCTGCAGATAGGCGGTGATCGCCGCGATTCGCTCGCGGGTCGCCCGGTAGGCGCCGTGGGAGACGATGCGGAAGATCACGCTGGCGATCAGCAGCAGCGGGAAGGTGAGGAAGACGACCAGCGCCAGCTGCACGTCGAGGAAGAGCAGGATGATGACCACGCCGAGCAGGGTCAGGGTGCTGGAGAAGATCGTCACGACGCCGGTGGTGACGAGCTGGTTGAGCGCCTCGATGTCGTTGGTCATGCGGGAGATCAGGACCCCGGGGCTGCGCCGGGTGAAGAACCCGATCGACATCGACTGCAGGTGCGAGAAGACGCGCGTGCGCAGGTCCTGCAGCACCCGGGTCCCGACCCAGCCGACCATGTAGGTCTGCAGGTAGGTGGCGGCGGCGTAGAGGATCGCGACGACGACGAAGGCGGCGACGATCGTGTCGAGGGCGGAGACGTCGCCGGTCTGGATCCCGGAGTCGATCGCGCGGCCGGCGAGGTAGGGGGGAGCGAGCCCGGCCGCGGTGGCGGTCAGCAGCCCGACGAACATCAGCGCCACCCGGCCGCGGTAGGGCCGCAGCTGCGCCAGCAGCCACTTGACCTTGCGCCCGCGCTGGTCCTCGCCGCGGATCAGCCGCCATAGCGCCCCGAACAGCCGCCAGATATTCATCGCGTGGTTCCTTTCGGAACCCTGGGGTGAAAAAGGAACCACGGGTTTGCGCGGACGCCTCATAGCCGTGCCATCTCCTCGCGCGCCTCGAGGTCGCGCTGGAGGAAGACCGAGTCGGCGAGGCCGTGCTCGGCGATCTCGCGGTAGAAGCCGCAGCCCTCCATCAGCTCCTCGTGGGTGCCGCGGTCGACGATCTTGCCGCCGTCGACGACGACGATCTCGTCGGCCAGGGAGACGGTCGAGAGGCGGTGGGCGATGATGAACGTGGTCCGGCCGGCCATCGCCTCCTCCAGCCCCTGCTTGATCGCCACCTCGGTGGTCGCGTCGACCGAAGAGGTGGCGTCGTCGAGGATCAGGATGCGGGGGTCAGCGAGCAGGGCGCGGGCGATCGCCACTCGCTGGCGCTGGCCGCCGGAGAGGGTGAGGCCGCGCTCGCCGACGCGGGTCTCGTAGCCGTCGGGAAGGGCGCGGATGAAGGCGTCGGCCTGGGCCCGGCGCGCCGCCGCTTCGATCTCCTCCATCGTCGCGTCGCCGCGCGCGTAGGCGATGTTCTCGGCGACGCTGGCGGTGAAGAGGAAGCTGTCGTCGGCGACGAAGGCGATCTCCGAGCGCAGCGAGGGCACGTCGACCTCGCGCACGTCGACGCCGTCGACCAGGACCTCGCCTTCGTTCGGGTCGTAGAGACGGGCGATCAGCGCCACCAGGCTGGTCTTGCCCGACCCCGAGGGTCCGACCAGGGCCACCGTCTTGCCGGCCTCGACCTCGAGCGAGACGTGGCTCAGCGCCGGCAAAGCCGCCTCGCGCTCGTCGGGATCGCCGTCGGCGCCGGTGTAGCTGAGGGTGACGTCGCGCAGCTCGACCCGGCCGCCCCCGGCCGGCAGCGCCGGTGCCCCCGGCCGGCTCTCGATCCGCGGCTCGCGGTCGAGGATCTCGAAGAGGCGGTTGCCGGAGGCGATCGCCCGCTGCGCCATCCCCATCGTCACCCCGAGCATCCGCAGCGGCCCGGCCAGCATCACCAGGTAGGTGTAGAAGGCGGTGAAGTCACCGAGGCTGAGCTCGTTGTTGATCACCTGGCGGCCGCCGACCAGCAGCACCAGCGCAATTCCGAGTTGGGGCAGCAGCCCGATCAGGGGCGAGAAGAAGGCCTGCAGCTTGGTCGAGTAGATGCTCTGGTCGAAGACTCGCGAGACCGCTTTCTGGAAGCGGTGCAGCTGGTGCTCCTCGCGGGCGAAGGCCTTGACGATGCGGATCCCGGAGACGTTCTCCTCGGCCTCCGCGGTCAGTTCGGCGATCCGCTGCTGGACCTCCTGCTGGGCGGGCCGGGAGACGCGGTTGTAGCGCGAGGCGGCGTAGACGATCAGCGGCGCCGGCGCCAGCGCCAGCAGCGCCAGGACCGGGTCGATGAAGAACATCACGGCGCTGGCGAGGGTGATCGTCAGCAGGTTCTGGGTGATGAAGATCAACCCGTAGCCGAGGAAGAAGCGGATCGCGCCGAGGTCGACCGTCGCCCGCGACATCAGCTGGCCGGTCTGCTGGCCGTCGAAGAAGCCGAGCTCGAGCCGCTGCAGGTGCGCGTAGAAGACCTGGCGCAGGTCGAATTCGACCGCCAGCGAGACCTTGCCGGCGACCAGCCTGCGGACCACGGTCAGTCCCAGGCGCAGGATCGCGGCGGCGAAGATCGCCAGCGCCAGCGGCAGCAGGTCCGGCTTGTCGTGGTCGACGATCGCGTTGACGGCGCGCCCGATCAGCCACGGGATCGCCACCGTCATCCCCATCGCCGCCCAGGCGAAGACCAGCGAGCCCCAGAGCTGGAGCCGGTACGGGCGCAAGAAGCCCATCAGGCGACGGTAAGTGCGCATACGCACTCACTATACAAAGTGAAGTATTGGTGCTCGCTGGGAGCTAGCGGAGCTGCGCCGCGGCTTTGGCGCTCGGGACTTTGCCCTTGTCGCACGGTTTCGGGCCGTGCCCGGGCTTGGGCAGAATCTGGAAGTTGGTGACCGCGTGGAACTGGGTGGTGGCGCCGTTGTTCTGGGCCAGGGCGACGACCAGACGGTAAAAGCCAGGCGGCAGTTCGTGGTAGTAGATCTCCGCCCGGGTCCCCGGCGAGTAGCTGCCGGCGCTGCCGATCGCTTCGGCGAGGACGCCGTTGGGCCCGGAGAACTCGGCGTAGTCCATCGAGCGCCCGATCAGGCGGCCTTTGCCGATCGGGCTGTTTTCGGCATCCAGGAGTTTCTTCGGGTCGACGCAGTCGGGGACGCGGTTGAGGCTGTAGCGGACGTGGCCCTGGTTCAGCTGCGGTTCGGCGCCGAACTGCTTCGGCGCCAGTTCGAAGTTCTCGATCGCCAGCTTGACCACAACCGCGTGGCTGACCTGGCGGGCGCCGTTGCGCGGCGCGATGATCTCGACGCTGGGAGTGCCCGGGATAGCTTCGGCCTTGGCCTGCGCCTGCTTGGACTCGCCGGCGCCGAAGACCAGCGCCAGCGCGACGGCGAGGACGGTCGCCGCGAGCGCCCCGATGGTTGCGGTCCGCAGTCGCATTGGCGCAAGATTACGGGTCCGGCTGGCGGCCGCGCGGCCCGTTAACCTGCCGAAAGTGACCGCCGCCTTCGAACTTGCCTCCCGCATCGGTGCGGCCGCGAAGCATCCGTCGAACTGGCTGCAGCTGTTCAAATTCGGCCTCGTCGGCGGCTCCGGCTACCTGATCAACCTCGCTGTCTTCGCGCTGCTGACCGGGATCTTCGACGTTCACCACATGCTCGCCGCGGTCGGCGCCTTCGCCGTCGCCGTCACCAACAACTTCCTCTGGAACCGGCACTGGACCTTCGCCGCCGGCGACGGCGCCGCCAGCTTCCAGGCGCCCCGCTTCTTCGCCGTCAGCGTCGCCTCGCTCGGCCTCAACCTGGCGGTGCTGGAGATCCTGGTCGGCTCCGGCTCGGTCGGCGACCTAGCCGCGCAGGCGATCGCGGTGGCGGTCGCGATGCCGTTCAACTTCGTCGGTAATCGTTTGTGGACGTTCGCTTGACGGGCTGCGGCCCTTTGCCCGCTCAGTAGCCTTTGAATTGAGATGAGCGGGGGTAAGCCCAACTACGACGCGGCGCGGATCGAGCCTGCGCGGCAGGCCGCCTGGGCCGAGCGCGGGGACTTCGACGCGCCGCCGCGGCCCGAGCCGGGGCAGAAGCCGGTCTACGTCAAGGCTTCCAGCCCGTTCACCTCGGGCAACCTGCACATGGGCCACGTCCGCGATTACACGATCGGCGACGCCTACGCCCGCTTCCACCGCGCCCGCGGCGACGCCGTCCTGCTCGGCTTCGGCTTCGACGCCTTCGGCCTGCCGGCCGAGCTGGCGGCGATCGAGCGCCAGATCCTCCCGGCCGACTGGGTGCGCCAGTGCGGCGAGCGGATGCTGGCGCAGATGAAGCGGCTCGGCTACAGCTTCGACTACGACCGCGTCTTCTACAGCTCCGACGAGGGCCAGTACCGCTGGACCCAGTGGCTGTTCCTGACCCTGCTGGAGATGGGGATGATCTACCGTGAGGACGCCACTGTCGACTGGTGCGACACCTGCCAGACGACCCTGGCCTCGATCCAGGTCGAGGACGGGGCCTGCTGGCGCTGCCACAACGAGGTGCGGTTGCTGCGGCGCCCGACCTGGTTCCTCAAGATCACCGGCTACCTCGAGGAGAACGACGCCAACACCGAGAAGCTCGAGAACTGGGACGAGCTGGCGCTCGCCACCCAGCGCTACATCCTCGGCCGCAGCGATGGCGCCGAGCTCGACCTCGAGGGCAGCGGCGGCACCCTCACCGTCTTCAGCCCCCACCGCGGGGCCCTCGCCGCCGCCAGCTTCGTCCTGCTCTCCCCGCGCCACCCCGAGATCGACGCCTGGGTGGCGGCGGACGGCGCCCGCGAGGAGCTGGAGCAGATGCGCTCCGGCGGCTGGGAGCGCAGCGCCCGCGACGCCCGCTCGGTGCCGGTGGTCGACACCGGCTCCTCGCTGACCGGGCTCGACGGCAGCGAGTTGCCGGTCCTGGTCTCACCCCTGGTCGACGCCCGCTTCGGGCCGACCGCGGCGCTCGGCATCCCCGCCGTCGACGAGGCCGACCGCGAGATTGCCGCCCGCGTCGAGCGCGTCACCTGGGAGGCGCCCGAGGACGATGGGGAGGAGGACGGCGCCGGCCTGGCCGAGGCGGCGCCGGTCGAGGCCGCCCGCGAGGCCAAGCGCTACCGCGCCAACGACTTCTCGATCTCCCGCCAGCGCGCCTGGGGCACGCCGATCCCAATCATCCACTGCGAGGAGTGCGGGGCGGTGCCGGTGCCCGAGGCCGAGCTGCCGGTGGTGCTGCCGCGTGACCTGATGCCGCGCGCTGAGGGAAACCCGCTGGCCGAGCGGCCGGACTTCGTCGACGTAGAGTGCCCGACCTGCGGCAGGGAGGCCAAGCGCGAGACCGACACCCTCGACTGCCACTTCGACGCGCTCTTCCTCTGGGTGCCGGCGGCGGTGCCGCCCGAGGGCCGGGCCGAGCAGATGTTCACACACCCCGAGCTGCAGGACTGGCTGCCGGCCGAGCGACTGGTCGCCGGCGGCGACTCCGGCGGCTTCGTCTTCGACCAGCGGATCGTCACCAAGGCGCTGCGCGACCACGGCGAGTTCGCCTTCATGGAGAACGGCGAGCCGTTCGCGGGCTGCCTCTTCCACGAGATGGTGATCGCCGACGGGCGCAAGATGAGCAAGCACCTCGGAAACGTCGTCAACCCCGACGAGCTGGTCGATCGCTACGGAGCCGACACGGTGCGGCTGGCGGTCCTCTACGCGGCCGGGCCGGCGAAGACGCTGAACTGGTCCGACGGCGCGCTCAAGTTCGCCAACCGCTTCCTGCGCGGCCTCTGGACCTACTCACACGACCGCTTCGCGGCGCTGCCGGAGATCGCGCACGACTCCGAGGCGGCGGCCGACACCGAGCACATGCGCGACCGCTTGCGCAAATGGTGCGAGAACGGCCTCGAGCGGATCACCGAGGACACCGCCGAGCTGCAGTTGCACCAGTCGGTCCGCAACATCACCCGCCTCTTCGAGCGGATCCAGGACTTCGAGAAGCGCGTGGTCAAGCGCCGCGGCCAGCTCGACCGCGCCGACGCCGAGGCTCAAGCCGCGGCGCTGGTGCTGCTGGCACAGGCGCTGGCGCCGTTCGCGCCGCACGCAGCCGAGGAGATCCTGCTCGCCTCCGGGCGTCCCGACGGGGCCGACCTGTTCGGCGCCTGGCCCGAGGCGGCGGCGATTCCGGTCAGCGCCGAGAGCGCCGTGCCGGCCCCTTAGCGGGCTCCTAGATCAGGTTCTTCCATTGGAAAAATGACCTTGATTGTTACACGATCTTATGTTATGAATTGCTCTGCCGGGCAAACAGCACCGGTGGAGTGAGCGGGGCGACGGACTGGGAAACCTCCCTGGGGTGGCAAAGGAGGACCGGTCCTGATCCCGGGGTCAGGATGAAAACGTCATGACGGGCTCCCGGATGCGCCGGACATCGGCGCCCCCGCTTCACTTCATCGCTGCTTCGCTTGGTGGCCGGCAAGGGCCCGTGGGCTGAGGGGTGGGGAGGGCCCTCTCACTCGCTCTTCGTCGCCGCAGACGGACTAGCTGTCGCCCGATCGAGCGCTGCTCCTCCTGCTGGTACGTTCGAGGACCCTCCCCACCCCTCAGCCCACCGCCCATCACCCGCACACCAGGACTCTCCGGAGATAGCCAAGGGCTCCAGGGCCCGTCGGAGAAAACAAGGGCTCCAAGGTGCGGCTGCTCAAAAGCGAGCGAGGGTCCCTCGTATCTTCAGATCAAGACGGACGATTCGTGGGAGGTGCGGTGGTTGCCTCTCCGGGAATGTGCCCGAAGGGCCCTTTCCTTAAATCTGCCCGCCATAGGCGGGCTCCAACATGAGGGAGCCATCCCCTTCAGGGGATGCGACTAATTCCCGGAGAGGCAACCACCGCCCCTCTCGCCAACCCGTCTCTAGTTGCTTCGCGGCTGCTTGACGTCGAACTTATGGCTGCTCGGAACCCAGCTGATCCCGGCGCAGAGCTCACCCGGCGTCGTCTCGAGCGCGCCCGCCAGCTTCACGATCGTGCCGAGGCGGGGCTCACGCCCGGCGCGCTCGAGCAGGGAGATCTCGGTTCGGTGGAGATTGCAGCGGTCGCCAAGCTCTTCCTGGGAGATTCCAGCGACGGTACGGGCACGGCGGAGATTCGCGGCAAAACGCTCTTGAGGATTCAAGTGGCCAATTCTTTGAGACTGAAGACAAGGACTCTACAGACAAGAAGTTGCATCTCTATGGGCATGCCCGCGACTTTCGCTACCTTCTTGTCAGCAACTCGATTCAGAACCGCGCAGATATGCGCAGAAACCATTGAGTGCTGACGAGCCATGTGTTATACCGATGCGATGAACAAGGAGGAGTCATGAGCGACACGGTCGATTCGCGGCGAACCAGTTCTTGCGCGACCGAACTTGTCTGCCCTGCCTGTGACTCCCGTGCCGAGCTCGCCGACACGGCCTTCCGCTGTCCCAAGTGCGACACCGGATTCGACATCGAGTACGACTACGAGATGGCCAAGGCGCGGATCGACGCGCGGCCGCTTGGAGACCGTCCCTGGAACATCTGGCGCTTCGAGGAGCTGCTGCCGATCGTCGGCCGCAGCGCCGCTGACCGGGTCGGCCGCTTCGCCGGCCAGACGCCGCTGATCCACGCTGAGCGGCTCGGGGCCGAGCTGGGCCTCAAGAACCTCTACGTCAAGGACGATTCGACCAACCGGCCCTCGCTCTCCTACAAGGACCGCGTCGTCAGCATGGCTGTCGCTCGCGCGCTTGAGCTGGGGTCAGGTGAGATCGGATGCGTCTCGACCGGCAACGTCGGCACCGCCACCGCGGCGCTGGCCGCTGCCGCCGGGTTGAAGCCTTACGTCTTCTATCCCGCCAATCTGGAGCGGGCGAAGGCGCGCGGTGTGCGCGCGCTCGGCGCCCAGGTATGCCAGGTCGACGGCAACTACGACGAGGCCAACCGGGCCTGTCGCGAGCTGACCGAAAACACCGGCATCCCCTTCGCCAACATCAGCCTGCGGCCGTTCTATGCCGAGGGCGCGAAGACGCTCGCCTACGAGGTCGTCGAGGCCCTGGACTGGGTCTCGCCGGACCACATCGTGATGCCGGCGGCCGGCGGCACGCTGTCCTCGCGGGTGCACAAGGGGCTGCTCGAGTTCGAGACCCTCGGCCTCGCCGAGACCGCTGCGACCAAGCTCCACATCGGCCAGCCCACGGGATGCTCGCCGATCGCGAAGACGATCGTCGAGGGCACGGACGAGATCGTCCACGTGCAGCCGGAGACGCTGGCGCAGTCGCTGGCGATCGGCGCTCCTGGCGACGGCCCGCTGGTGGTCGAGGCGGTGCGCAGCCGCGGCGGCTCCGCCGCCGACGTCCCCGACGGTGAGATCCTCGAAGCGATGGAGCTGCTGGCCCGCACCGAGGGCGTCCTCACCGAGCCGGCCGGTGGCACCACCGTGGCGGCGACGATGAAGCTCGCCCAGCGCGGCGCGATCGGGCCCGACGACGTGACCGTGATCGTGATCAGCGGCAACGGCCTGAAGACGCTCAACGAGCAGCCGGTCAAACCGTGGCCGGAAGGCGTCCCCTGCAACGCGGCGACGATGGAGGAAGTGGTCGTCGAATTCCGCGAGGGCGGCGTCACAAGCAACGTTTGAGCGCTCGCCCCGCGGTTCCCGGAGTAACGCACCACCGAGTCAGGGCCCGCGGGGTCGAGTTCCACGTGGCCGAAGCCGGCGCCGGCGAGGACGTCGTCCTCTGCCTGCACGGCTGGCCGCAGCACTGGTACGAGTGGCGCCACCTGATGCCGGCGCTGGCCGACCGCCACCGGGTGCTGGCACTCGACCTGCGCGGCTTCGGCGAGTCGGAGGCGCCTCGCGGCGGCTACCTGAAGGAGGAAATGGCCGACGACGTGCTCGCCGTCCTCGACGCGATGGGGATCGAGCGGGTGAAGCTGGTCGGCCACGACTGGGGCGGCTGGATCGGGTTCCTGCTCTGCCTGCGGGAGCCGCAGCGCTTCGAGCGCTACCTGGCGCTGAACATCGTCCCGCCCTGGGTGAGCGTGCGGAACATGGTCGGCCACGCCTGGCGCTTCGCCTACCAGGGGGCGATCCTGGCGCCGGGGCTCGGCTACGCGCTGCACCGGCGCGGCCTGGTGCGTCGGGTGCTGCTGCGCGGGTCGGCGGTCGAGGGCGCCTTCGACGAGGCGGAGCTGGACGCCTTCGCCGACAACCTCGCCGAGCCGGGGCGGGCACGGGCGGCGGTTCAGGTCTACCGCGTCTTCAACCTGCGCGAGGCAGCGCCGATCGCCCGTGGTCGCTACGCCGATGCGCGCCTGACCGTGCCAACGCTGCTGCTGTTCGGTGAGGACGACGTCGTCCTGCGCCCCTCGATGCTCGGCGGCTACCAGAGCCACGCCGACGATCTGCGGGTCGAGCTGGTCCCCGGCTGCGGCCACTTCATCGCCGACGAGCGCCCCGACCTGGTCGCCGCCCGCGCCCGCGAGCTCTTCGCCTCCTAGGCCCGGATCCGGGCCTCCTCGAGGTCGAGGTCACGCTCGATCTGGCGCATCGTCGTGTTGCGCAGGCGGCCGGCGCCGCGCAGATTGAGCAGCTCCTCGCGCTCGATCCCGATCAGCTCGCGGCGCAGCTCGCCGTAGTCGGAGATGCGCTCGTCGCGGGCGGCGCGCTCGGGGTCCTCGCCGTCGAGCACCGCCGCGCACATGCGGAAGCGTGAGCGGTAGAGGTCGCGCAGGCGCTTCAGCTGCATCTCGTCGGCGCGATCCTCGGCCTCCATCTGGTCGAGCCGGTCGAGGGCCGACTGCGCCGCCTCCATCCGCGCCACCGCCTCCTCGTCGCTCCAGCGCCGTGGCTCCTCCAGTCCCAGCCGCTTGACGATGAACGGCAGCGAGAGCCCCTGGCCGACCAGGGTGATCAGGATCAGGGCGAAGGTGAGGAAGATGATCTGCGGCCGGGTCTCGACGCTGAGCGGGACCGCCAGCGCGGCGGCGAGCGAGACGGCGCCGCGCATGCCGCTCCAACCGACCGCGAAGCGCTGGCCGAAGGTCTCGCCGGCGTCGCCGCGCATCGCGAAGACGAAGGCGAGCCGGGCGGCCAGCGAGGCGAGCGCGATCGCCACCGCCGGCCAGAGCAGCTCGCTGACCCCCGAGGAGCTCTCGTTGAGGGTGTCGACGACGCCCGGCAGCTGCAGCCCGAGCAGGACGAAGAGGGTGATCTCCAGCCCGAACACGAGCACGCTCCAGAAGGAGACGGCGCCGAGGCGGGTGTCGGCGTCGAGCGAGCGCGGCGACTGGTAGCCGCCGTAGACGCCGGCGACGACGGCGGCGAGGATCCCGGAGACCTCAAGCTCCTCGGCGCCGATGTAGGCGCCGTAGGCGGTCAGCACGGTGAGGAAGATGACCAGGCCGGGGTCGGTCTGACGGCGGACGACGAGGTTGGAGACGACGCCGACCGCCAGCCCGGCGACGATGCCGCCGAGGGCGACGACGACGAACTCGAGCGTGGCGTCGCCGAGGCTGAAGGCGGTGCCGGTCGCCACCCCGACCGCGATTCGGTAGAGGACGAGGGCGGTGCCGTCGTTGATCATCGACTCGCCCTCGACCAGCAGCCGCACCCGCTCGGGCGTGCGCAGGCGGCGGAAGATCGAGGTCGCGGAGACGGCGTCGGTGGGGGCGAGGACGGCGCCGAGGATCGCCGCTTCGGCCCAGCCCAGCGCCGGCACCAGCTGGTGGGCGACGACGGCGACGACGGCGGCGGTGAGGAAGACGAGGCCGACTGAGAGCAGGCCCAGCGGCCGCATCAGCGCCCGCAGCTCCTGCGGCGAGGTTTGCCAGCCGGCCGCGTAGACCAGCGGCGGCAGGAAGATGAGGAAGATCGTGTCCGGGTCGAGCTCGACTTCGGGCAGCCCCGGGATCAGCGCGATCCCCAGCCCGCCGACGACCAGCACGATCGGCGCCGGGATCTTCCCGAACTCGGCGATGCGGACCAGCAGCGCCGCGGCGAGGAGCAGAAGCAGGATCGACTCGATGTCGTGCACGACCACATAACATCGGACTCCGTGGACGAACGGCTCTCACCCCCGCTGGAGGACATCGATCACGTTCGCGGCGCTCGCGGGGCGCCGCTGGAGCTGGTGATGTTCGGCGACTTCCAGTGCCCCTTCTGCCTCGGCGCCCAGTCGGTGCTGCGACGGGTGCGCGACCGCCTTGGCGACCGCCTCGTCTTCGCCTTCCGCCACCTGCCGATCCCCGAGCGCCACCCGCTGGCGCCGATGGCCGCGCAGGCCAGCGAGGCCGCCGCGGCACAGGGCAAGTTCTGGGAGTACCACGACGCTCTCTTCGCGGCGCAGCCGAAACTCTCGCTGAAGACTGCGGTCGTGGTCGGCAAGGACCTCGGCCTCGACACCGACCGCCTGCAAGCGGAGGTCGAGGGCGAGGTCTACGTCGAGCGGATCGCCCGCGACGTCGCCTCGGCCGAGGCCAGCGGCGCCACCGGCACGCCGACCTTCTTCGCCAACGGCGTCCGCCTCTTCGGCGCCTACGACGCCTCCTCGCTGGTCGACGCGCTCGAAGCCTGAACGTCCGGGTTCGCTAGAGCGTCCGTTTTGACGCGGGTGCCGGCGTTAGCTTAGGCCGATGCGCGCGCTCGTCCAGCGGGTCAGTCAAGCGGCGGTTGACGTCGAGGGCGAACGCGTGGCCCAGATCGGGCCCGGGATGCTGGTCCTGCTCGGGGTCGGCGACGGCGACGGCGAGGAGCAGGCCGACCGGCTGGCCGACAAGGTCGCGAAGCTGCGCATCTTCGACGACGCCGAGGGCAGGATGAACGAGCCGCTGGGGGAGCGCGAGGTCCTCTGCGTCAGCCAGTTCACGCTCTACGGCGACGCCCGCAAGGGCAACCGGCCCAGCTACACGGGGGCCGCCCGGCCGGAGGTCGCGGAGCCGCTCTACGACCGCTTCTGCGAGCGGCTGGGCGCCAAGAAGGGCGTCTTCGGCGCCTGCATGGGGGTGGCGCTGATAAACGACGGACCGGTCACCCTGATGGTCGAGGCATGACCCGGGCGGCCCTGCTGACGAGCGCGGGGCTGCTGGCTGCGATCGCCTTCGGAGGCTGTTTCGACGGGACCGTGCGCAACGCGCCGGGCGAAGGCACGGCGCAACAGCAGGGCGGCCACAAGCAGGGGCAGGGGGACGGCAAGGGCAGGAGCGGCGGTGCGGGTGACGGCAAGGAAGGCGGGGGAGGGGGCTCCGGCGCCGGGGTCTCGTTCGCCGCGGTCGGGGACACGGCGATGGGGATCACGCCCGAACTGCCGCCCGAGCCGGCCACCTACTTCGACCCGATCGCCGGCGAGCTGAAGGGCGACCTCGTCTTCGGCAACCTCGAGGGCACGCTCACCGACGTCTCCGAAGACGTCAAGTGCGGCGGCGCCAAGCCCGGAACCTGTTACGCCTTCCGGGCGCCGCCGGAGTACGCCGGCTACCTGCGCGAAGCGGGCTTCAACGTGATGTCGCTGGCCAACAACCACTCCTTCGACTTCGGCGAAGCCGGCCAGGACGAGACCGTGGAAGCGCTACACCAGGCCGGGATCGAACCGGTCGGGGTGCCGGGGCGGACGATCTTCGTCAAGGTCGACGGCGTCAAAGTCGCCTTCCTCGGCTTCGCCTCCTACGACTACACCAACTCGCTGACTGACCTCGAAACGGCGCGGGCGCTGATCCGCAAGGCGCGCAAGCGCGCCGACGTCGTCGTCGTCGCCAACCACGCCGGGGCCGAGGGCAGCGACGCCACCCACGTCGACGGCGAAACCGAGATCTACCTCGGCGAGGACCGCGGCAACGCCGAAGCCTTCGCCCACATGGCGGTCGAGGCGGGCGCCGACCTGATCCTCGGCTCCGGCCCGCACGTGCTGCGCGGGATGGAGATCTACCGCGACCGCCTGATCGCCTACAGCCTCGGCAACTTCTCCGGCTTCCACAACTTCGGCCTCGAAGGGGTGCTGAGCCAGACCGTGGTCCTGCACGCGACCCTTGCCCCCGACGGCGCCTTCCGCTCCGGTCGCCTCGCCTCGGTGCAGATGGTCGAAGCGGGGCAGCCGGTTCCCGACCCCGAAGGCGCGGGAGCGGCCCTGGTCGCCGAGCTCTCGAAGCAAGACTTCGGGAAGCGGGCGGTGGAGGTCAGCGCCGACGGTCGGCTGAGTCGCTGAGCGCGCAGGCCGGGGTCCCACCGGGCAGCCGGTAGCGGTTGGCGGCGACCAGCCGGTAGGCGCGGGCGGCGACCCAGGAGGCGCCGGGCGCCAGCAGTAGGCGCCCCAGCGCGCGCCAGAAACCGCCGGCACTGAGGAGTGCGGCGGCGATCGCCTCGTGCCCGCTGCGGACGCCGCGGTCGGCGCCGACCCACTGCACCGCCGCGGCAGCCTGCTGCTCGGTCAGGCCGAGGGCGGGGAGGTCGGTGAGCTGCCAGGCGACGATCTCCGCCCGCGGGCCGATCCGCTCCAATGCGCGGACGCAGTTGGTGCAGAAGGCGCAGTCGCCGTCGAAGACGAGGACGGGGCGGGTGACGGCGTCGGCGTTCAATCGCGTGGTTCCTTTTTAACCCCCTGGGACCTAAAGGAACCACGCGATTCCCAGGAGTCGTCGAGCAGGCGGTCGAGGGCCAGGGTCTGCACCTCGGCGCGGGAGCGATCGCCGTGCTTGACGGCGATGAAGTAGCTGCCGATCAGCAGCGAGTAGGCGAGCATGCTGCGCGCCTCGACGTCGTCATCGTCGCTGCAGAACTGGGCGAAGAGGGAGCGCAGGAACTCCATCCGGCGGCCGTCGATCCGGCGCAGGCGTTTGGCGACGGCGCGGTCGCGACGGGCCCAGTCGCGCAGGGCCAGCTCGACCTCGAAGTCCGCGGTCGGCGCCAGGTCGAAGAGCTGGCGCAGCTGCGCGCGCGGGTCGCTCGGTTCGCTCTCGATGCGGGCGATCACCTCCTCGGTCCCGGCCCGCTCCCAGCTGGCGAGCATCTCGTCCAGCAGCGCCTGGCGATCCTTGAAGTGCCAGTAGAAGCCACCCTTGGAGACCCCGAGGCCGGCTGCCAGCGCCTCGACCCTGACGGCGTCCGGGCCGCCCGAGGCAAGCGCCCGCAGGGCAGAGTCGATCCAGGCGTCGCGCGGGGTCTGAGCCTTGGCCACGCCACATCTATACGGCACCGTATTGACAGATGCAAGCCTGGGTCCTATCGTCCGTACGGTGACGTATGGATCTCGCATCCCCAACGCCGAGCACGAAGCGCAGCCCTGGCGCGTGCACGACCTGGTCCGGGACTTCGAGCTGGAGGACGCCTGGGCGCTGCCGGCCCACGGCGCCGCCGCCGACTTCTCGCGGCTGATCGAGCTGCTGGCCGCCTCTGATCCGGCCCACGCTGAATCGGCGCCCACCCGCTTCCTCTGGCAGCTGCGCGACCGGCTCGGCAAGTGGTTCAGCCTCGGCCGCATCTCGACCCCGGCGCAGGCCGGCGGTGGGCTGAGGATCCCCGGCACCGACGAGGTGTCGCTGGCCGGCCGGCTTCCCGAGGATCTGCGCGGCAGCGCCGCCGGCGTCCACTTCGCCTCGCTGCCGTTCCAGCCGCTTTACCTGACCGCGAACGAGTTCGCCGCCGAGATCTCCAACCAGACCGTCCACGGCGTCATGCACCTGGCCTGGGCCGAGCGGGGCGACGGCGAGCACGGCGGGCAGATGGCCGTCTACGTGAAGCCGCGCGGCCTCTTCGGCAAGGGCTACATGGAGCTGATCAAGCCGTTCCGGCATTGGATTGTCTACCCGGCCCTGATGCGGCAGACCGAGCGAGCCTGGGAGGCCGCAGGGCGCCGGGTCGGGTAGGTTCGCGCCCGTGGGCGCTGAAGAGACGACGGGTGCGATCGAGATCGGCGGGCGCCGGCTCGCCTGGCGCGCGCTCGGAGCCGGCCCGCCGCTGCTGCTGATCAACGGCTACGCCGCCACCGGCGCCGACTGGGACCCGACTTTCCTCGCCGGGCTGGCGGCCAGCCACGAGGTGATCTGCCCCGACAACCGCGGCATGGGCGGTTCCGATCCGGGCGACGGCGAGTTGACGGTCGCGGGGATGGCGGCCGACCTCGAGGCGCTGCTCGACGCCCGCGACCTCGCGAGCGCCGCGGTCGCCGGCTGGTCGATGGGCGGATTCGTCGCCCAGCAGCTGGCCCGGCGGGCGCCCGCGCGGGTCGACGCCCTGGCCCTGCTCTCCACCGATCCCGGCGGGCATGAGGCGGTCCTCGCCGACCCCGCGGTCTGGGCGCGGCTGACCGACCGCTCGGGCAGTGCCCGCGAGCAGGCCTCGCGGCTGATCGCGCTGCTCTTCCCGCCAGCCCTGGCACCGGCTATCGACCGCGACTTCGGCGCGATCGTCGCCGCCGGCCGGGAGGCGCTCTCGCCGGCCGCCCTGGACGCGCAGGAGCAGGCGATGGAAGCCTGGCACCGGACCGAGCAACCGCCCGCGCCAGAGGGCCTGCCGACGCTGGTCGTCCACGGCAGTGCCGACGAGGTGATCCCGGCCGCCAACGCGGAGCTGCTCACCGCTCGCTGGCCCGGGGCCGAGGTCGAGATCGTCGCGGGGGCCGCGCACGCGGTGATGGCGCAGGAGGCCGATCGGGTCGCCGGCGCGATCACGGCCCTGCTGGCCGAGCGCGACTAGGCTCGGCCGGTGCCGGCACCCGAGGGCTTCAGCTACGAGCGCCGCGGCGGCGAGGTTGCGATCTTCCACCACGGCCGCCGCGCCGCCACCCTGCGCGGCGACGCCGCCGCCAAGTTCCTGCGCAAGCTCGAGTCCGGCGACCCGCAGCAGCTGATGGCCCGCGCCACCGGCAACTACAAGCGCGGCAACGAGCGCCGCTGAGCGCGGGCCGGGGCCGGGGCCGGGTTAGCATCAGGGCGTGGAGATCCTGGTCGTCGAGGACGAAGCGTCGATTGCCGATTTCCTCGCTCGGGGGCTCGAGCGCGAGGGCTACGGGGTGACCGTCGCGGCCGACGGTGAGCAGGGCGAGCGCCTCGCCCTGGGCGGCGACGTCGACCTGGTCATCCTCGACCGGATGCTGCCGGGGCGCGACGGGATGGAGGTGCTGGCCGCGCTGCGGCGCGCGAAGGCGTCGCTGCCGGTGATCATGCTGACCGCGAAGGGCGAGGTCGCCGACCGCGTCGAGGGCCTCGACGGCGGTGCCACCGACTACCTCGCGAAGCCCTTCGCCTTCGAGGAGCTGCTGGCCCGGATCCGCGCACGGCTGCGCGAGCACGACGCGGGCGGGATGGTCCTGAAGGCGGCGGGGATCAGCCTCGACCTGGTCGCCCGGCGGGCCGAGCGGGAGGGGGTCTCGGTGGGCCTGGCCGAGCGCGAAGCGGCGCTTCTCGCGTATCTGATGCGCCGGGTCGGCGAGGTCTGCAGCCGCGAGGAGATCCTCACCGCGGTCTGGGGCTACGACCACGACCCGGGCACCAACGTGGTCCAGGTCTACGTCGGCTACCTGCGGCGCCGGCTCGCCACGCCGGGTTCGCCGCTGCCGCTGGAGACCGTGCGCTCGGTCGGCTACCGGCTGGTGGAGCCGTGAGCGGCGCCTGGCGGCGGCTCGGCCTGCGGGGCCGTCTCGCGCTCTCGATCGCGGCGATCCTGCTGGTTGCCTTTGCGCTGCTGCTGGTCACGGTGCAGCTGCAGAACGATGACGAGTTCTCCGAGCGGGTGCTGCCGGTGGTTGCCGTCGTGACGATCGCCGGCGCCCTGCTCGCCAGCTTCCTGTTGGCGGCCCGGACCGCGGCGCCGCTGCGGCGCCTGGCCGAGACCGCGGCTGCCGTCGACGCCGGCGACCTCAGCCCGCGCAGCGGCGGCGAGCCGGGGGCGGCGGTCGAGGTGCGGCTGCTGGCGGAGACCCTCGACGGAATGCTCGACCGCCTCGACGAAGCCTTCACGCGCCAGCGCCGCTTCGTCTCCGACGCCTCGCACGAGCTGCGCACGCCGCTGACCGCGGTCCGCGGCCAGATCGAAGTGCTGGCTCGCCAGGAGAACCCCGACGCCGCCGAGGTGCGGCGGGTCGAGGGGGTCGTCCTCGGCGAGCTTGGGCGGATCGAAGGACTGGTGGACGACCTGGTGGCGCTGGCAAGGCTCGACGAGCGCCAGGAGATCCGGGCCGAGGACGTCGACCTGCTCCCGTTCCTGGACGGGGTGGCGGCGATCGATCCCGGTTGGCGGGTGGAGGTCGGTGCCATCCCCGCCGGCAACCTGCGGGCCGACCCGCGCCTGCTGACGCGGGCCCTCGTCAACCTGTTCGCCAACGCCCGCCGACACGCGGGGCCGCGGGGCCGGGTGCTGCTCTCGGCCGCCTCTGCGGAGGGCTGGGCGACGGTCGCCGTCGACGACGACGGCCCCGGCATCGCCGCCGCCGAGTGGACGCTGGTCTTCGACCGCTTTTACCGCAGCGACCGCGCCCGCGCCCGCGACTCGGGCGGCAGCGGCCTCGGGCTGGCGATCGTCCGCGAGATCGCCCTCGCACACGGTGGGACCGCCGGCGTCGAGGACTCGCCGCTCGGCGGCGCCCGCCTCTGGCTGCGGCTGCCGGGCTTCACCGCCGCCTAGGCGGGACTGGCAATCCCGCCTAAGAGATCTCTCACCGGATCGTTAGGCGGCGCCAAGGCCCGCGCCCGAGCATCGCCGCATGTGCCGGGCCGAGACCGAGAGGGCGGATGCGGGCGTCGCCGGCAACGCTCGCATCACCGCCGCCACCGCCGCGCTGCTGCTCCTGCTGCTGGCCGCGGAGGGGGCGACCGTCCCCTTCGTCGGCGAGCTGCGGCCCGAGCACGTCTTCATCGGCCTGCTGCTGATCCCGCCGCTCGCGCTGAAGCTCGGCAGCACCGGCTACCGCTTCGCCCGCTACTACGCGGGCAAGGCCAGCTACCGGCGCAAGGGTCCGCCGGCGCTGCCGCTGCGGCTGCTGGCGCCGGGCGTGGTCCTGACCACGGTCGCCCTCTTCGCCACTGGCGTGGCGCTGATCGCCGGTGCCTCCGACGACGGCCCGCTGCCGTTCCTGCACAAGCTCAGCTTCATCGCCTGGTTTGCGCTGATGACCGTGCACGTGCTGGCGCACCTGCTCGAGGTGCCGCGGCTGGCCACCGCCGACTGGCGCCGCGCCGGCCCCCCGGAGGCGAGGCTAGCGGGCGCCGGCGGGCGCCTCGCGCTGCTGGGGGCGGCGCTGCTCACCGGGGTCGCCCTGGCCTGGGCGGTCGTCGCGACCGTCCCGCTCGGCGGCTGAGCCGGCCAGGCGAGCGCCCCAGCGGATCAGCGCCAGGGTCAGCGCCGGCACCACCATCACGCCGCTGATCAGCAGGAACCAGGGCTGGGCGGCATCGCTGCCGGCGCCGATCGTGTGCACTATCGCGAGCGCCCAGAAGCCGGCGGTGAGCCGGTGCAGCCGCCGCCAGCGGCCGACGCCGATGCGGTCGCGCAGGTAATAGCTAAGGCCGAGGATCCCGAGCCCGTAGCCGGCGACGATCCCGAGCCCGGTCCACAGCGGCCGGTAGGCACCGGCGAAGGGAATCGCGATCCCGCTGAGTCCGGGATTCAGGTAGGAGTCGCCGAGCAGCGCGAGGCCGTGCAGGGCGACCATCGCCAGGGTGGTCAGCGAGAGCGCCTCGTGGACGGCGCGGAGGTCGCGCTTGTTGACCGACCTGCGCCGCGAAGACATCAAGAGTCCGAGGGCGACGCTGGCGCTGGAGAGCAGCAGCGCGGCGCCGCCTGCGGCGCGGCTGGTGATCCAGAAGAGATGGGTGGCGGCGGTCACGCCGCGGCCGCCGCTGCGCCGCCCTGGTTGCCGACCCGCTCTACACCGCCGTCCTCGGCGACGATGACGCCGCCGTCGGGCAGCCAGCGCGCCGCCGCGGCCGAACCGGCCAGCAGCGCAGCCTTGGCGCGTATCTCCGCCAGCAGCGCGGTTGGCGCCAGCGCCGTCGCCTGGACCAGCCCGGTGAAGGCGGGACGGCCGCTGGCCGGGTCGATCAGGTGATGGGCGGCCCCGCCGCGAGCATTCCAGGCGCGCCCGCCGATGCCGCTGGTCGCGATCGCGCCCCGCTTGAGGGCGAGCGTGCGGGCCGGCTCGGGGCCAAACGGGTCGCTGACGCGAATCAGGCGACGCAGGGCCGCGCGCCCGCCGAGGCGGATGTCGCCGCAGCAGTCGACGGCGAAATTGTCGTGGCCGCGCAGGGAGCTGGCGATCAGGTCCGCCGCCATGCCCTTGGCGAGGCCGCCGCCGTCGATCCTCAGCCCGGGCGGGCGGGCGATCGTGCCGGCTGGGTCGTCGACCCGGATCCGCGCCCAGTCGCGCTGCGCCGACGCGCCCCCGGGCCGGCGAGGGCTCTGAATGCTCAGGGTCGTGGCGAGGGGGAGGGGCTCGCGGTCGCGCAGCGAGTCGCGGTAGCCGGCCCGCTCGATCGCGTCGAGCTGCGTGGCGTCGACGAGGCCGCCGCTGAGCTCGCCGGCCCGCACGGTCGCCCGCGCCAGCCAGCGCAGCAGCGGGCTGGCGGGGACGACCGGCTCGGGGTCGGCGTTGAGCCGCGAGAGCTCGCTCGCGGGGTCGAAGCGGGTGAGGCGACGCTGGATCTCTTCCAGCCGCGCCCGCGCCCGCAGCGCCGCCTCGACCGCGCTGGTCCCGTCGCTCGCGGGGCCGGCGACGTGGACCGCGACGGTGCCGCCGAAGCAGGCAAAGGACTGGCGGGCTTCGTCGCTCACGAGGGGCTCGTAGTCAGTTCTTCGGCTTCAGCTTCTGCTGCTTCCAGTTCGCTCGCTTCGACTTCCGCCGCTTCGAGTTCGATGGCTTCCGATTCGGCCGCTTCGATTTCGAGCTGCTCGGCTGCGCCGGGAATCACCGTGGCCGTACCCGTCGAGCTCTGGGATTTGCTCTCAGTCTTGCGAGCGAGCACCGGATCGTTGCCGCTGACCAGCTGCGTGAAGACGACGCCCCAGAGCAGCGCGAAGCAAACGACGGAGACGGCGATGCAGCGCCGTCGTAGCTGCCGCACCCGTGCGCGCTGGATCTCGAGACGCGCCTTTGCTTGTTCCCGTTGCGCGGCTTTGCGGCTCTCGTCCATGCCGCAATCGTCAGCCCGGAGGGGAAACGGCCTCTAAACGGCGGCTGAGAGTTCTCTTAGAGAGCTTCGGCGCTCGGCGCTAGCGGGAAGCGCATCGTCACCGTGGTTCCCTGCGGTGACTGGGCGATCTCGAGGTCGCCGCTCATCTGTGCGACCAGGGTGAGGCCGATGCCGAGGCCGTCCGAGTCGCCCGGCAGGAAGCCGCATCCGCGGTCGGCGACCTTGATCTCGATCAGCTTCTCGGAGGCGGTTGCGGTCAGCTCCACCCGACCGTCGTCTCCCGACCCGTAGGCGTACTTGACGACGTTGGTGACCACCTCGGAGACCGCCAGCTCGACCCTTTCGACCAGCGCGGCGTCGCCGCCGTGGGTGGCGGCGAAGTCGCCGGCGCGCCGGCGCAGCATCGGGATCGCGTTCGGCTCGGCCCGCTCGTTGGCTTCGATCGAGCGCGTCGAGCCGCCGCCGAGCCGCGCCTTGCTCCTGCGCTTGTCCGCGGCGCCCATCACGCCTCGCGGGAGTCGGCCTCGCGGACCATCCGTTTCGGCTCGCCCTCGCGCTTGACCACGACCAGGTAGCCGCCGCGGTTCTCGACCACGTGGTCGACGGCGTCGATCACGTGACCGGGGAGGACCAGGAAGCGGTCGAAGGCGGTCCGCACCGCCTCGTATTCGGCGATCGAGAGCTCGACCGTGGCGTTGCACCCGAGGTGGCCGCACTCGCAGACGAAGACGCAGCTGGAGCCCTGCCCGCCGCGCTCGATCGCCTCGTTGACCCGACGCCCGTTGATCTCCGCCGAGACCGCGCGGCGTTCCCAAGTCTCGGTCACGCTGGGGTCACCGCGGGGAGTCTCTGCAGCCGGGAGGAGGTCATCAGCGAACCACCGGATCGTATCCCCGCTCCAATCGAGGCCTAAACCTCGCCGCCAGCGTTTGGTCGCCTTCTTGTGCGCGTCTCGGCGCCGTCAGCGCCAGCCGTCGCGAAGGACGCGGCGCGCGTTGGCCCCAAGCACGGCCTCGAGGTCGCTGCCGAGCACCCCCTTGGCCTCCAGCATCTCCCGCGCCAACGGCAGCTTCGCCTCGCTGTTGAAGTCGTCGGCGGGGTCGGTGAAGCCGTCGAAGTCGGTCCCGATCGCGACGTGGTCCCAGCTCCCGGTCCACTCCCGCACCTGCGCCATCGTCTTCCAGATCGCCCCGCGGCCGATGCCGGGGTCGGTCTTGGCCAGCCAGTAGGGCATGAAGATGACGCCGACGACGCCGCCGCTGGTGGCGATCGCCTCGACGTCCTCCCGGTCGAGGTTGTAGGGGGCGTCATTGAGCGGCTTGACGCCGATGTGGGAGGCGACGATCGGGATCCGGTTGTCGACCAGCGCGTAGATCTGGCGTCGCGCGGTCGGCGTGCAGTGGGTCACGTCGGGGACGATCCGCAGGGCGACCATCTCCTCGATCACGGCTTCCCCCAGCGGAGTCAGGCCGCGGTTGAGGTCGACCTTGGAGTCAAGCTCCCAGAAGAAGAGGACCTTGCGGCGGTTGTGGGGGATGCCCTCGGCGTGCCCGGCCAGCTGGTTGGGGAAGAGGTGGGCGATGGTCAGCGAGGCGACGCCGTTGCGGGCGAGCTTGCGCAGCCGCTCCAGCCGCTCCTCGGGGTCGGTCCCGATCAGGCCGGCGTCGAGCACGTGGCCGCCCTCGATCGTGTGCACGATCGCCGCCTTGCCTTCCTCGCAGATCCGGTCGAGGTCGGCGTTGCTGCGGGCGAGGGCGAAGTCGCCGGTGCGCTCGACCTGGCGCTCCATCTCCTGCATCTCGACCTGCAGGCACTCCCAGGAGTTCAGCTCCAGCAGCTTGCGGCCGCCGCCGGTGAAGTGGGCGAGCAGGCGGATCGGCGGGCAGTCCAGGTAGTCGGGCTCGGGCACGTGCAGCGAGGACCAGAGGACCCTTACCCCGCCCTTCCTCAGCATCTTGAAGTCGGTGAGGCTGGCCAGCGGCGAGTACTTGCCGCCGGCAGTGAAGTAATGACGGCGCAGATCGCGGTCCCAGAGGAACGCGTTCATCGCCGGGTGGGCGTGGATGTCGGTCAGGCCCGGGTAGTCGCAAACCGGGCTGCGCTCATACATGTCCGATTCGCCCCTTCTGGGAGGCGTTCAAGGAGTCAATCGCTCTGAGCGCTCTGAAGATCCCAAGCATCGGGGTACCGAAAAATAGCGATGCCCTGTCCTTCGCGCTTTTACAGCGCGGTTTGCTTCTCTGGGGCGCTAGCTGGCCTCGACGAAGGTCTTCAGCTTGTCGGGCATCGACTCGACCAGCTTGCCGCGGAGGACGCCGACGACCGGGCCCCGCAGCGCCATCCCGAGCATCCGACCGGGATCGACCGCGAGCTCGTAGGTGACCTTGGTGAGGTCACCGACCTGCTCGAACTCCCAACTGCCGACCACCGACTTGAGGTCGCCGTCTTCCTGCTGCCAGGAGATCCGGCTCGGCGAGTCGTAGCTGTAGCGCAGGGTCGAGGCCAGGCGCTTGATCGGCGTCTCCGTCTCGACTCGGACCAGGATCTGGTTGCCGTCGGCGTCGCGCTCGAGGCATTCGGCGACCTGGATCTCCGGCTGCCAGCGCGGCGCGCCCTCGGCGTCGGCGGCAACCGCGTAGACGGCGTCGATGACGGCGTTGATCTCGGTGGCGGCGTTGCCGCGGATCGTTCCCATCGGCCAAGCCTAGGTCACGCCGGGGCGCGTATGCACGCTTCCTTGCGCGGGGTTTTAGGCGAGCGCGGTGCTTCCGATAGCGAACCATGCGCTCGATTCGAGGGATCGGCGTGCTCGCGTTGATCCTGGCAGCAGTTGCAGTGCCCGCCCGCGCCGAGGCGTCGCCTGCCGACGTGGCGGCGCTGCAGGCTGCCCTGGACGGCCTCAGCCTCTACGACGGCTACGTCGACGGCATCAGCGGACCGCTGACCAGGCGGGGTGTCGTCGCCTTCCAGCGGCGCAAGGGCCTGCCGGCCGACGGGATCGCCGGGCCGCGGACGCGGCGGGCGCTCGGCTGGCGCGGCCGGCCGGGGCTGGGCAGTCGCACGATCAAGGTGGGGGACAGGGGTTGGGACGTCGCGGCGCTGCAGTTCTTGCTCCAGCGCGCCGGCCACGGGCCCGGTCGGGCGGACGGCGCCTTCGGCCCGCTGACGCGGGCGGCGGTGATCCGCGCCCAGAGCGCTGCCGGCCTTGGCGCCGACGGCCTCGCGGGCCCGGCGACGATCCGAGCGCTGCGCGGCGGCGGCAACAGTGGCCCGACGAACACCCCTGTGAGCAACGCCCCGGTGAGCTTCCTGCGCCCGGTTCCAGGGCCGATCGGCGACGGCTTCGGCGCGCCCCGCAACGGCTATAGCCACGAGGGCCTCGACTTCCCGGTGCCCGAAGGGACCCGCGTCGGCGCCGCCGGAGTGGGCACGACGATCTTCGCCGGCTACAACAACGGCGGCTTCGGCAATCTCGTCGTGATCCAGCACCGCCTCGGCTACACCTCCTGGTATGCCCACCTCTCCTCGATCACCAGCTACGTCGGCGAGCAGGTCGAGGGCGGCACCCGGATCGGCTACGTCGGCTCGACCGGCCACTCGACCGGCCCGCACCTGCACTTCGAGGTGCGCCACTACGACACCCCAATCGACCCGCTGCCGCTGCTGCTCGACACCGTCGCCGCGCGGGCTGCGTCCCGCGCGCCCGCGCGCCTCGCGGACGGTTGCGACGAGCCGCCGCGTCCGCGCCCCGCGCCCCGGGGCTCCGACTGGATCGCCGACGAGCTTCTCTGCGCCGGTCCCGCCGGCGACTAGGCGGATTGCTTCAGTCCTGGTTTCGCTGCCCGACGGCTCGCGAAACGGGGGCTGTCGGCGTTTCGCCAATCCCTCCTGGACGGATCGTGCTTGAGTCGTCAGGATGCCGTTGGTGTCCGTGGCACTGATCAGGGGGATATTGCTGGCGGCCGCGGCCGCGGCGAGTTCGCTGCTGTTCGCGGCGCCGGCCGGGGCGGTGACGATCACCGAGTTCGAGATCGAAGCGGGGTCCCCGCCCGGGACCCATCAGCCGCGCTACATCCACGTCGGCCCGGACGGCAACCTCTGGTACGCCGTGGTCGGCGCCACGCCGGGAATCGGCAGGGTCTCGACCAGCGGGCAGATGCTGGGGATCATCAACGATCCGCTGAATCCCTCGGACCTCGTGACTGGGGCCGACGGGACCGTCTACTGGGTCGGCGACGACGGGATCGGCAGGCGGACCCCGAACGGGACGGTTCAGACCGAGGCGTTCTCGGACGCATCCGACGCCTACACCCTCGCCCTGACTCCAGGCAACAAGCTGTTCTGGACCGAAAGGCGATCGTCCGGGTCGGCCGCGATCTGCTATTTCGAAGAAGGTTGGGGCGAAGCCAAAGCCTGCGGGGCCGGCGGGTCGCTCGTCAAAGGGCGGATCACCGGCCTGGCGATGCTCCCCGACGCAACCTTCTGGGCCGCCTACTACGAGGCGAACGAGGTCCGGCGGGTCGGCGTCGACCTCGCCGGCGCGGTCGTTACCTCGAAACTCCCGGCGGGCTCGGGCCCGTCCCGCATCGCCCTCGGCGACGGCAGGGCCTGGGTGACGATGTTCGACGCCGACGCGATCGACAGCTTCCTCCCCGACGGCGCCCGCCAGCGCTTCCCGCTTCCCGCCGGCACCCGACCGAACGACATCGCCTTCGGCCCCGACGGGGCGCTCTGGTTCACCGGCTACAACTCCGGGACGATCGGCCGCATGACCACCGGTGGCGCCGTGACCCTGTACCCGATCCCGAGCGCGAATTCGTTCCCGATCGGGATCGCCGTGGGGCCGGACGGCAACCTTTGGTTCACCGAGTCCGGGACCGGCAAGATCGGTCGCCTGGTGCCCGATCCGTTGTCAGGCACGGGCGATTCGATCGCACCAGTCTTCACGGCGGCCCCGAAGTTCCAGCCCAAGCGCTTCGCCGTATCGGGCAACAAGAGCGCTCCCAAAGGCACGCCGAAGGGCACGAAGCTGAAGCTCGCCCTTTCGGAGCCAGCAACGGTGATCGCCACGATCGCCAGGCCCTCTCCGGGCCGCAAGGCCGGCAAACTCTGCGTCGCCCCCGGCAAGGCGAAATCTGGCGCGAAGAGATGCACCCGCTTCGTGGCCAAGGGGTCGCTGGCCAAGCAACTCCCCGCCGGCCCCGGCTCGATCCCCTTCAGCGGCAAGCTCAAGGGCAAGCCGCTCGCCCCGGGCGCCTACCGGGCGACGGTCAGCGCCAAGGACGCCTCCGGCAACCTCTCAGCCGCGACGTTCGCCGCCTTCACGATCGTCGGTTGAGGAGGACTTCCAAGCCGCGTTTCCGCGCGCTGCGATGCCGGAGGAGGGACTCGAACAGTTGAGTGCCTCGAACAGCGGGAGGGTGCCGACGGAATTATCTGGGGTGGAAGCGGCCTGCTCCAACCTTCATGGGCAGTGGTTTCCTTGCCTTCCGTCTCCCGAAGTGGCAAGGATAAGCAGATGGAACCTGGCAATTGGATCGCGCTTGGCGTTTTGGGCGTTGCGCTCCTGAGTAACGGTGTGACGCTTCGAACGGCTCGAAAGATGATCAAGGCAGATTGCTTGATCATCAGCGGGACGCTCTCTCGGTATCCAACCCCTGCCGCTATCCTGAAACGATGACCCAGGCCACTAAATCGGCGAAATCAAGTGCAAAGCGCCGCGCCGCCGCAGAGCGGACGCGGGGTATGTTTGCCCACCTTGCACCTGGGGTTAGCTTGGCTGACGAGTTGATCGCTGAACGGCGAGCGGAAGCCCAAGCCGAAAAGCAGGCAGACGCTCAGCGGTAGCGCTATGGCTGATGCTCCTGCGTCGGTTATCGACGCCTCTGCTCTCTTGGCGCTGCTGCAAGACGAGACCGGGGCCGATGAGGTGGTGGAGGCAATTGCCGATGGTTCCGCGACCAGCACCGTCAACCTCTCCGAGGTCTTGGCGAAACTCGCCGAACACGGCCAGCCCGCCGTCGTAGCGTTGGGGTCTATCCACGAGGCGGCTGAGGGCGCTCTACAAATCGAGCCGTTCACCGAGGACGATGCAGCCCAGGCCGCCGACCTCCGACCCCGATCCAAGGCCCAGGGACTGTCCTTTGGTGATCGTGCCTGCCTGGCCCTTGCAACTCGCTTCGAGGTGCCCGCCCTGACCGCAGATCGCGACTGGCAGAAGCTGCCCGACGTGGGTGTCGCGGTCAAGTTGATCCGCTAACGGGGGCTTCAAGCCCAGCCCCTTGCCACCTCCCTTGCCACCCCCCTGTCAAATCGGCTCTATTGGACCTCGGGATGAGGCGCGTTTCGCTTGCCACTGCGATGCCGGAGGAGGGACTCGAACCCCCGACACGCGGATTATGATTCCGCTGCTCTAACCAGCTGAGCTACTCCGGCGGGGAGGGGGATCGTAGCGATGGCGCGAGGACCGGGATGGGCGGGGATGCGGCCGGTGCTGGTGGCGTTTCTGCTCGTCGCCGACGCGGTTGTGGTCGGAGCGCTGGTGATCGCGCATCCGGATGGGTGGCTGCCGCCGTTCATCGCCTTCGGGTCGATCCTGGTCGGGCTGGTCTGGTTCGAGGGCTGGGCGATCCGCCGCCGACACGACGACGATTGAGCCGAGGCGGTTGCGGCGGATAGGGTGGGGCGGGTGAGCGCCGAGCTAGACAGCGCGATTCGGACCGTGGTGCGCCACTGCATGGGCGTGAACCCGGGCGAGGAGGTGCTGGTGGTCTGCAATCCGGTGACGGAAGAGATCGGGGCGCTGATGCGGATCGAGGCCCAGGGCGACGGCGCCGACGCGACCCTGGCGGTGATGAGCGAGCGCGACTCGGCCGCCGCGGAGCCGCCCGGCGCGGTCGCCGCGGCGATGGCCGCCGCCGACGTGGTGCTGGCGCCGACGATCCAGTCGCTCTCGCACACGAACGCCCGCAAGGTGGCGAGCGAGGCCGGGGTCCGGGTCGGCAGCCTTCCCGGCGTCACCGAGGAGATGCTGATCCGGCTGATGACCGGCGACCTGGAGGAGATC
Organism: Solirubrobacterales bacterium; assembly: GCA_036265715.1. Lineage (GTDB taxonomy): Bacteria > Actinomycetota > Thermoleophilia > Solirubrobacterales > 70-9 > VAYN01. The sequence goes on along the minus strand of DATAON010000035.1, from coordinate 50,080 downwards.
CGCCGCCGCGGCTGGGCGATCGTCTCGGCGATGAACGGCGGCTCGGAGGCGCGCATCACCTGCCGCCACGGCAGCGACCTGCGGTTCGGCCTCGAGGGCCGGCTCGGGATCGTCGACGCGGGCGAACTCAGCAACCGCGGCGCCTTCGGCAACCTGCCCTGCGGCGAGGGCTTCATCGCGCCGCTGGAGGGCACCGGCGAGGGCACGCTGGTCGTCGACGGCTCGATCGCCGAAGTCGGACTGCTCGACACGCCGACCTCGCTGACCGTCCGCGCCGGTCACATCACCGACGCCACCGGCCCCGAGGGCTCGCGGCTGATGGAGCTGCTGACCGCGCACGGCCCGGAGGCGACCAACATCGCCGAGCTCGGGATCGGCACCAACGAAGAGGCGATCCTCACCGGCAACATCCTCGAGGACGAGAAGATCCTCGGCACCGCCCACGTCGCCTTCGGCGCCTCGGCCGCGATCGGCGGCACGATCCAGGTCCCGGTCCACCTCGACTGCGTGCTGCTCGAGCCGACTGTCGAAATCGACGGCGAGACGATCGTCAGCGGCGGCGAGCTGCTGCTCTGAGGATCGCGGGCGTGGCGACCCTCCTCGCTGTCCCCAACGTCTCCGAGGGCGGCGAGCGCGAGCGCCTGGACCGGCTCGGGGCGGCCTTCGCCCGCCCCGCCGGCGTCACCCTGCTCGACCGCCACTCCGACGTCGACCACGGCCGCACCGTCTTCAGTCTCGCCGGCGCGAGCGGGGCGCTGGAGGAGGCACTGACCCTTGGTGCCGAGGAGGCGTTGGAGACGATCGACATGAACGGCCACCGGGGCGTGCACCCGGCGATCGGCGCCCTCGACGTCTGCCCGCTGGTCTGGCTCGAGCGCGGCGACCGCGAGGCGACGCGGACCGCGGCGGTCGCCACCGCTGCCCAGATCGGTGCCCTCGGCATCCCGGTCTTCCTCTACGGCGAGCTGGCCCGCGGCCCCGGTCGCGCCGAGCGCGCCTACTTCCGCAACGGCGGCCTCGCCGAGCTCTGGCTGCGGATGGAGAGCGGCGAGCTGCAGCCCGACTTCGGGCCGGCGGAGCCGCACCGCACCGCCGGCGCCACCCTGGTCACCGCACGTGCGCCCCTCGCCGCCTTCAACGTCGAGCTCGACAGTGGCGACATCGAGATCGCCCGCGTCATCGCCGCCGAGCTGCGCGAGGCGGGCGGCGGCCTGCCGGGGGTGCGGGCACTCGGGCTGCTGCTCGGCAACGGCCGCGCCCAGGTGTCGACCAACGTCCACGACCCGCTGGCGGTGCCGCTGGCGACCGTGGTTGAGCGGGTGCGCGAGCTGGCGGCGCCGCTGGGCGCGCGGCCGCTGGAGGCCGAGCTGGTCGGGCTGATCCCGGCCGCGGCGCTGGCCGGTTACCCGGCGGATGTGCCGATGCGCGGCTTCGACCCCTCCGTCCACGTGATCGAGCGGCGACTCGCCGCGGCGGCCGATTAGATTCAATTCACCACATGGCGCAGACGAAGAAACGACGCAAGGGCAAGAAACGCGGCACCCAGGGCGGCCGCATCGACACCAAAGCGCGCGGCGGGCGCCCGCGCAGCCGCGAGGAGGCGAAAGCCCGCGCGCGTTCCAAAAAAGGCAAAGCGCCGGCCCAGCGCGTCGACAAAATCCCGACCTGGCGCAGCTCGATCGTCCGCGGCCTCTTCGCCGCCGTGATCTTCTTCGTGCTGCTGATTCTGCTCTTCAAACGGCCGGTCGGCACCGCCCTCGCCTTCGGCGGCTTCATGCTCGCCTTCTACATCCCCGCCGGCTACTACATCGACATGGCGATGTGGCGGCGCCGCGAGCGGGCCCGGATTCGCGCCCGGGAACAGCAGTGAGCCTCGATGTCGAGATGCTCACCGTCGGCCCCGTGGCCGAGAACTGCTTCCTGCTGCGCAAAGAGGGCTCCGACAAGCTGCTGATCGTCGACCCGGGCGAGGAGGCCGAGCGCATCCTCGCCGCTGTCGCCGCGACCGGGGCGGAGGTCGAGGCGATCCTGATCACCCACTGCCATTTCGACCACATCGGCGCGGTGACGCCGGTGGCGGCCGCGACCGGGGCGCCGGTCTACTGCCCGGAGCTGGAGGTGCCGGTGCTGGCCGACATCATGAGCTACGTCCCCTGGCCGGGCTTCGGGCCGTTCGAGAGCTACGAGGCCGACGAGACCGTCGCCGGCGGCGAGACCCTGGCGCTGGCCGGGATGGAGCTCGACGTCGTCCACACCCCCGGGCACAGCCCCGGCCACGTCACCTACGCGGTCCGCGGTGAGGACGCGCTCTTCTCCGGCGACGTGCTGTTCAAGGAATCGGTCGGCCGGGTTGACCTGCCCGGCGGCGACGGCCCGACCCTGATCGCCTCGATCGGCAACCTCCTCGACGCCTTCCCCGACGAGGCCGTCGTCTACCCGGGGCACATGGGGACGACGACGCTCGGCGACGAGCGCGCCTCGAACCCCTTCCTCACCTCGCTGGCGCGGTAGGCGGGTTACCGCCTCCGTGATCTAGGCTCGCTCGCACCATGGCCAGCAAGTTCCAGGCACCGCGCGGGACCTTCGACGTGCTGCCCCAGCAGGGGCGGGCGCGGGCGCTGGTCGAGTCCACGGCGGCGGCGATCTTCGCCCGCGCCGGCTACGAGCCGATCGCCACCCCCAGCTTCGAGGACACCGACCTCTTCGAGCGCGGCGTCGGGCGCTCGACCGACATCGTCCGCAAGGAGATGTTCAGCTTCGAGGACAAGGGCGAGCGCAGCCTCACCCTGCGCCCGGAGGGGACGGCGCCGATTTGCCGCGCCTACCTGGAGCACGGGATGCACAAACTGGCGCAGCCGGTGAAGCTCTCCTACGTCGGTCCCTTCTTCCGCCACGAGCGCCCGCAGGCGGGCCGCTACCGCCAGTTCCACCAGCTCGGCCTCGAGTGCATCGGCACCGACTCGCCGCTGGCCGACGCCGAGGCGATCATGCTGCTCAGCGACCTGCTCGGCGAGCTCGGCGTGCCGGGGGTCGAGCTGCGGCTCGGCAGCCTCGGCTCTTTCGCCGCACGCCAGGAGTACCTGGAGGAGTTGCGCTCGCACCTGCGCGCGCACGAGGGCGAGCTTTCCGGCGACGTGCGCGAGCGCATCGACCTCAACCCGCTGCGCGCCTTCGACTCCGACCACCCGGGGACCCAGGCGGTGATGGCGAGCGCGCCGACGATCGTCGACAGCCTCGCCGGCGGGGACGTCGAGCACTTCGCCGAGGTGCGGGCGCTGCTGGAGGCGGCCGGGATCGACTACGTGGTCGACAAGACCCTGGTCCGCGGCCTCGACTACTACACGCGGACGATCTTCTCCTTCGTCTGCGACGCGCTCGGGGCGCAGTCGGAGATCGGCGGCGGCGGTCGCTACGACGGCCTGATCGAGCAGCTGGGCGGGCCGGCGACGCCGGCGGTCGGGTGGGCGGCCGGGATCGAGCGGATCCTGCTGGCGCTCGACGAAGAGCCGGAGCCGGAGGGGCGCGACGCCTTCGTCGCGATCGCCGACCCGAGCCAGAGCCAGCGGGCGATGGCGCTGGCGGTCGAGCTGCGCCACGCGGGGCTCTCGGCCGAGGTCGATCTGGCCGGGCGCGGCCTCAAGGGGCAGCTCAAACACGCCAACCGGATCGGCGCCCGTCGGGTGCTGATCCTCGAGGCCGACGGCTCGGCGCAGCTGCGCGACATGGACACCGGCGAGCAGCGCCAGGCCGATACCGCCAATCTTGTCGACGAGATGACCGGGGGAGAAGCATGAGCGAGGCGACTGCGGACGACTTCTCGCCGCTGCGCGGCAACGACTACCGGGACACCTGGTGCGGGGCGGTGCGCGAGGACAAACAGGGCTCTGAGGTCCGCGTCTGCGGTTGGGTCAATCGCCGCCGCGATCACGGCGGCCTGATCTTCGTCGACCTGCGCGACCGCACCGGGATCGTCCAGCTTGTCTTCCATCCCGACGTCGCCGACGACTTCGACCTCGCCGGCGAGCTGCGGCCGGAGGACGTCATCAGCGTCAGCGGCGAGGTGGTGGGTCGCTCCGAGGAGACCGTCAACCCGAAGCTGCCGACGGGGCGGGTCGAGGTCGGCGTCGCCTCCCTGGTCCGGCTGGCCGACTCGGAGACGCCGCCGTTCCAGATCGAGGGCTACGCGGGCGAGGCGAGCGAGGACGTGCGGATGCGCTACCGCTACCTCGACCTGCGCCGCGAGCAGATGCGCGAGGCGCTGGAACTGCGCCACAAGGTGGTGGCGGCGATGCGCGAGTTCCTCGACGCGGAGGGATTCATCGACGTCGAGACGCCGGTGCTGACCCGCTCCACGCCGGAGGGCGCGCGCGACTTCCTCGTCCCCTCCAGTCAGCAGCACGGCTCCTTCTACGCGCTGCCGCAATCGCCGCAGCTGTTCAAGCAGCTGCTGATGATGTCCGGGTTCGAGCGCTACTACCAGGTGGCGCGCTGCTTCCGCGACGAGGCGACCCGGGCCGATCGCCAGGCCGAGTTCACCCAGCTCGACATCGAGATGTCGTTCGTCGACGGCGAGGACATCATCGAGGTCAACGAGCGCCTGTTGGCCCACGTCTTCGAGCGCGCCGGCGGCCCCAAAGTGGAGCTGCCGATGCGGCGCATGTGTTACGACGAGGCGATGGGGCGGTTCGGCACCGACCGGCCCGACCTCCGCTTCGGGCTGGAGCTGGTCGACCTCGGCGAGGCGCTGGCCGAGACCGAGTTCAAGGTCTTCCGCTCGGTGCTGGAGGGCGGCGGCGCGATCCGCGGCATCAACGCCGGCAAGCGGGAGATGCCGCGCTCTGAGCTCGACGGCCTGATCTCCCGCGCCCAGGAGCTGGGGGCTAAAGGGCTGGTCTGGGCCTTCCGCGAGGGCGACGGCTGGCGCTCGCCGACCGCCAAGTTCCTCAGCGAGGCCGAGCTGGCCGACCTCAACGAGCGGCTCGGGGCCGAGGAGGGCGACCTGCTGCTGCTGGTCGCCGACCAACGGCCGGTCACCGACGCGGTCCTCGGGCAGATGCGAATCGACTTGGCCGAGCGCTTCGAGCTGATCGACCCGGAGGCGAACGAGCTGGTCTGGGTCGTCGACTGGCCGCTGATGGAGTGGAACGAGGGCGAGCAGCGCTGGGACTCGCTGCACCACCCGTTCACGGCGCCGGCGGGCGAGTTCGACCCCGAGAGCCCGGGCGCGGCGCGGGCGGTCGCCTACGACTGCGTCTGGAACGGGCAGGAGCTCGGCGGCGGCTCGATCAGGATCAACCGCGCCGACGTCCAGCAGCAGGTCTTCGCCGCGCTCGGGATCGACGCTGAGACGGCGGAGGCGCGCTTTGGTTTCCTGCTGGAGGCGCTGCGCTACGGGGCGCCGCCGCACGGCGGCATCGCCTACGGCGTCGACCGCATCGTCCAGCGCCTCAGCGGCGCCGACACGATTCGCGACGTGATCGCCTTCCCGAAGACCGCCTCGGGCTTCGACCTGCTGACCGGCGCCCCGGCCCCGGTCGAAGAGACGCAGCTGCGCGACCTCGGCGTCGCGATCCACAAACGCAAGCTCGCGGGGCACTGAGATGGGGCTCGGGGACTGGCTTCCACGCAAGTGGCGCCCGGGACCCGGCCCTGGCCAGACGCCGATTCACATCGACGATCCCAGCTTCGACAGCTGGGAGGTGGTGCGCGATTTCGGCGAGGTGCGGACCGCCCGGGCCTGGCACCAGTCGCTCGAAGAGGCCGGGATCGAGGCGGTCCTCACCTCCGACTGGCCGCTCGACCGCTACGGCCGCGGCGACATCGCCCTACGCGTGCCGGCCGACCGCTGGAGCGAGGCCGAGTGGCATCTCTCCAACCTCGACGACTGACCGCGCCCGCGCCCTGCCCTGGCACGAGCCCGCGGTGGTACCTTTGAGCCAAGGCTCGAGCCCGTGCGAGAGCCGTCTCACCGTTTGACCCAACACAAACGGCGCGGGAGCCACCGTGTCCATGGCCTCTTGGGGTCGGGACCAGGCACCCACCTTCACTTGAAGGGATCAAAGCTAGAGGCGGCAACGGCGGGCTGGGGCCTTTTTTAGTGCCGCCGTTGACGGAATCGGCACGAAGTGCGCGCCAAAGGTGCGTGGCCTCCGGTCAACCTCGGGGGCGTGCCGATCGAGACCTGCAAAGCCCACGCAGGACGGGGAAAATGCAGGACTCGATCTCGGGATCGCGAGGTTGCCGAGTTGGCGGAGCGGCAGCACGGGGTGGTGGCGCGGCGGCAGCTGCTTGCGCTTGGGATCGGGACGCGGGCGATCGAAGAGCGAATGCGCCTCGGTCGTCTCCATCGAGTCCACCGAGGCGTCTACGCGGTCGGTCACCGTCTGATCCCTTGGGAGGGAAGACTGATGGCAGCCGTGCTTGCCTCCGGTCCGGATGCGGTGCTGAGTCACCGATCGGCCGGGCAGTTGCATCGGATCGTCCCTCGCCGGGCGATCGAGATCGAAGTGACGCGGCCCAGGAGTGCCAGGCTAGCTGTAGGGATTCGGAGCCATCAGGCGTCCCTACCTGCCGACGAGGTGACGGTGGTGGACGGGATTCCGGCGACTACGGCGGCGCGGACTGTGTTCGACCTCGCCGCGATCTCGACGCCGCGCGAGGTGGAACGGGCGTTTCATGAGCTGGAAGTGCAACGGCTTTGGGGGCCCGTATCGGTCAAGGCTCTGGTGGATCGGTATCCGGGACACCGGGGTCTGGCAAGCCTGCGCGCGCTGCTGGCGTCCAGGCGCCCCGTCGGAGTTACCCGCAACGAATTCGAGGAGCGGTTCGTGGCCGTCCTCGACTCCGACGGCCTCCCGCGCCCCCGCTTCAACGCCCCTCTTCACCTGCGTGGCCGCTTCTTCGAACCCGACGCCCTCTGGGACGAGCAGCGCCTGATCGCCGAGCTCGACGGCGGCGGCGCCCACCAGACCGACCGCGCCTTCCACTCCGACCGCAAGCGCGACCGCACCCTTCTCGCCGAGGGCTATCGCACCACCCGCGTCACCTGGGACCAGTTGCGGGACGAACCGGAGCAGGTCGCCGCGGACCTGCGGCGGATGCTTTTCCCTGACTGAGGCCCGTCCCGTCCATCCAATCCCACACCTACCTGGCATGTGGGTGTGGGATTGGATGGACGGGACTGCGCGGCGCCCCTCTACCCTTGATTCATGGACCGAGAGCTGTTCGAGAGCTATCTGCGGGACACCTCGCGACGCGGCCCTGCCGTGGACGGCGCCTTCACGGGCGCGGCCGGTGGCGCTGCCTGCGGCGACCTCGCGCGGATCTCGTTCCTGGTCGAGGACGGGCGCCTGACCTCAGTCTCCTGCGACGCCGAGGGCTGCGGGGCCACCATCGCCGCCACCAGCGCCGTCGCCGAGGCGATCGACGGCACCGAAGTCCTCGACGCCGCCCGCCTCAGCATCGACGACGTGGAATCCCTCCTCGGCGGCCTCACGCCCGCCAAGCGCCACGCCGCCCAGCTCGCCGCCGACGCCCTCCACCGCGGCCTCAGCGCCGCCGCCGCCTCGACCCTTCCCTTGACGCCCGCCTCGACCCGGGGGGACATGACGACCACACCTGCCCCAGTGGGTCGTCATGTCCCCCCGGGTCCCAAGTCTCAGAGCAACCGCGTCGCCGTCGCCATGTCCGGCGGCGTCGACAGCGCCGTCGCCGCCCTGCTCGAGCGCGAGCGGGGCAACGAGGTCGTCGCCGTCACCGTCAAGCTCTGGGCCGACCCGGAGACCGACGGGACCAAGGCCTGCTGCTCGCCGGAGGCGGTCCTGGGCGCCCGCGAGCTGGCGCACCAGCTGGGGATGCCGCACTTCACGCTCGACCTCGAGCAGGACTTCCGCCGCCGCGTCGTCGGCCGCTTCGTCTCCGGCTACGCCGAGGGCAAGACGCCCAACCCCTGCATCCTCTGCAACGGCGAAGTGCGGCTGGCGGCGATGATCGACCTCGGCGACCGGCTCGGCGCCTCGCGGCTGCTGACCGGCCACTACGCGCGCATCGTCGAGGACGAGGACGGGCCGCTGCTGGCCGCCGGCGCCGACCCGGCCAAGGACCAGAGCTACATGCTGGCGGCGCTGCCGCCGCAACTGCTGGGCCGGCTCGGCTTCCCGCTGACCGAGCTGACCAAGCCGGAGGTCCGCGCGATCGCCGCGCGCCACAACCTCGCGGTCGCCAAGAAGGCCGAGAGCCAGGATCTCTGCTTCCTCGCCGGCCAGGGCAAGCGCGGCTTCCTGCGCCGCCACGGCGGCCTCGAGGATCGCGAGGGCGCGGTCATCGACAGCTCCGGCCGCACGCTCGGCAGCCACCCCGGCCACCACAACTTCACCGTCGGCCAGCGCCGCGGCACCGGCGTCTCCCTCAACGAGCCCGCCTACGTGATCGCCACCGACGCGGTCGCCAACACGGTCACGGTCGGGACCCGCTCGGAGCTGGTCACCCAGCACGTCCACGTGCGCGACGCGGTCTTGCACCGCGAGGGCGCCCGGGTCGACGCGGTCCGCCTCCGCTACCGCTCCAAGCCGCTCCCGGCCAGCATCGGCAGCGCCGGCCCGGGTCGCCACGAGGCGCTCGAGGTGGCGCTCGGCGAGGAGTTCGCCGGGGCCTCTCCGGGGCAGACCGCGGTCCTGCTCGAAGGCGAGACGATCGTCGGCCACGGGACCATTGCCAGCACCGTCTGAGCAAAGTACTTAGGCTCCCTCACATGAAGGCCCAGGAGATCCGCGACACCTACCTCTCGTTCTTCGAGGAGCGCGGCCACAAGGTGGTCCCGTCGGCCTCCCTGGTGCCCTCCGTCCACGACCCCACGGTGCTGCTCACGACCGCCGGGATGCAGCCGTTCAAGCCCTACTTCCTGGGCCGCGAACAGCCGCCGGCGCCGCGCCTCGCCGACGTGCAGAAATGCTTCCGCACCACCGACATCGAAGAGGTCGGCAACACCGCCCGCCACCTCACCTTCTTCGAGATGCTCGGCAACTGGAGCTTCGGGGACTACTTCAAGGCGGAGTCGATCCCCTGGGGCTGGGAGCTCTCGACGCAGGGGTTCGGGATGGACCCGGAGAAGATCTGGGTCACCGTCTTCGGCGGCGACGAGGAGCTCGGGCTCGGCCCCGACGAGGAGGCGATCGCAATTTGGCGCGAGGTCGGCGTGCCCGAGGAGCGGATCGTCCGGCTCGGCCGCGAGGACAACTTCTGGCAGGGCGGCCCGACCGGCCCCTGCGGGCCCTGCTCGGAGCTCTACCTCGACCGCGGCCTCGACTTCGGCGCCGAGGACGACCGCCCCGGCGACGACTCCGACCGCTTCCTCGAGTTCTGGAACCACGTCTTCATGAGCTACGACCTGCACGAGGACGGCAGCCTGACGCCGCTGCCGAGCAAGAACATCGACACCGGGATGGGGCTCGACCGGATGGCGGCGATCCTCCAGGACGTGCCCTCGGTATACGAGACCGACCACGTGCGGCCGCTGATCGACCTCGCCGAGGAGCTCTCCGGCCACGGCTACGAGGAGGGCGAACGGGTGACCCGGGCGATGCGGATCGTCGCCGACCACGCCCGCGGCGCCACCTTCCTGCTCGCCGACGGCGTCGTCCCCTCCAACGAGGACCGCGGCTACATCCTGCGGCGGATCATGCGGCGGGCGATCCAGCAGGGCAACTCGCTCGGGCTCGAGTCGCCCTGGCTCGGCAAGTTCGCCGAGCGCACGATCGAGCTCATGGGGAGCGCATATCCCGAGCTGATCGCCCAGCGCGACGTGATCGCCCGCTGGGTAGGCGACGAGGAGGAGAGCTTCGGCCGCACCCTCGAGCGCGGCACCGAGCTGCTGCGCAGCCTCGTCGCCGAAGCGAAGGAGTCAGAGACCTCCTGGATCGACGCCGCCGATGCCTTCAAGCTGCACGACACCTACGGCTTCCCCTACGACCTGACCAAGGAGCTGCTGGCCGAAGAGGGCCTGGCGGTCGACGACTCCGGCTTCCAGGAGTTGATGGAGGAGCAGCGCCAGCGCGCCCGCACCGGCGGCTCCGCCACCGCGCACGGCTCCGAGGACAGCCACGACAAGGTGATCGCCTTCGCCGACGCGGCGCCGCCGACCCGCTTCGTCGGCTACGAAACCCTGCGCGTCTCGACCGGGCTCGCCGCGGTCCAGGCCGACAACGGCCGCGCCCTGGTCAAGCTCGAGGAGAGCCCCTTCTACGCCGAGGGCGGCGGCCAGGTCGCCGACTCCGGGGTGCTGCGCTGGGCCGGCGAGGAGGCGAAGATCGTCGACGTCTACCGGGTCGGCGACGACCAGGCGCTGGAGATCGAGCCGAGCGGCGCCGCGATCGAGCCGGGGGTCACGATCGAGGCCGAAGTCGATCGCGAGACCCGCCACGCGACGATGCGCAACCACACCGCCACGCACCTCCTGCACGCGGCCCTGCGCGAGCGCCTCGGCACCCACGTGCGCCAGGCCGGCTCCGCGGTCCGCCCCGACAAGCTGCGCTTCGACTTCACCCACGGCCAGGCGCTCGGCGCCGCGGACCTGCGCGCGGTCGAGGACCGGGTCAACGAGTGGGTCAAGGCGAGCCGCCCGGTGCGCTGGCTGGAAATGGAGCGCTCCGAGGCCGAGAAGCTGGGCGCGATGGCCCTGTTCGGCGAGAAATACGGCGAGTGGGTGCGGGTGGTCGAGGTCGACGAGGTCTCCCGTGAGCTCTGCGGCGGCACCCACGTCGCCAACACGGCCGAGGTCGGGATCTTCAAGATCGCCTCCGAGGGCTCCAGCGCCGCCAACGTGCGCCGGATCGAGGCGATCACCGGTCCCGCCGCGATCGACTTCTTCCGCGAGCGCGAGGACGAGCTGCGCGAGGCCGGCGAGCTGCTCGGCAACTCCCAGGATCCCGTCGCCGCGGCCAAGCGCGCGGCCGAGCGGCTGAAGGAGGCCGGGGCGGGCGCCGAGAAGATCCAGCGCCAACAGCTCGGCGAAGAAGCGGACCGGCTGCGCGGGTCGGCGGGCGAGGTAGGCGGCGTCAGCGTCGTCGTCGCGGCGACCGAGCTCGGCGAGCAGAAGCAGCTGCTCGAGGTCGGCAACCGGATCCAGTCCTCGCTCGGCGGCGCCTCGGCACTTGTGCTGGGCGGCGGCAGCGGCGAAAAGGTCGCGCTGGTGGCGCTGGTCAGCCAGGAGGGGGTCGCAAGGGGCCTTTCGGCCGGATCGCTGATCCGCGAGATCGCGCCGCTCGTCGGCGGCGGCGGGGGCGGTCGTGACGACATGGCCCAGGCCGGCGGCAAGGACCCCTCCAAGCTCGGCGAGGCGCTGGCGGCGGCGCGCTCGGCGATCGAGCGGGAGCTCGGCTGACCCGATGAGGGTGTTGGCGCTCGACCATGGCACGGTGCGGGTCGGCGCCGCGATCTCCGATCCGAGCGGCACCCTGGTGCGGCCGCTGCCGGTGATCGAGCCGCCGGAGCCGCGCTCGGTCGCCGAGATCGTCGACGAGCTGGAGGTCGAGCGGGTGGTCGTCGGCCTGCCGCTGCACCTGAGCGGCGAGGAAGGCAGCCAGGCGGGTTTGGCGCGCAGCTTCTGCGGGGAACTCGAAGCGATCCTCAGCGTCCCGGTTGACACCTACGACGAGCGCCTGACCACCCGTATGGCCGACGCCAGCGCTCGCGCCGGCGCCAGCGCCGCCCGCGACTCGCTGGCGGCGGCCCACCTACTCGAGGCATATCTCGCCGGCCTGGCGGGGAAGGAAGGAAGCTAGGCATGGCCGATGACTGGAAAAGCGACGATCCGTTCGTAGATCCCGAGGACCCGGCTGCGCGCGAGCGCGAGCAGCGCCGGCTCGAACGCGAAGAGAAGCGCAAGAAGAGGGAAGACAAGCGGAGCGAGAAGGAAGCGGCGAAGAGGCCGCCGGAGCCGGCAGCGCCGACCGAGCCGCCGCGCCCACCGCGCACCCCCGAGCAGGAGTTCTGGGACGAGGATCCGGAGCCGGTCGAGCCCCCTGCGGGCGCTGGTGCGAAGCCGGCGGAGAAGCCCGTCACGCCCGCTGAGCAGGCGAAGCCCGTCGAGCCGGCCAAAAGACCGGCTGAGCCCGCCAAAAAACCGGTCAAGCCAGCCGCGGCCCCAGCAGCGAAAGCTTCCGGGTCCGAGCCCGAGCAGACGCAGGAACAGAAGCAACCGAAGCCGGCCGCGGCGGAGGCAGCTGCGGCAGCTGCGGCGGCAGGCGCGGCGGCGGATCCGGCCCCGACCCCTGCCCCGGAAGCGCCGATCGAGCAGAGCTGGGAGGCGGAGCCGCCTGCCGAGCCCGATCCCGACGTCTGGGGCGACGAGGGGGACCCCAGCAAGGCTCGCGCCGCCCGCCGCGGTGGCGGTGGCAAGGAGGGGGGAGGCGCTCCCACCGGCCTGCGCAGGTACCACCCGTTCCGGATCGCCGCCGTGATCGTCGCCTTCCTCGTGATCTGGTTCCTCTACGCGCTCTTCCAGCCGTTCCACAGCGACGGCTCGGACCCGGTCCAGCTGAAGATCCCGAAGGGGGCGAGCGTCAGCGAAGTCGGCGACCTGCTGATCGACAAGGGCGTGATCGAGGACCCGATCCTGCCGATCAGCGGCTCGACCCTGTTCCAGATGCGGGTCACCCTCGAGGGCAAGCGCTCCGATCTCTACGCGGGCGGGTTCACTCTGACCAAGGACATGAGCTACGGCTCGGCGATCGACGCGCTCTCAACGCCGCCGGTGAAGCGGACGACGACGGTGACGATCCCCGAGGGCTACACGCGCTCGCAGGCGGCCGAACTGGTCTCCGAAGACGGGGTGCCCGGCAGCTACACGAAGAAGACGGTCAAGTCGAAGTACCTCGACCCGGCCGACTACGGCGGCAAGGACGCCAAGGACCTCGAGGGCTTCCTCTTCCCCAACACCTTCGAACTGAAGCCGAAAGCGCCTGTCGCCGACCTCGTCGAGCTGCAGCTGAAGGACTTCAAGAAGCAGATCAAGAAGGTCGACATGAAGTACGCGAAGTCGAAAAACCTGACCGTCTTCGACGTGCTGATCATCGCCTCGATGATCGAGCGCGAGGCGGGGATCGCGAAGCAGCGCAAGCTGGTCGCCGCGGTGGTCTACAACCGGCTCAAGGAAGGGATGCCGCTGGGGATTGACGCGACGATCCGCTTCGCCACCGGCAACTACTCACAGCCCCTGACCGAATCGCAGCTGGCGATCGACTCGCCCTACAACACGCGGACCAACCAGGGCCTGCCGCCGGGCCCGATCAACAGCCCCGGCCTCGACGCGATCCAGGCCGCCGCCCATCCCGCCAAGTCCGACTTCGTCTTCTACGTCAACAAGCCGAACACGTGCGGCGAGCTGGCCTTCTCCGCCAGCGAAGAGGAGTTCGAAGAAGACGTCGCCGCCTACAACAAGGCGCGCGAAGAAAACGGTGGCAACGAGCCGACCAGCTGCGGGGAATAGCGGTGCCGCGGCTTGCCGTGCTGGGGTGCCCGGTTGGCCACTCGCGCTCGCCCGCGATGCAGAACGCGGCCCTGGCGGCGCTGGGTTTGGACGGGTGGAGCTACGAGGCGATCGAGGTCGCGCCCGCGGACCTGGCGGCAAAGGTGGGGGAGATGGCGGCCGCGGGGTTCGCCGGCGCCAACGTGACGATTCCGCACAAGGAGGCGGCGCTGGCGCTGGCGGCGGTGCCGAGCGAGGCGGCGCGCCAGATCGGCGCGGCGAACACGCTGAGTTTTGGCCCGGCGGTGATCGACGGGCCCGACGCCGAGGGCGGAATCGTGGCCGACAACACCGACGCCGGCGGGCTGCTGGCGGCGCTGGGGACGACGCCGCTCGATGCCCGGGCGCTGGTGCTGGGGGCCGGCGGCGCCGCCCGCGCCGCGGTCTGGGCGCTGGTCGGCGAGGGGGCGCGGGTGGAGGTCTGGAACCGCACCGCGTCCCGCGCCGAGGGGCTCTGCGCCGAGCTCGGCGGCAAGCCGGTGGTCGGCCCCGAGCAGGCGGGCTACGACCTGATCGTCAACACCACCGCCGTCGGCCTTGGCGGCGAGGACCCCTTCGAGGAGCTGCCGCTGGACGCCGCCGGCTTCGTCCCCGGTCAGCTGGTCGTCGACATGGTCTACGGCGAGGGCTCGCGGGCGCTGCTGGGCGCCGCGGAGATGGCCGGCGCGTCGGTTATCGACGGCCTCGAGATCCTTGTCCGCCAGGGCGCGCTGTCGCTTGAAATCTGGACCGGCCGCGAGGCGCCGCTGGACGTCATGCGCGCAGCGATAGCCTAAGCCGCTCATGACCACTTTCCGATTCACCACCGCGGGGGAGTCGCACGGGCCTGGCCTGGTCGCGATCGTCGAGGGCCTGCCCGCTGGGCTGCAGCTTGACCGCGAGGCGCTCGACCGCGACATGGCGCGCCGCCAGCTCGGCCACGGCCGCGGCGGCCGCATGCGAATCGAGACCGATACCGTCGAGGTCCGCTCCGGCGTCCGCCACGGCCGCACCCTTGGCAGCCCCGTCGCCGTTCTGGTCGCCAACCGCGACTACAAGAACTGGGAGGAGCGGATGAACCCGTGGCCGGTGGAGGGCTTCGCGCCCGACGAGGTCCACCTGCCGCGGCCCGGCCACGCCGACCTCATCGGCGCCCAGAAATACGGCCACGACGACATCCGCAACGTCCTCGAGCGGGCCAGCGCCCGCGAGACTGCCGCCCGCGTCGCCGCCGGCACCCTCGCCCGCGGCTTCCTCAGCGCCCTCGGGGTCGAGGTCCACAGCCACGTCCTGCAGATCGCCTCGATCAAAGCGCCCGAGCGCGGCGGCCTCACCCCGGCCGACTTCGAGGGCGTCGATGACGACCCGGTCCGCTGCCTCGACCCGGAGACCAGCAAAGCGATGGTGGCCGAGATCAACCGTCTGCGCAAGGCCAACGAGAGCCTCGGCGGCAGCTTCGAGGTGCTGACCTTCGGGCTCGTGCCCGGGCTCGGCTCGCACATCTCTTGGGAAGACCGCCTCGACGGCCGCCTCGCCGGCGCCGTCGCCTCGATCCAGTCGGTCAAGGGCGTCGCGATCGGCGAAGCCTGGGACGTCGCCGGCCGCCCCGGCTCCGAGGCCCACGACGAGATCTTCTGGTCCGAGGAGCGCGGCTACTACCGCGAGACCAACCACGCCGGCGGCCTCGAGGGCGGGATGACCAACGGTCTGCCGCTCTCGGTGCGGGCCGCGATCAAGCCGATCTCGACCCTGACCAAGCCTCTGCGCTCGGTCGACACCGAGACCAAGGAGCCGGCGCAGGCGCTGCGCGAGCGCACCGACTCGACCGTCGTCCCCGCCGCCGCCGTGGTCGCCGAGGCGATGGTCTGCCTGACCCTGGCCCGCTGCTACCGCGAGAAGTTCGGCGGCGACCACATCGACGACGTCCTCGCCGCCGTCGAGGCCTACAAGCAGCGCATCGACTTCCGCGGTTAGGCCATGAAGCCGGCAATCGTCTTCATCGGCTTCATGGGGGCAGGGAAGAGCACGGCCCTGTCGGCGGCCAAGCGCGCCGGCCTGGAGACGACCGAGATCGACTCGCTGATGGAGGCGGCGTTCGGGGTGCCGCTGCGCGAGGCCTTCGAGACCCACGGCGAGGAGGGCTTCCGCGCCCGCGAGGCCGAGGTCGTCGGTGGCCTGCTGGAGGGGGCCGACGGCGGCGCGATCGCGCTCGGCGGCGGCAGCGTCCTCTCCGAGCGGATCCGCAACGCTCTCGACCGCCACGTTGTTGTCTGGCTGCAGGTCGACCCGCGCGAGTCCTGGCGCCGGATCGCCCACTCCGACCGGCCGCTGGCGACCAGTGCCGAGGACGTTGAGCGGCTGCTGGCCGAGCGGCTGCCGCTCTATGAGGAGCTGGCCGACGCGGTGATCCCGATGGGAGACCGGGCGATGATCGAGCGGGCGCTGCCGGCGGTGCAGGCGCTGGCCGAGCTGCCGGCGGGCACGAAGCTGCTGTGGGCGGCGAGTGCCGCCGGCGAGTACCCGATCCTGGTCGGGCGCGGGCTGCTGGAGACCGGTTGGTGGCCGCTGGAGGGCCGGCGCTTCTGCGTCTCCGACGCCAACGCGTTCAATCTCTTCAGCCACCACCTGGAGCCACTGGGCGATCTGGCGGTTGCGTTCGATCCCGGCGAGCAGCGCAAGACTCTCTCGCAGGTGGGCGAAGTGCTGGAAGCGATGGCCGAGGCCGGGATAACCCGCGAAGATCACGTCGTCGCGCTCGGCGGCGGCGTCGTCGGTGACCTTGCCGGCTTCTGCGCCCACGTCTATCAGCGCGGGCTGCCGGTGGTCCAGGTCCCGACCACGCTGGTCGCCCAGGTCGACTCGTCGATCGGCGGCAAGACGGGCGTCGACCTGCCGCAGGGCAAGAACTACGCCGGCGCCTACCACCAGCCGGCGGCCGTGATCGCCGACATTGCCACCCTCGAGTCGCTGCCACGCGAGGAGCTCGCGGCCGGCTTCGTCGAGGTGTTGAAGACCGGATTGCTGGCTGGCGGCGCGCTCTGGGAGCGGGTGCGGCTGATCGAAGAGCTGAACCCCTTCGAATTGAGTGAGACCGTCTTCGCCTGCGCTCGTTACAAGTGCGAGGTGGTCGCCGCCGACGAACGCGATGCCGGTCTCCGCAACGCGCTCAACCTCGGCCACACGGTCGGCCACGCGATCGAGGTCGCCAGCGACTACGGCGTCTACCGCCACGGCGAAGCGGTCGGGATCGGGCTGCTGGCGGCGCTGCGGCTCTCCGGGGCCGACGAGTTGCGCGACGAGGTCGAGGCCTCGCTTGCCCGCTTCGGGTTGCCGACCCGGGTCGAGGCCTCGCGCTGGCCCGGTGCCTCGGTCGACGCCACCCTCGAAGCCCTCCAGCGCGACAAGAAGCGCACCGCCGCCGGGGTCGGCTTCGTCCTGCTCTCCGAGCCGGGCCAGCCGCGGGTCGGCCAGCTGGTTGAGCCCGACGCCGTCCGCGCCGCCGTGGAAGAGTTGTACGCGTGAGCCCGACCGCCAACCGCGTCGCCGTCCTCCACGGCGTCAACTTCAACATCCTCGAGCGCCGCGACCCGTCCTTCTACGGCGGCAAATCGCTGAGCGAGCTCGAACACCAGATCTCCGACTGGGCGCGCGAGCTGGGGCTGGAACCGATCTTCTTCCAGACCAACCACGAGGGCGAGTTCTGCGAATACCTGCACCGTCTGCGCGACCTCGCCGACTCGGCGATCGTCAACGCCGGCGCCTGGACCCACTACAGCCGGGCGATCGCCGACGCGCTCGCCGTCGCCGGCCTGCCCACGGTTGAGGTTCACCTCTCCGACGTCGAGGCGCGCGACGACTGGCGCAAGGTCTCGGTCTTCGACGGCCAGGTGCTGGCGAAGATCTCCGGCAAGGGCGCCGACGGCTACCGCGAGGCGCTGGAGCTGCTGGCCCGCGAGCTGGCCGACTGATGCGCGGCCGCGGCGAGCGCCTGGAGGCGGCTCTGGCCGAGCGTGAGCTCGACCGGATGCTGGTCACCGACCTCACCAACGTCCGCTACCTGACCGGCTTCACCGGCACCAACGGCGCCTGCATCTGCGGGCCCGACGTTCGTCTCTTCCTCACCGACTTCCGCTACACCGAGCGCGCCGCCGCCGAGGTTGAGGGCTGGGAGCCGATCACGGTCGTCGGCGACTGGCTCGGAGCGATCGCCGCGAAACTGGAGGGGCGCTTCGGCTTCGAGGACGACCACCTGGCGGTGCGGGTGCTGGAGAAACTGAGGGGCAAACTCGCCGACGGGGTCGAGCCGGTTCCCGCCGGCGGCGCCGTCGAGGGGCTGCGCCGGGTCAAGGACGAGGGGGAGCTGGCGGCGATCGCCGAGGCCTCGAAGCTGGCCGACCAGGTCTGGCTCTGGAGTGTCGAGCGCGGCTTCGTAGGCCGCAGCGAGCGCGACGTCGCCCGCGCCGCCGAAGCGCGGATCCGCGAGCTCGGCGGCGACCCCTCGTTCCCGGCGATCGTCGCCGCCGGCCCCAACGGCGCCCTCCCGCACGCCGAGCCCGGCCCGCGTGAGATCGGCCCCGGCGAGCTGATCGTCTTCGACATGGGCGCCCAGCTCGACGACTACTGCTCCGACGGCACCCGCACCTACGCCACCGGCGACCCCGGCGAGCAGGGCCGCGAGGTCTACGCGGTCACCCTGCAAGCCCAGCTCGCCGCTCTGGAGGCGGTCAAAGCCGGCGCCAAGGGCGAGGACGTCGACGCCGTCGCCCGCAAGGTCATCGACGCGGCCGGCTACGGCGAGAACTTCGGCCACGGCCTCGGCCACGGGGTCGGGCTCGAGGTCCACGAGATGCCCCGCCTCTCGCCCAAAGCCGACGACGTCCTGGCTCCCAACGAAGTTGTCACCGTCGAGCCCGGCATCTACCTGCCCGGCAACCTCGGCGTCCGCATCGAGGACTTCGTCGTCGTCGAGGAGGGCGGCTACAAAAACCTCAGCTCGCTGCCGAAGGAGCTGACCTTCGTCGAGTAGCTCCGCGCTTTGCGTCTTCGGTGAACTGCGGATGACTCTTTCTGCCGCGGGATCGTGCCCCTCTCCGTCGCTGTGAATGGCTTGAAGCACCAGAGTCCCCTAGTCCGGGACGAAGCTCGTACGACGCGTTTGGGGCGATCTCGGCAAAAGAGCCGGCGACGACTGGCGCATTCGGATCCAGGATCTCGATGTGCTGTCCATGGTTGGCGGCCGAGAAAAGACGCCTTACCTCAATGTCGTAGGCCGGAAGGGAATAGCCAATTACAACCCAAACATCAGCCTCGCGAAGGGTGGCAAACGCCTCACCCCACACATGGTCGAGCCAGCTTGGCACCTGCTTCTCGGGGAGGGGCGGGATGATCGCCGCCGTGCCTCCCCGTCTGAACGCGGCGCGCAGATCGCAATAGATATCGAGGTCTCCGTCAGCCTTTGGACTCCAGTTCAAGGATCCATGGAGCTTGCTAAGTCGAACCAATCCACTAGGGGGCCGAAACTGCTGTCGCTCGCGGGGGAATGGCGTATTGGGAGGGTGATAAACCCCGCGAAGGTTGCCGTAGTTGAAGCCTGGCCATTCCGAGGTAGGTGCCATACCTAGAACCTGCTCCAAGGTGACGTCGTAATTCGCGGTGACTGCACCGAGAAGGTCAAAGCGCGCGAGCACCTCACGGATCGCCGCGATCTGGGCAGCGCAGCGAGACGACCGAAGCAAGTGGGCCTTGTATCGGAGCTCGGTTGCCCACCGTGCGGGTTCCAGGGGCCAGGCAAGGCGGAGTTGAAGGTATTCCGACATGTCTGGCCAGCTCAGGTGCCATTGCCTGATGCAGTCCTCAAGCGGTTCCGGTAGCTGCATCTGCGGGTCATAGGTCGAGTGGTACGGAAAGTACGTTCCCGGCAGATCGAAAGGAAATGAGCTCTGATAAACCCGGCCGACGAAGCTCTCGGCGTTCTCGTCCGGGTTGCTGATCCTCCACTGGCGATAGGCCTCAGGGACCTCCTTCGCCATGTATTTCGCCCACTGGAGCAGTTGATCGGGAGGCTGGTCGAAAAGCTCAGCGGCCAGAGGTAGTCCAGCGGACTTAGACCACCCGGCACCCAGGATCAGAGCGGCCCGAGGAGCACCTGAATGCTCCCAGCGACGGCTTCCTTTTGCATCAATCAGCACAACTACAGATTGCCAATTGTCCCGGATAGGACGCGCGGGCTGTGGGTTTGTGCCGCTAGCGCGAGAAGTCGTCGTCCGCCGAGAGGCGGGAGCCGAACGCCGCGAGCAGGTTCACGGTCGCCTCGACGTCGCGCAGGTCGACCATCTCGACCGGCGAGTGCATGTAGCGCAGGGGGATCGAGACGACGCCGGTGGGGATGCCCGAGCGGGAGATCTGGAGGACGTCGGCGTCGGTGCTGGTGCCGCGGCCGCTGGCGGAGATCGAGTGCTCGATGCCCTCCGCCTCGGCGGTCTCGACCAGCAGCTCGAAGACCTTGGGGGAGAGGGTGGAGCCGCGGCCGATCACCGGGCCGGAGCCGAGCGGGTGGCTGCCGACCTCCTTCTCGTCGACGCCGGGTGCGTCGGTGGCGTGGGTGACGTCGACGGCGACGGCGACGTCGGGGCGCAGCTCGAAGGCGGCGGTGCGGGCGCCGAAGAGGCCGATCTCCTCCTGCACGGCGGCGACGGCTGCGAAGGAGCCGCCCGGGCCCTTGCCGTCGACGCAACGGCGCAGGCTCTCCAGCGCCACGTAGGCGCCGAGGCGGTTGTCCATCGACTTGGAGACGAGGCGCTCGCCGGCGACCTGGAGCGGCTCGGCGTCGATCACTACCGGGTCGCCAACGCGGATCAGCTCGGCGGCCTCGTCGCGGTCCTCGGCGCCGACGTCGATGTGCATGCCCTTCAGCTCGACTACCTTCTTGCGCTGGTCGGGCTCGAGCAGGTGGATCGGCTTGCGGCCGACGACCCCGGGAACGAGGCCGCTGCGGCCGCGGATCTCGACCCGCTGGCCGACCAGGATCTGGGGGTCCCAGCCGCCGATCGGGGCGAACCAGAGGAAGCCCTTCTCGTCGATGTGGGTGACGATCAGCCCGATCTCGTCGATGTGACCGACGACCGCGAACAGCGGCGCGGCATCGCCGACGCGGGCGATCGAGGAGCCGAGGCCGTCGCTGGAGAGCTCGGCGAAGCCGGCGGCGTCGCGCCAGATCTCGGCCGCCGGCGCCTCGTAGCCGGAGGGCGCGCCGATGCGCAGGAGCTTGTCGAGAAGGTCAGGGGTGGCCATCGCGGCGGTGAAGTATGTCGAAGTGTCGAATGGATCGCATTACTTAACCGTTGTCCTCGCTGACCGAGGCTTCGCGGCGCAGCTGTTCGCGGCTCGGGCCGTAGCCCTGGTGCTCAAAGCCGATCATCGCCCAGACCAGCGCGACGACCACCGCGAGGCTGAGCCAGGCGGGGATCGCGACCGCCACCGGGACCAGGATCAGCAGCACGATCGCCAGCCCGAGGCGGTGGCGATTGAGGGTGCGCACGTGGCGCCAGCGGAAGGCGACGAGGCCGAGCAGGTAGATCGCGGTGCCGCCGAGCAGGGCGAAGGCGGGGACGTCGTGGAGATGCTCGTCGGCGTGGGCGATCGTCGTCTTCAGGCCGAGGGCGACCAGCACGATCCCGGCGATCAGGATCAGGTGAATGTAGGAGTAGGAGTCGCGGGCGAGCGCGTTCTGGACGCGGCCGGCCGGCGCTTCGCTGAGTCTTCGTGCCGAGATCAGGGCGACGACGTCGAAGTAGGTCCACCAGAGCGCCGCCGCGAGCGTGATGCCGAGGACCGCGACCACGCCCATTTCGAAGTCGAGGACGCCGGCGGCGCCGACGCCGATCGCGACGATCGACTCGCCGAGGGCGATGATCAGGATCAGGCCGTGGCGCTCGGCGAAGTGTCCGGGGACGAGTTTCCAGCCCTCGGTGCCGAAGAAGTAGGGCCCGCCCATGTCGAGCAGCAGCGCCAGCGCCCACAGCGCCCCCTGCGCGAGGCCGTCGAAGAGCGAGGCGAGGGCGAGCAGGGCGACGGCGACGGCGGTGCTGACCGCGAGCCCGAGGACCGAGTGGCGCAGGGCGTCGTCGTCGGGGCTGGCGAGCATGAAGAGGGCGATGTGGGCGACCCGGAAGAAGCCGATCGCCAGCGCGAAGGCGAGGCCGAGGCTGCCGAAGGCCTCGGGGACGCAAAGCGCGGCGATCAGCAGCGCCGCCATCGCCGCGAAGATGACCAGCCGCACCGCGCCTTCCTCGGGGTCGATGACGCTGGTCAGCCAGGCGTAGCCGACCCAGGCCCACCAGAGGACGCCAAGCACGAGCAGCCCCTGCAGCAGCCCCGACCAGGTCGGGTGGTCGGCCATCAGCGCCGTGCACTGGGTGATCGCGAGGACGAAGACGAGGTCGAAGAAGAGCTCGAGCGGCGTTACCCGCTCGCCCTCGCGGCGGGCGGCGCCGAGCCGGCCGTGTCCTGAGGCTGAACTCTCCACGCCGGCAATCCTTGCAAGCTGCCGCGACGTGTCGAGTTTGTTCGAGGGGTCGAACAAACTCGACACGCAGTGAATATCTTTGGCCGATGTCCTTGCAGGGGAGAGTTGCACTGGTCACCGGAGCCTCGACCGGGATCGGGGAGGCGACGGCGATCCGCCTCGCCCGCGAGCCCGGCACCGAGCTGGTCCTGGTCGCCCGCCGCGAGGAGCTGCTGCGAGCGCTCGCCGACTCACTGCCCTGCCGGGCGACCCACCTCGCGGTCGACCTCACCGGCGCCGACGCTCCGCAGCAGGTCCGTGCCCACCTCGAGGCTGAGCATGGCGGCCGCCTGCACCTGCTGGTCAACAACGCCGGCGCCGCCTGGCGCGGAAGCTTCGCCGACACCGGCCACGCCCACGTCCAGCGCCACATGGAGCTCAACTTCGACGCCGTCGTCCGCCTCACCGAGGAGCTGCTGCCGCTGCTCCGCGCCAGCGCCCCCAGCGCAATCGTCAACGTCGCCAGCACCGCCGGCCGCGTCTCCCGGGCCGGCTCCGGCGCCTACTCGGCCAGCAAGTTCGCGCTGATCGGCTGGACCGACTCGCTCTACGCGGAGGAGCTCTCGCACGGCGTCCACGTCGGCATGGTCCTGCCCGGCTTCATCGCCACCGACGGCTTCCCGGCGACAGAGCTGCGCGAGAGGGCGCTGACCCGCTGGATCGTCTCCAAGCCGGCCAAGGTCGCCGAGGCGATCTACGAGGTCGGCCCCGGCGGCAAGGCGGAGCGCTACGTCCCGCGCCCGTACGCGCTTGCCGCCTACGCCCGCATCCTCACCCCGCGCCTGGTCCGCCGCGTGCTTAGCGGCGGCGCCGCCGCGCCGCTGACGACCAAGACCGCCGCCGAAGCCGACGGGCCGAGCAAGCCGCCTGCGTAGGTTGTCGGGGTGAACGCCGCCCCGAGCCCCCGGATCGCCCGCCGCGTCGCCTTCGCGATCGCCGCCTACGCGTTCGCGGCGACGATGCTGGGGACGACGCTGCCGACCCCGCTCTACGTCTTCTACCAGGCGGAGTTCGGCTTCTCGACGCTGATGATCACCGTGATCTTCGCCACCTACGCGGTCGGCGTGATCGCGGCGCTGCTGCTGTTCGGCCGGCTCTCCGACGAGGTCGGCCGGCGCCGGGTGCTGCTGGCGGGGCTGGCGCTCTCGGCACTCAGCGCCGTCGCCTTCCTGCTCGCCCAGGGGCTGGCGCCGCTGCTGGTCGGGCGGCTGCTCTCGGGGCTGTCGGCGGGGATCTTCACCGGCACCGCAACCGCCACCCTGGTCGACCTCGCCGATCCCAAGGACAGGACCCGCGCGACCCTGGTCGCGACCATCGCCAACATGGGTGGCCTCGGCTGCGGGCCGCTGCTGGCCGGGGCGATCGCCGAGTGGACGAGCTCGCCGCTGCACCTGCCCTTCTGGGTCGACCTGGCGCTGCTGGTGCCGGCCGTGGTCGGGGTCTGGTTGATCACCGAGCCGACCCCGCCGAAGCCGCATCCGCAACTGCGCCCGCAGGGCCTGCGCGTCCCGGCCGAGATCCGCGCCGTCTTCCTCCGCGCCAGCATGGCCGCCTTCGCGGGATTTGCCGTTCTTGGTCTTTTCACCGCGGTCGGCCCGGCCTTCGCCGGCCAGGTCCTCGGGGTGACCAACCACGCCGCGATCGGCCTGATCGTCTTCTCCGTCTTCGCTGCCTCGGCGCTCGGCCAGCTCGCGCTCGGCTCGCTGGTCCCGGCGGGACGGGCGCTCCCCTTCGGCTGCTCGGCCCTGGTCGTGGGAATGGTCGCGCTCGGCGCCGGCCTCGCCGACGCCTCGCTGCCGCTGCTCCTGCTCGGCGGCATGGTCGCCGGCTTCGGCCAGGGCCTCAGCTTCCGCGCCGGCCTCGGCGCCGTCAACGCCGCCGCCCCGGAGGCCCAACGCGGCGAGGTCGCCTCCAGCTTCTTCGTCGTCGCCTACGTGGCGATCTCGATCCCGGTCGTGGGGGAGGGGTTGCTGGCGCAGGCGATCGGCCTCCGCGACGCCGGCCTCGTCTTCGTCGCCGCCGTCGCCGCTATCTCGGCGCTCGTCCTCGTCTTACTCGCCCAGGAACGAGCGACCGCCACCGGCTGAGAATCGAGACCTGCATTTTCTCCCTATGACGTGGGAAATGCAGGTCTCGATCAGAGCAGCACCCGTTTCAGGAACTCGAGCTGGTCGGCGACCACGGCCTCGTGCTCGGGGCCGTCGTAGATGTCGAAGTGGTCGACGCCGGGGTAGGTGCGCAGCTCGCCCCGCGGCGCCCGCCGCGCCGCCGCGATCGCCGGCCCCGGCCGGGCGACCCGGTCGGCCTCGCCGACGCAGACCAGCCAGGGACAGTGAAGCCCGGCGGCGTGGCGGGCAGGACGGAACGGACGGCCGAGTAGCCAGCGGGTGGAGACGCGGTCGCGCCAGCGCGAGTCCTCGCCGCCGGCGACGACCCGGCGCCAGCCCTCGGCGGCCCCCGGCGCGTTGATGAAGGCCGCCTCGTGCGGCTCGCCGATCGCCGGCACGTGCCCGCCGCGAACCGCCGCCGCCAGCAGCCGCGCGCTCACCCGCGGCGAGTTGCGGTGCGACTGGGTGACGATGTCGAGAAAGGGGACCTGGCTGATCGCTGCCGCGATCCGCTCGTCCGCCGCGGCGGCGGCGAGCGCGTTGCCGCCGCCCATCGAGGAGCCGTAGGTCGCGACCCGCTCGGGGTCGACTCCCGGCAGCGCGCGTGCCAATGCGATCGCCCCCCGCCAGTCCTCCAGCTGCCGCCGCGGCTCGAAGCGGTCGGGCTCGCCGCCGCTGTCGCCGAACCCGCGGTGGTCGAAGACCAGCGCCGTCACCCCCGCCGCCGCGAAGCGCTCGGCGAACGGCCCCAGCCGGTCGCGCCGCGTCCCCGACAGCCCGTGCGCCATCACGATCGCCGGCCCGCGCTCGGTCGCGCCCGCCGCCGGGTGCAGCCAGGCTGCGCACCGCTCCCCGCCGACCTCGAACTCGATCTCCTCGCGCCTCACCCAGATCAAACGCTGGCGCCAGCGAAAACGTGAGATCGGCCCCGCCAGGCCGGGCGCTCTAGGATTGCCGCCGTGATTTCAACTAACCAGTTCAAGAACGGCGTCCACATCGAGATCGACGGCAAGATCTGGAAGGTGATCGAGTTCCAGCACGTCAAGCCGGGCAAGGGCGGTGCCTTCGTGCGCACCAAGCTGCGGCGGATCGAGGACGGCTCGGTGATCGACAAAACCTTCCGCGCCGGCGAGAAGTTCCGCCCCGTGCGGACCGAATCGCGCAAGATGCAGTTCCTCTACGACTCCGGCGACTCGGCTGTCTTCATGGACAGCCGCGACTACGAACAGATCGAAATCCCCACCGCTTCACTGGGCGACTCGATGCAGTGGGTGCTGCCGAACTCCGACGTCGAGATCCTCTTCGTCGACGAGCAGGCGAGCGACGTGCAGGTCCCGGCCGCGATCGAGATGAAGGTCACGCAGACCGACCCCGGCCTCAAGGGCGACACCGCCTCCGGCGGCGGCACCAAGCCGGCGACGCTGGAGTCGGGGGTGACGATCCAGGTCCCGCTCTTCATCGAGGAGGGCGAATCGATCCGGGTCGACACTCGCAAGGGCGAGTACATGTCCCGCGCCTGAGCGGAGACCCTTGTACGCATACGACCCCAGCGCCTGGACCGACCTCTTCGTGGCCTCGGCCGGAGCCAGTGCGGCACTGGCCGGCCTGCTCTTCGTTGCCGTCTCGATCAACCTCGAGCGCATCATCGGCGAAGTCGGCCTGCCCGAACGGGCGCTGGAAACGGTGCTGCTGCTGATCGGGGTGCTGATCGTCTCGCTCATCTCCCTGATCCCCGGCCAGAGCGCCGCCGTGCTGGGCCTGGAGCTGCTGGTCGGCGGCATCGCCCTCACCTTCACCGTGATCCGCCTGCCGCTGGTTCGCGAGGGCGGGGTGGCGCCGCGCCCCTGGCTGCTGACCCGCTGGGCGATCCGGATTCTCGCCCTGGCGCCGCTGATCATCGGCGGGGCCAGCCTGATGACCAGCGACGGTGGCGGCCTTTACTGGGTCGTCGCCGCGATCGTCTTCGCCACCGTCGGCGCCGTCGCCAACGCCTGGGTCCTGCTGGTCGAGATCCTGCGCTAGGACTGGCCCTGTGGGCGCCCGCCGCCCGGGTCCGGCGAAAGCGCGAGAATATGTCGATGCGCCGATCCGACCAACGCCGCGACGCCGTCTTCGCCAGCTACCAGCGCGACGTCACCGGCCGCCCGCTCGACGAGCTGATCGCCGACGCCCGCCCGCTGACCCGGGAACTGGCCGAGGGCGTCGACGAGCACCGCGAAGACCTCGACGAGACGATCGCCGCCCACGCCAAGGGCTGGACAGTCGACCGCATCGCGCCGCTGGACCTGAACGTGATGAGGGTGGCGCTGTACGAGATCGAGGAGGGCCTGGCGCCGACCGAGGTCGCGATCAACGAGGCGATCGAGATCGCCAAGGAGTACTGCGGCGCCGACGCGCCGAAGTTCATCAACGGCATCCTCGGCGCGATCGCGCGCGAGCGGGAGCCGGCCAAATGAGCGACGGCGCCGACAACCGGCTGCGACAGATCGCCGCCCGCCTGCGGGAGATCGCGAGCGAGCTTGACGGCAACGAGGCCAGTGACGAGCGCGCCGCCGAGTTGGCCGCCGAGGCCGCCGACCTCTCCGCCGAGGCGGTCGAGGAGGCCAACCGCCAAGCTCGCGAGCAGTCCCAGCCTTGAGCTACCCCGACGACCTGCGCCAAACGGTCGACGCGGCGCTGGGGCACCTGCGCTTCTCGGCCGCCGCCCCGACCGCCGGGCTCGAGGAGGCGATGCGCTACTCGCTGCTGGGCGGCGGCAAGCGGGTGCGGCCGGTGCTGGCGCTCGCCACCGCGAAGGCGCTCGGCGCCGACCCCGAGCGCTTCCTCCCGGTCGCCTGCGCGATCGAGCTGATCCACACCTACTCGCTGATCCACGACGATCTGCCGGCGATGGACGACGACGAGCTGCGCCGCGGCCAGCCGACCGCCCACGTCAAGTACGGCGAGGACGTCGCGATCCTCGCCGGAGACGGCCTCTTCGCCGAGGCGGTGCGGCTCTTCTGCGAGCAGTCGGGCGACCCGGCGCGGGTGCTGGCGGCGCTGCGCGAGCTGGCCGCCGCCACTGGCGTCGACGGCATGGTCGGCGGTCAGTACGTCGACGTGATCGGCAACGAGGCCGACGCCGAGGGGCTGCGGGCGCTGCACGCGCTCAAGACCGGTCGATTGATTGCCGCCAGCGTCGGCGTCGTGCTGATCCTCGAGGGGCTGGGCGAACATGAGACAATGCCGTTCCGCCGCTTTGCGGACGAGCTCGGCGTCCTCTTTCAGATCGTCGACGACATCCTCGACGTGACCGAGAGCGACGAGCAGCTCGGCAAGCCACATGGAAGCGACGAGCGACATGGAAAACTCACCTACGTCAGCCTTTTCGGGCTGGAGCGAGCGCGCGAGCTGGCGGGCGAATCCCACGCCAAGGCACGGGCGGCGCTGGCCGAGGCCGACGGCGACACCGAGGACCTGAGCCGCGTGGCCGACTACATCTTCACGAGGAACGAATGAGCGAAACGCCCCCCACCCAGGGCAACCACGACGACGAGATGAAAACGCCGCTGCTGCCGGGGATCGACGGCCCGGCCGACCTGCACGGCCTCGACGACGCCGAGCTGGCGCAGGTCGCGGAGGAGATGCGGACATACATCATCGACACGATCGGTGAGATCGGCGGCCACTTCGGCGCCAACCTCGGCACCTGCGAGCTCGCCGTCGCCCTGCACAGCCTGCTCGACTCCCCCCGGGACAAGGTCCTCTGGGACGTCGGCCACCAGTCCTACCCGCACAAGATCCTCACCGGTCGCCGCGAGGAGCTGCCGACGATCCGCCAGTACGAGGGCCTCGCCCCGTTCTGCTCGATCCCGGAGTCCGAGCACGACATCATGGGCGCCGGCCACGCCTCGACCTCGATCGGCTACGCGGTCGGGCTGAAGGAGGCGATGCGCCACGGGATCGGGACCGACGGCCGCGTCGCCGCCGTGATCGGCGACGGCGCCCTGACCGGCGGCGTCGCCTACGAGGCGCTGCACGCGGCCGGCGGCCTGCAGACGCCGGTGGTGATCGTCCTCAACGACAACGGGATGTCGATCTCGCCGAACGTCGGCGCGCTCTCCCGCTACTTCAACCGGATCCGGCTCAACCCGCGGCTCTACCACGCCCGCGAGGGGGTCGAGGACCGGCTGACCAAGCTACCGCTGGGGCTGGGGCGGCGGATCGAGCGGCTGGGGCCGGAGATCAAGTCGGCGATCAAGGCCTACTGGGCGCCGGGCCTCTTCTTCGAGGAGCTTGACCTCGCCTACATGGGCGTTATCGACGGCCACGACGTGCACGCGCTGCGCGAGGCGCTGACCGAGGCCTTCGAGTCCGAGCGCCCGGTCGTCGTCCACATCCACACGGTCAAGGGCAAGGGCTTCGCGCCGGCCGAAGCCGGCGGCCTGGAGACGATGGAGGAGTGGCACGCGGCGAAGCCGAACTCGATAGTCAACGGCCGCCCGGCCGCCGCGAAGCCGGTGCCGGTGGTCGAAACGGACTCGCCGGAGGGGATCGAGCGGCTGGAGAAGCCGCCTGCCGCCGGCTCGCCGCCGCAGTACACGCAGGTCTTCGCCGGGGCGATGGTGGCCGAGGCAGAGCGCGACGAGCGGGTGATCGGGATCACCGCGGCGATGGCGGGGGGGACCGGGCTGCAGAAGCTCGCCGACGAGGTCCCGGGCCAGTACTACGACGTCGGCATCGCCGAGCAGAACGCGGTGCTGATGGCCTGCGGCCTGGCGCTGCAGGGCGCGAAGCCGGTCTGCGCGATCTACTCGACCTTCCTCCAGCGCGCCTTCGACCAGATCGTCCACGACGTCTGCCTGCAGGACCTCGACGTCACCTTCGCGATGGACCGCGCCGGCCTGGTCGGCGACGACGGCCCGACCCACCACGGCGTCTTCGACATCTCCTACTTCCGCCCGATCCCGAACGTGGTCGTGATGGCCCCGCGCGACGAGGCGATGCTGGTCCACATGCTGCACACCGCGATCGCCCACGACGGCCCGGCGGCGCTGCGCTACCCGCGCGGGGCGGGGGAGGGCGTCGAGCTGCCGGCGAGCCCGGAGCTGATCCCGATCGGCCAGGGCGAGGTCCTCGCCGAGGGCGAGCGGGTGGCGCTGCTGGGCTACGGCTACGGGGTCACGGTCGCGCGCGAGGCGGCGGCGATCCTCGCCGGCCACGGCCTCAACGTGACCGTCGCCGACGGTCGCTTCGCGAAGCCGATCGACGGCGAGCTGGCGACCCGGCTGGCGCGCGAGCACGAGCTGCTGGTGACGATCGAGGAGAACGTGTTGCCGGGAGGCTTCGGCTCAGCCGTGCTGGAGCACCTGGAGGACGCCTTTGCCGAGGGCCCGGGCGAGCGCGCGCGGGTGCTGCGGGTCGGCCTTCCCGACCGCTACGTCACCCACGGCAAGCCGGCGCTGCTGCGCGGCGAGGTGGGCCTCACGGGCGAGTCGGTGGCAGAGCGAGTGCTGGCCTCCACTCCGTCCAAGCAGCCGATCCTCGGCTAACGAATTTTGACGATTGCGCCGATTGACGCAATCGCATAGTCTGCGACCGTCTTCCCGGTGAAGGTGGACGAAGCGGCTCTTGAGCCACGCTTCTGGGGAATCACCACAGGGAGGGGAGACGCGCATCTCAATATGTGTGGGTCCGCTAGGGGAGCGGACTTCTCGCGGCCCGTCGCTAACGCGACCGGGGCCGCGAGGCGCGTCCGCGGTTAGCCCTCCTCGGCGAGGATCGCGTAGATCTTGCGCCGGCTCTCGTCGAGAACCTCGCGCACGCGCTGCTGCTGAGCGCTGTCTCCCGCCACGAAGGCCTGGTGGATCGCGTGGTGGAGCTTCTTCATTGAGCCGGCGAGATGGACCTGCTCGGGCTCCGCGTCGGCCTTGACGGCGTCCCAGGGGGTCTGCTCGTCGGCCTTCTCCCGCTGGGCGGTCGTGCCCTCCTCGGTCAGCGTGAAGCGGCGCTTGCCCTCACTCTCCTCGCCGCGGATCAGCCCCTCGTCCTCGAGCATCTGCAAGGTGGGGTAGATCGAGCCGGCGCTCGGGGTCCAGGCACCGTCGGTGCGCTCCTCGAGCTCCTTGATCATCTCGTAGCCGTGCATGGGGCGCTCGGCGAGCAGAGCGAGGATCGCCGCTCTCACGTCGCCGCGCCGCGCCCGGCCGCCGCCGCGCCCGCGCCCGCCGCGCCCGTAGCCGCGGGGCCCGCGACTGCGGGCGAACTCGCGCAGGTGCGCCTCGTGTCGTGATTCGTGTCGGTGGTGGTGCATCGAAACCTTTCGTATCGGTTAGTAACGCGATATATCGTAACAAGTCGCTCAGTTGGGCAATCGTTACACCGGCCTCCGGCCGGGTAGCCTGCGCGCATGAAGTTCCTCTTTGCACCGATCGGGATCGGCGCCGGCCTCGTCGCCGGGATGCTCGGCAAGAAGGCCTTCGAACAGCTCTGGGCCGTGATCGACGAAGAGGAGCCGCCGGAGCCCGATCAGCGTGGGGCGCCGACCGTGAAGTTGATCGCCGCGCTGGCGATCGAGGGCGCGATCTTCCGCCTCGCCAAAGGCCTCACCGACTACGGCGCCCGCCGCGGCTTCGCCGCCCTCACCGGCCGCTGGCCCGGCGAGGACCCGGCCCGCCAGGACTAGCCGCCGGGCCCGAACGCAGAAACGCCCCTCGCAGGGGAGGGGCGTTTCCAGGGTTCACTGCGGGGGAGAAGCCCTCACCTACCCCGGCTCACGCGGGTCGAAACACCGCCTCGGCTTTCCCGGGCGAACGTATACTCGGCCGAATGGCAGAGGCGGAGCCGCTGAACCAGGAGGGATTTGCCGCCTTCGCGGCGCGCAGCGGCGAGGACGGGCCGGTGGTGATGCTGAACCTGCTGCGCTTTCTCCCCGACGGCGGCCGCGAGCGCTACGCGGAGTACGGCGCCGCCGTCGCGCCGCTGCTCGAGGCCCGCGGCGCCCGCGTCGTCTACGCCGGCGCTGCGGCCATTGCCCTGCTCGGCGACGACTCCTGGCACATGGTGCTGCTGGTCGAATACCCGACCCGCGCGGACTTCCTCGAGATGATCGGCTCCGACGAGTACAAGGCGATTGCCCACCTGCGCACCGAGGCGCTGGAGAAGGGCGAGCTGCACCCGATGGACTCGGCCCCCGCCGGCGCTCTGCCCTAGGGGCTGGTGCGCTCCTTCTTCTTGCGACCTTCGGAGATCGTCCAGACCTCGCGCGTGTTGACCAGCAGCCGCGCCCCGTCGATCCGGGTCACCTCGAACATCGGCACCGTGGTCGTTTCGCCGGCGGCGATCAGGCGCTTGATCTCCTCGTAGTCCTCCTGCACGGCGACCGAATGGTCGTCTCCGAAGCGGATGTAGGTCGTCATCGGCCGAGCCTAGCGGGAGCGCAGGTTTGCGCGGGTTACGAGAATCACTCGGCACGCGGCTGGTACCTTCGAATCGTTCATGCGCGACGGGGAGTTCGCGCCTGTGAACGGGTTCCCGCCCTCCTGTTCGGGCAGAGCCCGACCGCGCTCACAGCGCGACGAGGACCCCGGGACCGGGGGCTGTGCGTGGCCCGGTCCCGGGGTCCTCTCTCGGCTACTTCGAGCCGGTGTCGACCACTTTCACGGAGCGCTGCGCGTCCAGCTTGCTCCCGTCGGAATTGGTGACGGTCAGCTTGACCAGATACTGGCCCGGGGCGAGGGCTTTGGCCACGTTGAGGGTCAGCTTCTTGCCGGGCTTGGCGCTGGCGCTGGCAAGCACGGCCTTCTTGCCTTTGCGCTGGAGGGTCGCCTTCAGCGACTTGGCGGCGCCGCGATCGCTGAGGCTCGCGCTGCACTGGACCCGGCGCACCTCGCCTTTCACCGCTTTCGCGGCGCAGGTCAGGCTCGCGGTGCGCCGTTTGGCGACCGGGGCTTCTGGTGCCGGAGGAGCGGGTGGGCCGACCGGCGGTCCGAGGTTCGTCAGCACGGTGACGCCAAGCGTCGGGTCGTTGGCGGCGATCACGTCGGGTCGGGCGTCGCCGCTGACGTTGGCGATCGCCAGCGCCGAGGGCGCGGCGCACAAATCGGCTCAGGCGCCGACGTACTCGGCGAGGTGCTCGCCGGTGAGGGTGGAGCGGGCGGCGACGAGGTCGGCGGGGCTGCCCTCGAAGACGATCTTGCCGCCGTCGTGGCCGGCGCCGGGGCCGAGGTCGACGATCCAGTCGGCGTGCGCCATCACCGCCTGGTGATGCTCGATCACGATCACCGACTTGCCGTCGTCGACGAGTTTGTCGAGCAGGCCGAGCAGCTGCTCGACGTCGGCCAGGTGGAGGCCGGTGGTCGGCTCGTCGAGCACATAGACGTCGCCCTTGCCGGCCATCTGGGTGGCCAGCTTCAGCCGCTGGCGCTCGCCGCCGGACAGGGTCGGCAGCGGCTGGCCGATGCTGAGGTAGCCGAGGCCGACGTCGGCGAGCCGGGTGAGGATCTTCTGCGCCGCCGGCGTTTGTGCCGTGCCCGCGCCGAAGAACCGCTCGGCCTCGGCGACCGACATCGCCAGCACCTCACTGATGTCCTTGCCGCCGAGCTTGTATTGGAGCACCTCCGCCTGGAAGCGCTTGCCTTCGCAGACCTCGCAGGGGCTGGCGACGCCGGCCATCATCGCCAGGTCGGTGTAGACGACGCCGGCGCCGTTGCAGTTGGGGCAGGCGCCCTCGGAGTTGGCGCTGAACAGGGCTGGTTTGACGTCGTTGGCCTTGGCGAAGGCCTTGCGGATCGGGTCGAGCAGTTTGGTGTAGGTGGCCGGGTTGCTGCGCCTGGAGCCGCGGATCGCGCTCTGGTCGATCGCGACGACGCCGTCGCGCCCCGCGACCGAGCCGTCGATCAGCGAGCTCTTGCCCGAGCCGGCGACGCCGGTCACCACGACCAGCACGCCGAGCGGGAGGTCGACGTCGACGTCCCGCAGGTTGTGGGTGCCGGCGCCGCGGATCTCCAGTGCTCCGCTCGGCTCCCGCACCGCCTCCTTCAGAGTGGCCCGATCGTCGAGGTGGCGACCGGTGGTGGTCTTGCTGGCTCGCAGTCCCTTGACGCTGCCCTCGAACACCACCTCGCCACCGGCGCCGCCGGCGCCGGGGCCGAGGTCGACCACCTGGTCGGCGATCGCGATCGTCTCCGGTTTGTGCTCCACGACCAGCACCGTGTTGCCCTTGTCGCGCAGCGCCAGCAGCAGCTCGTTCATCCGCTCGATGTCGTGCGGGTGCAGGCCGATCGTCGGCTCGTCGAAGACGTAGGTGACGTCGGTCAGCGAGGAGCCGAGGTGGCGGATCATCTTCACCCGCTGCGCCTCGCCGCCCGAGAGCGTGCCTGACGGGCGGTCGAGCGAGAGGTAACCGAGCCCGATCTCCACGAACGAGTCGAGGCTCGCCCGCAACGCCTCCAGCAGCGGCGCCACCGACTTCTCCTTGACGCCGCTGACCCACTCGGCCAGGTCGCTGATCTCCATCGCGCAGGCGTCGGCGATGTTGATCCCCTTGATCTTCGACGAGCGTGCGCCCGCGCTGAGCCGGGTCCCGTCGCACTCGGGGCAGGTGGCGAAGGTCACCGCCCGCTCGACGAAGGCGCGGATGTGCGGCTGCATCGCGTCGACGTCCTTGGCGAGGAACGACTTGCGGATCTGCGGGATCAGGCCCGCGTAGGTCAGGTTGATCCCGTCGATCTTGATTTTGGTCGGCTCTTTGTGGAGCAGGGCCTCCAGTTCCACCTTCGTGAATCTTTTGATGGGCTTGTCGGGATCGAAGAAGCCGCAGCCTCTGAAGATGCGCCCGTACCAGCCCTCCATGCTGTAGCCGGGGATGGTCAGCGCGCCCTCGTTCAGCGATTTGCCCTCGTCGTAGAGGGCGGAGAGGTCGAAGTCGGTGACGGTGCCGCGGCCCTCGCAGCGCGGGCACATGCCGCCGGTGCGGCTGAAGGAGGCGGCTTTGGTCGTCTTCTTGGTCCCGCG
The DNA here is from genome assembly GCA_036265715.1 of Solirubrobacterales bacterium. Taxonomy (GTDB): domain Bacteria; phylum Actinomycetota; class Thermoleophilia; order Solirubrobacterales; family 70-9; genus VAYN01. Next base: position 15,915 of record DATAON010000035.1, on the reverse strand, counting down.
TTCGACCGTGATCCCGCCGCTCGCTTTGACCGAGGGGACGTTGAAGGCGAACGCCTGGGGCGAGCCGATGTGCGGCTTGCCGAGCCGGCTGAAGAGGATGCGCAGCATCGCGTTGGCATCGGTGGCGGTGCCGACGGTGGAGCGGGGGTCGGCGCCCATCCGCTCCTGGTCGACGATGATCGCCGTCGTCAGCCCGTCGAGCACGTCGACCTCGGGCCGCGCCAGGGTCGGCATGAAGCCCTGCACGAAGGCGCTGTAGGTCTCGTTGATCAGCCGCTGCGACTCGGCCGCGATCGTCCCGAACACCAGCGAGCTCTTGCCCGAGCCGGAGACGCCGGTGAACACCGTCAGCCGCCGCTTCGGGATCTCGATGCTGACGTCCTTGAGGTTGTTCACGCGGGCGCCCTGCACGCGGATCAGGTCGTGGCTGTCGGCGGCCTGCGTCGCGATGGCGGCCACTCTATTTGGGGGAGGGTGAAACCGCCTGCGGAAGGGCATCAAGGCTCGCTCCCGAATACACCGGGAGCGGGCGGATCAACCCGAGTTGGGAATGGGTTGAGTCTCGCCGGCAGCCGACTCGGGGTCGGCTTGCTCGCACGACATTTTCGAAAGGAGTCTCATGGAGGCCAATATCCCCTCGGAGAAGGAACGTCGACGGCAGGTCGAAGAAAGGCAGCCGACCGGCTGGACTTACTTTGCCGGCGTCCTCTTGCTGATCGTCGGATCGTTGGACGCCCTCTGGGGCCTCGCGGCGATCCTCAACGACGACATCGTCTTCGTCGGCGGTCAGGGCGTGATCGTCGCCGACGTGACCACCTGGGGCTGGGTGCACCTGATCCTTGGCTCGATCGTCGCCTGCACCGGGCTGGGGCTGTTCACCGGCGCCGAATGGGCCCGCTTCGCGGCGCTCTTCTTCATCACCATCAACGCCGTCGCCCAGATCGTCTGGTTCCCCGCTGCGCCGCTGTGGGCGTTCCTGATGATCCTGCTCGACGTGACGATCATCTACCAGCTGACCGCTCGCTGGGAGGAGTGAGGTCCGGCGATTGGCGACTTAGTCTCGCTATCAGGGACTAAGTCGCCAACGCGGCCTATGCGCGGCTTCGCTTCGAGGCCGCCTTTCCAGCTTCTTTGAGCGTCTCCACCGCGGCGGAGCCAAGCTCCTTGGCGGCGCCGGCGGCGCGCGAGGCGGCCTTCTTCAGATCCTGGCCGCTGTCTTTCGCTTCGTTTTCCTTGCGGGTGGCCGCAGCTTTTTTGGCTGCGCTGCTCCGCTCAGCTTTGGTCTGTTTCGCCATCGTCCAGCCCCTCTCTCGTCGACACCGCTCCGCGGTCGGATTCGAACAGCTTGAAACTGAGCTTCGCCTCGGTTCCCCCCGCCTTGCAGCGCGGACAGGTCTCCGAAGCCCAGGCGACCGTGGCGTTGAAGCCGGTGCCGCAGTTCTCACACCTGAACATCGCTCCTCCATCGCCGCCCGATCCCGGAGTGCCCCTCGGCCCGTGGGTCCGACACTGGACGGCGACTCTGAGCTACCCAAGTTGGGGTGCCGAGAAACGCCGGCCCGTTTGGCCGGTGGCGAGCCGCGGGTAGCCGGCGGCGGTGGCGCCCGAGCGCGACAACCCGCTGACCGTGGTCCTCGACATCGACGGCACCCTGGTCGACACCAACTACCAGCACGCGATCGCCTGGTACCGGGCGCTGCGCGCCCACGGCCACGTCGTCCCGCTCTGGAAGATCCACCGCCACATCGGCATGGGCGGCGATCAGATCGTCGCTGCGCTGATCGGCGAGCAGGGCGAGCGGGAGGCGGGGGAGGAGATCCGCACCGCCGAGGGCGACGCCTACGCGGAGCTGATCGGCGAAGTCGAGCCGATGGCGGAGGCCCGCGAGCTGCTTGCCGACCTGCGGGAGGACGGGGCCGCCACGATCCTCGCCAGCTCGGCGAAGGAGGCGGAGGTCGAGCACTACCTGAGCCTGCTGGACGCGCGTGAGCTGGTCGACGGCTGGACCACTTCGGCCGATGTCGAGGCCACCAAGCCACACCCCGATCTGATTCGCGCGGCCCTCGACAAGGCGGAGGGAGACGGCGCCGCGGTGATGGTCGGAGACTCGACCTGGGACGCGAAGGCGGCCGTGGCCGCCGGCATCCCCACCCTCGCTGTCCTCACCGGCGGCTTCTCGGAGTCCGAGCTGCGCGAGGCGGGCGCCGCGCGGGTCCTCACCTCGATCGCCAAGCTGCGCGAGAATCGCGCCGCGCTCAGGGACCTGGCCCAGCAGTGAAGGCGGGCGCGCCCGGCGGCCGCCTGCGCCGCTCCGACTGCCGCGGGGAGGGGATCGTGAGGCGTCGCTCCGGGCGCGGCTTCAGCTATCGCGACGCCAGCGGCGAGCGGATCGGCGACCAGGAGACCCTGGACCGGATCCGGGAGTTGGCGATTCCTCCCGCCTGGAAGGAGGTCTGGGTCTGCCCCGACCCGCTGGGCCACCTGCAGGCGACCGGGGTCGATGCCGCCGGGCGCAAGCAGTACCTCTACCACGAGCGCTGGCAGCAGCGGCAGGCCGAGCGCAAGTTCGAGACGGTGCGCGATTTCGCCGCGACGCTGCCGCGCCTGCGCCGCGCTGTCACGTCGGACCTGCGGCGCCAGGGGATGCCGCGCGAGCGGGCGCTGGCCTGCGCCGTGCGCCTGCTCGACCTCGGCTTCTTCCGGGTCGGTGGCGAGGTCTACGCGGAGGAAAACGAGAGCTTCGGCCTGGCGACCGTGCGCCGCGAGCACGTCGCCGTGAGCAGAGGGGAGGTCGTCTTCGACTTCCCTGCGAAGAGCGGCCAGCGGCGCGTGCAGTCGATCCGCGACCCGGCGGCGGTGCGGGCGATCGAGACGATGCGGCGGCGGCGCGGCGGCCCCGAGGACCTGCTCGCCTGGCGCCAGGGCCGCGAGTGGCGCGACGTTCGCTCGGCGGACGTCAACGACTACATCCAGGAGAAGATCGGCGCCGAGTTCTCGGCCAAGGACTTCCGCACCTGGCACGGCACCGTCCTGGCCGCGGTCGAGTTGGCGGGCGAGCCGGAGCCGGGCTCGGAGACGGCGGCCAAGCGCTCGGTGAAAGCGGCGATCGGGCGGGTCGCCGAGGCACTCGGCAACACCCCGGCCGTCTGCCGCCGCTCCTACGTCGACCCGCGCGTGATCGAGCGTTTCCGCGACGGCGAGACGATCAGCCCGAAGGAGTCGCTCAACAGTCGCTTGAGCGCCAAGGCGCGGGCCAGGCTCGAGCGCGAAGTGCGGCAGCTGATCGCCTGAGCCGAGGCTGACGCGCGATCAGCCGGCCCCGGCCACCGCGTGCTGCATTATGCCGCGGCTGAGCGAGATTTGGATCGGAAATCCTGGGTAACTCTGATCCAGGGTGTCGACCGTAATCCTCTACGAGTTCCAGCGCGAAGGTGACGACGGCGAGTGGACGGCCTTGGGCCTCGCGCGCGGCGTCTCCGAGCAGTTCGACGTCGACGACGCGGTTGCTGCCCTGCGGGCAACGCGCTATCTCGAGCGGGGCAGCTACCGGGTGCGGGCGGTCGAAGATGAGCAGCGCTGGCATTTCGGCGAGGTTGATGCCAAAGGCAACTTCAACCTGCTCGACGAGCCGCGGCCCGCCGATCTTCCCTGAGCGATGCCGGCTCGGGCCGGCGATCAGACTGTGGGTCGACTCTGATGGCAGCGCGGCCGAAAAAGACGAAAGCGAGCGCCGGCAAGCGCGGCCAACTCTGCGAGTACGAACGCAAGCGCGACTTCGAGGCGACGCCGGAGCCGGCGCCGAAACGGCGGCGCCGGAAGAAGGCGCCGCCGCGCTTCGTCGTCCAGGAGCACAGCGCTCGCCGCCTGCACTGGGACCTGCGGCTGGAGCATGAGGGCGTGGCCGCCTCCTGGGCGATCCCCAACGGCATTCCCGAAGACCCGGGCCAGAACCGCAAGGCGGTCCGCACTGAGGACCACCGCTCGAGTACCTCGAGTTCGAGGGCGAGATCCCGAAGGGCGAGTACGGCGCCGGGACGATGAGGATCTGGGACCGCGGCACCTACGAGCTGGAGAAGTGGGAGGCGGGGAAAGTGATGGTTCGCTTCGAGGGCGAGCGGGTCAAGGGACGCTATGCGCTGTTTCGCGCCGGCAAGGAGGAGAAGGACTGGATGATCCATCGGATCGACCCGCCGCTGGAGCAGCGCGACCCGCTCCCCGAGTCGGTGGTGCCGATGCTGGCCAAGCTGGCGCCGCTGCCGGCCAGCGACGAGGGCTGGGCCGCCGAGGTGAAGTGGGACGGGGTGCGCGCGATCGCCTACTGCCGGCCGGGGCGGATCGAGCTGCAAACCCGCAACCTCAACGTCGTCAGCGCCCAGTACCCGGAGGTGCGACGGCTCTCGCGCCAGATCGGCGCCCGCGACGCGGTCCTCGACGGCGAGCTGGTCGCCTTCGACGACGAGGGGCGGCCAAGCTTCGAGCGCCTGCAACAGCGCATCCACCAGACCGACGAGAGCGTGGTGCGGCGGCGGATGAAATCGCACCCGGTCACCTACGTCCTCTTCGACCTCCTCCACCTCGACGGCCAGGACCTGATGGCCGAGCCCTACGAGCGCCGGCGCGAGCTGCTCGAGGGGCTGGGCCTGGAGGGGGAGAGCTGGCAGACGCCGGGCTACTCGGTCGGGCACGCCGCGGAGCTGCTGGCGGCGAGCGCCGAGCAGCGCCTGGAGGGAATCGTGCTGAAGCGGCTCGACAGCCAATACGTCCCGGGCGGACGGACCGGCGCCTGGCTAAAGGTGAAGAACGTCGGCCGCCAGGAGTTCGTGATCGGGGGCTGGGTGGCGGGGGAGGGGCGGCGCCGTGACCGCGTCGGCGCGATTCTGCTCGGCTCCTTCGACGCCGCGGGCGAGCTCCACTACGCCGGCAAAGTCGGCACCGGCTTCTCCGAGCGCGAGCTCGACGAGCTGCTGGAGCGGCTGCGCCCGCTGGCCCGCGACGGCAACCCGTTCGCCGGCCGCCGCGGGCCGCGCAACGCCAACTTCGTCAGCCCGGAGCTGGTCGCCGAGATCGAGTTCCGCGAGCTGACCGCCGAGGGCATGGTCCGCCACGGCTCCTTCAAGGGCCTGCGCGCCGACAAGCCGGCGCGTGAGGTGCGGCTGGAGCTGGTCGACTGGCACACGCGGATGGCCGAGGTCCTGTTGCCGCACCTGCGCGGCCGACCGCTGGCCTTGAAGGGGCGGCGCAAAGGAGCCGACGGCATCCTGGTGGAAGACCTGCCGGCGCTGATTCAGGCGGCGAGCGAGGACGTCGAGCTGCACGCCTCGCTCTCACTCGCCACCGAGATCGAGCGGCCGACCGCGGTCGTCTTCGACCTCGACCCGGGTGCCCCCGCCGACGTCCTCGACTGCGCCCAGGTCGCGCTCTGGATTCGCGGCATGCTCGAGCAGCTCGGCCTGGACAGCTACCCGAAGACCGCCGGCACGCAGGGCATCCAGATCTACGCGCCGCTCAACACCGCGGTCACCTACGAGCAGACGAGATCGTTTGCGAAGGCGGTCGCGGAGACGCTGGAGGCGAGGTTCGGCGACCACGTAGTCACGGGGACGAGCAAGGCCAAGCGCGCCGGCAAGGTGCTGGTCGACTGGCGCCGGAACGACCGCCGCAAGGCCACCCTCTGCGTCTACTCGCCGCAGGCGGGGGAGCGACCGACCGTCTCGACCCCGCTCGAGTGGGACGAGCTTGAGAGCGCCCGCGAGGCCGGCGACCCCGACCGCCTCGTCTTCGACCCCGCCGATGTCCTGCGCCGGGTCGAGGAGCGCGGAGACCTTTTCGCGCCGGTGCTGAGCGAGGTGCAGGAGCTGCCCGGCTGAATCAGGGTCAAGAGGCGAGGCCGAGCGGGACGTCGGGACGGTCCCAGCTGGCGGCGACCCGGTCGGCCGCCTCTCGCTCGTCAGCGAGGATTCGCTCGGCGACGCTCACGACCTCCTCGTCGCCGGCCCGCGCCGCGATCCTCTGCAGCAGCTCATAGGCGGCGATCTCGAGGTGCTCGAAGGCGAAGGCGAAGGCGGCCAGCTTGGTCGTCGTGTCTGGCTGGGCCGCAAAGAAGGCCGAGAGGTTGAGCCCGCCAACCTTCAGCGCCGCGTCCTTGACCGCTGAGGGGGAAGCTCCGCGTCCCTCCAACAAGGACCGGACGAGCGCCTGGTGCCCCCGCGTCTCGGTCAGGTGCACGCGTAGGGAGGTGGCAAGGGCCTCGTCCTCGACCCGCTTCGCGGCCGCCTCCAGCAGCTTCAGCGCCTGACCCTCAAGAGCATGGGCATCGGCGAGATAGGTGACCAGGGTGGCGCCGAGATCCTCCGGCTCGATTGCCGCCAGGCTCGCCTCGACCGCGACGTCGAAGGACCGCTCGAGGCGCTCGGCCATGCGTCGCTCTTCAGCCCCGATGTCCGCCGCCATCCGGGCGGTCTCCTCGTCGCCGGCCCGCTCGGCGAGCCGCCGCAGGAGCGCGTAGGCAGCCAGCTCCATGTGCTCGTAAGAGTAGGCGTGCATCGTCAGCTTGCCCGGGGTGTCGGGCTGACTGGCGGCGAAGGCCAACATCGCCCAGCCGCCGGCGACACCGGCGACGTCCTTGAGCCTCGACGGCTTGCCGCCGAGCGCTTCAAGACGCTCGCGGACCCGCCGCTCCTGGTCTTCGGTCTCCAGCAAGTGCTGCGCGAAAATTCCCGCCAGTCGCTCGTCCCCGGCGATCTTGGGCGCCCTGCGCAGCTGGGCGAGGGCCTGCAGCTCGATCGAATGGACGTCAGCCAGGTACTTGACCAGCTGCTTGTCGCGGTCGCGGGACCACTGCCGGGCGCCGACGCCGGTGCGGAGGTCTTCGAGCCGGGCGCCGGGCCCGTCCCCGGCCAGGGGAGGGGTTGGGTGGCCGTGGCCCTTGCGCATCCCCACCAGCAGCTCTTCCAGTGCCTCGACGCCGCTGTGGGTGGGCTCCCAATCGAGCTCCGCTCGGGCCCGCTCGGACGACATCAACGGGACGTTGAGGGCCATGTCGAGCCACCCCGGCGGCGTTGGCTGCAGGCGCAGGCGCCAGCTCAAGTCGGCGAGGAGGCGCACGGCCCCGGCCCGCACCGGGAAGCTGGGGACCCCGATCTCCGCCGCGAGCTCCTGCGGGCTGAGGGGCGGATCCGCGGCGATGTTGAAGGGGCCGCGGACGTCGGCGAGGACGGCGCGCAGGTAAGCCTGGCCGACGTCCTTCGAGTGCACCGCCTGAAATCGCAGCCGCTTGATCCGGGGCAAGGCCGGGAGGAAGCCGCGCCGCAGAAGGAAGGAGGGGAGGAAGGGGCCAACGAAGAGGCGGCGGATCTCGGTCGCCGCCTCGTCCTTGAAGATCAGCGCCGGCCGCAGCCGCACGATCGCCATCTCGGGATGCTCGGCTTCGATTCCGTCGAGCAGGCGCTCGGTGGCGACCTTGTGGCGCGAGTAGAAGGAGGTCGCGGTGCCCTCGGTCGGCCAGCTCTCGTCGACCGGGCGGTCCTTTGGCCCCGTCGAGTAGGCGCCGACCGAGGACGCGTGGACGAGCTTCGGCACCGAGGCCGCCGCGGCGGCCTCGAAGACGCGGCGGCTGCCGGTGACGTTGATTTGCTCCAAGGTGCCTTCGTCGCGCGAGGGCTGGATCGCCCAGGCGAGATGAACGACGGCGTCAGCCCCGCGAAAGGCCTCCGCCAGGTCGGCGGTCAGCACATCCGCCTCGAGCCAGCTGGTCTTCGGCGGGTCCCACTCGGGCCGTCGCCGCGCCAGGCCGACGATCTCCTGAACCTGGTCACAGGCGCCGAGCGCTTCGACCACGCTGGTGCCGACGTTGCCGGTGGCTCCCGTGACCACGACTCTCAGCTTCGAGCGCTCGCGGGAGGGTGATTCGGGCATGGTTGGCCGGTACCCCTCGACGGGATGCGTCAATCAATAGGAACCTGGGTAGAGAGGTCCCATGATCGGTGCTCTGATACTCGGGCTCTTCGCCGGCGCTCTCGGGCGGGCCATCATTCCCAACGATGCCTTCGAGGGGATGCGCGGGCCGCGCTCGTGGTTGGTCTCGATCGTCCTCGGACTGGTCGGAGCCGCGCTCGGCTGGGCGATCTTCACCGCCGGGCTCGGGATCGGCGACGACGACATGTTCGACCTCGGCGGTCTGCTCAGCGCTCTGATCGGCGTCGTTATCGTCCTCCTGCTGGCGAACCTGATTCTGAAGCGCAGCGGTCGCGCCCCAACGGCGCGGCGGCGCTAATTCCGCAGCCGTGGGTGAGGTCGGGCAACTCGAGCAGCAGCAGGCCGGTCCCGTCCCTGCGCGCGGCCCGCTTGGCGAGCTAGTCCGAGAGGTTCTCGCCGGGCCGGTCGAAACCCCCCTGAGCGCGGTGGCGGAGCTCGTCGAGCAGGCGGAGCGCCTGGTCGTCGAAGTGGAGGACCCACTCGCCGACGACGACCTGCAGCTCGCCCTCTACATCTGCTTCGAGCTGCACTATCGCGGCTTCCCCGGAGTCGATCCCGACTTGGAGTGGAGCCCGACGCTACTGGCGCTGCGGGCGGTGCTGGAGAGCGCATTCCTCTCCGCGCTGGACCTGGAGCTCGGCTCGGGTGACCCGGTCGACCCCGCCGAGGTGGGCGATCTCCTCTTTCGGCTCGAGGGCGATGACGAGGGGGTCTCGCTGTCGCGCCAGCTCAAGGTCGAAGCTGACCTCGCGCGCTTTCGCGAGTTCGTCGCCCACCGCTCGCTCTACCAGTTGAAAGAGGCCGATCCCCACAGCTGGGCGATCCCGCGGCTGACCGGAGCGGTGAAGGTCGCGCTGCTCGAGGTGCAGGGGGACGAGTACGGCGGCGGCCGGCCGGAGCGCATTCACTCGGTTCTGTTCGCGAAGACGATGCGGGCGCTTGGCCTCGACGATCGCGAGAACGCCTACTTGGAGCGCATCCCCGGGGTGACGCTGGCGGCCGTCAATTTGCTCTCGGCGCTCGGCCTGCGCCGCAGTAGGCGGGGGGCGATCGTCGGCCACCTGGCGATGTTCGAGATGACTTCCGCCCTGCCCAATCGCCGCTACGGCAACGCCCTGCGCCGGCTCGGCTTCGATGCCGAGGCCACCGACTTCTACGACGAGCACGTCGAGGCCGACGCGGTGCACGAGAACATCGCCGCCTACGACCTCGCCGGCGGGCTGGCCCGCCAGGAGCCCGAGTTAGCGGCCGACATCCTCTACGGCGCTCGCGCGCTGCTCTTCCTCGAGGACCGCTTCGCCCGTCACCTGATGGCAGCCTGGGAGGCAGGGGAGACTTCGCTGCTGCGCCCGCTGTGAGTCGGCGGGCGCAGCGACCGTCACTGCTTCTCTGAGGGACCGCTCTCGGCCCGGAACCCGATCGCCTTATGCGTGCCGTCGCAGAAGGGACGGATCCGTGAATGCCCGCACCGACAGAGCGCGACCACCGGGCGTTTCAGCTCGATCTCGTTGCCGTCCTGGTCGGCGATCGTCACCGGCCCCCGAATTAGGTAGGGACCGTTGCGATAGGGCGTGATCCTGACTCCGGGCTCGAGCGGACCGCTCATTTGTTGGCGACTTCTCCGGGCTTCAGCACGACCTTGATCGCGCCGTCTTCCTTCTTCTGGAACATCGAGTAGGCCTCGGGGGCTTTCTCGAGTGGCCACTGGTGGGTGGTGAGGTCTTCGACTCCGAGCGGGTCGCCGGCGTCCGCGTCGAGCAGCGGCAGGATCTCGTCGGTCCACTGGCGCACGTGCGCCTGGCCCATCCGCAACTGCAGGCCCTTGTCGAAGATCTGCATCATCGGCAGCGGGTCGAGCTGGCCGCCGTAGACGCCGGAGATCGAGACGGTGCCGCCGCGGCGGACGCTGTCGATGCAGGCGAGCAACGCCGAGAGGCGATCGACCGCCGCCTTTTCGGTCAGCTTGGCGGCGATCGCGTCGGGGAGGCCGCCGGTGATCTTCTGCAGCGTCTCGGCGCCGGGCGCGCCGTGGGCCTCCATGCCGACGGCGTCGATCACGCTGTCGGGCCCGCGGCCGTCGGTCATCTCGCGCAGCGCCGCGGAGATGTCCTCGTGCTCGTCGTCGTTGAGCGGCTCGATCCCGTTGCGGGCCGCCATCTCCAGGCGCTCGGGCACGTTGTCGACCCCGAAGACCTTGCCGGCGCCCTTGTGGCGGGCGATCCGCGCCGCCATCTGCCCGATCGGGCCGAGGCCGAAGACCGCGACCGAGCCACCGTCGGGGATCGCCGCATAGTCGACCGCCTGCCAGGCAGTGGGGAGGACGTCGGAGAGGAACAGGTAGCGCTCGTCGGGCGCGTCGTTCTCGGGCACCTTGATCGGGCCGAACTGGGCCTGGGGGACGCGCAGGATCTCTGCCTGGCCACCCGGCACCTGGCCATACATTTTCGTGTAGCCGAACAGCGAGGCGCCCTTTTCCTGGTCGCGGTTCTGGGTCGTCTCGCACTGGGCAAAGAACTGGCGCTCGCACATCCAGCAGTGCCCGCAGGAGATGTTGAAGGGGATCACGACCCGGTCGCCGGGCGCGATCTGGGTGACCTCCGAGCCAACCTCCTCGACGATCCCCATCGGCTCGTGGCCGAGGATGTCGCCCTCGTCGATGAACATGCCCAGCACCCCGTAGAGGTGCAGGTCCGAGCCGCAGATCGCGGTCGAGGTGATCCGCACTATCGCGTCGGTCGACTCCTGAATCGAAGGGTCGGGAACCTCGTCCACGCGGACGTCTTCGTTGCCGTGAAAGGTGAGGGCCTTCATCGTTCCTCCTCGTCTCGTGTTCGAGATCTGCCCGTGACGCGGCGCGAGAGCGCGTCCCTGGAGGCTCGATTGCTCCTCTGCTACCCGACTTGGCCCACCTTCACCCGTCCTGCCGGGAACGATGCGGGCCGGCCCGTCCTCGCGGTCGAGCCGGCCCTGCGGCTCAGGAGCCGGGGTCCTCCTCGGCGGCAAGCGCCAGTGAGCCCTCTTTGACCTCGCTGAAGTGCCGTTCCTGGATCGGCAGCGCCCACTCGACGAGTTCGGCGATCTCACTCTCGCCGGCTTTCTCGTTCAGCTTGCCGAGGATCGCCCAGTGGCCGACCTCGCCTGCCTCGGCCATCGTCATGAACTCCAGGCCGTCGAGCCCGTCTGAGTCCCCGCCGAGGTAGGTGTCGGCCATCTCGGAGGCCTCGGTTTTCGTCTCCTGGGCCTTTTCGAGGATCGCCGTTTTCTTGCCCTCGCGCTGGTCGATGATCGCGCTGCAGCGCTCGTCGGTCTCGGCGGCCTCCTCGCTCATCCTGCGCAGCTGCGAGGCGACGCTCTCGTCGTCCTCCTCGACCATTCCGGCGACTTTCTCGCTCAGGTCCTTGGCCGCTCGCGCGAGGCCGGTCACCTCGGCCAGCTTCTCCTCCAGGGTCGTGATCTCTGCCATGTCTCCTCCTTCGTTTGGGTTGCGTTGGCGAGCGTGCCCAGCGGAAATACCCCGCCGGGCGGAGGAGACAAACCTCCACTCAGGCGCGTCTGCGGAGGGCCGGTGGACGCTCAGTGCAGCGGCAGGACGATCAGGACCTCGGTCCCGCCCTCGCGGCGACCGCGGATCTCGAAGTGGGAGGAGAGGGTCGAGATCAGACCCAGGCCCAGCCCGAGGCCAGCGCTCTCCGACCGCAGGCTCGGGCTAAGGCCTTCGCCGCAATCGCGGACGACGATCTCGAGCTCGGCGGGGCTTGGCGTGGCTTCGATCTCGAAGTCACCACCTCCGTCCTGGTATGCGTGGCGGACGACGTTCGAGCAGGCCTCGCTCACCACCGTCCTGAGGTCATCCAGGGCTGGTGAGTCCATTCCCAGCTCGGCCCCGACCTCGGCCACGGCCGCTCGCGCGCGGCCGACGCTCGCTGGCTCGGCGTCGAGGCGCAACCGCAACGGTTCAGTGACCACCATTGCTGAAAAGTCCCCGATATCGGCGCGGTCAAAACGCCCGGGCCTTGACCCCACGGCTTGACCATCACCTTCAGCGCCTCATATGTGTCGAGGGTGTCGCTGCCTGGATTCGGTTCCATCTCTGATCTGGGGCCACCCCCGACCGCGTATCCGATGGGACATGGAGCCGCCCACCAGGGGCGGCTCTTTTGTCAAGGAAAGGTGTGAGATGAGAAACGCACTGAAGCGGCGCCCGAGCCCGGCGATGATCGTCGGGGTCCTGGCGCTGGTGATGGCGATGGCGGGCACCTCGGTCGCCGCGCTGAACGGCCCGCTCAACGGGAATCAGATCAAGAAGCAGTCGATCGGGGCCGGCAAGCTCAAGAAGAAGACGCTGACCGGGTTCCAGATCAACACCAACAAGCTGGGCACCGTTCCCAAGGCGCAGTCCGCGGCGCAGGCCGACAGCCTCAGCCCTGGCGGCTCGGCGCCGCTGCAGACTCGCTGGCTGCTGCTCAATGAGGCGGGGCAGATCGAGGAGCAGTCGGGTGGCTTCACGGTGATCGACGCCTACGGGACCAATGCCAACGTCTACATCAACTCCGGCTCCTCGTTGGCCGGGCACGGCCTGACCGCGACGATCGCGATCCAGAACAAAGTCGACCTCGGAGCCGGCGAAGCGGGGCCGGACCCGAACTTCCAGGGTGAGGTCAGCGTCGCTCGCTGTCAGACGGTGGCGGTGGAGTGCGCGCCCCCGGGCGCGAAGACGCCGAACGCGCTGGTCGTCAGCCCGAGGAACTCCGACGGCAGCGCCACCGCGGGCACGGCGATGAACCCGCGCAAGCGCGTCTACGTCGAGGTGACCGAGTAGAGCCCACGTCCGCAGGGTGGAGGTCGCAGGCGGCGGCCTCCACCCGCGCGGGTGGCGCGACCTTCGTCTGGTCCTGCGCTCCGACCCGGTGCGCACGCGTTCTGGGACCTCCTGAAGGGTCAGGGGCCCGGAGCGCGAAACCCTGAAGCCCTGGGAAATCTACGCGCCATCCCCTGGCGCCTGTCGAAGGAGTCTCCACTCATGAACTCGTCCCGAAGGCTGGGCCCGCTCGTAGTGCTGGCCGCAGCCGCCCTCTTGATCGCGGCACTGTTGGCGCCGAGCGCCAATGCCGCCTCCGTCCCGCCGCTCTCCGCCAGCGCGCAGTACAAGGCGCTGGTCAAGTTCGTCGACAAGCTCGACGGGCTTTCCACCAGGCCGACCACCGCCTCGCAGAAAGCCACCTTCGACGGTCAGCTCGAGAACAAGCACGGGGCTGCCGTGAGCAAATCGACCGCCCTCTTCAACCGCGCGAAGAAGGTGGCAAGCGCCGAAGCGCAGCGCGCCTTCAAAGCCAGCGCACGGACGATCCGCAACACCGAGTCCGGCGAACTTGCCGCCCTGCGCAAGGAATACGACGCGCGGATGGACCGAGCCGGGGCCGACTACCAGGCCGAGCTGGGCCGGATCGAAGACGAGTTCGACGCGCGCGCCGCCACCCTGCGCAAAGAGGTCAAAAAGCTGCGCAAGCAGAAGGCCAACGCCAACGGCGCGGTGGCAAAAGCGCAGATCCAGGAAGCGATCGAACGGCGGGTCAAGCGGATCGTCAGCGACGGCGAACTGGAAAAGGAAGAACTCGCCGACCTCAAGGCCGGCTACGGCAAGGAAAAGGCGGCGATCCGCGCCGCCAAGGCCTCTGCGACCCAGCTGGTCCAGCAGGACGACGACAAGGCAATCGAAACGCTGCGCAACGACCACAACCGGATCTACAACGCCAAGGTCCGCACGCTGCAGAGCAAGCGCGTCAATCAGGTGGGTGAGCTCGAAGGCAAGCTCGACGCCGGTCGCGCGGCGATCGAAAGAATGCCGCTGGCCAGCTAGCTCCGGGGAGCGCCCCGCCGCAGAGGCGGGGCGCGAAACCGGACCTCCACGGCGAGGCCGCCCCCTTAGCCCTCGATTTCGTGTGTCTTCAAAGCCTTCACCACGGCACCGGTCCGGGTGTGCATGTGCAGCTTTTCCATCCCATTGCGGACGTGAGTGCGGACGGTGTCCGGGGAGAGCGAGAGGCGGGCGGCGATCTTCTCACCGGTCATTCCTTGCGCGAGCAGATCGAAGATCTCGCGCTCGCGTTTGGTCAGCAGCAGCGGCGTGCCGTCAGCTTCGGCATCGAGCAGCGCTCTGATCCGAGGGTCGACGTAGCGTTCCCCGCGAGCGACGAGCCGCAGCCCCTGGACCAACTCGGCGACGCTGCCGGTCTTCAAGGCGAAGCCGCGGGCCCCGCTTTCCAGCGCTTCGGCCAGGGTGGCGACGTCCTCGACGCCGGTGTAGATCAGGATCGCCAGATCGGGATGGTCGGCGCACAGATGCCGGGTCAGCTGCAGGCCGCTTCCGTCGGGGAGCCGGATGCCGATCACCGCGACGTCAGGCTGCACCTCGCGTAGAAGCTCAACGGCGTCAGCGGCGGTTGCTGCCGTGCCTATCGTCTTGATCCCGCGACGCTCGAGCAGATCTTCAAGGCCGTCACGCAGGGCCTCGTGGTCGTCGACGAGCACCACGTCCGTCATCTCAGCCTGCTCATGAAAGCCCCCGGGTCTCTGTTGGGAACTAACCCGTACCCGCAATGCCGGCATCTCATCGATCGGTGGTATCCGGCGCAGATCGCGGCCGGTCGATGGGCTCGGTGTCGAAGTGATTCTCAACCCGCGTGACCACCTTGAAAGGCGGTATTACCCATGAAGCACGGAGCCAGAGGTCCTGGGCAGCGTCAGTGGCGAAGGTGGTCGACCCCCTCGATCGTCCTTTCCTGCCTGGCCCTGTTCATCGTTCTCGGTGGGTCAGCGGTGGCCGCGACGGGACTGATCCATGCCGGTGACATCGCTCGGGGCGCGGTCACCAGTGTGGCGATCAGGAGCGGCGCTGTCGAACCGGCGGATTTGAGCCCCGGCACGCGAGCGTTGCTGGCAAGCGCCAACGGCGCCAACGGCGCCAACGGCGCGAACGGACCCAACGGCGCCAATGGCACCAATGGGATCGACGGAACCGACGGAACCAACGGAACCAACGGAGCCGATGGAACCAACGGAACCGATGGAGTCAAAGGCGCCGATGGCAGCAACGGGACGAACGGCGCCAACGGGACGATCACGCCGCTCTCGGCGAAACAGGGCCTGACCGCCCTCCCGACCGCCAGTCCCCCGACCACCGTGGTCGAGCTCACGGTCCCCGCCGGCAACTACGTCGTCCTCGCCAAGACCCAGCTCTCCCACACCGGCGCCGGTGACAGCATCGAGTGCCTGCTCAAGGCTGGCGCCGTCACTCTCGACCAGGTGGCGATGAAGACCATGCCCGCTCTCGCCGCGATCCCGGCCTCGCTGCAGGCCGTGACCACGATCACGACCTCGCCGACCCAGCTCAGTGTCCAGTGCGACGTCAGCGTCGCGAACGGGGCGGCGGACTTCAACAGCCTGATCGCGATTCCCACCGCCTAGCGCTGTTGGCGCGGCGGGCCGTGGTGGCTAACGGGCTCCACCCGCCAACTCGAAGGTGCCACCGCAATCGGGGCACGGACCCTTGATCGCAGCGATCATCCCCCGGCCGTCCATGGTGCTGAACGTTCGCCCGCAACCGTCGCAGACGATCCAATCGCACTTGGGCTCCGGCGTCGGCAGTCCAGCGGGCGGCGGGCGGTCGGACGCTGGCGCCAGGTCGGGCGGATGCAATCCGGTCTCTTCGCTGACGCTGGGGTCGCTCATGCGTTTCCGAACGGCAGGATCGCGTCGAGGGCAGTCAGATGGAAGATCGCCGCGACATGGCCTTTGCCCCGCGTCATCCGCAGGCGTGATCCCTTTTCGATCGAGCGGCTCGACGCAGCACACAGGGAGTAGAGCCCGGCGGCGTCAATGAAGGTCAGCTCCTCCAGGTCGAGCAGGACCGAGTCTGCGGCGCTGGCCAGCGACGCCACCAGA
>DATAON010000034.1:0-2683 GCA_036265715.1 Solirubrobacterales bacterium | reverse complement strand
AGAACCTCCTCCAACCCGCCCAGCTCGTGGGTGATCTTTTGAACGACAAGCTTTGGAATGCGCGGGACCCGGCCCAACACCCGGTATCCACGCGGCCCGACCGGGAAGTCCAGGGTGTTGACCTTGCGGTCGTAGCCGAGCAGCTCGGCGAGGCGACCGAAGTCGAGCACGTCCTGATGGGGCATCCGCCCCAGCGCCTGTAGGACGGCGGTCAGGTTCCCCTCGGAGTCTTCGACGCTGTAGTCGCGGATCAGCGCCGTCTTGTCAGCGGCGACGCCGACCATCGTCTCCTCCAGCTGCATCTCGATCAGCCGGCCCTCGGTGCCGAGCTCGACGATGTAGCGCTCGACCTCGACCGCCATCCGCGTCACCAGCTCGGCCCGCTGCAGCACGGCGAGCGCGTCGTGCAGCACGCCGCCGCCCTCGAACTCAAGCACGGTCAGGCGCGCCGAGACCTGGTCGAGGCGCTCGCGGTACTTCTCCAGCGTCGCCAGGCCCTGGTTGGCCTTGGCCAGCACCGCGGGGATGTCCTGAAGGATGTACTTCGTCCCCTCGACGTAGAGGGAGACGACGTCGCGGCGCTGGGAGATCGCGATCACCAACGCCTCGGTCTGTTTAGAGACGCGCTCAGCGGTGCGGTGGCGGGTTCCGGTCTCCGAGCTGAGGATCGTCGGGTCCGGCATCAGCTGCACGTTGGCCCAGGCGATCGTGGTCGCCTCCTGGTTAAGCACTATCGCCCCGTCC
Source organism: Solirubrobacterales bacterium (assembly GCA_036265715.1). Taxonomy (GTDB): domain Bacteria; phylum Actinomycetota; class Thermoleophilia; order Solirubrobacterales; family 70-9; genus VAYN01. Next base: position 1,939 of record DATAON010000034.1, on the reverse strand, counting down.
ATCTTCGCGACTTGGTAGAGCATCGCCGGCGTGTAGTCGATGTCGAGCCTGATCCCGCCCGAGAGCAGGTGGGAGATGTCGTCGAGATCACCGACCACGAGCAGACCGCCGGTGCGAGCGTGGACGATGTTGTCGATGCCCTCTCGCAGGGACCCGCCTGGGGCGACCACGTCGAGGGCTCTGAGTAGGCGGGGATCTTGACGTTCAGAAAGCTCTTGAAGCTCGTCCCCGGACAGTGATGCCATCGCCACTAAGGATGGCAAAAAGCGCTCTGGAATGCGGTGCGGCTAATACCTAGTGGAAAGCTCGGAAATAGCTTTGTCAAGCTCAAAGGTGGAAGCGGCGGTGGTGCTGATGGTGGCGCATCTGCTCAGGCGGCGGATCGCCGGCCACAACCGGGTCGGGGCCGGGGGGATCGGGGGCGCGGACGAAGGCCCAGGTCAGCACCGCGCCGACCGCGCAGAGCGCCGCCACGACCCAGGTCGAGCCGGCAACCGCGTCGGCGAAGGAGTCGCCGTCGCCGAGCAGCGCGTGGAAGACCGTGCCGCTGGCGGCGAGGGCGACGGCGCCGGCGACGAGGCGGTTCATCGCCAGCACCCCGGCGGCGATCCCCACCTTCTCCGCCGGCATCGCCGCCATCGCCGCGGTCGACATCGGCGCGTAGACGAAGCCCAGCGCGATCCCGAACAGGAGGTATCCGGCCAGCAGGAGCCCGTAGGGGCTGGAGCCGTCGACCTGCGTCAGCACGAGCATCCCGGCCGTCCCCAGCACCATGCCGGTGCTCATCAGCGCTCGCGCGCCGAAGCGTGCGATGAGGCGGCCGGAGAAGGGCGAGATGAAGATCATCGGCACCGTGATCGGCAGGATCAGCAGGCCGCTCTCGACCGCCGAGTGGCCGCGCACGTCCTGCAGGTACTGCGGCTGGAAGAACATCACCGCCCAGTAGGAGCCGACCAGGGCGAAGGCGGCGGCGGTGGCGCCGAAGTAGGGGCCGTTGCGAAACAGCGCCAGGTCGACCAGCGGCTCGCGGGCCCGGCGCTCGACCATGGCGAAGGCGAGCAGCGCCAGCACCCCGGCCAGACCGACGGCGAGGGCCAGCCCCGCCCCCCAGGCGCGGCTCTCGACCAGCGCCACCACGACCGCGAAGAGCCCGGCGCTGAGCAGGGCCAGGCCGCCCCAGTCGATCCGCGTGCCCGAGCCGGGGTCGGTCGACTCCGGCGCCGCCAAGGCCATGATCGCGAACCCGAGGGCGGCGATCGGGACGTTGACCCAGAAGATCACCCGCCAGTCGAGTTCGATCAGGAGGCCGCCGGCGAGCGGGCCGATCGCCAGCGCCACCGCCGAGACCGCGGCCCAGATGCCCAGCGCCCGCGCCTGCTCCACCCGGCCCGGGAAGACGTTGCAAATCAGCGCCAGCGAGAGCGTCAGCATCGGGGCCGCGCCGATGCCCTGGACCACCCGGCCGGCGATCAGCATCTCCGGCCCCGTCGCCGTCCCCGACACCACCGAACCGACGGCGAAGACCGCCATGCCGACCAGGAAGGCACGCTTGCGGCCGAACATGTCGCCGAGCCGGCCAGCGCTGATCACGAGGATCGCAATCGTCAACAGGTAGCCGTTCATCACCCACTGCAGGGCCTCCGAGGAGGCGTCGAGCTCTTCGTGGATGACCGGCAGCGCCAGCGCGACAACGGTCGAGTCCAGCATCAGCAGGAAGAGCCCGGCGCAAGCGCCGGCGAGGGTCCACCATTGGCGAGTCACGCGGGCAGACTACGTTGCTTGGAGGTCGGCATCGGAGGGGTGCCGGTGTGTCCCTGGGGGAATTGAGTCGCGTCCCTTCGGGACCTGCTCCGCGATGTTGGTGCGCCCCTATGGGGCGCAAATGACAGATTGCATGTCGCGCCCTTCGGGCAACATTCCCCCAGGGACACACCGGCAC